>CAIOSI010000001.1 GCA_903860975.1 uncultured Alphaproteobacteria bacterium
CTGCGCCGTCAGGACATCAACCTGCCGCAGCTTGGCGACGATCTCTTCGGGCTTGTGGTGCTTCCTTGCCATCGTTCCATCCATCCAAATGGTCCTCGGACCAACATAAGGGATGGATCACTTCAAGGGGGTCAGGCCACGCCCATACGGGCGGCTGTGGTTGGACATACTCTCAAACATATATGCGAAACTTCCAGGCTCAGCGGCCTGGATGATCACCCCGTAGCGGACCCGCGCAAGGTGGGGGATAAGCCTCGCTTACCGACGATATTCGATTTGATGCGGTAGATAGTTGCCTCTAACGCTTAGGTTGCAAAGCCTGTGACGGCTTTGATCAGGTTGACAGGCGACGGGACGGCGACAAGTGGCAAATACGGACATCAAGACGCTTGGCTCTTTGGTCTGGTCGATCGCCGAGTTGCTGCGTGGGGATTTCAGGCAGTCAGAATGCTGTGCAAATGGTATTTTAGCGGTGCTGAACCCCGTTTGTTAGACAGATGTTAGACAGGTTTGATCTCAACCTGGTCTCGGCTGAACCTGATTTGACTGATCCTTGGCTGTATTAGGCGCCTACAAATTCGGTGGTACCGACACGCTCAATCGCAAAGGGAACTGGGAAATGAAGCGAGCCGTATTTACAGGATTGCTGATCAGCGCATTGCTTTCCGCGAATATCGCATTTGCCCAGGCAATGTTTGACGGATCTGGTCGACGCATCGGAAAAATTGACGGTGACCGCGTCTATGACGGCTCTGGGCGACCGACTGGTAGAATTGACGGGGATCGCATTTACGACGGATCGGGAAGACCGATTGGGCGAATTGATGGTGATCGCATCTACGATGGACCTGGTCGCCTAATCGGACGCGTTGATGGCGAAAGGTTTTATGACGGATCAGGTCGTCAAATCGGTCGCTTAGACGGTGACAGGCTATACGACGGCTCTGGTCGTCCCATCGGACGAACCGAAGGGATGAGACGGAGGCAGACCATCGTCTATTTCTACTTCTTTATGTGATCGATCTCAGGTTGACCTGCCCCTGATTTTTTTCTCCACGCGGAGCTGGAGTGCGCCACAACGGACCCTGCCTGTCGCGAATCTTCGAGCCTTCACCACCTTGGCCTATAAGACGTGGACAAAAGGTCGGGGGGAGCCATGGGGCAGGAAGACAAGACGGCGAGAACTGCGCCCTATCGCGGCCTTAGGGTCCAGCTGATCCAGCTGATTTGCCACGCTTTTTTGTCGCTTTCAGGCTGGAAGATGCGGGGCGATTGGCCCGATGTGAAGAAGGCGGTCTTGCTGGCGGCGCCCCATACCTCCAACTGGGATGGGATTTATATGCTGGCTGCAGCCGGCTATTACCGCATTGGCCTGCGCTGGATGGGCAAGCAGAGCCTGACCACAGGTCCGTTTGGCGGCCTTATTCGCGCGCTGGGATGCGTGCCCATTGACCGCTCGGCAAGCCATGATTTGGTGCAGTCCATGAGCCAGGCCATTGTCGCATCATCAGACATGCTGCTCCTGGTTCCGCCCGAAGGGACCCGCAGCCTAACCGCCGTCTGGAAAACCGGATTTTACCAGATTGCCAAGCAGGCCGCGGTGCCGATCATCGTCACCGTCCTCGACTATGGCACCCGCACGATCTGCGTCGCTGACGTCTTCCATCCCACCCAAGACATCGACACCGACATGATCCAACTCAAGGCCTATTATGCCAACGCCGTCGGCAAGCACCGCGCCCAGTTTTCAGCGGCCTGAGGGCGGTTCCCAAGGACCATGACAGCGAATCTGGAGGCGAGAGACGGCGGCGTCGAGATGATCCTTACCAACCCCTCTCGGAGCCTATGGCGCACAGGCCAGCAGCGGGATCACCGCGACCACCACAACAAGCATCACATTTGTGGCGACAGACGGGCTCATCCAAAGGACAGAGGCAGGAAGCTCACAGCTTTCAACGCGGGCCTATGCCGGTGAGACCCTAGACCCGCTTGACCTGCCCTAGCGGCGCCGGCGCTATGATGGTGTCAAATCAGACCGTGGGCACCGTGCCCTCGGCAGGGGAGGCTTGACGCCATGGCGAACGATCAGACGAAGACGGGCTTTTCGCCTTCTGGATTGGCCCAGATCGGTCCAGGCCTCAAGGCCGTGGTGGAGGCGGGCGACCTGTCCGGTTTTGTCACGCTGATCTGGCGCAAGGGTGAGGTAGCCCAGGTCGATACGGTCGGCCTGCGCGATATTGCCAGTGACCTGCCCATGACGCGAGATACCCTGTTCCGCATTGCCTCCATGACCAAGCCGATCACCTCGCTGGCCACCCTCATGCTGATGGAGGATGGCAAGCTGAGCCTCAGCGATCCGGTCACCCGTTGGCTACCGGAACTCGCCAATATGCAGGTGCTCAAGGACGCAGAGGGTCCGCTGGACGACACCTATCCCGCACCGCGAGAGATCACCGTCGAGGACCTGCTGACCCACCGGTCCGGCCTGGCCTATGGCTTTACCTCCGTGGGGCCGATTGGGCAGGCCTATGAGCAAAGGCTGGGCGCACCCCTTGGTGGCACCTTGACGCCGGACGCCTGGCTTGCGGCCCTGGGCACGCTGCCCCTGAGCTATCCGCCAGGCGAACGGTTTCACTATAGCCATGCCACCGACGTTCTGGGCTTCCTGGTGGCGCGCATAGAGGGCAAGACCCTGGGTGAGGTGCTCAAGGAGCGCATACTGGGGCCGCTGGGCATGGCCGACACCGACTTCTGGTGCCCCCCCGAAAAGCGCCACCGCATGGCCAAGCTCTACCGGGCCGGAGAGGCTGGCACGCCACTGGAGGATGTCTCCTTCCCCCATAGCGATGGCCCGCCGGTGTTCGAAGGCGGCGGTGGCGCCCTGATCTCGTCAGCCGATGACTATCTGAAGTTTGCCCGTATGATCCTGAGCGGCGGTGAACTCGACGGGGTTCGCCTGGTGAAGCCGGAAACCCTGTCTCTGATGATGGCCAATCGCCTGACCGAGGCCCAGAGGCAGTTTCCTTTCATGGGTATCCCCTTCTGGCTGGGCCAGGGATTTGGCCTGGGCCTGTCCGTCATCGTCGACCCGGAAAAGCAGGCGTGGATGGGCGCCGGGTCCAAGGGCTCGGTGGGCTGGCCGGGTGCCTTTGGAACCTGGTGGCAGGCCGATCCCGAACAGGACATGATCCTGATCTACCTGATCCAGAATTCCATGCCGCTCGGGCCGGAACTGGCCGCCCAACTGGCGACCGGCCAGCGCATGGGCGGGCGCGTTGCCCTGCCCATGTTCCAGAGGGCGGTCTATGGGGCACTGGAGGGCTAGTGTCCTGACTCAGAAGTTCGCGGACTCGATATCGCCTCAGTCGTGCTCGACAGCCGTCCCGGTTTTGGGGAGGGCAGGAGATGGCGGGTCGGGCGTTGCCGACGAGTTCTTCCACAAGATCCGCGTCAAGAAGCGTGACAACCTTCCCCTTGATAATAAGCGGTTCAAGGATGTGATCGTTGAGTATCTGAGGCTTCGGAAGAGTCAGTTTGAACGCGCCACTTATCAGCAAGCCAACAAGGTCAATCCGCATCAGACCAGCGAGCAGAACCTTCGCCAGATGGGTAACGTCTCACGGGGTTGGCTTTTTGACGTTGCGCAGGGGGTCAGACCAATCGATCGCGTGCCACAGTGAGATGCGCCTCCCAAGGATCTTCACCGCCATCTTATCCAGGCACCAGCGTCGCCTTGGCGCAGTCCGGTGACGCAGGTTCGCCGCGATCATCGGACCGAACTTGATCACTCAGCAGCGCACCGCCTCGCGCCTAACTTCGATGCCGCGCTGGGCCTTCAATTGCTCGACGTCACGAATGCTCAGCGGGTTCATGAAATCGAGCCACACGGCATAGCGGACGACAGCCGATGAGAAGCGATGCCGCTTGAACAGGACAGAATCATGGCCTCTCCGTCGACCGAGACCCGCCCCAGCCCTGAGAGTCCGTTTGGAAAATCACGAGTGAGCGTTTCGGCGCATTAGATTGCCGCCCATGGCCACGAGGATCATGGCTTCGGAGACGTTGAGGCGCGCCTCGTAGTCGCGGACCAGTCGCCGCCAGCGGGTCATCCATCCGAAGGTGCGTTCGACGACCCAGCGGCGGGGCAGGACCTGGAAGCCCTTATGGTCGTCTGACCGGCGGATCACTTCGATGACGAAGTCGAGTTAGGCGGCCTTGTCCATCAGCTGCAGCCGGTCGTAGGCCCCTTCGGCGAACAGATGCTTCACCCATGGCCAGCGCTTGCGGATGCCGTCCAAGATCACCTGGGCGCCGGCGCTGTCGGAGATGTCGGCGGGCGTCAGATGAACCATCAACAACCGTCCGTCGGTGTCGACGGCGATGTGCCGCTTGCGCCCGACGATCTTCTTGCCGGCGTCGTAACCTCTTGTCCCGCCAGCGGCCGGGGCCTTCACGGACTGGCTGTCGATCACCCCCGCCGAGGGGCTGACTTCGCGCCCGGCCCGCTCGCGGTCCACCATCACGGCCAAGTCATGGATGGTCTGGAACAAGAAGCGGCGCGCCAGTTCCCGGAACCAGCCGTAGACCGTCTGCCAGGGACCAAAATGGATCGGCAGCATCCGCCAGCCGCACCCCGAGCGCACCAGGTAGCGCACCGCATTGATCACCTCGCGGAACTCGATCTCCCGCGGGCGACCGCGACGCCCAGGCTTCGGCATCAGCGGCGCGATCTCAGCCCACTCCTCGTCCGTCAGATCCGACGGGTAGCGCTTGGTCTTCTTGGCGATCCGGGCCATCCGCCCACGGCTCTGCTCTGTCCAAATACAGAGCTTGAACACAACACCACCCCGCGCGAAATCCCTCACAGGCCATTGTCAAAACAGCCTCTAAAACGGCGACCCTTTAGACTTCGCCTGTCAGCGTGGCGGCGACCACCCCGCGGCGGTTACACCATGCGATGGGACACGACCGGCCCTCTATTCCAAATTATAGCTTGGGAATTACAAGTATTATCATCGGCGGCGAAATCGATTGCTGCTTTCTACTGCCGTCAAGATTGCAGTTTGAGATGGGCATTGCTACTTCCTCCCTGCTCCGAGCCCCTATTTTAAAGGATTTCAAAGTGTTCCTGCATCTCGAGCGCCTTAAGCGCATCGCCCATGCCGGGCTCGGGCGCTTTGCCGTGGCCGGCACTCTGATTTTTATGGCGATACCTCTGGCCGCGAACGCCGGCCAGTTCGACAGCCTGTTTCACTCCAGCGCCAACCCATCGCCGAGCGCGGCGGTGGAGCCGCTCGCCACGCCTCTCGAGTATCGAAGCCAGAACGGTCAGCTGAACGTCACCCTGGAGGCGAAGGAGACGCCGGTTCAACTCGGCGGGGTGACCATCAAGGGCGCGACCTACAACGGGGTCTACGGCGGGCCTGTCCTGCGGCTGAAGCCCGGTGACGTGCTGCACCTGCGCCTCGTCAACCACCTGCCCCAGGCCACCAACATCCATTTCCACGGCCTCGAGGTGTCGCCCAAGGGCCACGGCGACGATTCGATGCACATGGTCGGGCCCGGCCAGAGCTGGGACTACGACATTCCGATCCCGAAGGATCATCCGCCCGGCCTCTACTGGTTTCATACCCACGGCCACGGCTTCGCCGAACGGCAGTTGATGGGGGGCCTCAGCGGGACCCTGGTCATCCAGGGCTTCCAGGACGAGGTTCCGGCCACCGCGCCGCTGAAGGAGCGCCTGTTCGCCCTGAAGGAGTTTTCGCCCGACGGAAAGGGTGAGCTCAATCGCGTGCCCAAGCCCTTCCATGCCGTCATCAAAACGATCAATGGCCAAGTGATGCCGCGGATTGATATTCGCCCCGGCGAGACCCAGCTGTGGCGTCTGAGCGACCAAACGGCCAACACCTATTTCCGGCTGGCTCTCGACGGCCATAGCTTCACCGTCGTGGGCCGCGACTCGCACCCCGTCCTCCACCCCGAGACGGTTCGCGAAGTCATCCTCGGGCCGAGCGAACGGATCGACCTGTTGGTGACGGCTGGCAAGGCGGGCGCTTACAAACTGGTGGCGGAAAAGACCACAACGGGGCCGGCGGGTGACATGTTCGCGGCCCAGAACCTGGCCCTGATGCAGTCGGCTCCCAACCCGTCGCAGCCGCCGCCAGCCCCGCTGGGACCGCTCACCGTCGCCAGCGCCGGTGCCGGAAAGCCGATCCCCGGCGACCATATCGACGCTCAGCGCCTGGTTTCCTTTTCAGAGGACCCGGTGACCGGCCTGTTCTTCATCAACCATGCGGTGTTCGATCACGACCGCGTCGATGTGAAGGTTCCGCTGGGCAACATCGAGGAGTGGGCCATCCGAAATGCGTCGGATGAGCTGCACATCTTCCACATCCATCAGGTGGCGTTCCAGGTCATCAGCGAGAACGGCCGTCGCGTGCCGTTCGACGGCCTGGTCGACACAATCAACGTTCCGATCCACGGCGAGGTGAAGATCCGCCTCGCCTTTACCGATCCCACCATCATCGGCCGGTTCATGTTCCACTGCCACATACTCGAGCACGAGGACAAAGGCATGATGTCCCAAATCGAGGTTTACGACCCCAAAGTCGGCCCGATGCCGGAGGGCCCGATGGAGATGACCGGGATGGATCAGGCCCACATGGAGGATGGCGACGCCTTGGCCAAAAACAGAACCACCCATGCCCGGTGACAGACCAACCCGGCTGCGCCGAGCCTTCATCGGCGGAGCGGCCCTGGCGACCCTGACCGCGTCCTGCGCCTTCGCCCAGACGCAGCCGTCTCTGCCGACAGGCGCCAATCCGGCCCAGGCCCGCGCGATACAGACGCTGCCAGCGGACCACGACGCCACCCCGGTCGAGGTCGGCGGCTGGCCCAAGATCAGCTTCGATACCGTGGCCAGCGTCGATTACGCGCACATGGGCGTCAAGGACGGCCCGGACCGGGGACCCGGGACGGTGTTCTGGAGCGACTCGACCCTGTTGGTCGAATTCAACGACGCCCTGTCGCTGGACGGCTTGTTCCAGTTCAAGCCGAGGCAGCCGCTAGCCGCCACTAATCCAAACCGCGACCTGTTCATAAATAGGGGGCTCGACCGTCGTGAAGGCGGCAAGATGAAGGAACTTTATCTGCGCTACGGAGACTGGCGAGCCGGCAAGTTCGTGCAGGATTTCGGCCGGGCTTACGCCCTGTTGCCGGGTCCGTATGCGTCAGATTTCATCGAGGAGCCGGAAGAGGGATACGAGCCCAGTGACATGCTGGGGGTCGAGAAGATCCACGTCTACGGGAACGAGAATTCAGGCTGGCGCCAGCTTTCCCTATCCGCTTTCATGGTCGACCGGACCTTCCTGCACGAAAGCTTCCCGTTCAACGAGGGGATGATCCACTACAAGGACGGTGGGGTCGGCAACACCAAGTGGCCCGAGAACTTCATGGCCACCTACGACGTCTTGAATATGCCCGTCGGCCACTCGGCGCACATGAGCTACCAGGCGAGTGTGATCCGCTGGGGCAAGACCTACGGCGCCCAGGACGGGGAATGGTGGACGACCGTCGGCGGCGACGTATCCATTCCGCTGCGGGGCAGCGTGGCGGACACGTTGAGCTACCACTACACACAACTGCGGTTCTACGTTGAAGCCGCCCGGCGAGACAATTACCAGGGGGTCGTCGGGCGCACGCGCGATTACCTCAGCGGCTCGGCCGAGTACATGAGCGGTCCATGGGTCTTCGACCTTACGACGGCCCACCGCTGGACCACAGACCGCGTGGAGCCGCTGCGCAAGGACGAGACCTACACCGGAACGATCGCCTACACCCTGCCTTCACAGACGATCCTGTCGCTCAGCGCGGCACGCGAGAAAGTCGGCGACCGCCATGGGCTCTATGCCGGGGTCCGACTCACTCAGACATTCACGGTGTGCAGCCGCTGCCAGGCCAAGGGGCGGTACTTTTGAGATTGGTAAGACAAGCAAGGCCCACGCCGGCGCTGTCAGCCCAAACTTCAGGGTGCGCGAACCCGACGCACTGCCGGCGCATCGCATGGCGCAGCGCGTAGCCGACGGCCGCACCCTTCAGGTCCGATCAGGACCGAGTCTTGAGCCGCCTGCGTCCGAACCCGTTTTGCGGTTCATCAAGGACAATTCCCGCGCATAGGTCGACCGGCGCTGGACCCTTCAAGTCTAGAGGCTGATCCAGTTGCCGTGAAAGCCGAAGGGCACGCGGCGAGGCATCTTTGCCGTCGCGATCGGGCCTGCAGCGACGTCGAGGGCGTCAAAGACCACGAAGTCGCTGCGATCCTCGCCGGCGCGATAGATCACCGCCGTGATCCAACCGTCACCTTCTTCGGCGTTTGTGGACCGCGGTACAAATACCGGCTCGGAGGTCGCATCGCCGCCATGCAACGCATAGACCTGCCGCTTGCCGGTCTGAAGGTCGAGATGTGCGATGGCGTTTAGACGCACGCCTGCCCTGCCGCCGGGGTCAGCAGCATACCAGCCGTGCCGGTGTTTGCGCGTCTCGACGCGTGGATCGACCCTCGGGAACTCGCCATCGAGATCGTCGAGCACCTCTTCCTTGATGGCGTCCGAGTTGCCCGCAAGATCAAACCTCCAACGCACCAGTCGGGCAGCTGACTTATCGCCAGGCGAGCCGTCCGGTTTCGGGAAAAGCGGTGCCACGTTGTAGCGCATCACATCGCAAACCAACGTGTCGCCATCCTCCCACGAATTCAGCGGATGGAAGACGTAGCAGGCCGAAGTGTTGAACCAGCGGATGGAAGAGACGCAGCCGTCGCGGCGCATCACACCGACATAGGCACCCTTATCCGGTTCCCAAGCAAAGGGCGGCAACCCGCTCATGGCGCGCTGCAGACTGCCCGTAAGGGGAAGGACCGGGAACAGAACGTGGTTCTCGGTGACCATGAAGTCATGAACCATGGCCGAGAAAGGTGCCTGGAATTCCTGACGGTTCAAAACTGTCCCGTCAGCGGCCGTGACGCCATAGCTCATGCCCGCTGAAAGAGGCATGTCACCGACGCCATAGGCAAACCAGACCATCTCGCCGGTTTTGGGGTCGATCTTCGGGTGGGCTGTAACGCGCCCCTTATATGAGCGGGCGTAGCCTTTGGACGCCAGCGTGCGTGCATCCATTTCAAAGGGGTGGTGCCCCTCCTCAAGGGCAAACACCTTGCCGGCGTGCGACATGATGTTGGTGTTGGCCACGCCGCCTTCGTTGCCAAGCGCCAGTGGGTCGGTGGTCAAGGGATTGCCCATTGAACCAAACAGAGCCCGACCATGCTCGTGTTCCAGCTCCCATTTCGGCGTCCGGACATAGCGATTGCGATAGCGGACCTTGCCGTCCTCGACATAGAAGCCGTGGACCATGCCGTCGCCGCCAAACCAGTGATACTGGTCCGGATCGCGGGGCTCGAACTGAGGGTTAGGACCGGTACGGAAGAGCGCGCCCCGTAGGCCTGCGGGGATTTCGCCAGTCACCGTTAGGTCGAAATCGTCCTCGCTTCGGATGGGTGCAAAATTGCCTGCCAAATAGGGGTTGATGCGCAAATTGCCGTCCATCGCTGGCCTCACAAGATATTTACGATGTAAATTTATTCGGTAAAAACTAGCATTTCGCAAGCCCTTTCGTGCAAGGCTGGCACGGTCATGCCGCGCGTCCTTTCAGAGTCTGATGTTGCCGACTTCCGTGATCGCCTCTGCGAGGCTGCGGAACGGCTCTTTGCAGAACAAGGGCCTGACGCGGTCACAATGCGCCAGCTGGCCGCCGACCTCGGCGTCTCGCCAATGACGCCCTATCGCTACTTCGAGGACAAAGACGATATTCTGGCGGCCGTGCGCGCCAACGGCTTCAACAGGTTTGCAGAGGCTATGGAGACAGCGCGAGAGAGCATAACGGGGGCTCGAGCTCGCGGGGCTGCGGTCGCAGAAGCCTACATCACCTTCGCCATCGAGCACCCGCATTCCTACAAGCTGATGTTCGACTTCAACCAGCCAAACCTGGAAAAATACCCCGAGTTGGTCAAGGCGGGACAACGCGCCCAAAAAACCATGACCGCCTACATTGAAGACGCCCTCGCCGAGGACCTTTTGAGCGGCGACGCCATGCAGATTGGCCTGATGAATTGGGCCGCAATCCACGGCGCGGTGATCTTGGAACTGTCTGGCATGTTGCCGCCAGGCGGCGCACGCAACATCTACCGGGGCTTCGACGAGGCCCTGATGCGTGGCCTTCGCTCAAAGGGCTGAGGTGTGCGCGCACATCGAGGTTTGCGCCGCAGGACGGACGGAAGATCGATCTGGAGTATTTCGCGCGAGCTTGACCGCCGCATCGGCAAGCCGGATGTGTCCTCCTCGCAAGGGAGGCGCGCGATGTCCAAGATCAAGCCGTTTGAAGTCCGCTGGAGTGAGGCCCAAGTCGAGACGGTGCTGAATCAGGTACGCGCCTATCCTTGGCCGCCAATTCCGGACGTTCCAGACGGCTGGGCCTACGGTTGTGATGGCACGTATCTGAAATCTCTGTGCGAGCATTGGAGCGGTGCCTACGATTGGCGCGCGGCGGTGGCCGACCTGAACCGCTTTCCACAGTTTACCGCGCGGGTCGAAGATTTCGAAATCCACTTCCTGCACGTCGTAGGCGAGGCAGGTGGCAAACGGCCGCTGATCATCACCCACGGGTGGCCCGGATCGCACTACGAATTCTGGGGCGCGATTGAGAAACTGGCCTTTCCAAGCCGCTTTGGCGGCTCGGCCTCCGATGCCTTTGATCTGATCATACCCTCCCTCCCTGGCTTCGGCTTCTCCTCGAAGCCTATGCGGCCGGTAGGCCAACGCACGACGGCCAGGCTCTTCAACGCTCTGATGACCGGCGTGCTGGGCTACGAGACCTACCTGGCTCAAGGCGGCGACTGGGGCGCAATGGTTACCTCGTGGCTCGGTCGCGACCACGGCGCACACGCAAAAGCGATCCATCTCAACATGCTGGGGTTCCGACCCCACGGCGGACCGCAGGGCGAGGCTGAGGTCGCCTGGGCCCAGAAACAGGCAGCGATGATGGACGTTATGGGAGCCTACTTCCGGCTTCAGGTCTCCAAGCCGCAGTCGATCGGCTGGATGGGCGCCGGAAATCCGGTGGGCCAGGCCGCCTGGATCATCGAACGGTTCCACGACTGGTCTGATCTGTCGAAGAAATCGCTGGACGAGGCCTACGGCAAAGACCGGCTCCTGACCAACATCATGCTCTACGTCATGACAGACAGCTTCGCGACAGGCGCCTGGTACTATCGCGGCCTGGTGGAAGAAGGCGGCCTTGCGTTCCAGCCCGGAGAGCGTTGCGAAACGCCGACGGCCTTCGCCAGTTTCCCTGGCGAGCCACTCTACCAGGCCCCACCTCGCGCCTTCGCCGAGCGTGCCTATAATATCGTTCGCTGGACGGACATGCCACAGGGTGGCCACTTTGCGGCGATGGAAGAACCGGACCTTTTCGTCCAAGAGGTCCGCGACTGGGCTCGCGAGTCCTAGTGTGAGAGATACCGGCATGACTGCGGCCCTCACGCCTGCCAGACCCATCACGCTTGCTGAAATCAATGCGGCCCGGGACCGCATCGCCGAAACCTGCGTGCGCACGCCATTAGTGAAGCTCGAATTGGGATCCGGCTTTCCCGACATCCGACTGAAGCTTGAGAACCTGCAACCGATCAACGCCTACAAGCTGCGCGGCGCGGCCAATGCCGTGGCTCTGCTCTCTCACTCGAAGCGCAGCCACGGCGTCTGGACAATCAGCGCCGGAAACGCGGGCCAGGGTGTTGCCTATGCCGCACGTAAAGCGGGCCTGCCCTGCACCGTCGTAGCCATCGAGACGGCGCCCATCGCCAAGCTCGAGCGGATGCGGGCCCTGGGGGCAAAGCTTGTTTTAGTATCTTACGAGGCCGCCTGGAACGCGCTTGACGAGCGTGCCTATCCCGGCGTCGAAGGGGCCTTCATCCACCCCTTCGACGATGACGACTTCATCGCCGGCCACGCCACCATGGGGCTGGAAATACTTGAAGATGCCCCTGACGTGGCCGCCGTGATCTGCGGCGTCGGCGGCGGTGGCCTGATTACGGGTGTCGCAAGCGCTGTCAAAGCCCTCAAACCGGGCATCAAACTGTGGGCCGCAGAGCCTGAAACCGCTGCGCCCTTCGCCCGGTCGCTCGCCATGGGTTCGCCGCAAAAATTCCCTGAGTGGCAGGCGTCCTTTGTCGACGGTGCCGGCGGTCAGAGCGTCTTCCCGCGCATGTTCGACCGCATGAAGCCCTTGGTGGACGGCGCGATCGTCGTCACACTCGACCAAACCCGCCAGGCCATGCGCCTGATGGCCGAGAAAGCTCGCGTGATCGCAGAGGGTGCCGGCTGCCTGCCCTTAGCTGCCGCCCTCACGGGCGAGGCGGGCGGCGGTCCGATCGTTTGCATCGTCTCGGGCGGCAACATCGATATGAAGGTCTTCTGCGACATCATGCACGCCACAGTCAGCTGATCCCAGTTCCATGACCCGCTACGATTTCACCTCCGACAACACCGCGCCGGCTGCGCCAGAAGCTATCCAGGCGCTGGTGGCGGCCAACACCGGTTTCCAGGCGAGCTACGGTGGCGACACGATCACCGCGAAGGCGGCCGAGTTGATCTGCGCACTGTTGGACACCGACGCAGACGTTCGCTTCGTCGCCTCAGGCACGGCCGCCAACGCGATTTGCACAGCCACGCTGTGTCGGCCTTTTGAGTCCGTCGTCGCCCACCGCCATGCCCATCTGACGGTCGACGAGACAGGCGCGCCCGGCCACTTCGGACAGGGTTTGGGCGTGATCCCATTACCCGGCGCATCGGGCCGGATTGACGTTGCTGCACTTGCCGAGGTGCTCAGACAGCCGGAGCAGGCCCACGTGCAGTCTCCCGCAGCCTTATCGCTCACCAACGCCACCGAATACGGCGCAGTCTATTCCGCCGAGGCCTTAGGCGCGCTGATCGGGCCCTCCAAGGCCAAAGGCCTGGGCATCCATCTTGATGGAGCCCGACTGGGCAACGCCGCAGCTGCGGGGTTCGATCTGAAGGCGATCAAGACGCTGGGCGTGGACCTCCTTGTCATGGGCGGCACCAAAGCCGGCATGACACCCACCGAGGCCATTGTCATCTTGAACCCAAAGCTTTCGCCGCGCTTCGGCGCGCGGCTGAAGCAGTCTGGCCAGCTGCCATCTAAGGGCCGGTTCTATGCCGCGCCCTTCTTGGGCATGCTGCAAGACGGTGCGCTCCTGCGCCATGCCGCCCACGCCAACGCCATGGCGCGGCGGCTCGCCGAGGTCATGCCCTTCAAGCTCAACCACCCGGTCGAATCCAACGGCGTGTTCGTGGAGATGGACGAGCCTGCGCGGCTTCGGCTTCAAAGCGCCGGCTGGATGGCAAACCGCTTCCTCGACGGCTCTGTACGTTTCATGTGCTCTTGGGCGACGACAGCTGAGAGCGTCGATGAACTGGCGCAGGCGCTGAGCGTGATCTGGTAAGTTTCTAAGCGCGCGAGTTCTGCCGGCTGAAGCCCCGTGTGACAAAAAAACGCAGTACCGTTTCAATTGCATGTGTACGTCGTAAATTCTCGAACCATCCGACGGGGTCCGTTGCAGATGTAACAGTCGCGTGACAGTAACGCGAAGGTTTGATTGGTGCCCGCCATGGGTAATTCGCGCAGATTTTTTGCCTGTGTTCCGGGCTTTGAAGCTCCGGTCAGCCTCGTCGCACTGGATATGGCTCTGGTGCGTCCCAACTGGCCCGGGGGCCCCAGAGACGAAAGTCGTTACACGATGTTGAGAAACACGCTTTTCGCGTCGGCTGCCGTTATGGCCTGCCTGACGCTACCAGGACTGGCTTCAGCCCAGGAAAAGTCCAGAAATCCAGCCGCCGAAAAAGAAGTCGATGAGGTCGTTGTCACCGGGTCGCGTATTCCGCAGCAGAACATTGACCAGCCGACACCGGTATCGCTGCTATCGAATGCCGATATCCAAAAGTCGGGCGCTACAAACCTCGGTGATGTGGTTTCGCAGATCCCTGCCCTGGGCTTTTCTGGATCTATTCGCGGCGGAGAAAACGGCGGACAGAACTCCGGCCTGGATATTCCTAATCTGCGAAATCTGGGCGCTCAGAGAACCCTAACGCTCGTCGACGGCCAACGGCACGTCCCCGGCGCGGCTGGCGCGGCTGGCGTAGACCTCAATTCCATCCCGCCAACCCTCGTGGACCATGTTGAAGTCACGACGGGTGGTTCGTCGGCTATCTACGGATCTGACGCCGTGACGGGAGTCGTCAACATCATCACCAAGAAGCACATCAATGGCGTGCAGGGTGACATTTCCTATGGCGCTGCCTCAGGGGGCTTCGACAAGAGCGTAAACGTCGCATTCACTGTCGGGCGTGACTTCTCCGACAATCGGGGCAACGCGGCTTTCTCGTTGATCTGGGATCACAGCGACGCAGTGTCATCGGACAACATCAAGGGTCTCAAGAACGCGGGCACGATCGTCAACTTCGCGGACTGCGCGACCCCCAAGGCGCTGAGCAGCGGCGCACCTTGTACGCCCAAGCCCAACGACGGAATTCCCGACAGCATCATCGTCAACAATGTTGGCAGCGAGCTTATCGGCCAAAACGGCGTCCTGATCATCGGTGGCGCTGGTGGCGTCAATATCGGCTTCGACGCCTCTGGCAACCCGGTCGTCCAACCCCTTCGGACGGGCTACAATAACAACGCCTTCGGCCAGCTTCCCTTCCCCTGCGGCAGCTGCTTCTTCGGCCAGGATTACGTCAACATTCTGCCCGAGATCACGCGGAAAGGCTTTTTCAGCAACGTGAGCTATGAGCTCACCCCAGCCATTCAGTTCACGCTGGATGCCAAGTACGTCCGCACTGAGAACAACACCATCTTCCAACCGAGCTTCGTCTTCGGAAGCATTTCGCCGAACGACGGAAGCGCCAAGACCTTCTCGACGGTCATTGCGCCGGACAACGCGTTCCGCACAGCGGCGATCAATACCTTCATCAACAATGCTGTTGGAACCAATCGCAGCGCCTCATCGCTGACTTATGCTGACTTTATCGGGCCTCCGCGCGGCGATACCACGACCCGCGACACGACCCGTATTGTGGCCGGCTTTAATGGCAAATTCGACCTGCCGGCATTTGAGGTCCACTACGACACGGCCTTCAACTTCGGTGAAACTGACAACAGCTTCGTCGACCACAGCGAGCTTTTGCCTGGAAACTTCCGCGCCTCGCTGGACTCCGTGATTGACCCTGCGACCGGCAAGGCCGCCTGTCGGATCAATGTGCCTTCCGCCCAGGCCGCGGGCTATGTCGCGCCCACTGGAATTACGCAGCTCGCAAGCACCTGCGTGCCGTTCAACCCCTTCGGTCAAACCAATGGCCCTGCCTTCTTCAAATGGGCCGAGGCCACGCTTTCGGAATCTCAGAAGATCACCCAGGAGGTCGTCAACGCCAACTTCCGGATCGATAGCTCCAGGTTCTTCAATCTCCCCGGCGGCCCGATCGATGCAGCGTTCGGAGCCGAATACCGGCGCGAGACGAGCGTAAACACGAATGATCCGCTGGCGTTGCAAGGCTTGACCTTCCGCGCCGCAGCTCCAACCGCGCCGGGTCATTTCAGCGTCTACGAGGGCTACTTGGAACTTCGGGCACCTATCCTTAAGCACCGCTTCCTTGCAGAAGAGCTGACAGTGGGCGGCGCGGTAAGGCAGGCCAAATACGAACCGTTCGGTTCCGTGAACACTTGGAACGCAAACTTCGTCTATGAGCCGTTCGAACGTGACCTCACCGGTTGGCGGGCACCGCTGTCAGGCTTGCGGTTCCGCGGAACCGCGGCTAGCGCCACGCGCGCGCCCAACATCGACGAAGCCTATCGCCCGATAAGCCCAGGTTTCGCCAACATCACCGACCCTTGCGATGCTCAAAATATCGGACTGAATGTGAACCGCGTGGCCAACTGCGCCGCGCTGGGCATACCCACCGCCTTCCACGCCCAGACGGCACAATCGATCAACACGATCACGTCTGGTGGCCTGGTGAATGGGACGGGAACGCTGAACAACGAGACGGCACACACCTATACGCTAGGTCTGACCTATCAACCCGATTGGCTGACCGGCGTCGTCTTCACGATGGACTACTACAATATCAATATCTTAAACGCGATCACGCTGCCCGCAACGCAGACCATCATCAACAACTGCGTCGATGCACCCGGGCTGAACCCGCAGTTCTGCAATCTGGTTACGCGTCTGCCGTCCAGCGATCCGGCAAAGGCTTTCAATATCCAAAAAGTCACCGCTCAGTTCCTCAACGCGGCTGCCCTGAGGACCCACGGCGTCGACTTCCAGGTCGGCTATGCTCACAACGTGTCTGACTGGACCCAGCACCTTGGGCCTTTGCAGAAACTGGATGGCCGCATCCGGGCCTCTGTGGAAGCCAATTGGACACAAGCAAACCGTACGATCCCGTTCTCGCAGTTCCCCAACATCCAGAATATCAATGAAGCCCGGTTGGGCCTGCCGACAGAGCGGGGAACGCTGGATCTTAGCTATTCCCAGGGGGACTTGACCGTCGGATGGCGCAGCCGCTACGTCAGCCGCACGGCCCTGTTCAACCGTGACTCAACCCAGATCGAGCACTGCGAGGCGATCTCGCCGTGCCAGATCAAGGCGACCGCCTACAGCGACATCAACGTAAGCTATAAACTGAAGACGCAGGTCGGTGGCGTCGAGCTCTTCGGCGGCGTGAAGAACATCTTCAACCACCAGATCCCGCTTGGCGGATTCACCACCAGCGCCGAATATGAAATCTTCGGCACAACGGGTTTTGTGGGCGTCCGCCTGCGCCAGTAGGGCCCACTGGAATTAAGTCGATAATAATGAAGGGCTGCAGGCGAACGCCTGCAGCCCTTTTCATTGCCGCTTGATCGACGCTTCTTGTCCTCTGAATAGGACCTTAAGCCGTCGCCATCTGCTGCGCGCGCGCCATGCGCTCAAGGCGGCCATGGATGATGTCCTCGGCCTCGCGAACGATGCGGCTGATCAGCTCCGCACAGGTCGGGATGTCGTGGATCAGGCCCTGGATTTGCCCCGCCGACCAGATGCCGGCGTCATTGTCGCCGACCTCATAGACACTTTTTCCACGCGTGCCGGCCACCAGTTCGCGAACGTCCTCGAATTTCGCGCCCTCCCTCTCCATCGCCACCACCTGCGTGCTGATGACGTTCTTTGCGACGCGTGAAGTGTTGTGCATCGTGCGGAATATGAGCTCGGTAGACCGCTCATCATTCGCCACGATCTGCTGCTTGATATTCTCGTGGATGGGACTCTCGACAGTCGCCATGAAGCGGGTACCCATGTTGATCCCCTCGGCGCCCAGCGCCAGTGCCGCCACCAGGCCGCGCGCATCGCCGAAACCGCCCGAGGCGATCATCGGGATTTTGATCTTATCGGCCGCTGCCGGAATCAAGATCAGCCCCGGCACATCATCCTCGCCCGGGTGACCGGCACACTCGAAGCCGTCGATGGAGATGGCGTCGACGCCCATCCGCTCAGCCGAAAGGCCATGGCGGACGGACGTGCATTTATGGATCACCTTGATCCCGTGTTTCTTGAATTCCTCAACGTGCTCAATGGGCTTGTTGCCAGCCGTCTCGACGATCTTGATCCCCGCTTCAATGATCGCCTGGCGATATTCAGCGTAAGGCGGCGGCTTGATGGCCGGCAGGATCGTCAGGTTCACGCCGAACGGCTTGTCGGTCAGCGTCCGGCAGCGCGCGATCTCCTCGGTCAGCTTTTCAGGCGTCGGTTGCGTGAGCGCGGTGATGAAGCCCAGACCACCACCATTGGCGACCGCGGCCACCAGCTCAGCGCGGCCCACCCACTGCATGCCACCCTGGACGATGGGATGCTCGATCCCGAACATCTCGGTGAAACGGGTCTTGAGCGCCATGACGTCCCTCCAAACATTTGTTTGGACGATACTGAACGCTGGGACGTCGCGTCAGGCAAGAGGACCTATTGGAGTCCGGCCCGTCCGATGGCGTAGAAGCGTTCTGCGCGCTGCTTTCGTATTTCGTCCGATGTCAGGCCTTCAAGCGCCCGAAGCTCTTCCTCAACGGCATCGCCCACCGCCTTCAAAGCCGCTTCCGGATCGGAGTGCGCGCCACCGGGAGGTTCGGGAATGATCCGGTCGACAATCTTCATTCCCAGCAGGTCTTGGGCGGTAATCTTTAGCGCTTTGGCCGCTTCTGCCGGCGTCCGCGCGCCGCGCCAAAGTATGGAATTTGCACCCTCAGGCGGAATCACTGAGTAGACGGCATGCTCAAGGATCAGGACGCGACTACCGCAGGCAATCCCCAGCGCACCGCCCGACCCCCCCTCGCCCGTAACCACCGCGACCATCGGGACGCTCAGCATCAGACTCTTTTCGGTCGAGCGCGCAATCGCCTCGGCGACGCCGCGCTCTTCTGAGGCGATGCCAGGGTATGCGGCTGTGGTGTCGACGAAGCTGATCACCGGCAAGTGGAAACGCTCCGCCATCTCCATCAGACGGATCGCCTTGCGGTAGCCTTCGGGCCGGGCGTAGCCGAAATTGTGTTTGACGCGGGTCACGGTGTCGCGACCCTTCTCGTTGCCGATCACCACGACAGGCCTGCCGCGAAAGCGGCCAAGACCGCCCATGATCGCCTGGTCGTCCGCGAACTTGCGATCACCACGCAGCTCGACGAATTCGTCAATCAAGCCGGCCGCGTAGTCCACGAAGTGCGGCCGGTCAGGGTGACGCGCCACCTGGGTCTTCTGCCAAGCGTCGAGGTTGGCGTAGGTGTCGCGACGCATCTGCTGAGTGCGTGCCCGTAGCGCCTCGATTTCGGCGTCGAACGCGCCGGGGTTGGCGGTCTCCGACAGCTTGGACAGCTCCTCGATCTTTGCTTCGACGTCGGCGATAGGCCGCTCGAAATCGAGGTAATGCACAGCCATTCGGTGAACTCAGTCCTTCGCTTCGAAGTGGGCAGAGAAATTAGGCGGGATGGGTCGGCCTCACAAGAGCGGCAGAACAAGACGCGAGGTTGCCCATGCAACCTCGCGGCTCGCGACGGGTTTTGGACCCGAGGATATGTGGACACCGGCCATGGCGCACCACGCCTTCAAAAGAAATCGGAGACTTGCGATGAGTGCCCCCTTGAAGATCGGAATGGCCTGGGCCCTGGCGCTATCAGCCCTGCCCGCCTTCGCTCAAGCTCAGCCCCCGTACCAACCCCAGCCGCTGCCGCAACAATATCAGCAGCCGCCGCAGTATCCGCAGTATCAAGAAGTCCCGCCCTCTGACGCGGCTCAGGCGCAGTATCAACGCGATCATCGCGCCTACGAAACTGGCAAAGAGGGCTATGACGCGCGCAAGGACGCCTACGACACAAAACGCCAGGCCTATGAAGCGAGCCGGGCAGACTATCAGGCCGCCCGCACCGACTATGATCGGCGTCACGCAGATTGGGAGCGCGCACGCTCCGATTATGACGCTCGTCACGGTCACGGCGCTTACAGCCGCATCTATGGCCTTGCGCCTTCCTGGGATGACCACCGTTGGGGCGCTTACGACCGCGCCGCGCCAAGTTATGGCCGTGACGCAGCCTATGTCGACGACGCCGGATGCCGGCGCGACAACAGCGCAACGGTCGCTGGCGGGATCATGGGGGCATTAGCGGGCGCAGCGCTGGGATCCAACATTGCGGCGCATGGACATCGCAACGACGGCGCAGTCCTAGGCGGTGTGGTCGGCGCATTCACCGGCACCGCTGTGGGCAATGCCCACACCAATTATGTCTGCGATCAACGCGGCCCCTACTACAGTTATCGCGACACGTTCACCTATAGAGAGGCGCGTGGCTCCCGCAGCGGGCGCTATAGCGCCAACGCCTACAGCGAGATGCGTTGTCGTCTTGCCATTGCGCCAATCGATAATGACGAGCGTGATTTCCGCTACGTTCGCGTCTGTCCCGACGCTGACGGCCGCTATCGGATCACAGGATAGGCGTCAGGCCTGAAGACAAGGGCAGCGTCGTCCTGCACGCAGCGCCCTTTCGCGCTCAGCGCTTGCGCGCGAGCGGATGTTTGCTGGCCACCACCTCAGCCAGCCGCTCACTGGCGACGTGCGTATAGATCTGGGTCGTGCCAATGTCGGCATGGCCAAGCAATGTCTGAACGACCCTCAAATCCGCACCACCCTCAAGAAGATGGGTCGCAAACGCGTGGCGAAGCACATGCGGGCTCACGCGAGCTGGATCAATGCCGGCAAGCATTGCCGCCTCATCCAGAAGCTGCGCGAAACGACGGGGCGTAAGTCGCCCTTCCTTGCCGCGCGACGAGAAGAGCCAAGGATTGGTGCCAGCCCCCTTGGGGTCGCCCTTTGGCAAGAAACCCGGGCGGACAGCAATATAAGCCTTTAGCGCCGTCCTCGCCGCCTCATTCAGCGGCGCGAGCCGCTCCTTGCCGCCCTTGCCCTTGACGATGAGATAGGCCGGATCGCGCGCGAGCGCGGCCAGGGGCAACGCTGTCAGCTCCGATATTCGCAAGCCCGAGGCGTAGGCAAGCTCCACCATGCAGGCGAGCCGAAGGCCTTGGGGTCCATTTTTAGCCGCCGCGGCGGCGATCAGCCGATCAACCTCGGCTCGGCTTAACACTCTGGGCAGGGAGCGGCCCTTCCGCGGCGCTTCAACGCGCCGAGAAGGATCATCCGACCGCCAGTTTTCGCCCAACACGAAGCGGTAAAACTGCCGCAGGGCGGCCCGCCGACGCGAGGCGGTCGACGCCGCCAGGCCCCGAGCCCCAAGCGCCATAAAATAGGCTTCGACATCTTCGGCGCAGGCATCGGAGAGATCTCGACCCCGAGCGGCCAGGAACCCTGAGGCATCAGCCAAGTCCCGATCGTAGGCGGTGAGCGTATTCTTTGCTGCCGCCCGCTCGACCGACATCATCTCCAGAAACGCCTCGGCCCAGGCGCTTCCCTGACCCCTCATTTCAACCCCAGCAGACCTTCGAGCGCGAAATTGCGCGCGTCTGCCTCCAGGCCCACAGCGTGCAGGGCCCGTACGATTCGCACGCGATCGCCGATGGCGGGCCCACCAGCACCGGCATCTGCGCAAATCCAAAGCGAAAGCAGCGCAGCTTCTCCCATCAGTTTCTGGCTGCCCACAATCTCAAGGGCGATATCGCGACCTAGCGGGCCCTTGCCTTCCGGCACCGCCAGAGCCCCGATCAGACTACGCACCTCTGGCGTTGGCGAGTCCAACAAGGCCAGCGCCAAAAGGACGGCGGCCTGACCGCGAACGCGGACCTTGGGCTCAGCTGATCCTGCCGTTTCGAAAAGGGCTTGGACGATGGTCTGGCCCACCGGTTGGCCTTTCATGAGCGCCTCGACGAGGATGCCCACCTCCAAAGGCGCTGTCGCCGCCTCGAAGACTGGCTCGGCGGGCCCGCCGCTGGCGAGCGCTGCTGCGATCGCTGGCGATGGTTTGGCCAGCGTCAGATCCAGGCCGAGGCTGCGCGACAGCGCAAAGTCCAGCCCATTACGCAGCGAGGCTGGGCCTGGGTTGCCAGAACCCGCAAGCTTGGCCCCCATCAACCGGCCGAAAACCAGGTCCTTGGCCTGGGTTTGGGCCAAGTCGAATGTGAGTTGCGCCTGGTCAGCCTGACCGACGATCGCCTGGCAATAGGTCCGCAGACGCAGCCAATAAATCTCGTCGCGCCCGGAGCTTAGGCTTGCAGCCACACCGCACGCTCGAGCATCGTCGCTGGCGAGCAGCGCGCTCTCTGCGGCCGCACGCGCCAATTCAGGTGTGCGATCGATTCCGGGCGCACGGTTCAGAATCGCAGCCGCAGCCCTGGCATCGCCCTGCACCAATAGCGCGCTGGCGCGCGCACCGGCGAGATCAGCGTCTGGTCCAGCGCCTTGAGGCCCCGGCGCGCCCGTCGCCAGCACCCGCCGGGCCAGGGCAGCACCGGCTGGCGACAAGGATTTGGTCGCTAGCAGGGGCAGGACGGTCCGTGCGGTCCGCGCCGAGGCGCCTTTCCAAAGCGTGATCGCAACACCGGTGTCGCGGCCCGGCGTGGTGAAGGCGTCTGGAGCTGCGAGGCTGGAGACCTCAACCCCTTGCGCGACCCCAGCGTTCGCCGATCCGGCAAGGATGAGGGTGGTCAGCAAAATGGCAAGACGCGACATGGTCTAATCATAGCGGGCCTCAGAGGTTGGCGCGAGGCCGCCGGGTCGTGTAGACCGTCGATATTCATGGATCGCTATGCACCGTTGCGCCACCGCACCATCGCCCTTGTGGGCTTGATGGGTGTCGGCAAGTCCAGCGTCGGCCGTCGGCTCGCCAACGCCTTGACGCTGCCGTTCCGCGATGCCGACACCGAAATTGAGGCCGCGGCGGGTTGTTCAATTTCCGAGATCTTCAACAACCTCGGCGAAGCGGCCTTTCGAGAAGGCGAGCGGCGGGTGATCGCTCGGCTGCTCGATCAGGAGCCCCATGTCCTGGCCACGGGCGGCGGTGCCTTCATTTCGTCGGAGACCCGCACCCTGATTAAGAGCAAGTCCATTTCAGTCTGGTTGAAGGCGGACCTCTCGGTCCTGGCAAGGCGTGTTTCGCGCAAGGACAATCGGCCCCTGCTCGCTGGCAAAAACCCGATGGACGTTCTGCAGAGCCAAGCGGACGCGCGCTATCCGACCTATGCGGAGGCTGACGTCATCGTCGAAACCGGCGATGCGGCGCACCACGTCACTGTCGATCAGGTGATCCGCGCCCTTAGCGATCATATTGAGGCACACCCGTCATGACCCGCAAGATCGTCGTGGGCCTGGGCGCACGCGCCTACGATGTGCTGGTCGGGCCAGGCCTCATCGATCGCGCCGGTGAAGCGATCAGGCCGCTGCTGAAACGTGGCCGCACCGCAATTGTAAGCGATGAGACCGTCTGGGCCCTCCATGGCGCGCGCCTGACCCGGGCGCTTCAGGCGTCCGGGATCGAGGCGACCTCGGTGATCGTAGCGCCGGGTGAGCAGACCAAGAGCTTCGAAGGACTAGCCTATGTCACCGACCGCCTGTTAGCGCTCGAGCTCGACCGCAGCGACCTGATCATTGCGTTTGGCGGCGGCGTGGTTGGCGACCTCGCGGGTTTTGCGGCGGCGATCTACAAGCGCGGCATCGATTTCGCACAGATCCCGACGACCCTCCTGGCGCAGGTGGACTCCTCGGTAGGCGGAAAGACCGCAATCGACACCGCGCGCGGTAAGAACCTGGTCGGCGCGTTCCACCAGCCCAAGGTCGTGCTGGCTGACCTTGAGGTGCTGGGCACACTCCCGGACCGACAGATGCGTGCTGGCTACGCAGAGATCATCAAATACGGCCTCATGGGCGACTTTCAGTTCTTCCAATGGCTGGAGGCCAATGCGGGCGCAGTCCTCTGCGGCGAGCCTGAAGCCTTGGCGCGAGCGGTTGGCCGCTCCATCGAGATGAAAGCTGAGATCGTGGCTGAGGACGAGACCGAGCAGGGACGCCGAGCGCTGCTCAATCTGGGCCACACATTTGGCCATGCGCTGGAGTCTGAGACGGGCTATGGCGAAGCCCTGCTGCACGGGGAGGCGGTCGCCATCGGCATGGCGCTCGCCTTCCGTTTTTCCGCCTGGCTAGGGCTTTGTCCGACCCAGGACGCCCAGCGGGCCAGCGCCGCGATTACCGCGGCGGGCTTGCCGACGTCCCTCGCCCAAGTCGCAAGCCATCCCTTCGACGCTGAAGGCCTGGCGCGCCACATGGCGCAGGACAAGAAGGCCGAGGGAGGCAAATTGACCTTCATCTTAGCCCGAAGTCTGGGCGAGGCCTTCGTCGCAAAGGACGTCAACGCCGAAGCGGTCACGACATTCCTCAAGCAGGAAGGAGCTGCCTGATGGCCGCCATCCTCGAGCTAGCGCCGATCATCTTTGGCCTGCTCGCGCTGTCAGCCCTATTCTCCGCCGCTGAGACAGCCCTGACCGGTGCCAGCCGGGGACGGATGCACCAACTGGAACGTGACGGAGACCGACCGGCCGGAAGGGTCAACCAGCTGCTGGCGGACCGAGAGACGATGATCGGGGCCGTTCTGCTCGGCAACAACCTGATCAACATCCTGGCTTCGGCATTGGCGACCGAAGTGATCACGGGACAGATCAAAGGCGCCTGGGGCGTCGCGGCAGCGACCGGGGTCATGACTGTGCTGGTTCTGGTCTTCGCCGAAGTGCTACCCAAGACGCTGGCTATTCTGCGCTCCGACGATGTCGCCCGGTTCCTATCGGGGCCAGCCCTGCTCATTGTGCGCGTGTTCGGACCGATCATCTTTACGATCCAATTTATCGTACGAAAGACGCTGGGCCTCTTCGGCGTGCGGCTGAATATGAAGATGGACGTGCTCGCCGCCCATGAAGAGATACGCGGCGCGGTCGAGTACCACCACTCCGGCGGCCTTGTGGGGACTGAGGACCGGTGGATGCTGGGCGGGGTGTTAGACCTCGCCGAAATGGATGTCAGCGAGGTGATGGTCCACCGAAAGGCGATTGCGACCATCAATGCCGATCTTAGCCCGCCCGACATACTCAAAGAAGCGCTCGCCAGCGGCCATAGCCGCTTGCCGCTCTATCGGGGGGAGCCGGAGAATATTGTCGGCGTTCTGCACAATAAGGACTTCCTGCAGGCCATCTCCGACGCTGATGGAAAGATCGAAGCCGTCGAAATGGGGCTCATTATCCGAGAACCCTGGTTCGTACCTGAAACCACCAGCCTGAAGGATCAGCTCGGCGCTTTTCTGAAACGCCGCGCCCATTTTGCGCTCGTCGTCGATGAATATGGCGCACTGCAGGGCCTACTCACTCTTGAGGACATTCTCGAGGAGATCGTGGGTGAGATCGAAGACGAGCATGACGTGGCTGTGCCGGGCGTGCGCGCTGCAGCTGACGGCTCCGTGACCGTCGATGGTTCGGTGACCATCCGCGATCTTAACCGCGCGATGAACTGGGACCTGCCTGACGACGAGGCGGTGACCGTTGCGGGTTTGCTGATCCACGAGGCGCGGCGGATCCCCGACGCAGGTCAGACCTTCACCTTCCATCGCCACCGCTTCAGCGTGCTTGAGCGCAAGGTCAACCGCGTGACCAAGCTGCAGATTTGGCCAGCAGCGGAGCGCACGGCATGACCGGTGAAGCCGACCTCGCAGGCCTGCGGGTTCTCGTTGTGGAAGACGATATGATGGTCTGTCTGCTGATCGAGGACATGCTGGCCGACCTTGGCTGCCTTGTGGTGGGGCCCGCAGGGCGGCTGGACGAAGCCTTCGTCCTGGCCGAGATGGGGAACTTCGACTGCGCCTTGCTTGACATGAACTTGAACGGTCAATCGATTTTTCCGGTCGCCGACGTCCTGCGCGAACGCAATTGTCCGTTCGCCTTCGCCACAGGCTACGGAGACTCAAGGCTGCGCGAGGTCGATAAGGGGGCGTTGGTCTTGCAAAAGCCCTTCCGAAACGGCGATCTGGCCCGCGTGCTAGGCGAGCTTCGCAACCGGGCCGGCTAGATCGCGCTCAGGCCACCAGATGGATCCTGGAAAGGTTTGTTGTCCTGATCCGCAAACGACCTGGCGGCGGGTTGACGAGCCGGAGGCTTCGAGGGTGACGAAGACCTTTCTTGGCGCAATCGCGAAGGCCTGGTCGCCGCCCAAATTGCCCGTCACCACAGCGGCAGACACGCCTTTGATGTCGTTCAAGTTGGTGATGTTCGCGCTGAGCTTGGTGCCCGGCGCAATCCCCTCCGCGCTCACAATCGATTCAACGCGATGGCCGAACGCTCTCGATCACCGCGACGCCACGGTTATTTTGAAGTGGTTTTGTAACGGCCGCTATCCCAGGCTTCAGAGGGCCTCTAAAGCCGCCAGAAGCTTGTCGGGAGTTATCGGATAATCCCGCACTCTGGCGCCGCAGGCATTGTAGATGGCGTTGGCCACAGCCGCCCCCGCGCCGGAAATCCCGAGCTCGCCGACACCCTTGATACCCATCGGATTTGCCTTGTCGTCCACTTCATCGAGCATGATGGCTTCGATCTCGCCAATGTCGGCCTGGACCGGCACCAAGTATCCCGCCAAATCCTGGTTGATCAAAGAGCCGTAGTGCGGATCAACCGAATTGCCCTCGGTAAGCGCCGAGCCCACCCCCCAGATCATACCCCCTGTGAGCTGACTGCGAGCCGTCTTCCAGTTGAGAATGCGGCCGGCCGCAAAGACGCCCAGCATGCGCCGGGTTCGGACCTCTCCGGTGACGGTGTCAACGGCCACTTCGACATAGTGGGCGCCGTAGGTATGGGAGCTCCACTTGCCCGCGTCGGCGGCAGGTCGGATCTCGCCTTCCGCGGTCAGCCCCTCAGGCCGATTGCGCCGGATAAGATCCGAAAGCCGCTCAGAGCGATTGGAGATCGCAATGACGCCGTCCTGGAAGGTGATATCCTCAGATGGTCCACCAAAGAGCGGCGAGGCCAGATCAGCGACTGCGATTTCAGCGATCGCTTTGCGTAGGTTCATGCCGGCGTCGAGCGCAGCCGAGCCCGCTGTGGCCGCCCCGAATTGGCCACCCGATCCAGGCGCTGGCGGCAGCTCGCTGTCGCCGATCTCAACGCGGACGTCGCCAAGTGGAACACCCAAGGTCTCCGCCGCGATCTGGGCTAACACCGTGTAGGTGCCCGTACCGATATCGGTCATGCCCTGCTTGACTGTAATCACCCCCTCAGCGTCGACCGTGAAGCTGCACTTGGCCGGTAGCAGGAAGTTGCCGCGGATGGCGGCCGCCATGCCGAAGCCGATCAACCAGCGGCCCTGGCGAACCTGGCCGGGCTTAGGATTGCGGCGATCCCATCCGAATAGCTGGGCCCCTTCTCGCATGCACCGGACAAGTTGTCGGATGGAGAATGGCTTGCCGGTCTCGGGATCGGTCGGCGGCTCGTTGAGGATACGCAGCTCAACGGGGTCCATGCCGAGCTTTTCAGCCAGCTCGTCCATGGCCACTTCCAGGCTGAGCGTGCCTGACGCCTCGCCTGGCGCACGCATCGCGCTCGCCACGGGCAGGTCAAGCCGGACCAGCTGATGTCCGGTCAGACGATTCGGCGCCGCATAAAGGCTGCGGGCGAAATTTGAAGCGTGCTCCGTGAAATTGCCGCGTCGGTCGCAATGTGTGGTGGTCATCAGCGACATGGCCGTAAGCTTGCCCTCGGCCGTTGCGCCAAGTCGCACCCGCACCTCAGTCGCTGGGCGATGTACGGTGCCGTGCATCATCTGCTGACGGGAAAACGCCACCTTCACCGGTCGGCCGAGCTCACGCGCGGCGAGCGAGGCCAAGACTAGGTCTTCGTAAAACGATCCCTTGCCGCCGAAACCGCCGCCAACATAGCGGGTCAAGAGTCGCACCGACTTGTGCGGGATCATCAATGTTTCGGCGAGCGAGCTCTGAGCGAAGCGCACCATCTGAACGGAGGTGTGGACCGTCAGTTGCTCGCCCTCCCACCAGGCGGTGGTGGCGCAAGGCTCCATCTGGCAGTGGTTCTGCAGCGGCGTACGCCAATTGTCGTCGATCTTCACAGGCGCGGCCGCGAAGGCCGCCTCGAAGTCACCGATCTCAGTGTCGGACTCGCCCGGTGGCTGAACAGCCTCATCAAAGTGATCATGGAAGATGACAGACTGCGGTTCAGTCTCGAAGGACAGTTTGACCAAGGCGGCTGCGGCCTGAGCGTTCTCAAGGGTGTCAGCGACAACGATCGCCACCTGCTGGCCGAAGAAATGGACCCGTTCCGATTCCAACGCAGGACGGGGCGAGGGCGTGAAGAAATCATATCGCGCAGGGCGCGGCCCTTGCGCGGGTACGTTCTTGTAGGTCCAGACCAAATGCACGCCTGGCGAGGCTTCGGCGGCGGCTGTGTCGACATTGGAGATCCGACCATGGGCGATCGACGCCGAAAGCAGCACTCCATAGGCCGGGGGTGACGGGGGTTCGACCTCATAGGCATATGGTGCGGTGCCCGTGACTTTGAGCGGGCCTTCATAGCGATCTACGGCTTTGCCGATGTTTCCGGCGCGGTTTTCCTTTACCGGATTGCTCGTGGCTTCCCAGTCACTGACCGAGCTCATATTTGACTCCCATTCGCTTGGGCGATCGCGACGGGGACTAAGCGGGCGATCAGGTCGATCTTGAATCTGTTGCGACCATTGTTGCTGGCCTCAGAAAGTTCCGCCGCAATAGCCTCGGCGCTGGAAGAGCCCGACGCCAATGCGGCCTCCGCCTTCTCCGCCCGCCACGGCTTGTGGGCCACGCAGCCCAGGGCGACGTTGCCGCCAGCGATGGCGACGCTGGCCAGGCCAGCGGCGTATGAGGCCCGGTCGCGGACTTTTCGATAGACCTGTCCGCCCTTGGGCGGCGGCGGCAGAACCACGGCGGTGATCAACTCCCCCGGGATCAAATGCGTCTCGATGTCCGGGGTCTCGCCCGGCAGCCGATGGAGTTCCGTGGCGGCGAAGCTGCGTACCTGACCGGAAGGCGACAAGGTCTCGACCTTGGCGTCCAACGCGGCCAGCGCGATCGCCATGTCCGACGGGTGGGTGGCGATGCAGGCGTGGCTGGCGCCGAAAATCGCCGAATTGCGGTTCAGGCCCTCAAGCGCGCCGCAGCCTGAGCCAGGCTGGCGTTTATTGCAGGGCTTGGTGCTGTCGTAGAAATAAACGCAGCGCGTGCGCTGCATCAAGTTTCCGCCCGTCGTCGCCTTGTTACGAAGCTGGCCCGAGCCCCCGGCGACGATGGCCTGTGTGAGAACCGGATAACGGCTGCGAACCTGCGCGTGAGCGGCCACGTGGCTGTTGGTCGCCATGGCGCCAATCCGCAGGCCGCCTTCAGACGTGTCCTCGATGCCCGCCAATGGCAGGCGACCGACGTCGATCAGATGGGCGGGATGCTCAATTTCGAGCTTCATCAGATCCAGAAGATTGGTGCCGCCGGCGATGAACTTCGAATTGGGTATCTCGGCGGCTGACTTCACCGCCGCTTGGGTGCTCGTCGCACGCTCAAAAGTAAACGGCCTCATGCCGGCCGCCCTGAGACAGCGCGGATCGCCGCTACAATCTGTGGATAGGCCGAGCAACGGCAGATGTTTCCACTCATACGCTCTCGCAATTCATCGTCAGTAAGTCGGATGGATCCCATAAGATCTTCGGTCTCCTGGCTAGGCCAGTTATCGGCGACCTCTTGGAGCATCCCCAGCGCCGAACAAATCTGACCCGGCGTGCAATAGCCGCACTGGAAGGCGTCCTCTGTCAGAAATGCCTGCTGAATCGGCGCAAGCTTCTCGACCGTACCGACGCCTTCGATGGTGGTTACGGCGTCGCCGTCGTGCATCACCGCCAAAGACAGGCACGAATTGATCCGCGTCCCGTTCACCAGGACGGTGCAGGCACCGCATTGGCCGTGGTCACAGCCCTTCTTCGTGCCGGTCAGATGCAGGGTCTCGCGCAGCGCATCCAGCAGCGTCGTGCGGGGATCGACGTCGAGCGCCCGTGATTCTCCATTGACGGTAATGGTGGTCTTCAAGCCAAGGACTCCCCGGATCGTATCGGCCGCTAAGCCACGCCAAAGACTGCCTCGGCGCGCCATACGTAAGCCAGTCTAAACGCTAGCTATCGCCCGGCGCCAGCGCCTTCACTGAAAGCGCATGCAGCGGCCCGGCCAGTTCTTCCGCCAGAGCGCGATAGACCATTCGCTGCCGCGCCACCTTCGAAGCGCCGGCGAAGGCTATCGACTCAATCAGCACGTTGAAATGGCTCTCGCCGCCAGGATGAGCCCCGGCATGACCGGCGTGGCGGGCGGAATCATCTTCGATCTCGAGGCGCGAAGGCGAGAAGGCTGACCTGAGTTTTTGACGGATGGCATCAGATATGGCGCCCATTGTCCTCATCTTCAATTCTTGAAAGCGATTATCTCAGCCCCATACTTGGCGCATGTCCGCTGCGTTTCACTATAAGCCCAGATTCGTCGATATCCGCGTACGCCCCCCCAAGCCGGAGGAGGATGCACGGACTGAGGACGTCAATGCGTTGAAGCCCGGCGAGCGGGCCTGCGATCACCCCGGCTGCCGTCTGGCGGCGACCGCGCGGGCCCCCAAATCGCGCGATATGCTGAACGAGCACTACTGGTTCTGTCAGCCACACGCGGCCGAATACAATCGCAATTGGAACTTCTTCGCTGGCCTCAGCGAGGCCGAGGTCCGCCGCCGACAGCAGGATGAAATGTTTACGGGCGGGCGACCAACTTGGGAGATGAAGGCTGGCCGGATGTCGCGCGAGGCCGCGGCCTTCTCCAACAAATTCCGCAAGGGTGAGGGCTATCGCGACCCCTTCAACCTGTTCGGTAAGAACGGCGGCAAGCCTATCGCGGAGGCTGAGACCCGCGCTATGGGCAAGATCGAGCGCAATGCGCTGGCCGACCTTGACCTCGACGCCAACGCCGACGGCCCGAAAATCCGCGCCCGCTATACCGAGCTGGTTCGCCGGCTACACCCAGACGCAAACGGCGGCGACCGCGCCGGCGAACACCGCTTGCAACGGGTGATCAAGGCCTACCAGTCCTTGCGCAAGGCCGGGATGGTCTAGACGGAGCACGCCCAGGCTGCGCAGGTGCCGCCGGCGAAGTGAAGCCCCCAAGCATCATGTTGGACGCGCTAGGCCTCTGCCTCAGCCAATGTCAGCTCGGTATCGACGGCCGATTGCATCGCCGGGGCATAACGCGAGCCCGTCACCGTGCGCTCGTTCACCACTTCATCGACCTTAGCCACGGTCTCCGACGTCAAAGTGACCGCTGCTGCGCCAGCGTTTTCGCGCATGTGCTTGGGTCGGGTGGTGCCTGGGATCGAAACCAAGGTCGGATCTTTCTGCATCAGCCAGGCCAGGCACAGCTGCGCCGGCGTGCAGCCGGCCTCGGTTGCGACGGCGTTGAATTGCTCGAGTAAGCGCAGGTTCGCCGCCAAGGCTTCGCCCTGGAATCGCGGCATGGCGATCCGCATGTCGCCGGCCTGGAACTTGGCAGGATCGCTCGCGCCTCCGGCCAGGAAGCCACGCCCGACCGGTGAGAATGCCACAAACGTGACGCCAAGATCATGACAGGCGTCAAGGACGGCAATTTCCGGGTTGCGGGTCCAGGGTGAGTATTCGGTCTGCAGGGCGGCGATCGGATGGGTCGCGTGGGCGCGGCGCAGAACCGGGGCGGAGACTTCCGAAAGCCCGATGGCGCGGATTTTCCCTTCGGCCAATAAATCTGACAACGCCCCAACACTGTCCTCAATCGGCACGCGCTTATCCCAACGGTGCAGATAGTAGAGGTCGATAACATCGGTTTGCAGGCGCTTGAGGCTGCGTTCGCAGGTGTCCTTGATGTTGGCCGGGCTACCGTTGATCCCGCGCTCGTCGCCCACGGTGATGCCGCACTTCGAAGCGAGCGTGAACTTGTCGCGATGCGCGCCAAGCACCTCACCGACCAGGGTCTCGTTGTGGCCCAAACCATAGACTGCGGCGGTGTCGAAGAAGGTGTAGCCGGCATCGAGCGCGCCCAGCAGAACCCGTTCGGCCTGTTCGCGCGAGGTCGCAGGACCATAACCCGAAGACAGCCCCATGCATCCCAGTCCGATCGCCGAGACTTCAAACGGACCGATGCTGCGTTTATCCATTTGGACGTGTCCTTTAGAGATTTTGGCGAAAGACAGCTTGGGCGACATTGCGTCAAGAGCGTTGCCGCTCGTCCCTGCTGGGCCGCGGCTCGTCGCTGGCCCGACGCCTGATCGCCCCCAGATCTCGCGTCTTGTCACGCGCGTCGCACACAAGGCAAGGCCCCGCCATCACCTCGTCCAAATCAAACCGGATAGGCATGCGTCGCAAACGGCGGGCGTAAGGACGCGCGAACACCGGGCTCGCCGATCATCTCGATGCGGCGCCAAATCGAGGTGCTTTGCAAGCCCTGCGAGATCACCGATCCAGCGCATGATGTTGCCCATGCTGCCCTAAAACCCAAGAGCCGCCGGCGACCCCAAACTCTCGCGCTTCCGGGTTGCGAGCCGCAGGTATTTGTTTGCAGCCGGCCAAAGGGCCAGGAACGGGGCGAATTGGGTGCGCTGGACCGACATCTTCGCGGTAGCGCCGCGGGTCAGGACTGCGTTAGCGCCTCTACCAGCCTCAACAGGGTCGCGGTCTTGGAAGCCGCGCGCCAAACGTTGCGCTGTCTGTGGGTCTACCTCTGCAATGTCGACGATGCTGGGGACCCGGTTTCGTGAGCCCGGCTGGCCATGCCCCATCGCCGTGTTGAGGTCGCCGCGCGACAGAAGGCCGGGCTCTGGTGTGACACCGCCCATCACCTCCATCTCGGTGCGCACGATGCGACAGGATTTGGCGACCTTGAGCGCGCGCAGAAGTCCGTCACGGATAAATCGAAGTACCGTCCGGGGATGTAACTTTAGTCGTTCGGCGAATTATTGGACGGTGTAGACGTCTTGCGACATGAGGCGCGGACTGCGAGTTCATGTTCCTTGGAATCTATCACGCCATTTCAGGAAGTAATCGCGGTGAAAATATCCCTATTGGGGGCTATTTCGGGCCTGTCGTTGGCCGGCATGACGCAGGCTGCGGAGCCGACGCGGTATCTGTTGCAGCCTCAGGCGGTCTGGAGCGCTGGCGATAGTGCGCCGCACGCGGGCTGGGTCGTGGCGATTGAAGGCGACAAGATTACCGCGGTCGGACCGAAGGCGGCCGTAAAGGCTCCCGCCGGCGCACAGATCCTCGCCCTGCCCGGCCAGACCTTGATCCCCGGTCTGATCGAATTGCATTCGCACCTGCTCTTGCACGCTTACGGCGACGTAGCCTGGGACGATCAGGTGCTCAAGGAGCCACCCGCCTACCGCATTCTGCGCGCCGGGCGTGACGCCACCCGGACCCTGATGAGCGGCTTTACCAGCGAGCGCGATCTCGGAACTGAAGGCGCCGCCGATGCGGACGTCCAGCTCAAACGCGCGATCGACGAGGAGATCGTGCCTGGCCCTCGCCTGTTCGTGACGACCAGAGCGATCGTGGCGACCGGCAGCTATGGTCCAAAGAAGGGCTTCCGCGCTGATATGGAGCTGCCACAGGGTGCCCAGGAGATCTCGGGCGAAGCCGAAATGGTCAAGGCCGTACGCGAACAGGCGGCCATGGGCGCCGACTGGATCAAACTCTACGCCGACTATCGCACCGGTCCTGATGGCTCAACGCGCCCGACGCTCACCGAAAGAGAAATGGCCGCAGCGGTCGAGGTGGCGCACGCCTCAGGTCGGCCGGTTGCGGCGCACGCTGCCAGCGATGCTGGTATTCGCAACGCTGTTTTGGCCGGTGTTGACACGATTGAGCATGGCTATGGCGCCTCGGAGGCGACTTTCCGGATGATGAAGGCCAAGGCCATCGCCTATGTGCCAACACTCACTGCGCCTGAGGCCACGTCAATCTACTTCCAGCACTATGTACCGGGCCAGTCGCCGGCGACGGGAGCCATGCAAGCTGCTGAGAGCGCGTTTCGCCTGGCCCTGAGTGTTGGCGTCACGATCGGAGCCGGCTCCGACGTCGGCGTCTTTCCTCACGGCGAGAGCTGGCGAGAGCTCGCCTGGATGGTCAAGGACGGGATGACACCCGTTCAAGCCCTGACCGCGGCCACGGCAACCAATGCCAAGATCCTCGGGCGCGAGGCGCGGCTTGGGCAGGTGAAGGCCGGCTACGTCGCCGACCTGGTCGCTGTGTCCGGCGATCCCACCCAGCAGATCGCGGCGTTGAAAGACGTTCGTTTCGTCATGAAGGGCGGCAAGGTCTACCGCCAGCCCTAGCGCGGTCTACTGTTGGCCAAAGACAATGGACGCGCTGCCCACGGGCAATGTGATGGTCGTTCCGTCCTTGGCCAAACGCCATTCGGGTCCACCCACTGCCGCGACACCGGCGGTGAAGGCCTCTGGCGTGAACATTGGCAGGCCCGCCTGGGTCAGGTGATAGTAGACGAGCTGCTTCACACCGGCCGCCTTGGCGATCTCGGCGGCCTCCACGGGCGTGGTGTGGTAGCTCAAGGTGTCGTTCATCACCGCCGCCATTCGGCCATTGCCCATCCCTTGGAGGCCGGCCACCATCATCTTGGTCATGTTACTGTTCTGGGCTTCGTGGATCAGGACGTCAGCCCCCTTGGAGGCCTCAGCCAGCGGTGGCCATTTACGGGTGTCGCCACTGATCACGACCGAGCGGCCCTTGTAGTCGAAGCGGTAGGCATAGGCTGGCTTAACGGGATCATGCGCCACCTGGATGGCCGTTACAGTCAGGCCGCCGTCGGTCCACGCCGTGGCCTTACGAACGCCTCCGGGCCCATCTGTGGTCGGCATGGTGATCGTCTTAGCCTTCAGCAGGCCCATCTCGATCGGCAGCTTCACATCACCGTGCGCGTGGTGGGCGTTTCGAAACCCGTGATCCATGTGGTACGCTAGGTTAAAGCCGTCAGCGAGCTCAGCAATGCCGGGCGGCCCAACGAGAGCCAGCGGCTGCGGGCGTCCGGCTACCCAACTCTGCATATTGAATTCACCAACCTCGCCGATGTGATCGGAGTGCAGATGCGTGATGAACACCGCCTTGGCCGTGGCGACAGGCATACGCCAAAGTTGAATGTTCTCAGTGGCCTCCGGGCCTATATCGACAAGATACATTGAGCCGGCCGCTTGCACCGCGACACAGGCCTTGGCCCGGTCACGGATCGGCAAGGGACCCGATGTGCCACAAAGCGTGATCTTCAGCTCATCGGCCTGCGCCCTGGCAGGCGACGTCTTAGTGGCCCCGATAATGGCGATCGCAGCAAAGATGAGCAAAGCACGGCGCCCAATCATGGGCCTGGGATTGGGCAGGCTTGGCATTTGAAATTTCGTCCCGAAATTTAGTCTGATATCGCCCTTAGCTACCAGCCTGTGGCCTGTCCATCCTTTGGATGATCCGAGCGGGCCCGGTACACAGGCTATGCCCTATCCTTCAGGTGCTGGACGACAAGCGCCTGAACGCGGCAGCCAAGGGCCGCACGATCCGGCGGGCCGAGCTTGTGACCCATGGCGGCGAGTTGCTTGCCAACCCCATCGACGAGCGCGCACAGCCAAGATGTTCGATCGGCTTTCAGGCTCATTCCCCGCCTCAAGAGGCCCCTCGCCCAGACCGATCGGGATCACAATCTGGGCAGGCGCGGGACTCGGTGTAACCTGACGTCTTGAGGTTCGGATGGCATGGGAATGACGACAGAACACGCACAGCATCCTCGGATCGCGGAACGCGAGAAAGCCGGCCCCCATACAACTGGGGCCGAACGCATCGGCTTCAACGGCCGCGTCGCCATCCTAATCACCAATTCCGTAGGCACGATGTGGTGCGCCTACGCCTTTGCGCTGCTGGCATTGATCAGCCTGCCAGACGCGATCAAGGCGGGCACAGCACCGCTCATCGCCTGGATCGCCCAGACCTTTTTGCAGCTGGTCCTGCTGTCGGTGATCATGGTCGGTCAGAAGGTCTCAGCTGCGGCCTCTGACAAGCAAGCCCTGCAGACCTACAAGGACGCTGAGGCGCTTCTGAAGATTCAGGATGACGTGCACCGACTGATCAAGCTCAACAACGAGCTGACGGCGCAAATCCATGACGTGACGTGCAGAGGCCTGGGTGTGAAAACAGCGCCTGCAAAAGCGCCGATTTCAAAGCCGAAGACGGCGGCAAAGTCCGTGACCAAGCGCACGCCAGCCAAGCGCTAGAGCCGGCCTCATGCCGGGACTTCCCCGGAGACGGTCGTTCGGTGCATCAGCCGCAGATGGCCATCATAGCCGCCCTCGGCAAAATGCATGGTGCAACGATTGTCCCACATGAGAAGCATCTGTTCGCGCCACTTGTGGCGGTAAATGAATTGCGCCTGCGTCAGGTGAGCGAACAGAAACCCCAGCATCGCCTTGGCCTCTTCCGCCGTCAGGTCCTCGATCCCGACGGTGTAGACCGGCGAGACATAGAGCGCCTTTCGCCCGGTGACAGGGTGAGTGCGTACGAGCGGGTGCGTCAACGCGGCGTCGGCTTCCTCCGAGACGATGATCTGCATCGTCCGTTTCTCGGTTTCCTTCGAAAAGACACCCTTTGATCCATAGGACTGCCGCGCCGAATGGATTGCGCGCAAGGGCGCCAGCATTTGCTGCATAGCCGGTGATAGGGCCTCGTAAGCGCAGCACGCGTCGACGAAGAGCGTATCGCCGCCCACCGGCGGGACGACCTTCGAGTGCAAGATTGTGGCGGCCGGGGGCGCGTGCTGGAAACTCCAGTCAGAGTGCCAGCCTGCCCCAAAGTTGGTGGCTTTTTCGTCCGGCTCGCGGCGCAACTCCAGGACATTCGGATGACCGGACATCGGCTTGATGTAGGGGTCGCTGCCAAAGCCGCCCATCTGCAGGGTGAAGGCCTCCAACGCATCAAGGCTCATCGCCTGGCCTGGGAAGGCAACCACACCATGACGCGCCCAAGCGGCCTTGACCTCTTCGAGCACTGGCGCAGGCAACGGCTGCGTCAGGTCGGGGCCGGAGATCTCCGCGCCGAACCCTGATGGCTGGGGTGTAACCTCAATCGTGCGATACATAACGGCATCCATGGGCATCGTCCTGGTCTCCTTATGCGCCCAGCGCGGCCCGGTAGGTGCCCAGGTCGAAGTAGTCGCGCCAGATTTTGATCTTACCGTCCTCCAGCTGGAAGACTCCGCAGCACGGTAGATCGACGGGTCGCTCGCCGAGCATGGTCCGGTCAACGCGTTCGGCCATGACGATGTCTGCGCGACCGATCAGGTTCAGCACCTCCCAGTCTGTGCTGGTCCAGCCTTTGAGGAATCCCGCGATGAAGCCCCTCAGGTTTTCGTGGCCCGCGACGGGCCGCATGGGCATGTTATGGTAGACGCCATCAGGCGTGAAGAACGCGACCAATTCCTCGACATCGAGCCGCGACCAAGCGGTGATAAAATCCCGAACGGTCATTTCATTCTCGGTCATCGCCTCAATCCTCATCTGCTGGCGCTTTTCGCCTCGCCCTCGCGCGCCGCCAGAGCCTGCATCAAAACACCTGTTTGCGTCCGCCTCGGCAAGCCTGTAATCGAACCCCGCCATGACCGCTTTCGACTCCGAAGAAGACCAGCTTCTGAACCTGGTCCCCGATCAGCAAGTGAACGCCCGCGACGTCTTCGGCGTGGACTTCGACGCTATGGCGCCGGCCTTTACGACGCGAGACCCACATGTGCCGGATCTCGACGAGGCCTATAAGTTCGATCCTGAGACCACGCGCGCATTGGTCGCCGGCTTCGCTCACAACCGTCGCGTCATGGTCCAAGGTTTCCACGGCACCGGAAAGTCGACGCACATTGAGCAGGTTGCCGCGCGCCTCCACTGGCCGCTGGTGCGCGTGAACCTCGACAGCCACGTTAGCCGGATCGACCTGGTCGGCAAGGACGCCATTGTCCTGAAGGATGGCAAGCAAATCACCGAATTCCGCGAGGGCATGCTGCCCTGGGCGATCCAACGGCCGATCGCGCTCGTGTTCGACGAATATGACGCCGGTCGCCCGGATGTGATGTTCGTCATCCAAAGAGTGCTGGAAGCGCAGGGAAAGTTGACGCTTCTCGATCAGAACAGGGTCATCCGTCCAAATCCCTATTTCCGTCTGTTTGCCACCACCAACACAATTGGGCTGGGGGACACGACGGGGCTTTATCATGGCACACAACAGATCAACCAAGGTCAGATGGACCGCTGGTCGATCGTTACGACGCTGAACTATCTGGCCCACGACGTGGAAGCCGAGATCGTGCTGGCCAAGGCCCCGACCTACGACACGACCGACGGAAAGCGCACCATCAACGCCATGGTCCGGGTCGCTGATATGACCCGAAACGCCTTTATGAACGGTGATATATCCACGGTCATGAGCCCGCGGACGGTGATCACTTGGGCCCAGAACGCTGAGATATTCGACGGCGATATAGCGCTCGCCTTCCGGATGACATTCCTGAACAAGTGCGACGAGTTGGAGCGCGGCACAGTGGCCGAGTTCTTCCAGCGGGCGTTCGGGCAGGACCTGCCGGAGAGCACCGCACGCGTCAGGGTCGCCTAGGGCCCGACGTTACGGCGGTGAAATGGCTGGACCGCGCGCGCCCTTCCGCGCGATCCTCTTGCCATTATGGCCCAAGAACCGCTGAGGGGGAGTCTATGACCAGGACGATCGTGGCTGCGCTGGGTCTGAGCGCGGCCGTGGCGATGGCGGGCTTTGGCGCGCACGCTCAGTCGACCTTTCCGAAGAACGACTACGCCAGCAAAGCCAACTGGCTATGCTGGACCGGCAAACCTGGAGACGCCTGCGCGATCGATCTGACGACCACGGTGATCAAGGCCGACGGGACCGAGACGGTGGAGAGATTCAGCGCCGATCCGAAAGCGCCGATCGACTGCTTCTACGTCTATCCGACGATCTCCAATGATCCGGGTGCGGTCAGCACCATGAACATCGGCCCTGAGGAACTCAGCGTTGTGAAGGCGCAACTCGCCCGCTTCGGGTCCAAGTGCCGCATCTATGCGCCGATGTATCGCCAGTTCACGCTGACAGCCCTGCGTGCCGGCATGTCTGGCAAGCCTGTGCCGGGGGCAAATGATCCTGCGACGCGGGCGGTGGGCTACGCTGACGTCCTGGACGCCTGGAATTATTACCTGGCCAAAGAAAACAGGGGCCGCGGCGTTGTCTTGATCGGTCACAGTCAAGGCTCTGGCGTGCTGACTCAGCTGATCTCCAAGGAAATCGATGGCAAGCCAGTTCAGGCCAAGATCGTCTCTGCGCTGCTGATGGGCACTCGCCTGCCCATCGACAAGGGCAAGGACACCGGGCTCTTCAAGTCGATGCCGCTTTGCAAATCCTCCAGCCAGACCGGCTGTGTCATCGCCTATGCCAGCTTCCGCGACACCATCCCACCGCCGGCGAACAGCCTGTTCGGCAAGGCACCTTCGGAAAGCCAGATCGCGGCATGCGCCAATCCCGCCAACCTCTCCGGCGGAAAAGGTGAGCTACACAGCTACCTGAGCAACAGCCCCGCGATCTCGGGCGCAGCGGCCCCCAAAACCGTCTGGGTTCAGGGCAAGCCCAATCCGACCACGCCCTTCATCTCGGTCCCCGGACTGCTGAGCGCCGAGTGTGTCCAGAAGAATGGTTTCAGCTATCTGGAAATCCACACCAATGCCGTGCCCGCCGACCCTCGCACCGACACCATCGAGGGCGATGTCGTACAGGACGGCAAGATCAATGAGGCCTGGGGGCTTCACCTCATCGACGCCAACCTCGCCATGGGCAATTTGGTAGAGGTGATGGGCGAAGAGTCCAAAGCCTATCTTTCGAAGACCAAGAAGTAGGATGCCAAGGGCCAGGATCGCGCCTGGCCCTGCCTGCGATGCGCTCAACCCCAAAGGGCAGGCAACTCGGCATTGGCCGCGATAGGGATGAACGCCAAGGCGGACGTGATCGCCTCCGGCCCCGCGGCTAACTTCCCGAGATTTTTCGCCCCGCCATAACGCCCAGCGCCAGGAAGACGACAAAGGCCAGAACGAACAGGCCGAAAAGGATCTTGGCCACGCCCGCGGCCGCACCCGCGACGCCGCCAAATCCTAAGCCGCCGGCAATCAGCGCAACGACGGCGAAGATCAAAGCCCACTTGAGCATTTCACTTATTCCTCGAAACGTCCGCGGTTTGCGGGACGCTCAGAGGAGAACGACAAGCTCCGCCTTCTCGTTCCGATGGGATCGGGTTTGTGCGGTCCGTAAAAAGCGCAAAAACCCGCGTAAAAAGGGATCTGGAGCAAACCGCAGACGCAATGGTGCCCCTGGACTGCCAGTTCATGCATGCCCTTTTCCGTGTTTTCCTCAGTCAATTCCTTGTTCGCCCACGCCAGCCTGATTTAAGACGAGCCTGATGGCCAAGAATCCCGAAAGTCCGCTGGAGCCCTTTAAGCGCGCGCTGGTCAACGCGACCCGTTCGTTGGCGGAATCTGCAGACCTTGAGATCGTCTATTCCGGCGAGGGACCGCAGCTCACAGGCAACAGAGCCGTCCTGCCGCACCCACCGCGCGACCTGACCTCGATCGATGCCGCGCGCATTCGAGGCTTCGCCGACCAGATGGCGCTTCGCATCGCCCATCACGACCCTGTCGCCCACGCCAAAACACGGCCATCTACGGTGCAGGGCCAACCGATCTATGACGGCATCGAGCAGGCACGACTTGAAGCCATCGGCGCCAATGCCCTAGGCGGTGTGCGCGAAAACCTGAAGGCCGTTCACGATCAGGCCTGGGCCAAGCGGGTTTTCAACCAGGTCGAAGCCCTGGCGAATCCGCCGTTGGCCGACGTCGTTTCCTTGATGGTCCGCGAGCGCCTGACCGGCGACAAGCCCCCGGCAATGGCCCAGCCCCTGGTCAACCTGTTTCGCGATGAGATCGAGTCCAAGGCCGGTTCAGACCTCGACCGCTTGACAGAAGCCCTCGCCGACCAAAAGGCTTTTGCCCGGATTGCGCGCGCCATCATCCATGACCTGCAGATGGGAGACGATCTGTCTGACGCCCCTGACCGGGCGGACAATGAACAAGACTCGGGCGAGGAGGGCGAACCCGAGGTCAGCGATGAAAACGATGAGGGCGATGGCGAGGGAAAATCCCCTCAGCAGTCGACGATGGATGACAGCGAAGCCAGCCATAGCGAAAGCCAAGACGCCGAGTCCCAGATGATGCAGGCGCAGGACGATCCCAATGCTGAGGAGAGCGACGAGCCCCCGGACATGGGCGAAGGCGACCAGCCCGCACGCCCTGATCTGAAAGGCGAAGGCAAGGTCGCCACTTATCGGGTGTTCACAACGGCCCACGATGAGATCGTGGCCGCAGAGGAGCTTTGCGACGCGGAGGAGCTGACGCGACTTCGAGCCTATCTTGACCAGCAGCTGGCGAGCTTGTCGAACGTGGTCTCGCGCCTGGCAAACCGTCTGCAACGCAAGCTCCTCGCACAGCAGAACCGTTCGTGGAGTTTCGACCTTGAGGAAGGAATCCTCGACGTGGCGCGACTGACGCGGGTGATTGTCGACCCGACAGCGCCGCTCAGCTTCAAAGAAGAACAGGACACCGAGTTCCGCGACACCGTGGTCTCGATCCTGATTGACAATTCCGGCTCCATGCGGGGGCGCCCGATAATGGTGGCCGCGGTCTGCGCCGACATTTTGGCCCGCACCCTGGAACGCTGTGGGGTCAAGACCGAGATCCTCGGATTCACAACGCGCGCCTGGAAAGGCGGCTCTTCGCGGGAAGACTGGCTTAAGGCCGGTAAGCCGCCACAGCCGGGACGGCTGAACGACCTGCGGCACATCATCTACAAGGCCGCCGACGCGCCGTGGCGGCGCGCTCGGCGCAACCTGGGCCTGATGATGCGCGAGGGCCTGCTCAAAGAGAACATCGACGGCGAAGCTCTGATGTGGGCTCACCAGCGGCTGATCAGCCGCCCGGAGGCGCGCCGCGTCTTGATGGTGATCTCCGACGGCGCGCCGGTCGACGATTCAACGCTGTCCGTCAATTCCGGCCACTACCTGGAACGCCATCTGCGCGAGGTGATCGCCGAGATCGAGGGCAAAAGCCCGGTGCAGCTGATCGCCATCGGCATTGGCCATGATGTCACCCGCTACTATCGCCGAGCGGTCACGATTGTTGACGTTGAGCAATTGGCGGGCGCCATCACGGATCAATTGGCAGAGCTGTTCGAAGAAGAGCCGCGGCGCTTGACCCGCCGCAATGCGGGCCTTCTGCAGCCACCGCCCAACACGCAAGGACCGTCTGGCCCGCAAAAACGGTCAACGTTTAAGGACGTTCGAAGGGCGGTGGCTTGAGGCCGCTCGCCGCTGCGCTGGACACCCGGGTGCTGGCGGCACGCGCCGGGCGGGGATTTCCGATCTCGGTGCGCAACCGGACGGTACTTTGATCTTTTTGGCCGACTGTGACGATTGGCTCCAAGCGATGCTTGTGCTGGATATTGCACGGCGACGGACCGGGTGCGCGCAGGCCAAATTCACGGCCATGACGAGCCTCGAGGGCAACCCCCTGCAGGCCAGGGATAATCGACACTGAGATGGCTTGGCGCTGATGTTGAACAATTTCGAGGATCTCGTTGCAGATCAAGGAGGGGGATGGCGCCATTCGCTTGGACCTGATTTCGCACGACAGCTTTTTGAGCTCCCAACAAACACGCCTGCCCGCGTTCGATGGGAAGCCATAATCGGGGAGATGACTTGATGAAAACCGATGTCTTCATCGCCATGGCCGAAGGTGAAGCGCGCGCGTTTGTCTTCACGCCCGAGACGGGGGAAGGCCCCTGGCCGGCAGCGATCCTGGTGATGGACGCGCCCGCAATTCGACCCGCGATGTTCGAAATGGGCGAGCGGCTGGCCAAGGCCGGTTACTATGTGCTGCTACCGGATATGTTTTGGCGCGCCGGGCCTTATCCGCCGCTGGATATCGTCAAGGCCCGGGCTGGCGATCCGGAAATGGGAGCGCTCTTCATGAAACTGCGCGCCTCGACGGATGTCGAAAAGCAGATGCAGGATATCAGCGGCTGCCTTGATTGGCTCACCCGCCAACCGCTGGCCAAGGCCGGTAAGGTCGGGATCACGGGCTACTGCATGGGCGCAGGCATTGCGCTGCGTTCCGCTGGGACCTTCCCAGACCGGATCGCTGCGGTGGGTTCTTTCCACGGCGGCAACATGGCTACCGACGCAGACGATAGCCCGCATCTGCTGGCGCCCAAAATCCGGGCGAGGGTCCTAGTCGCTGGCGCGGACGAAGATCGAGGCTTCGACGAAGCCCAGTGCAAGCGGCTGGCGAGCGGGCTGCAAGAGGCAGGCGTCGATGCGGAGGTATCGATCTGGAAAGGTGCGCGGCACGGCTGGGTTCCTACCGACATGCCGGTCTACAACCCCGAGGCCGCCGAGCGGCACTGGAAGGAACTGATTGCCCTCTTCGATGGGGTACTGAAGTAGCGATGGTCCAGGCCTTGCGCCAAGCCGACTGCGCTCAGCTTGGCCCTTCTGCCCAAGGCCCGCGCCGCCTGGCTGACCCCCATTTCCCCGGGGCCTAGCCTCACGGTCCTAATCAACAGCCGGCGAAGATGACCACGACCCCGGTGCAGCTTCCGCCGCGCCTTCAGACGCCTCTACGACCGCCCAAAGAAAAGGCCGCTTTTCAGCGGCCTCTTCCGAACGATACTCAATCGCGCAAGATCAGGCGGCAGCTTGCTCGGAGAGCTTAGCCTTCAACTGGCGCTTAATCTTCTGGGCCTTGGGCGACAATTCCTCGTCGCTGGCCTTCATCAGGAAGGCGTCAAGCCCGCCGCGGAAATCCAGTGTGCGCAGCGCTGCATTGGTGATGCGCAAGCGGTAGGACTGACCCAGCGCATCAGATTGCAGTGTTGCGGGCGACAAAGCGGGCAGGAAGCGGCGCTTGGTCTTAATGTTCGAATGGCTCACATTATGGCCGACCATCGGGCCGACACCGGTGAGTTCGCAACGACGCGACATGGGACGAAAACCTTCGCGAGAATAGGAACGCTGCGGACGGGGTCCGCGCGAGAGCGGGCGATATAGAGGAAGGCCGGCCTCCACGTCAAGGTAAGGCAGGCGAACAACCGCCGATGCGGCGAAGTTTCCTGCATGACGCTAGCGATGAGCGTGCGGGCTTATACATTCGGTTGAGCCGAAAGCGGCGGAGGCGTTTGCGGTGACCCGGCTGGCCATGGTGATGATCGCCAAAGATGAGGCGGGTGCTATCGGGCGAGCCTTAAGGAGCGCACGGCCGCACGTCGACAAGATGATCGTGCTCGACACTGGCTCTGTTGACGCAACCTGCGAAATCGCCCGGACTGAAGGCGCTGAGGTCCGTCCATTCGTCTGGATCGATGACTTTGCGGCCGCTCGAAACGCGGCCCTTTCGCACTCCGACGCCAACTGGAACCTCGTGCTCGATGCCGATGAGTGGGTCGAGGCTGGCGCAGAGGCGCTCGGCCCGCAGTTCCTTCCGCCAGGCGGCGGCGGATTGATAGGCGAGGTTCGGATCGAAAACCTCACAGACCAATCCGGTGGCGCGGGAAGGGCTCAATCCTGGATCGCCAGGATTTTGCCGCGTGGCGTGTCTTACGAAGGTCGCATCCACGAACAGCCCGTCAGCGATTTGCCGCGCAAGCGCTTTGCGCTGAGCCTTGGCCACGACGGGTACACGGCCGAAAATTTGGCCCGTAAAGGCGCGCGCAATGAGACGCTGATCATGCGTGAGCTGCAAGATGCGCCGGAAGACGCCTATCTCTGGTTCCAGCTTGCCAAGGAGCACCAGGCGCGCGAGCGGGCCCAACACGCGGCCATATGTTTCACAGAAGCCCTCCGCCTAGCCCCCGCAGACGTCGCCTATCGTCATGCCCTTGTCGTACGTGCGCTCATGGCCTTGAAAGCCAATGGACAACTTGCCGATGCCCTAGCGCTTGCCGAAGCCGAGGTTGTCAATTGGCGCAGGTCGCCGGACTTCTACTTCGTGATCGGCGACCTCTATCTGGAAGCGGCAAGCCAGGAGCCGGATCGGGCACTCGACCACTTCCTGCCTGTGGCCGAGTCTGCGTGGAAACGCTGCCTGGAGATCGGTGAGCGACCCGACCTCGACGGTGCGGTCGCCGGACGTGGCGGGTTCATGGCCGCGCACAACCTGTCGATCTTCTACGAAACCCTCCGTCGCCAAGGCGAAGCCGCCAAATATGCTGACCTTGCCAGACGGCTACGCGGCTGACCCGACTTGTGCCTCAAGGCCTTTTGGATACAATATGTTGGGGTGAACAAACACTGAATCGAGCGAGGTCGCTGATTCGGTCACGATTCGTTGCGGCCGCGTTCCAACGATTCACCACACGCCATTCGTTTTCTACCTGTCGATTTCAGAAGACGTTTTCAGTGGGGGTCAGGAGGCAGTGTGCGGAACGCTCTGCAAAAGCCCCGGAAGCGGGGCGGTCATGGCAAAATGGTGACGTTCAAATTCACCAACCCCGTGGAAGGGAGATGCCAAGCCCCGCTATCGGCGCTCCCTAGACTGACTTAAGGACTGGCCGTTGTTCGCGATCCTGTGCGCCACCACCGAAGAAATTGCTGCCCTGCGGGCGCAGCTAGACGCCGACCCGCAGCCCGAGCAACACGGCCCGACGCGGGTTTGGCGCGCTCGCCATGCAGGTGAGCCGCTCGTGTTGGCTCAGGCTGGGATAGGCAAGGTCTACGCCGCTGCTGCCGCCACGCTGTTGCTAAGCCTTTTTGACGTCACAGCCCTGATCTTCTGCGGGGTTGCCGGCGGTCTCGATCCGGATTTGCCCGTGGGTGCCGTCTTGCTGGCCGATCAGTTGGCGATCCATGACTATGGCGTGATGGCGAGCGGACGGCTCACCTCCACGAAATCCGGCCTGGTTCCGCTGGGCGCACCCGAGCTTGCGGCGCTCTCGCCGGTTCCACCAAAGGTGCGGGCCACGCTGGAACACTTGGCCAAGATCCTCCGCAATCAAATCTCAGCACCTGTGCGCCTGGGCGCGATTGTCACCGCCGACTATTTTCTCAACTGTGCAGAGACGCGCAGCAGCCTTCACGCCCGGTTTGGCGCCCAGGCGATCGACATGGAATCGGGTGCCGTCAATCAGGTCGCCGAAGCCTGGGATGTTCCGCTCTATGTCATCCGCACATTGTCCGACCTTGCCGGGGAAGAAAGCCATCTCACCTACCCCCAGATGGCCCAGATGGCGGCACACAACTCGGCGCTCTGCGTCCTAGATCTTTTGACGATCCTTGGTGTTGTGGACGGCAAGGCTGCCGCTGTCTAAGGTCTTGCGTCCCTCGAGTTTGTTGCGCCCCCCCTGTCCATGACCGATACTTCCGCCATCGCCGCCGAACTTCGACGCCTGTTGCCACGCGCTCATGCGCCCTACTCCGGGGTTTGCGTCGCAGCCGCCGTCGAAGGAGCCAACGGGCGGGTGCACTATGGCGTCAACGTCGAGAACGCCGCCTACCCACAAGGCGTCTGCGCTGAGGCGAGCGCCATTGGGGCTGCCATAACACAAGGGACGTCTGAGCTGGCGAGGATCTATGTGGCGTCTTCGCTGCCGGGCCTCGTTTGGCCCTGCGGAGGGTGTCGCCAGAAGATTTTGGAACTGGCCCTTGCGGGATGCGAGGTCATTACATTCGCCGCCGATGGCGAGGTCGGGCACCAGACGATTGAACAGCTACTGCCTTTGGGGTTCCGACTTCAGCCCAGGGCCGGTCAAGACGCTTAGCGGCACTTGCCCGACTCTCCCGACGCCCCCAAATTCAACATATGAGCGACCGATCCACAGGCATGGCCCCTGCTCGGCTGGTGGCGGTGCTGGGTCCGACCAACACCGGCAAGACTCATCTGGCCGTCGAGCGAATGCTTGGCCACGCTTCGGGTATGATCGGTCTGCCGCTCAGGCTCCTGGCCCGCGAGATCTACGACCGTATCGTCAAGCTCCGCGGCGTACGCGCGGTGGCCTTGATCACGGGCGAAGAGAAGATCATCCCGCCCAGGCCGCACTATTTTGTCTGCACGGTCGAGGCCATGCCGTTGTCGCGTGAGGTTGAGTTTCTCGCGGTTGACGAAATTCAGCTCTGTGCCGACCCAGAACGCGGACATGTCTTCACGCACCGGCTGTTGCACGCCCGTGGAACGGCCGAGACCATGCTGCTGGGTGCAGGGACGATGGCCCCGCTGGTCCGCCGCCTCCTGCCGCATGCCGAAATCGTCACGCGCGAGCGCTTCAGCGCCCTGACCTATGCGGGCGCCAAGAAGCTCACCCGACTCCCACGCCGCTCAGCCATCGTCGCGTTCAGCTCCGATCAAGTCTACGCCATCGCCGAGTTGATCCGCCGCCAGCGCGGCGGGGCCGCTGTGGTGATGGGATCTTTGTCCCCGCGTACGAGAAACGCGCAAGTCGCGCTCTACCAGTCTGGAGAAGTCGACTTCCTGGTGGCGACAGACGCCATCGGAATGGGCCTGAACATGGACGTCGACCATGTGGCTTTTGCGGGTCTGAAGAAGTTCGATGGCAAACGCACGCGTTGGCTTTATCCTCAGGAAGTCGGCCAGATCGCCGGTCGGGCCGGACGCTATCAGCGCGATGGAACATTTGGCGTTACTGGCGAGGCTGATGACATGGACGATGATCTCGTCCGTGCCGTCGAAGCCCACCACTTCGAGCCTGTGACCGACGCAGAGTGGCGAAACTCCAAGCTCGACTTCGGAAACCTATCTAACTTACTGAAATCACTAGCGAAGACGCCTGATCGCGAAGGATTGAAGCTTTCGGCCGAGGCGCTCGATGAGACGACCCTGCGGCATCTGGCGCAAGACCCGCAGATTGTCGAGCGCGCCCGCGGGCGCGCGGCCATAGAGAGGCTGTGGGAATGCTGCCAGACGCCGGATTTCCGGAAACTGGCCCTCGACGAGCACATGGGCCTTGCGAAGGAATTTTTCCTGCATCTGACCACCGGCCGACAGCGGATCCCGGAGGACTGGATCGGGCGTCAATACGCTCAACTCGACCGCATCGACGGGGAGATCGACACGCTGGCGGCTCGCCTTTCGAGCGTGCGGACCTTGGCCTACGTGGCCAATCGGCCCGATTGGCTAGCCGATCCGGCCGGGTGGCAGAGCAAGATGCGTCAGTTGGAGGACCGGCTGTCCGACACCCTCCATGAAAAACTCATGGCCCGGTTCGTCGACCGGCGCACCAGCGCGCTCATGCGCGGCCTACGGGTGCGACAGGACATGTTGGCAGGTGTCGGCGCAGATGGCGCGGTGACCGTCGAGGGCCACTTCGTCGGTCGATTGACCGGAGTGCAGTTCGAGGCAGCGCATGGCACCTCGGTCCTGGAGGAGAAGGCGCTGCGGGCCGCTGCCACCCATGCTGTCGGACCAGAGATCGGGCGAAGGCTAGGTAAGCTGGCCGCTGAACCGGACGAGGCCTTCGCCCTTACGCCCGACGGTGTCGTGCTTTGGCGGGGCGAGGCGGCGGGCGTGCTTGGTGGCGGTGAGCCATTCCGGCCGCGTGTGCGCCTATTGGGCGAGATCGGCCATGACGCGGCACGGCAGCGGGCGGCCCACCGTCTGGAAGCCTTCGTAACGGGCGAGGCGGGCCGCCGTCTGGGTGCGCTTCGCAAACTCGAGGCGGCCGTGGCGGATGGCAAAATCAAGGGGCTGGCACGCGGCCTGGCCTTCCGGCTGATTGAGGCCGGCGGCGTACTGGACCGCAATGTGGTCCGCGCTGAAGCCCGTGCGTTGAGCCAGGTGGAACGACGCATGCTGCGCGGCCTTGGCGTCAAACTGGGCGCATTTTCCGTATACATGCCAGCATTGTTACGGCCCGAAGCCCGTGCGCTGACCCAAGCGCTGGCGAGACGCGATAGTCTGAACTGGCGACCGGACGTCGCAGAGCCTTCCCGGCTGCCAGCCCAGGCGCCTTCGCCCCGTTCCCTATCTGCATTTGGCCTGCGCGCCGTTCAGGGCCTGGCCGTGCCGGTTGAGCAACTGGAGCGGCTGGATGAATTCCTGCGCGCAGGCCTTAAGCAAAACGGGGGTGTCGTGCTGTCAGATCAAGCCCGTGAAGACCTCGGGTGGAGCGCCGACCAGACGCGCGAAATCCTTAGAGGACTAGGCTTTGCGCCGATCAAACGGCCCGATCAACCCGTCGCCTGGCGCCGCCGCGCCGAGCGCGAGTTTGCCATTGAACATCGGCCAATCGTGGCGCCCAACTCCCCCTTCGCCGCGCTCGCTGCCCTGAAGGGGGAGGCCGCGCCGGTCACTCGGCGACGTCGCCGTGTGCGCGCCAGGACGTCTAAGCCATGAATGAGGAGGCCTGCCGGGCCGATGTCTGGCTCTGGCGCGCTCGCTTCTTCAAGACCCGCACCCTGGCGGCGAATTTCATCGACGAAGGCCGCATTCGCTTGACCCGGGTTGGCTTCGAAGGTCGCATCGACAAGCCCGCTCGGCCAGTGAAGGTCGGGGATGCGGTGGTGTTCGCTCTGGGCGGCAAGCTGATCGCCGTGACGGTGACTGCCCTGGGAGAACGGCGCGGACCACCGGCCGAAGCCAGGACCCTCTATTCGCCGTTGGAGATTTACTCGTAGCTGGCGGCGCTGCGCCGCATTGACAAGCCCGGTCCGGACCGTGAAAAACCCGCGCCTTACCTCGCCAGTTCGGAGGCTGCTACCTCGCCATGACCTACATCGTGATGGATCCTTGCATCAAATGTAAGTTCATGGACTGCGTGGAAGTGTGCCCGGTCGACTGTTTCTACGAGGGCGAGAACTTCCTGGCGATCAATCCCGACGAGTGCATCGATTGCGGGGTCTGTGAGCCGGAGTGCCCTGTGGATGCGATCAAGCCGGATACCGAAGACGATGCCGACGGAAAGTGGCTAAGAATCAACTCCGAATATTCGCGGGTCTGGCCAAACATCACGGTAAAAGGACAGGCACCTGCCGACGCTGAAGCTTTCGAGCGCGAGACAGGCAAACTTGAGAAGTACTTCTCTGAGAAACCCGGCCGAGGCTCCTAAGTCCTACGGGACGCCTATTGCTGCGACAGCATGCCCACCGGGGGCAACCCTTTCATTCCGCTTCATTTTATGATACCGATTTGCTCGATGTGGCAGTTCAGGCGTCACGCCGTGTCTCATTGGTTTCGATGAAACGCCATTGCGGCGCGGTCCAAGAGGGACGGCTCCGGCAATCCGGCGAAGGGTGTCTTGAAAGGTTAATTCCGTTCCAACTGGCGAGGCCGCCGCGCCCCCTTCGCGGAGAGCGTGGTTTTGTCATTTAACGGATGGGCGTCAAAGGTCGGGCCAGAAAGCCTGGTCGTGTATTTTGAGAAGGATGCTTCCATGAGCAAGAGCGGTCACGATTTCTCGGTTGGCGATCACGTCGTCTATCCGGCCCATGGCGTGGGTCAGGTTCAAGGGATCGAAACTCAAGAAGTCGCTGGGCTGCAGCTCGAAGTCTACGTCATCACATTTGACCACGAAAAAATGACTCTGCGCGTGCCGACCGCCAAAGCGCGCACTGCGGGTCTGCGGGGCCTAGCTGAAACCAACGTCGTCACACAGGCGCTGACCACCCTGAAGGGCCGCGCCCGCGTCAAGCGCACCATGTGGAGCCGCCGCGCTCAAGAATATGAAGCCAAGATCAATTCCGGCGACCTGATCTCCATCGCCGAGGTGGTCCGCGACCTGCACCGCGCCGAGAACCAGCCAGAGCAGTCCTATTCGGAACGTCAGCTCTATGAATCGGCGTTAGATCGCATGGCCCGCGAGGTCGCCGCCATCGAACGCATCGACCGCGACGCGGCTATCGGCATCCTCAACAAGTCTCTGATCAAGGCCGTCGCCGCCTAAGCCATCGCTAACAAATTGGCTTGCCAGACGCCCGGGCTCAACCCCGGGCGTTTTCGTTTGCGCCCTTGTTGATCACGGCCCAGCCTCCAGCAACGACTGAAACGTGGGAGGTCAGGACCATGGCCCATGATGCCGACGCAATTGCCAAGCAAGCCCGCGAGCAGGCCTACGACACGCCCCTTGAGGACTTCCAGGTCGCCGACGTAAGCCACTTCACCAACGACACCCACTGGGCCTGGTTCGAACGGCTGCGAAGGGAGGATCCGGTTCACTACTGCCCGACCAGCGAATACGGGCCTTACTGGTCGGTGACCCGATTCCAGGACATCGTGGCGGTGGATTCCAACCACGAGGCCTTCTCCTCGTCCTCAGAGCTCGGCGGCATCATGATCGCCGATGCAAAGGAGCCCCGCGCGGGCTCCAGCTTCATTGCGTTGGACCCACCTGACCATGACGCCCAGCGGCGGGTTGTCACGCCGACCTTCTCCACGGCCGGGATGGCGGCCATGGAGCCATTGATCCGCCAGCGCGCCGCAGCGATTCTTGACGAACTGCCAGTGGGCGAAACCTTCGACTTCGTCGACAAGGTATCGATCGAGCTAACAAGCCAGATGCTAGCGACGCTGTTCGACTATCCGTTCGATCAGCGTCGCAACCTGCCAAAGATCTCCGACATGGCGCTTTCGGGACCGCCGCAGGCCGGCATGACCATGGAACAGATGGTCGAGCGACAGCAGGCCTTTGTGCCCTTGGTGATGCCGTTCATCGGACTGTGGGACGCCCGCAAAGACGGCCCGCCGGCCAACGATTTGATCTCCTTGCTCAGCCACGACCCAGTGACACGTAAGAACGACCAGCCGGAAGGCTACTTTGGAAACATTATGCTGCTGACGGTGGCCGGCAGCGACACCACACGCCATTCGATCACGGGCGCGCTGATGGCGTTTCAGAGCGATCCAGCGGCCTACGATCGCCTTCGCGCAAATCCGGAGCTTCTAGAATCAGCAGTGCCTGAGATCGTCCGATGGCAGAGCCCGGTGGCTCATATGCGCCGCACCGCGACGCGTGACTTCGAGTTAGGCGGCAAATCCATCAAGACGGGCGACAAAGTGGTCATGTGGTATGTCTCGGGGAACCGCGACGATGAGGTGATAGATCAGCCAGATCGCTTCATTATCGACAGGGAGCGGCCGCGCCAGCATGTCGCCTTCGGCTTTGGCATTCACCGTTGCCTCGGCAACCGCCTGGCCGAGATGCAGCTTAAAGTCGTCTGGGAAGAGATCCTCAAGCGCTTCGAGCGCATCGAAGTCGTGGGCGAGCCTCGGCGATTGAAATCCAACTTCGTGAAGGGCTATGAGGCCCTGCCTGTACAGATCGTCCGATAAGGTCTCTTTGCCTTAGACGCTGTCCAGGAGCACCACCTCGTCGATTGCGCCGCGCGCGAGCTCAACCCGCAGCTTGTCGCGGTCGAGATCGCCTTCCCACCTGGCGATGACAAGGGTTCCGACGCCATTGCCGACGAAGTTCGTCAGAGCTCGACATGCGCTCATGAAACGGTCGACGCCGACCAAGAGCGCAAGCGCCGCAATCGGTAGATCCGGTATGACTGCCAAGGTGGCGGCAAGGGTAATAAACCCTGCGCCGGCCACGCCGCTGGCTCCCTTGGACGTCAGCATCGACACGCCCAGCAGCGTCGCCTCTTGCCCTAGGGTTAGGGGCGTATTGGTCGCTTGCGCCAGGAACAGCGTTGCGAGCGTCATATAAATGTTTGTGCCATCGAGGTTGAACGAATACCCGGTCGGGATGACTAGGCCGACGGTCGTCTTGCCCGCGCCTAGCCTTTGTAGTTTGGCCATAATCAGCGGCAGAGCCGCTTCCGACGACGACGCGCCGAGCACAATCAGCAGCTCGTCACGAATGTAGGCTAGGAATTTGAGGATCGAGAAGCCGCTGAGCCAGGCAGCGGCGCCTAGGACAATCAAAATGAAAAGCAGGCTCGTCAGGTAGAAGGTGGCGACCAAAGCGCCCAGGTTGACCAGAGAGGCGACGCCAAATTTGCCGATGGTGAAGGCCATGGCCCCGAAGGCACCGAGCGGGGCAAACCGGACGATCACCCCGATGATCCCGAAGAACAGCTTGGCGATTCCTTCGAGAACGCCAGCGGCCTTGTCACCGAACTCGCCAAGCCCCGTACAAGCAAACCCCGTCAGGATGGCGATCAACAGGACCTGCAAAAGATCGCCGCCTGCGAAAGCGCTGGTGAAGGTCTCCGGGATCAGGTTCATCAGATGGTCGACCAAGCTTTCGCCATGGGCAGCCTTGGCGGCGTAGCCCGCGCCGATCGCGGGATCGAGGGTCGACGGGTCGATGTTGAAGCCTGCGCCGGGGTGCAGCATAGTTCCGACCACCAGGCCGATGATCAACGCGAAGGTCGAGACGATCTCGAAGTAGATCAGTGTTCGCAGGCCAAGCCGCCCGAGGGCCTTCAAATCGCGCATGTGGGCAATGCCTGAGGCCACGGTGCAGAAGATCACAGGCGCGATCGCCATCTTCACCAACTTGATGAAGGCATCGCCCAGCGGCTTCATGGAGGCACCGAAGTGCGGCCAAAGCCAACCCGCCAGAGCCCCCAAGGCTGTGGCTACCAGCACCTGTACCCAGAGCTGGCGAAAATGACGCAAGAAACTCATACGCCGTCGCCCTACTGATCACGGCGTTTGCACGCCCCCAACCTTAGGCTATCACACACATCGCGTGGCCCGGTAGCTCAGCCGGATAGAGCAGAGCTTTCCTAAAGCTAAGGTCGGGGGTTCGAGTCCCTCCCGGGCCGCCACTCCGACTTTTGCAACTTGTCTCCGCTTTGGCAGGCGTCGCGAAATCGGGGGTTATTCCAACGCTGTAGGGGCGCTCAAACCGTCATTCGGCCTTGCGCCGTGCTGGCGAAACTACCGCCTCTTGGCCCAAGGCGTCCTTGCGTCAGCGGGAGGCGCGACGGATTTGCTGACGGGCCGATCGGTGACCATTCAAAATGTATATACGATTTAGTTTGCAGGCTGCCGTGATTGTATATACAAAATAGTCGTGGACATCGAATTCGACCCCGCGAACGACGCCGCCAAACACGGCATCTCGCTATCTGAAGCCGCCGAGTTCGATTTCACTGCCGCCGTCGTCACCGTTGATGACCGCTTCGACTACGGCGAGGTTCGCTTCCGGGCCTTTGCGTATGCGAATGGCCAAGGCCGATGCCTGGTGTTCACCGCGACCAACTCGACCACCATCCGCGCCATCATCTACCGACGCGCCAGACAAAAGGAGATGCAGCGCTATGGCCTCTAAGCCTGTGACGCCAGATCACCCCGACTTCGACGACAATCCCGAATGGACCAAAGCGGATTTCGCCAAGGCGCGGCCGGCCTCGGAGGTGCTTCCGGCCGAACTCTATCGGTCTCTCACACGCGGTCGCGGGCCGGCGAAGCAGCCGACGAAGACGCCCGTCTCGATCCGGCTGTCCGCGCGCGTTCTGGACCACTACCGCTCGCAAGGCGTCGGCTGGCAAACGCGGTTGAACGCGGACCTTGAGGCTCTGATCGGAACACGGGGGGACTAAGCGGCGGCGCAGCAACGCTCCGACGGCCGTTGGGCATCGAGCGGTTTGTTCACTTTTTGTTCTTTATTCTTGCGCGCATTTCTGCGAGGCTGTCGCCAGCGTGAAGTTCTGCGCCCGCCGCCACTCAATCATCGTCGGTCCGCCTGCCCTCACGCTGATCCCGAAACCCACACGCTGTTCCGCGCTGCCCGGCGCCGTGATTACGCGGCCGCCGTTGCTGCGGCCCACGTCTGATGGGCCTCGGCCCGGAACAGGCGAAGGGTCGGTCGGCGGATCAGGTGGGGCTGGAGATTGAAGACGTTGTAGACGGCGGCGTGGGTGGCGAGGAACCTCTGAGCGGAAGCTCGGGACTTGAATTTCCGCTGCTTTCGCTCGCGTCGCCGGATCGGCAAATGAGAGTTTTCCGCCCGATTATTCTCACGCATCCCGCCAGGTCGATGGCGCTCGGTCAGGCCGAGATCCCGGGCCGCGGCGCGGTACGAAGCCAGCTTGTCGGTGATGATCGCCTCGGGGTGAACGCCCTGGTTCTTGAGCAATTTCCTCAGCAGCTTCAGCGCCGCCGCCTTATTGCGACGCTCCTGGACCAGCATGTCCAGGACCTCGGCCTCGTCGTCGACGGCGCGCCATAGGTACATCCGCTTGCCGCCGATCTTCACGACCATCTCATCCAGATGCCAGCGTCCGCTCGGCCTGGGTCGCGAACGCCGCAGGTTGTACGCGAACTGCCGGCCGAACTTCAGCGTCCAGCACCGGATCGTCTCATAGCTGACCTCGATCCCTCGCTGGGCCAGCAGGTCCTCGACGTCCCTGAAGCTCAAGGTGAACCGGAAATACAGCCACACCGCATGGCGGATCACAGCAGCCGGGAACCGGTGGCGCTTGTACGAAATCGGTCTCACGGGCCGCTCCATCATGGCCCAACGGCCATATCTGGAGACGTGTTAGCGTTTGCCTGCCAGCACCCATTTGGCGACCTTCTTCTTACAAGGCCCCCGCTTGGCCGGGGCTTATCAGACAGCCTGTCTAGGATCCGTTGGAGATCTGCACGTTCAAATTGGGCGGCGGGGCCATCACCGTACCCGCTCGGCGAGCTCGAAGCCTGGGACCGCAAAAACGTCGTTGAGTGCCGTGCGGCCCGGTGAGCGACCGGGACGGACAAGGTGGGGACGGTTTCGTGGCGAAATTGCCTTAGAAACCGTCCCCACTCCGCGTCCCCAGCGATCCCTCGATGGGATAATTTATTCAATATTTTCAGTGACCTGCAGATTTTTGTGGGTTCCTGCACAATCACCCATCCGGCGATCAGACCCCCTCGTCGGCCGACATCGAGATGACCAAGAAGGTCATCGACGCCGCGCGGACCCTGGGGATCGCGGTGCATGACCACGTCATTGTCGGGCGCGCCGAGGTTGCCAGCTTCAAGGCGCTGGGGTTGATCTAGCCGGGGCGGCCGTGATCACGGTCAGAGCGGCGGCGGTTCGGGTCGGAAGCCCGGATAGACGAAGGCTCCCGATATCAGCTCGCAGTCGGGCGCGCTTACGCCAGCGCTGCGGGCGACATCGTACCAGGTGCTCGCCACCCGCTGCTCCATGTCCGCAACGATGGCGGCGGCCTCGTCGGTCTTCAGGAGAAAGCGTGGGCTTTGTGAGATCAGGTTTTCCGCCGCGGCGATGCGGCCGGCATCTCCGATCACCAGCGCCAGATCGCGGCGTTCCAGGCTGATCGGGGTCGATGGCGTCAGGTCGTAGGCCGGCGACAGCCGCCAATCCCTGGCCTTGGCGATCATCGCGTGATTGCGCGGGTGATCGTCGGCGTTGGAGATCAGGGCGTTGAAGGTCATGCGGCGGAAAAGCTCGCGCGCATCCCTGGCGGGCTCGGCGCTGACCCGGCGCAGTTCCTCGGCCAGCAGCACATAGGACCAGCGATCCCGCGCCCGATGGCTGTCCTCCGTCCGCAGGAGGGTCAGGGCGCTGATCATCCGGGCGCGGGTGTAGCCCGCCGCCACGCGCTCGCGGTCAAAGCGGCGGACCATCAGGACGTCTCGCCCTCCCGCCAGCACCACCTTGCTGTCGGCGGCTTCCAGACCGCAGGCCCGGGCAAGCGTGAGCATGGCGTGTTCGACCCGGGCGCTGTTCCAGCGGTCATCCTGGCGATTGAACTTGGCGATCCATAGAGCGCCCTCGTCCTCGACGACGGCCTTGGGCCTGGCCCCGCCCATGGAGGTGCCGACCAGAAGCAGATCCTGGATCTGCTGGTTGGCGGCGTCGGGCGCGAGTTCTTCGTCGGCGATTAGGGCGTCGGCGATCCGCTGTAGCTTCTCCAGCGCGACGGTCTGATTGAAGTCGCGGCGCGGCGCCGGCGGCTCCGCATTGAGGCCGAAGCCCAGCGCGCCGGCGCGGTCGTCGGCGGAATGCAGCAGGTAGTCGATTTCTCCGAGTTGCGGCTTGCCGGCATGTTTGTCGATGACGCGGCGGCCCCAATAGTCGGGGCTGGCGTCGCGCAGGGCGCCGAACACGCCGCCGAGCGCGGCGGTCTCGTAGGTGCGGGGTGCGAGCTTCAGCTCGACCGGATCGATTTCGACGGCTTCAGGGTGCGCCAGGTAGCGCCGGCCATAGACGAAACGTCCGACGGACGTACCGGTCCTGTCGGTCTCCATGACAAAGCGACCGGCGGTGATCGGCAGGGCGGCCCCTGGCAGGGTGACATGGACAAAGGCCTCTGCCATCGGCCTTAGAAATCGTTGTCCAAGGCTTCACCACGCCGCGCGCGGATCTTGGCCTTGGAGCGTGCAAGAACCTGTCCTTCCTGGTCGCGAGCTGGGTCGGCCAGGCTTTGCATGTCGGCCAGAAGGTCGAACGCCCAAAGCAGGGCAGCATAGATCGCGACACTGGTTGTTGGCTTGCCCCGTTCGGCGTCCGACACGGCGCGGCGACCCGCGCCAATCTTTTGAGCGACCTCCTCGACGGTCAGGTTTCGACGCAGGCGCGCTGTCCGCAGGTTCGCCCCGAGTTCTGTCAGGGCAAGTTCCACGGGATAGGGCGGCGCGAGGAGCAGCGTGTTGCGGGCGGGCATGGACGTTCAAGAGCCATTTATGAGGCTTACTGTGCGTTCGAAAGCAAACCACAATTTCGCAGAGCCTGCAAGGCGCCCGCTCTTGAACGCGCTTAAGGCCGCTTATGGAGCCCTCAAGAGCACATTACGAGTGACGGATGCCGGCGCGGGCCTTTTGGGTGGCGGGCGCCGGATGTCGGCGAGGGGAGCCGGCGCGGCCGGGGTTCTGTCAGGTAAACTTCGCGACGCCCCAGAAGCCCCCTGCTCGATTTAGCGGTCAGGCTGCCACGGTCGCAGCCGCCCACGCCCGATGCGCCTCAGCCCGGAACTGGCGGAGGGTCGGTCGGCGGATCAGATGGGGTTGGAGATTGAAGACGTTATAGTCGGCGGCGTGGGTGGCGAGGAATCTCTGTGCGGAAGCTCGGGACTTAAATTTCTGCTGCTTTCGCTAGCGTCGCCGGATCGGAAAAAGCGAGTTTTCCGCCCGATTATTCTCGCGCATCCCGCCAGGTAGGTGGCGCTCGGTCAGGCCTAGATCCCGGGCCGCGGCCCGGCACGAAGCCAGCTTGAAGGTGACGATCGTCTCGGGATGGACACCCTGGTTCTTGAGCAGTTTCCTCAGCAGCTTCAGCGCCACGGCCTTGTTACGGCGTTCCTGGACCAGCATGTCCAGGACCTCGCCCTCGTCGTCGACCGCGCGCCATAGAAACATCCGCTTGCCGCCGATCTTCACCACCATTTCATCCAGATGCCAGCGGCCAGTCGGCTTGGGCTGCGAGCGCCGCAGGTTATGGGCGAAGAGACCGCCGAACTTCAGCGTCCAGCACCGGATCGTCTCATAGCTGACCTCGATCCCTCGCTGGGCCAGCAGGTCCTCGACGTCCCTGAAGCTCAAGGTGAACCGGAAATACAGCCACACCGCGTGGCCGATCACCTCTGCAGAGAAGCGGTGGCGCTTATACGAAATCAGTCTCAACGCGGGCTCCATCCTGGCCACACGGCCATATCTGGAGACGTTTTAGCGTTTGCCTGACAGCACCGCGGTCGCCGCCTATCCGAATTCACAGAGTCCAAGATCAACGCGCGGCTTCGTTTAGCACCGGTCTGAAAACCGGTCATAGGCATCGATGCGACGGATCAGAAGGTCGATCTCACGCCCATAGATTTCGGCCTTCAGAAACGCGACCTCAGCCTCCCGGTGCGCATCATCGACGTCGATATACCAAGCGCGCAGCGACCCACTTCCCTCCGCGTTCCACCGATAACCCCGGGCCTTCAAGATGTCCTTCAGGTCGAACGGCGAGTTCTCCGCCCAAATCCGCCACGTCGGCTTCCGAGCCTGCTCCAGCAGCTCCGCCAACGCGAACCTGCCACTCCTGGGCAACCGCGTTCCCAGCAGCGCGACAACGGCCAGGCAATCGTTCATCGCGCGATGCCGTTCGTAAAAGAACCCTGCGCCGGCCACGAGGTAGGCCAGCTTAGTCCCCTCGTGGCCCTCCTGGGCCCAATCCACCTGGCTCATCGAACAGGCCCAGGCCTTGGTGGTGAAGGTCTCACAAAACCGCTCCAGAAACCCCCGATCAAAGGCCGCGTTGTGGGCGATGACCAGCGCCGCGCCGGCGGCGAACGAACCGACGGCCGCAGGGTCGATGGCGTGCCCGGCAACCATCTCGTCGGTAATGCCGGTGATGCTTGTGATCTCGGCGGATATCGGCTCGGACGGTTGACGCAGACCGTGGAAAGGCTCGCCGACCGCATAGATTTGACCGTCGAGGCCATAGTTGAATGGCACCATGGCCAGTTCGATGATCTCGTGGCGGGCGGCGTCCAGGCCCGTCGTCTCTACGTCGACCACCAGCCCCTGCCGGGTCACCAGGCCGGCGGGCGGTTCGATCGCCACGTGCGGGGTCAGACGCCGCAGGACCCGATAGGCGCCGCTGGCCTCGAGCGTCCGCGCCATGGCTTCGAGATTTTCCACCAAGTTCTGTGGCCCCACTTTGCATTCGATCATTCGATTAGCCGCGGCTCGCCAAAGAGCGACAACTCGCGACGAACATAGCGTCTGCGTTGGCGAAGTTGGAAAGGATCAGCACCAAGCTCGGCTCGTCTAGGACGGCCCGGGTAGGCCGCGCTAAGGTCGTAGCCCGCTCCTCCCTGCTACGCAGACGGACGATCTCCGTGACCCGTCGTCCGTCGCCATCCGCTCGATGTGAACGATTACGTGAGTGCCGAAACGACGGCTCGCTGGCCGTCATATCCTCGCCCACCCGCGACGTCTCGGCCGTCGGTTGATGTCCCAGATCACAGCCTTCGGTCGGCATGAGCAGCATTCGGCGCTGATGAACAGGAACGGGCGACGGCGAGCGCCAGGTCACCGAGATCGGCTGGTCCACAACGCCCACAGCATCGACCTCAGCGGCGAGTCCATGCGCCGCTCCAAATCCCCCACGAAGGCCTGAACGAGAAGCCCCAAACTAGCCAGACAAACACCGACGATAAAGCGCCCACCAAGCAGGCGGCATCATGTCGGAACAGGTGGGAGGCATCGTCGAAATCCGCACTCTGGACCAGCACTTCGAGGACTTCGCCTTCGTCGTCGACGGCCCGCCACAGGTACATCTGCCGGCCACCGATCCGGACAACCCTTTCACCGAGATGCCACCGGCCGGTAGGCGATGATCGACGCCGGCGCAAGTTGGCTGCGATCAGCGGACCGAACTTGATAACCCAGCAGCGCACCACGCGGGGACACTTTTGTTGGTGCAAGCGATCCCGTCAGAGCGGCGGTCTGTTGAGCACGGCCTTCAAGGCGTCCTGGCTCCGCACCTTGCGGAACCTTTCACCGCCGTCGTTCGCTGAAGTTGCTGGCCAGATCGAGACTTTGGACATCTCAGGCCGGCACGCGTAGCTGTTTCGCGTCTCCTTCAAACGTCGAATCAACAGGGCTTGTTTCCCTGCTTGGGCTCCGATGGCGGGGTTGCTACGTTTCCGCCGCGATGGTTCGCAGCGCGCGCTCGAAGGCATCGGCGGGTTGGCCGCCGGAGATCAGGTATTTCTCGTTGATGATCACGGCCGGAACCGAGCTGATGCCTGCCTCGTACCATTGGCGCTGCAGTGATCGGACGTGGCCGGCGAAGCGACCCGAGGTCAGTACTTCGCGGGCCTTCACGGGGTCGATGCCGGCCCGCTCGGCGGCCGCCACCAGCACATCTGGGTCGCTGGGGTTCTCGCCGCGGGTGAAATAGGCCTCGAACAGGGCGTGCTTCAGTGGCAGCTGATAACCTTCCAGGCCCGCCCAGTGCAGCAGGCGATGGGCGTCGAATGTGTTGTAGATTCGACTTTCGGGGGTGGTGGAGATGGTGAAGCCCACCTCGGCGGCGCGGGCGCGGATCTGCTCGCGGTTCGCCGCCGACTGCTCTGGCGTCGCGCCATACTTCTCGAAGATGTGCTCGCCCAGGGCCTGCCCCTCAGGCGGCATGTCGGGATTGAGCTCGAACGGCTGCAGGGTGATCGTCGCTTCGACAAGGTCGCCGACCCGCGCCAACGCTTCCTCAAGCCCGCCCAGTCCAATGATGCACCAGGGGCACGATACGTCGGAGACGAAGTCGATCTTCAGGGCTTTGGTCAAGCGGTTGCCTCCGTGGCGAATGACATCTCAGGATCTCGGCTTAGAGATAGCGATCCGCGGGAGAATTCCAATTCATCTGCCGCCGATCAGGATACCGATGTTGGCGCTCCGCCTTCCGGGTGGATAGGCTTCAGACACTTTGGGAGACCAACTATGAATAGGCTCTGCAGCACGGCGTTCGCCTTCGCGCTGGCGGTCAGCGCTGGTGCTGCCGCTATGGCGCAGGTTCCGGTACGGGCGGCTGGGGATCCCGGCCCGCCGCTCAGTGGCTATCCTCGCAGCGCCCTTCGCGCGCCGACGCCCGCGGAACTGAAGACCGCTGCCTATGTCCGCGATGTCATTTACGGTCACCGCGACGGCATGGCGCTCACCTACGACGTCTTCAAGCCAGTGAAGAACGCCAACGGCGCGCTCGTGGTCAACATGGTGTCCGCCGGCTGGAATTCGTCGTGGGCCCCGCCGGAAGAACGTCAGGCCCGCTATCAGGCGCTGATCGACAAGGGCTTCACTGTGGTCGCGCTCTACCACGCCTCGGCGCCGCGCTTCCAAGTTCCTGACGCGGTTGCGGACGTGCGGCTCGGGATGCGCCACATCAAGCTTCACGCCGCCGACTACGGGGCCGACCCTAAGCGGATCGGCGTGTGGGGCGCGAGCGCCGGCGGCCATCTGGCCCTGGTCGCCGGCATGATGGCCGATGACGGAAACTCAGGCGCCGCCAACCCCCTGGAGCGTTCCGGCAATCGAATTTCGGCCGTCGTCGCCTATTTCCCGCCCACCGACCTGGCCGCCCTCCTGCAAGGCCGCCCCAAGGCCGGCGCCATCAATTTCGACGACAAGCTCTTTGCTTCAGTCTCGCCCATCCTCAGCGTCGATGCACGCGATCCGCCGACGCTGATCCTGCACGGCGACGCCGACAGAGGCGTTCCGCCGGCGCAGTCCGAAGCCATGCATGCCGCCCTCGATAAGGTTGGGGTCGAAAACAGGCTGAAAATGTTCGCCGGCGCGGACCACGACTTCTACGTCAAGGGCGACCCAGCCAAGACCGATGCCTACGCAACCGACGCCATGAAGGAGATGGTCGCCTGGTTCGAAAGCCACCTCAGGAAGTAGTCCGGCAGCGGATTTTCGCACGCGATCGATAGCAAAGCTCGGCCGGCAGGACCCCTGAGCGTCCGCTATCGGCCCGATTGCCAACCACCGCTGGCGTAACGTCGTCATAGGGACCGGCCCGCCAGCGCGCGAGGCCTGCGTCAGGGGTACAGCGCAGATCAGGCTGCCGAGACACGAGCCTCTTGATTACGGCGCTGGCCACGCAACGCCACACCCAGGCCACCGAGGCCGACGAGCATCATCGCCCAAATAGAAGGCTCGGGCACCGCAGAGACGTCAGATACGGTCAGCGTTCCGTTGACGGTATCTGACGGGTTGCTGGTGAGCACCAGATTGCGCAGGAAGAATGAATAGGGTGCCGCATGGTCCGATCCATCATAATTTTCCATCCCCAGACCCGTCAGCGACGTCGCGGCGAATGTATAACTCACGTGCTCCCAGGACCCGTTTGAGTCAGGAATGACAGCCGTGCCCAAACCCGTGTCACTGAGGAACCAATGGTACGCCGGATCTGGAGTGGTGGCCAAGAAGAAGCCGCAACTGGAAGTATAGTTGCAGGCACCGTAAAAATCGAACGACACCGTGAACGAGCCCGTGCCGTAGCTACCGCTAGGACTGGATAGATCACCAGAATTGTGTGTTTGGCTAAACGACAAGGCCAGACCACCGCCGGGTGCCGAGACGACCTTCGCGTCATTGTAAATGGAAGACCAGCCGCTGAGGTCCGACGTTGACGAAAACGCATCAGAGTAAAGCGTGGCCGCCATCGCAGGCGTGCTCGCCGCAAACGCGATCAGGGCCGAAAATGCCAGCGCGGTTTTCATGACTAGTTTATTCATTCAATGGTCCCGAATACGGAAATACCTGATCCTGAGCCGATTGATATAAAGAGCGGGAAAGCTTGAGCAAGTAGCCTCGTCTGTTAGGCGAGTGATCGGATGCCGGGTTCTCCGTGACGGAAGCGGCGGAAATAAAGGCCGCTTGTCGCGCGCTCGATGTGGAAGGTCGGGCCGCGCTGGCTGAAAGCCACTCTTCATAGAGTGACGGCTGCCCGCCCGTTCCATATTTTGGAACATGTCTCTTGTTCCACCGCCGAGAGCAGGCAACCCACAGTCATGAGGTTGATCGCGCGCGGTGCCACTCTGGAATACGCGACCACGAATTCTGCGGCTGCCACGGCGCTCGGTCACGGGTTGACGGTCATCCAGGAGGCTTCCTGGACGACGATGTCGGAGGCGGCCAAAGCCTTCTCGACAGCCACGAGCGTGAGCGGTGATCGCATTCGCTACGAACGGCTCGGCGGTGACTATCGTCTGATCGTGGCTTTCGACTTCGAACGGCAGATCACGTTCGCGAAATTCATCGGCACGCATGCCGAGTACGACAAGGTGGATGCCCAGACAGTCGCGCAGTTTTGAGACTACGGCCGCACGCCAGCGCGGCAACCGAGGAATGAGAGGAGGACATGGAGATTCGCCCGATCCGCACCGACGAGGATCACAAAGCGGCGCTGGTCGAAATCGACCGCCTTTGGGGAGCCTCCGTCGGCTCACCTGAAGGTGATCGTCTCGACGTGCTCGGCACGCTCGTCGAACGCTACGAAGAAACGCGATGGGTGGCATGATCGGCGTCAAGGCTCAGTCCCCCTGCGCCCGCGAAACGGGTCAGGATTGAGGCAAGTTGAGGTTAAACTGCCAGCACCCTCCACAGCCTCGACCCAGAGTAGTCCTGAGAGGATGCGCCCCGCCATTTGCCGAAAACGGAACATCCGCTGGCGCTGCTTGTTTCGTTTTTCGAGGAGTTGCCGATTGGCTGGATCCCTCTATCTGCCTCGCATTCAGAAAGCGCCCTTATGCCTGACGAAAAGCCCCGTTTCTCAGACACTTACCCGCTGCTCCAAAGGGCGCTGTCGAGATGGGACAATGAAGGCGGCGCGAGCCGCAACGGATCACAAGAGAGTTCAATCCCCGACGAAGTGCGCCCTGCCCCGCCTCAGTTGATCAACGCCGAATTGGTCCAACGCCCTATGCCTCGCAAATTTGGTGGGCGTCGCAAGCCGCCAGGTTCGCCATGCTGAACGGGCCTCAAGGTTCATGAGTCGAAGCTGGTAAAAGACGAAGGTGATTTGACGCTTGTCCTGCCTCGTTGCGTGCGCTCAGAAGGTCCGCGTTGGTGACGGAGACAAGTTGAGTTTGAACGGCAAGCACCGAACGGGGACATGACCGATTGCCGCCACCGCGTTGGTAATCAGGCCGACGCGCCCCACGTTTCGTCACCGCCGAGGCCCGCTTCGGCGGCCGCGATCCGGGCCTGGCGGCGCTCGATCTCGGCCCCGATCGGCGGACCCCTGAAACGGCGCCGCTCGATCAGCAGCCAGATGGTTCCGGTGATGACGAGGATCGCCAAAAGGACGGTGAGCGCCTGACCGTTGGGCGGTTGGACACCGACATAGAAGATGCCCCCGGAGATCACGATGCACAGCACGGCCAGGATGCGGAAACTCGGCCCCAGGTCCCAGGGCCCCATCCGGGTCCAGGACCGACGATAGGCGAGAAGTCCCGCCGCGATCGGCATGGCGTAAGATAGGTAGAGGACGATAGAGGTCACCGAGACCACGGTGGAATAGGCGTCGGCGTAGACAGTGAAGGCCACCGAAAGGATCGCGCCGGTCCAGATCGCCGCGACCGGCGTGCGAAACCGCCGGCTGACCCGCTTCAACAGATGCGAGCCCGGCAGGCCATCGTCTCGGGCGAAAGCGAAGATCATCCGCGATACCGAGGTGACCGTGGCCAGGCCGCAGAGGAACTGGGCGAGGAAGATGATGGCGTAGATCACCGTCTTCAGCGGGACCGGAACCCGCTTGTCCATGACCCAGAAAAACACGTTCCAACCCTGTCTGGCCGCCTCACCCATATCGGGAATGGCGATCACGAAGGCGCAGGAGAACAGCCAGGCGAATACCGAGGCCCAGACCACCGAACTGATGATGCCCCTGGGTACATTGCGGGCCGCGCTGACCGTCTCCTCGGCGGTATGGGCCGAGGCGTCGTAGCCGGTCAGGGTGTAGATCGGCAAAAGCAGGCCCAGCGCCAATAGCTGGCCGATTGAAGCAGTCTTCGGCCAAACGCCGTTGCCCGCGTCTCCGGAATAGTTGGCGAAGGTCCAGAGCCGGGTGATGTCACGGCTGGGTGCATAGTAAAGAAGCGTGGCGATAAGCAGCACCGCGCCGGCGAGGATCAAATAGCCGGATAAGTCTGTCAGCCGGGAGGTCAGCTTGATCCCAAGGTGATTGATCAGGCCATGGGCACCGGTGACCAGGACCATGAACGCGAGTTGCGGCCAGTACCCCGCCACTATCCCCAGCGCCGGTCCGAAGGCGCCGACGAAAAAACCGAACGCGCCCACATTGATCGCCGCCAGCACGGTGATCAGGCCGATCAGGTTGAACCAGGCCGTCAGCCAACCCCAGAAACGGCCGCCCAAGATCGAGCTCCAGTGATAGAGCCCCCCCGCCGTCGGATAGGCTGAGGCAATCTGGGCCATGCAGAGCGCGAAGGCGAGCGCGCAGAGCCCCCCGATCGGCCAGCCGAGCCCCAGCGCAGCTCCCCCTGCGCCGCTGGTCGCCTGGGCTAGCGAGTTCACCCCGCCGGAGAGGATGCAGATGATCGAAAACGAGATGGCGAAGTTGGAGAAACGACCCATGTTGCGCGCCAGTTCCTGCGCGTATCCCATGGCGTGGAGCGACGAGACATCGTCCTCGGCGTCGCGATCTCCGCTGTTCATCGCCGATTGATCCCCTATCCCGCCATCGCATGGTCGAAGATGGCCCGGGTGGCCGCCACATCCAGCTGGATCGGATTGCCGGCGGCGGAGGGGTCGTCAACGGCCATGGCGGCGATCAATCCGGCCTTTTCGGGGTCGACGTTAAGCTCGGCCAGCGTATGGGGAATGCCCAGGTCAGCGCGCATGGCCAGCACCCAGGCCAGAAAGCCATTGAAACCGCCCTCCAGGCCGAGATAGGCCGCCAGTCGGTCGATGCGCGGGGCGATCGCGGAGCGGTTGAAGCTCAGCACATAGGGCATGAGCACGGCATTGGTCAGCCCGTGGTGGGTGTCGAACACTGCCCCGATCGGGTGGGCGAGCGCGTGCATGCCGCCCAGGCCCTTTTGAAACGCGGTGGCACCCATGGCGGCGGCGGCCATCATCCTGGCCCGCGCCTCGATATCGCCGCCCCGATGCACCGCCGTCGGCAGCGCTTCCCTGACCAGCCGTATCCCCTCAACCGCGACGCCGTCAGCCATCGGATGAAAACCTGGCGCGCAATAGGCTTCCAGGCAGTGGGAGAGTGCGTCCATGCCCGTCGCCGCCGTCAGGTGGGGCGGCAGACCCAGGGTCAATTCGGGATCGCACAGGGTGATCGCCGGCATCATCGCCGGGTGGAAAATGATCCGCTTGGTGTGTGTCGCCTCATCGGTGATCACACCGGCCCGACCGACTTCAGAACCGGTTCCGGCCGTGGTCGGCACGGCGATGACCGGCGCGATGCCCGCCGGATCGGCGCGGGTCCACCAATCGCCGACGTCCTCGAAATCCCACATCGGCCGGGCCTGGCCGGACATGAAGGCGATGACCTTGCCCACATCCAGCGCCGATCCGCCGCCGAAGGCGATCACCCCGTCGTGGGCGCCGGCCTTGTACGCCGCGACGCCGGCCTCGACATTGGCCCCAATTGGGTTGGACTTGATGTCGGCGAACAGCTCTGCGCCCAGGCCGTCCGCGCGCAACAGGGCGAGCGTGCTGGCCACCATCGGATTGCCCGCAAGGCCACTGTCGGTGACCAGCAGGGGCCGCTTAATGCCGGTCGCGCTGCAAAGCGCGGCGATCTCGGCGATGCGGCCGGCACCGAACTTGACGCTGGTCGGGTAGTTCCAGTTGCCGATCACGGATTCGGACTCCCTAGGCCAGGCTGCGCAGATGGAAGGACTTAGGCCGGGTCAGGGCATCGTAGCCAAGCTTCGACAGGGTGACGCCCCGGCCGGAGTCCTTGACCCCGGTCCAGGCCAGACCTGGGTCCAGGTGATCGCAACGGTTCATGAACACGGTGCCGGTCTCCAGCCGCTCACCCAGGGCCTGGGCCGCATCGACGTCGCTTGTCCAGATGGCAGCGGTGAGGCCATAGGCGCTGTCGTTCATCAGTCGCACGGCCATATCGTCGTCGGTGACTTTCATGATTCCGACCACGGGTCCGAAGGATTCTTCGGTCATCACCCGCATGTCGTGATCGACATCGACCAGGATCTGCGGCGCCAAATAGGTCCCGCGGCCAGGGTCGGTGGGGAAGTTTGCAGGATCGATCAGCGCGCGGGCACCCATCGACAGCGCCTGCGCCGTCTGGCCACGGACGATGTCGGCCAACCGGGCCTGGGCCATGGGCCCCAAGGTCGTCGCCGGGTCTAGTGGGTCGCCGAGCACGTAGCGGCTGGCCAAAGCGGCCGCGCCCTCGACGAACGGGGCGTACAGGCTCTCGTGGACATAGATGCGCTCGATCCCGCAACAGCACTGACCGCTGTTGTAGAAGGCACCATCGACCAGGTTTTCGATGGCGTGCTCAAGATTTGCGTCAGCGCGCACATAGGCGGGGTCCTTGCCGCCGAGTTCGAGCCCGACCTGGGCGAAGGTTCCCGCCGCCGCGCGCTCGATCACCTTCCCCGCTGTGGTCGATCCGGTGAAGCAGACCAGGTTCACCGCGCCCGAGCCGATGATCCGCGCGGTGTCGTCGTGGCTGAGCGCGATGCTCTGGAACAGCCCTTTGGGAACGCCTGCTGCATCCATGGCCATCTGGAAGCGGTCGCCGACGAGAATGGTCTGAGCCGCGTGCTTGAGGATCACCGCGTTGCCGGCAATGAGCGCTGGAACCACCGAATTGACCGCGGTCAGATAGGGGTAGTTCCATGGCGCAATGGTCAGCACCACCCCCACGGGTGCGCGCTGGACGAAGCGACGGATGGCGTCCGTAGGTTCGAGCACCGGCGTCGGCGCCAGGAATTCCTCCGCATGGGCCACCATGTATCGCACGCGATCGACAAAGGGGCCGAACTCGCCGCCGTGGCGGACGGGGCGGCCCATCTGCCAGGCCAGCTCCGGAACGACAGCATCCTTCATCGCCAGCATCGCGTCGAGAAAGGACAGCGCGCGGGCGCAACGCTCAGCAAGCGCAACCCGCGCCCAGTCGCGCTGAGCGGCGACAGCGGCGGCCAGCGCCGCCGTGATGGCGCTGCCGCTGGCGGTAGGCCGCCGGTCGACGACGCGACCGTCGATAGGGGAAATACAGACGATTTCACTCATAGATTTGCTCAGATGATCTCGAAATAGCGGGCCAGCTGCCAGTCGGTGACCGCCTTACGCGCCTGGCGTTCCTCCCACTCACGCGTAGAGGCGTAGTGGTCAACGAAGGCCGAGCCGAACAGGTCTGTGGCGGCCTCCGAGGCGCGCAGAGCCTGGGCGGCCTCCCAGAGCGTACCTGGCAAAGCGAGGGCGGGATCGGGCGCCTGCGCATAAGCGTTGCCGATGATTGCCGCCTCGGGCTCGATCTGGCGCTCGATCCCCCAAAGGCCAGAGCCGATGGCGGCAGCCAGCGCGATGTAGGGATTGATGTCGGCGGCGGCGATCCGGTACTCGACCCGCTGGGATTTTTCCGATCCGCCGATCACGCGCAGGGCGCAGGTGCGGTTCTCGTAGCCCCAGGTCGCCGAGGTCGGGGCCCAAAACCCCGGCACCAGCCGCGTATAGCTGTTCACTGTGCAGGCGATCATCGACAACAGCTGCGGCATCAGCCGCTGCTGACCGCCAACGTACCAACGCATCTGTTGCGACATATTCAGCGGCTGGCCACCAGCGAAGAAGGTGCCCAAGCCCGTCGCCTTGTCGATCAGCGATGTGTGCAGATGGCCAGATAACCCTGGCAGATCGGCGGACCATTTGGCCATGAAAGTCGCCATCAGGCCGCGGCGCGCGAAATACACCTTGGCCATGGTCTTGAACAACGCGGCCTTGTCTGCAGCCGCCATGGCTTCGTCCACGCGCAAGGCCGCCTCCAGCACCCCGGGCCCGGTTTCGGTGTGCAGGCCTTCGATGCCGAGATCCATCTGCTCACACACCTCAAGCAGATCCCGGTAGAGCTCGGCGTGGGTGCCGCTGCGCAGCATCGAATAGCCGAAATTGCCGGGTGTGAACGGTTTTAGGCCCTGGTAATTCTTCTCGCGCACACTCTGTGGCGTCTCATTGAACACGAAGAACTCGAACTCGGCCGCGGCCTTAACCGAAAAGCCCATGGCGTCGGCGCGCTCCAGCACCCGGCGCAATACCCCACGCGGGCAGACGGCCTCGGCGGAACCGGCGAATTCGCCCAGCACCAGGGGCATGCCGCCTTCATCCGGCAGCAGCCGCGTGGTGTGCGGCAGCAGTCGAACGGGCGCGTCCGGATAGGCGGTGTGCCAGCCGGTGTAGGCGGTGTTGTCATAGAGCTTGTCGTCGCAGTCCCAGCCCAGCACCACATCGCAAAAGCCCATCCCCTGGTCCAGGGCCGAGAGGAACTTGTCCCGGCTCAGGTATTTTCCGCGCATCACCCCATCGATGTCGAATACCCCCACCTTGATGTGGTCGAGGTTGCGTCGGGTGACATAATCGGCCAGTTCGGCCGCCGTGGTGAGCTTGCTGTCTGGCACGGGCGAGACCTTCTTCGGAGAGCGTCGAGCGACGGCCGACCAACGCCGTGCAGAGATTGATAGAGGGCGATAGGCGTTTGGCAGAATAAATTAGCGTGCCGTAATGCCTAAACGCCAACGGGTCTGGAAGGCTAATTCGTTCCACGACCTGCTCGCCGCGCGGCGGTTTGACGCGCATGTGAAGACGATGCGGTCCTGGTGGAACCGGTTCGGCCCACCCCCGCGAGGACGAGAACCGGCGATCCCGAGATCTGCGTCCCCGAATCCCTTCCCGTCGACCGCAGACAAGTTGAAGTTAAACCGCACCGATGCGGCCTTGGCTGGCTATCGGATAAGAATTGCTGTCTCGGGCACGGCTTGTGACCATGCCGTGTCTGTCGTCAGGGAAGGCAGATTACGCTCGTGCGCCAAGGCCACACAGGCCCGATCACCAAGTGACAGGTCGGCCGATCGCGTTGCAGGCCTTCGTGCGCCGCAAGCGACGGCCTGCTCGGTACGGAAGGGCGCGACCTGCACAATTGGCTCGATCGCTGCCAGCGCCTCGAGCGCAGGCATTCCTCGCTCGGTCAGCTGGGTGATCACCTCCGCCAAGTTCGCCGCGCTTAGGCGGACGTCAGGCATATGGGAGCGAACAACCCCGGCGCATGGCTCGCTCAACAGCAAGGCAAGCACGGCGGAGCTGTCCGCAATCGCTTTAATCATCCTCGGCCGCTGCGTGGCGTTCGGTGATCAGTTCAGTGACGAGCGAAGGGCCTAACTTAACGTGCCGCCCGACCATCGCTTACGCTCGCATCACCGCCGCATCGACAGGCTCCAGCATGATTACCCCGTCACGCAGATGCGCCAGCAGCGAACCGCCATTCTCAACGCCAACCGCCGCTCGCATGTCTTCCGGGAGGAACCGGTGACGTTTGAACGAGATCGGCATCATTGCGCCGTCCCCTCTGCCCGCCCAATGGACCAAGTGGGAAATAAGTTGGATGGAAAATCTGCCCGCACTCGGGCGGTGCCGTCACCGCCCTTGACGCTTGGACGTGAGCTGGATTTCCGCCCGTCTCAAGCTCCGATCTTGAAGATTATGTCATCCGCTGGACATTCACAAAAAATTACAATTAATTCACGGAAGTTTGTGGCTTGTGTCGTGAGTGGCTTAAAATGAGTGCGCGAAATTGGAAGTCGGCCCGGTCTGGTCGCGTAGGGCTCGCAGCCCTACTCATGGGGTCGACCGCCATAGCGGTGCCCGCAGCTATCCTCAGCGGCCTGGTGCTTGATGGCCTGATGAGCACATCGGCAGCCGCCCAGGACTACACCTCAGGGGCCCTCAGTGGCACGGTTAGCGATGATGCCGGCAAGCCGGTGACCGGAGCCAGCGTCAAGCTAACCTCTCAGGCGCGTGGCCAGACCATTTCGCTATCGACCAACGGCGCAGGTCAGGTGCATCTGACCGGTCTGACCCCGGGACGCTATGGTGTCAGCATCAACGCCCCAGGCTTCAACGTCCTGACAGACACCGTCACCGTCACCGTCTCCCAGGAAGCGGTGTTCCGCTTCAGTCTGCAAAAAGCTGGAGCCGTCCAGGAGGTGGTCGTCACGGGCTCGCGCACCCGCCAGGACTTCAGTAAGACCACGACCGGAGTAACCGTAGATCTCGAGACCCTGGTCGCGGAAGAACCCATCGCCCGCAGTATTACGGCGGTGACCTTATTGGCACCCTCCGTGGTCAAGGGCGTCTCTGGCTTTGGTGATACGCCTTCGATCGGCGGCGGATCGGTCGCTGAAAATGCATATTATATCAATGGCTTGAATATCACCAATCCAGACACCTATATAGGCGGGTCGAAGGTTCCGTTCGATTTTTATAAGACCGTAGATGTCAAGACAGGGGGCTATGCCGCTGAATTCGGCCGCGCCACAGGCGGTGTGGTCAACGCGGTGACCAAGTCCGGCTCCAATGATCTGATGGTGGGGATCCACGGGAACTTCGCCCTGAAAGACCTGCGCAACAAGCCGCACGATCTTTCTTTCTCGGGCGGCTATGTGAACCCGGGCAGCCTGAGCACAATCGACAGCAAGCAGGTGACGCTGGAAGCTAGCGGCCCGATCATCAAGGATCACCTGTTCCTTTATGGCTTGGTCCAGACCAATGACAACACCTCGTCCGCTGCCTCAGGGACCGCGGGCAGTTATGATCGGTACCATACGAAAGACCCGTTCTACGGCTTGAAGCTGGATGGCTATCTGACCCCGACTCAGCACTTCGAGCTTACCTATTTTGACACCACGACAACGCAGACCGACAGCAATTCTAAATACAACAACGCCACGCAGGCCATCGGCTCATTTGTTGGAAACCAGCTAACGAAGACGGGCGGAACGAACTGGGTCTCGAAATATACAGGCCGGGTCAACGACGCCCTCACGATCTCGGCCGCCTATGGCGAAAACAATGACGCTGGTGACGTGTCGCCGGCCAATGCGTCGGCCTATCGGGTTCAAGCCTACACGAACGGCTCCTACGCCACGATTTCCCAGGGTCAGCCCTTCTCAGGTGCCAGCCTCGACGATACCAAGCGCAAATTCTACCGGCTGGATGGCGATCTGAACTTCGATGCCTATGGCCGCCATCACGTGCGCTTTGGCCTGGACCACGAAGATCTGAGCGAAACCAAGATCACATCCCTGGTGGGGCCGCTGCCGATCTTCTACCGGTTTGGTACATCTGGCCTGCGGATCACGTATGAAAAGCTTGGCGGCAATATCTCAGCCGTGGATCAGGCCTATTACATCCAGGACAGCTGGGATGTGACCCCCAACCTGAATATCCAGATTGGCGCCCGTAATGACGGGTTCCAGCAGAGTAATCTGTCGGGTCAGAAATATCTGGACCTGAAGGATAACTGGGCACCCCGTATCGGATTCAGCTGGGACCCGACGGGCACTTCGCAGTTCAAGATTTTCGGAAATTACGGGCGTTATTATATCCCACCCGCCATGAACCTCGGCTTCCGGGGCCGGGATTTGTATTTCCTCGAATACTTCTATGCGCCGGACGGCACGACCGGTTACGCAAATGGCGCGATCACCTCGTCATGGACGCTTGATCCCGTCACTGGCCTGCCCACGGCCATAGGAAAAGCGCGGACCAACTTGGCCGGTGCCGGCTATGGCTCGACCTGCCCGGCCGATTTCTCCACCGCTCCAGGCCACCCGGTCAACGGGGCTTCGGCCTGCGCTATCTATGGAGGCGGCGTGCAGGATCCCGCACTGGCTAAGCTCGCCGTCGGGACCCGTGCCACCTACGAGGATGAATTCATCCTCGGCGGAAATTACAAGATCAATGACCTTTGGTCGGTGGGCGTCACGGCGACCTATCGCAACCTCGGCGATGTCTCCGAAGACACCGATTTCGCCCCTTTGCTCTACAATCACTTCAACTGCGATAACGTGTCTTCAGCCCAGTGCGATTTCTACGGTAACAATTCCGCCTATTACATCTGGAACCCGGGCTCAAAGACGCTGACGGTCAACGACTGGTACGCGGCCACTCTGGGCAAAACCCAGGCCGTCACCCTGACTGGCCTGACGTTCCCCAAGCCGGTGCGCGAATACAAAGCCGTGACGGTGGACTTCAAGCGCGGGTTTGACGGCAAGTGGTCTGCCCAAGGCTCAGTGACCTTTGGCCGTTCCTATGGAAACTATGAAGGCACGGTCAAATCCGACGCGGGCAATGGCGCTCAGTCCGATGCAGGATCAACGCAGGATTTCGACTACCTGGGCCTGACCGACAACAGTAAGGGCTATCTGCCTAATAACCATGCGGTTCAGGCCAAGCTCTGGGGCAGCTACGCGATCCTGCCGGACCTGATCGTCGGGGCCAACGCTTCCATCATCTCTCCAATGAAGGGATCCTGCGAGGGCATCCACCCGACGGACCCGAATGCCTCGGCCTATGGAGCCTCCAGTTTCTACTGTGGCGGCAAGCCCGCCCCACGCGGAACCGGTTGGCAATCGGATTGGCAGAATAACCTGGACCTTTCGGTTCGCTACACCCTGCCGCAACGCTTTATGCCGGCTGGGAAGTTTGTGGTTCGCGGGGATATCTTCAATCTCTTCAATTCCCAGGCCATCCTGCAGCGCTATGCCCAGGGCGACCTTGGTCCGAGCGTCTCTGACGGGGCTGATCCGAACTACAAGACGCCCACGGCCTACCAGCCGCCGCGTTATGTTCGGATCGGATTCGACTGGACCTACTAGGCGCTTCAACCCGGGTGTCCGGCGAAAAACGTCGGACGCCCGGGATTGTCAGGTTAACTCCGCCGAGCTTCAGCGTAAGCGAAGCGCAGCCACCCTTGTTATGGGTAGTTGACGGCTCTCAGGTCTGCCGGAACGCTTTCCAGCCCCAGGGGGTGAGCTCGCCGAGGCGGCTCTGCAGATGGCCGTTCACCAGCCGGGTCAGGACGTCGGTCAGGTAGGCGGTCGGATTGACGTCGTGGAGTTTGCAGTTCTCCACGAGGGTGGCCAGAACCGCCCAGTGGTGAGCGCCTTCGTCGGAGCCAGCGAAGAGCACATTTTTCCGATTGAGCGCGATGGGGCGCATGGCGCGCTCGACGGGGTTGGTGTCCAGCTCGACGCGACCGTCGGTGAGGAAGACGGTGAGGCCCTCCCAGTGGGTCAGCGCATAGCGGATGACGCCGGCCGTGGGCGAGCGGCCTGAGACCTTGTTGAGCTGGGTTTCCAGCCAGGACTTCAGAGCTTCGGTCAGGGGACCACTTCGCGCTTGGCGCGCGGCGGCGCGCAGCGGCGCGCAGCGCAGCGCCCTGGCCGCGGATATCGGCTTCGACAGCGTAGAGCTCGCCGATCCGCCGCAGGGCTTCGGTGGCGATCGGCGCTGATCCGCCCTTGGCCAGGTAGATAAACTTGCGCGGACCGGGATTGCGCCCTCGACGCTGCGCGAGATGCTGCGTCGGTTCGCACGTTTGGGGCCTGGGCCGGCCGTTGCAGCTGGATCTGCCCGACGCCGATCTGGAAGCGCGGCTCGATGGTGAGGCAGGGAGCAAGCAGGGTCATCGCCGGCGGACGGAACCCGACTGGGCAGCGCGAAACCGCGAGTTCATGCGCAAGCACGTGACCGTGCAGATTCGGTGGAACGAATACATCGAGGCTCATCCCGACGGCTATCGCTACAGCCGCTTCTGCGAGCTCTACCGGCCTGGGATGCCCGCTTGCCGGTGATCATGCGCCAGACACATCTGGGCGGCGACAAGCTCTTCGTCGGCTATGCGGCGATTAAGGCCCGTGCAACGGAGCTAGCAAGTTAACTCATCCAAACCGGCAAAGCCCCTCCCCCTCCAATTCAGGCTGCCTGGGTCATCACGACTGACCTGCTAGCACCACTGGCGTTACGCAAACCCTGATCGCGGTGCCTGGTCACACGTTGTTACAAGCTCAGTCGGAAGCCGAATTCGGCTCTAAGGTCAGCTTAGCGTGGGGCGATTAGCCGGTTCTTTTCCAGGTAGGCCTGGATCTGCGCCACCTCAGACTCATTGGCTTCAGCTCCCCGGCCGATCATCTGAAGTATGGTATCGTGCCAGTCGGTCGCGGTGCGGCGGCTACCCAGGACATAGTCGGCGCTATGACAAGCGCTGCAGCGATCCTTGATCAGTAAAAATCCGGGATCGACGGCGGTCGGTTCGCTTTGTGTCTCTTGCTTTTCAATCGGCTGAGCCGCGGCGTTTGACGACGACGGCAATGCCGGCTGGCATGACGCAGCGCCCGGGAGACCAAGACCGATCGCAGCGGCTGTAATGGCAATCAAGAGCAATAGGCGCCTCATTTGTGTCTCCCCTCGGCTCCAAGCCGCCACTTCACCAATCTGGGCCTCCTAACATCTGTTCGGGTTTTGACAACCAGGCGAAGCGTCGCCGGAGAGAAGCCCTGGAGGCTGCGCCATGGCGTTTCAACTTCGGCGGCCTTCGCGCCCAGCGCCGGGTGGCCTGGTGAGCGTTTTCAGGGCGGTTGTTTTCCTGCATATCTTCAGGGTCGGTGGCGACTTGATAGCGCGAGCGCGCAAGTCGCCGGGATACTTCATGCCCGCGTGTCAGCCGGGAGGGATGCCTTGGGTCTTTAGCCGACGCCTTGGCAGCGTCAGCACCGCGTGCGGGTTGCATACTAGGCGCGCAGGTCGAGGACATCGCCTTCGTCGTCAACCGCCTGGCAAAGGTCGTCGGCGGCCCACCGATCTGGACAGCCCTCTGATCGAGGCGCCGTCGCTCCCTTGAGATGCAACGCCGAGCGGACGGATTTGAGGGGCCACGGCCGCCCCCTTATGGGTGCAGCCCTGGCGCTTCCTGTCCCGTGCGGGCGACATATTCCGAATAGCCGCCGTCATACTGATGGATTCCTTCGGGCGTCAATTCCAGCACACGGTTCGACAGGGCTGCCAGGAAATAGCGGTCGTGCGAAACGAAGAGCATCGTGCCTTCAAAATCCGCGAGTGCGGCCACCAGCATCTCCTTTGTCATCATGTCGAGATGGTTGGTCGGCTCGTCGAGCACCAGCAAGTTAGGCGGATCGAACAGCATCTTGGCCATCACCAGGCGTGCCTTTTCCCCACCAGACAGGACGCGGCAAGGCTTTTCGACATCGTCGCCGGAGAAGCCGAAGCACCCCGCCAGGGTGCGCAGCGCGCCCTGACCTGCTTGCGGAAAAGCGCTATCCAGGGACTCGAAGATCGTCTCTTCGCCGTCCAGCAAGTCCATGGAGTGCTGGGCGAAGTATCCCATCTTGACGCTGGCACCGATACCGACGGTGCCGTGATCAGGTGCGGTGGCGCCGGCCACAAGCTTCAACAGCGTAGATTTTCCCGCGCCGTTGGCTCCAAGGACGCACCAGCGCTCCCTGCGACGCACCAGAAAATCGAAGCCTTCATAGATCGGCTGGGTGCCATAGCCCTTATGGATGTTGCGCAAGCTGATCACATCGTCACCCGACCGCATCGGGCTCTTAAACTCGAACTGAACCGACTGGCGCCGGCGCGGAGCTTCTACGCGTTCGATCTTGTCGAGTTTCTTGACCCGGCTCTGGACCTGGGCGGCGTGTGAGGCGCGCGCCTTAAACCGCTCGATGAACTTGATTTCTTTGGCCAGCATGGCCTGCTGACGCTCGTATTGCGCTTGGCGTTGCTGTTCGCCAAGCGTGCGCTGCTGCTCGTAGAAGTCGAGGTCACCCGAATAGGTGATGAGCGAGCCAGCGTCGATCTCCACCACCTTTCCGATGATGCGGTTCATGAAGGCGCGATCGTGCGAGGTCATCAACAGAGCGCCGTCATAGGACTTAAGGAAGGCCTCAAGCCAGATCAGGCTTTCCAGGTCTAGGTGGTTGCTTGGTTCGTCCAGCAGCATCCCATCGGGCCTCATCAATAGGATGCGGGCCAGCGCCACGCGCATTTTCCAGCCCCCCGACAGCAAACCGACATCACCATCCATGCGTTCCTGGCTGAAGCTCAGGCCGGCCAGCACCTCGCGCGCGCGCGCTTCCAGCGCATAACCGTCCAGTTCCTCAAAGCGCTCCTGAACCTCGCCGTAGCGTTCGATAATGGCGTCTATTTCGTCAGCTTTGTCCGGATCGACCATGGCCGCCTCGAGCGTGGCCATTTCAATCGCCAGCGCGCTGACGGGCCCGACGCCATCCATCACCGCAGCGACCGCGCTTTGACCGGACATTTCGCCGACATCCTGGCTGAAATAGCCGACCGTCATTCCGGGATCGATCATGACCAGTCCGTCGTCGGGTTGCTCCTGGTCGGTGATCATGCGGAACAGCGTCGTCTTGCCAGCACCGTTCGGACCAACAAGCCCGACCTTTTCGCCCTTCTGGATACCCATCGAAGCTTCGATGAACAGAATCTGGTGGCCGTTCTGTTTGAAGATATTATCGAGACGGATCATGGGGCGGTCAGCTAGCGCGTGAGCAGGCAGAACACCAGCCTCAGCCTATGTGCCGCCCCTCCTGGGTCGACCATCCTCGCAGTCCGGCGATAGCCGCTCAGCAATGCTGTCCTCCCCGCGCAGCCCGTCCAGCACGATCCTGATCTTGTCTTCCGCCGAGAAATGCCGCCGCGTCGCGCGCCGGATTTCCTTCGCAACCCGCTCACCGGGCGTCGCCTTCAAGGGCGAGGATTTTGGTCTCATCTTCGTTCCTTCGTCACTACGACGAGATCAAAACCCTCCTCTAAACGGAACCCTCAATCTGTCTCAAAGGCGCTGACGGCGGACACCCGAACGGTCGACGAGGTGCAGCGCGCTGAGCCACAAAGACGGCGTTAATCGCAGATTAGTAGACCGGCGTTATCCAGTGACGTAGAAAGCTGCACTCTAAATTGAGATTCCATATTCCTCTGCGGTTAGGCCAATCAGCTGGGCCACGAAGCTGCAATTTCCATTGCTTCCGTCGCAGGCAAGTCGCGTGATCGATGGCAAAGACTGAGGTTCAGGCGACGGTGGGGCGGCGCAAGCGTTTCTACTGGACGCCCGCACGCAGCAGCCAGACCAATCGCGGCGCGGCCTTGGCCGCGGGCTTCGGGATCGTCTACGTGCTTGCCGCCGTGACGTGCTGGAACTTTGCCGCTTCGCAAAACGGTATAGCGCTGCTTTGGCTCAACAACGGTTGGCTGGCTGCGGGCCTGTTGCTGCTGCGAGCCCGACTGGCTACCTTGCTCGCCGCACTAAGCCTCGCCACGGATTTTTGCTGCGCCGTTTTTTTAGGCCACTCCGGGCTTGCGCAAGCGGGTTTGATCGCCAGTTTCGACCTCGTCGAAACCTATTTTGCGGCCGTTTTGATCCGGAATTTCTGCGGCGCTGGCCTCGATACAACCCGCATACGCCGCTACGCCATGCTGATCACGGTGTGCGCGGTTCCGCCAACGATCGCCTACGGCACCCTAAGTGCAGGGATCGGCCATTGGCTGTTCGGCGAAAGCTTCATGCGCCTTTCGGCGAACTGGGCAGTGGGCGATTACTTGGGCATGGTCGTCGGCGTCCCGGCCGGCCTAATCTTGAGCCGTCCCAAGCGCTTGCAACGGGCCGGGACCGCTTCGACAGCGGAAAGCCTCTTTATGGCCTTCGGCATCACGATGGTCGCCGTGGCCGCATTTTTCTTGAACCACCGCATGCCAATTTTCTTGGTCATGCCGCTGATGATACTGGCGGGCCATCGCCTCAGCCCGCCGTTAGTCTCATTAACTCTGATTTCGGTCACGGCCGCGTCAGCTTTTTTAACCTTCTCGGGCATCGGACCTTTTGTCGAGGCCGGCCATGTTGGGAGCGGCGAAAATCTCGGTCTTCAGGCCTTCCTGGCGGCCATGGATATCTCGACCATGATTGCCCTTTGCACGGTTGTGCAGAGTGCGCGCACACTGAACTCAGCCAAGCTGGCGCTGGCTCGTCTGACCTTGGCTAAGGATTATCTGAGCCGCCGAGGCCTCGAGTTGGAGGACGCGTTGGCCTCCAACGCCGCAAGCGAGGCGAAGTACCGCCTGCTGGCGGAGAACGCGACCGACATTATCCTCCAATACGATCTGAACGGAAAGATCGTGTTCGCGTCGCCCTCGGTGCGACAACTTGGCTATGAGCCGAAAGATGTCATCGGGTTCCAGATGGGGGACTTTGCCCACCCCGACGAAAAGCAAAGAATCGGTGATGCCCGAACTAGAATCCTTGCTGGCGAAAGCGGGGAAAAGCGAGCCGAGCTCCGAGCGCAGCGCGCGGACGGCAAATGGTTATGGTTTGAAACGAACCCCGCAATCATCCATGACGAGACCGGAAGAATTATCGGGGCCGTCACCGCCCTGCGCGACGTGACGGCGCAAAGGTCTTTAAAAGAGCAGTTGCACCAAAAGCGGGCCGAAGCCGAGACGTCTGCGATAGCCAAAAGCGATTTCTTGGCGAACATGAGCCACGAGATCCGTACGGCACTGACGGGGATGCTGGGGTTTGCTGGGCTCTTAGAAGGCCTGCAGGACCTGTCTCCAACCGCCCGGAAGTACGCAGATCGGATCGTGACCAGCGGCGAGTCGCTACTGGCTGTGGTCAACGACATTCTGGACTTCTCCAAGCTCGACGCTGACCGGGTCGAATTGGACCCACACCCCTTTGATCCCCAGGCGCTCCTCGCTGAAACCCTCGAGCTGTTCAGCGTCGAGGCGGTCCGTAAAGGCCTAGAGCTCAAAACGGAGATCGAAGGACGCCTACCGTCGGCTGTCTATGCAGATGGCACCCGGGTGCGACAGGTGCTGTCGAACCTGCTGTCTAACGCCATCAAATTCACAGAGACAGGAGGCTTAACTGTCACTGCGCACTATGAGGCCAAGGGCGGTGGCCAATTGCGCCTGGCGGTCCACGACACTGGCTCAGGTATCCCCGCCGACAGCCTCCAGCGATTATTCCTGAGATTTTCCCAATTCGACGGCTCGACGACGCGCCATCACGGCGGCACAGGTCTTGGCTTGGCAATCTCCAAGCGGCTGACGGAGATGATGGGCGGCGAAATCGGCGTCGAGAGTACCGAAGGTAAAGGCTCAACCTTCTGGTTCACGATCGAGGCCGCGCCTGCTGAGCTGCCGTCTCGCGCCGACGCAGCTGAAATCCAGGGCTTGAGCGGCACCTCAGCGCGAATCCTGGTCGTGGACGATGTGGCGATAAACCGGGAGCTGATCAGAAGTCTGTTGTCTCCATTTGGATATGATCTGAAGGAGGCGCAGAACGGCGCTGAAGCTGTGGCTGCAGCCATGGCTGAGCCCTTCGACTTGATCTTGATGGATATGCAGATGCCGGGCATGGACGGCCTCGCAGCCACCCGGTTAATACGCCAGACTTGTAATTCAAACCACGCCACGCCGATCCTCGGTCTGAGCGGGAATGTCTTGCCTAAGCATCTCGCTGAATGCGCCGAAGCTGGCATGAATCTCCACATCGCCAAGCCGATCAATACGACAGAACTCCTGACCAGGATCGTGCAGTGGACCCAGGCAAACGAAGCCGGAGACAGGGTGAAACCGGTGTCATCCTTACCCTCACCGACTTCGCCGTGCGCAGCGCCCGCTTGAGGCCGACCCGACGCACACGTCGCAAGGACCGCTTCAGAGGATTACAGACGCGCTTGCGGCGGCCCTCGCCTTGGCCCGTCTGATCACGACACCGAGCGTTGGTCTCAATCCGTTGTCACCGCCCAAGTCATGCGGCAAGACGGGACAACGTCTGTTTTTATCGAGCACCAAATGCGCAAGGCCCTGCCTTTCCTGACGGCAGTCTTCGTTGCGCTTTCCACCACGGCCCTTTCTGCGCCACCGACACCGCAAACCGTGGCGGTGCTGACGAAGGCAGCACAACCCAGCTGCCGGTGTCGTAGAAGTCGTGGGCGTGTTGATAAACCGCTTGAGCCATCCCCATGCTGACCAACTTTCGTCTCCCTCTTGCGCTGCCGGATCTGCGGGGTCGTTCCCGCGATCTCGCGACCGCCCAGGGCGGGTGAAAGGGAGAGGCCAAAGGACGAATCCCCGTGGAAACCGGCCTGCATCGCAGCGAAGTTCGGAGGATCCGCAGGGGTTCGCCTCGCTCTGGCGAGGTTGCCTTTGACCCTGACCGTCCCGTCCTAGGTTCGTGAGATTGATCGCGGACGAGCTCGCCCCGCAGCGCCCAACCCGGGAGACGACTGACGGCTTGGTGCTGGCGCCGAAATGCGGATCACCACAGCCCCTGACGCTCTCAGCGCCTTGGGTCCCCCCTCGCGGAACCCTCACCGGCGCTGGCGATGGCGACATCCTCAAGGTGATCGGCGCGCCGCCGGGTCCGCCCCCTAACCCATCGGTTCTCACCGCCGTCAACACAGACAACCACGCGCTCGCCAAAATGGGCGATTGGTGGCGTCGCGACCCATCACCTGGCGACCTGTGCGACAGCTACCCGCGGCGCGGCCGGAGGCGAGACCCCGCAAAGGGGCGTATTCCCGATAGAAAGCTAGTGGATCGAATCTGACGCTTGGAACCGCCGCTGGCGCGCCTAAGGCGGACTAAGCGGGGCCGCGCTTCCGCCCGGAAGCGGACCTCGCCAGAGTCGCGGAAGGGTGGCTAGCGGACTGAGCCAGCTTGCTCGTCGGCCTTCAGCGGCATACGTTCGGCCAACATCGCCGGCGGGCGTCTGGAGACACCGCGCATGATTTTGCTCGCCTGGCTGACCTATGTGCCGTTGCAGATCCTGTGGCTGCCCCTGTCGATCCTCGGCGGACTGCTGGTCGCCTACAAGCAGGTCTGGGTCAGCCGCAAGCTCGGCCTGTCGCAGACCGCCGTTGAAGTCGTGAATGGCCGCTGGACCGCTGACCTGTTCGGCCTGCGCCGGGACCTCGCCTCACGGCGACTGGCCGGAAAATTGCCCAACAATTCGGTGCTGGGCCTGTACCTGGCGCTTTTGCCGCTTCTGATCGCAAAGATCATTGCGGGAAGACCGATCCTCTATCCCCTGCTGCCGGAGGACGAGACGGCTGGCATTGCCAGCATCGTGTTCTCCCGGACGAGGCGTTTCGACGGTCTCATTGCCGACCGAGCCACCGATGTCGCGCAGTTCGTGGTCCTGGGTGCCGGGCTCGATGCCCGTTGCTACGGACCGCTCGCGAACCAAGGTCTCGCTCTGTTCGAACTGGACCAGGCCGTCGTCCAGCGGGCCAAACGCGCGGCGGTGAAGCGCGCGAAACTCGGATGCGACCGGGTTCAGTACATCGAGGTGGATTTCGCCCGGCCGCAATGGATCGCGTCGCTCACGGCCTCTTCGTATGACCCCGCGCTCAAGACCATCTTCATCTGGGAGGGCGTGACGCTCTACCTCAGCGAGGCCGACGTGCGGGCGACCCTTGCGGCGATCAAGGCCAACACCGCGGCTGGAAGCGTGGTCCTGCTGGATCTCTACGCGGCCCGGTTCCTGGCGCTCGCTGGACGGGGGGCAGCAGGCAGGACGCTGGAAGCGACGGGCGAGCCCCTTCGTTTCGGGCTAGATTTTTCCGGCGATGCGGAACGCGTCCTGGCCGACTTCGCGGCGTCAACTGGGCTAGATCTTGGACGCCACTATTTCATGGGTTCGGCCCACGCTGACGGCCCCTTCATGGTGGTGGCGGAGTTTGTGATCGGCGACTGACAGGTCTCCATGCCCCACCACTCCCCGATTCAGACGGTCGGAAGGTCAGCAATGGGTCTTGGGCGGCGAAGAAGGCTTCGGCGTGGGCGATCCGCTGAGCGGGATCGAGCCGAGGCGCGACGATAGCGTAGAAGTGGGCCGGCAGGCCTTCCACCTGGTCGACGTTGAACACCGTTTAGGCCTTCAGGAACGGGACGCTGCGTTCCACGTCGCGGCCATCCGCGCCGGCCTCGGTTCGGGTGACGCGGTTGGCGTAGACGACCGTCGCCCCGCGCTCGCCCTTGCGGACGTGCGCCCCCAGCGCCAGCGCCTGGCGGAAGGTGATCCAGAGGGGCGCGGTGAAGCCGCGCTTCATCGCCTCGGCCCACAGCAGCAGGACGTTCACCCCGGAATAGGGCTCTCCGGTCGACCGCAGCGGCCGGCTCACCGGCCCGGCCTGGTGGCCGGCGGCCCAAGGCTTCGTCCAGGGGCGGACGCCGCGTTCGAGGTCCGCCACGATCGCGTCGGTCACGCGGATGTAGAGGTCGGGAGAGGAGGACATGGCAGGGGGCCTTTCGCTTGAACGCCCCGCCTTCCGGGGCGCCCTGCAGGTCCCTTCCCTTGCCTTTCGTGCGAGCCCGCGCCGCGGCGCCCGCGAGCGCCGGCCCCTAGTCGGCGCGGCGAACCACGCGCGATGCGCTGATGCCGCTCACGACGGCGGACGCGATCTTGCGGAAGAAGGCGGCGCTGAAGCGGCCTAGCGGCTCCTGCGGCTCGAGGTACCAGCTGCCATTGAGCCGGTCGCTGTTGACCTCACTCACATAGACCCACGCCTCGCCCGCTAGATCCAGACCGACCCGGCGACGCTCGATGGGCGGAATCGCAAGCGCCTTCTGGCCCGCCGCCGGGGCCTTGGAACTGATCGCGATCAGATAGACCAGGCTATCGCCATCGACGGTCTGGACGCGCAGCACGCAGCAGCAGGGCCGATCCTTGGCCCCATCCGGAGAGCGGTCTTCCGCGGCTTCGCGGAGCCAGCGGTAGGGGTACCCGTGGTCAGCCAGTCAGTCATCTGCGCGGCCCGACAGATAGGATTTCAGCCCCTCCAGCAGGATCTGGGCGTCGTCGGCGGATAGGTTCGCCATGTCCAGAACCCGCCGTGGATCCTGGGCGCGCGTAGAAAGCCGCTCGTAGTCTTCGTAGCTCATGAGCACGAACCTCTTCGCATTCCGCTCGGTGATGACGATCGGTTCGCGGGTCGCCGCGTGGCGGACGTCCGACGTCTTCCGAGCAAGATCGGTAAGGGCGTATTCTTTCATTTGAGCCTCCGCCCGCAGAGTGCACGAAATACGGAAAATACGCAATTCGTGCACTCTGCGGGCCGCGGGATGGTGTGCGCGAGCCATCGCGTCCTACGCTATGCCCTAGGCCTCGATATGGAGTGTGCCGTCCATCAAGCGGTCTCCCCGAAGGCGGCGACGAGCTGGCCGATATGATCCTCGATGAAGGTCACCAGACCGTCGAACTCCTCATCCTCGCCCATCAAGTCGGCGACCGAGAGGACCGCCTCCAGGGTGACGCCGTTGTCGGACGCCACGGCCTCAAGGTAGTCGCTGCGGGAGAGATCGTCGTGCTCGGCGTAGACTTTGCCCGGGGCCTCGATGTCGGGCTGTGGATTGGCGTGGTTCATTGCGATGGACCTTTGCTTTGTCGCTCCGGACCGGTGCGCCCATCACGTCCCTCCCCCTCGCCCTCAGGTCGCGCCTCGCCGGCGCCGAGGTTGCGCACATGAATCGGACGCCCCCGACTTGACCCGCCAGGTCGCGGCGCGTTCTGTGCCGGCAGGTTGGCGCCTGAACCTGGACTATCCCGCGTGGGCGACCGCACCGCACCTCGAAGCCCGATGGCCTGGCAGCGAACGCTGGGCGAGATGAAGTCCCACGGAACGCGTCTGACTCAGACGGCGAGCTGCGGATGCCCGGACCGCTGGATTGAACTCGACATTGACCAGCTGATCGCCAAGTGGGGTGCGGACTGGCTCGCGTGGGACCGTAGGCCGCCCTGCAAGACCTGCGGTGCACCTGGCCACTACATGGCTTCCCCCGGACCCTCGACGCCCTACAGGCCACTCAGGACGGGCTACGCCCACGACCGGGACCGGCGGGCCTTCCTCCTGGGTTTCGGCTTCACAAAGCGCGATATCGTGCGGATCAGGTCGATGGCTGAAACGACGACCTCCAACTACACGCCAGCTGCGCTCAACGATCTCGACGTGCCCTTCCGCATCGGCGCTGCGTGGCCGGGTACGGAGCGGCACTCCAGCGGCCAGGTGCTCGGTGAATGGGCTGGCCGGACCTTGCTCTATTGGGAGATGTCGGGTTCGGAGCGCGACCGCTGGGCAAGCCGGCAGCGTGGGCCTAGGCCGGTCTAGAGCTGCCCGAAAGCGGACTCGCCTAAGGTCTGCTTTGGGGGGAGGCTGTGTAAAAACGTGAGTTTTGGTGTCGGCTTGGCTGGCCCGGCGGCGTTTGATGGATCGAGTTCCGCTGTTAAGCTGAGATTTGGCTGCGAATGACCAAGGGTTGGTCAGGCTCTGATCGCCGCCATGAGCGGTCCGACCCCGAAGATCTGGATCATTCTCTTCATATTGTAGGCCAGGACGTGGAGGCTCATCTCGGTTCGGACCTTTTCGATGGTCCGGGTCAGGAAGTGGGTGCTTCCCATCCACGATTTGAGGGTCCCGAAGGGATGCTCGACGGTTTGCCGGCGCACGCCCATGGCGTCTGGCATGTGGTCGAGCCGGGCCTGCATCTGGTCGAGGACGGCCTCGTGCTGCCAGCGCCTGAACCTCTTGAGCTTGTCGGGCGTGCACTGTGGCTTGAGCCGACAGGTGAAGCAGGCCGTTAGATGGCGATATTCGTCCATGTCGTCTTGGCGGGTAGGTCGGCGTCGGCTCTTAGTCAGGTGCTGGCCCGCCGGGCAGGTGTAGTGATCCTTCTCGGCGTCGTAGGTGAAGTCCTGGCGGGTGAAGAAGCCACGCTTGGTGGCGCCAGATGTGTCCGTCTTTGGGATGCAGGGCAGAACGCCAGTCCCCTCGCAGGCCAGCACCTGCTCTCCGCTGAAGTAGCCGCGATCGGCCAGGGCGGTGAGCTCCGCGCACCCAGTCGCCGCCTGAGCCTTGAGGGCCATCGGCTCCAGTTGGGTTCTGTCGTAGCCCAGGTTGGTCACATCGTGCGCGACGATCAGATGGTGCTCGGCGTCGACTGCGGTTTGCACGTTGTATCCGACCATGCCGGTCCCTCGGCCGCTGGTGGCCATGGATCGTGCGTCGGGATCGGTCAGCGAGACCTGCTTGTCCGGCGCGGCATGGACCTGCTGCTCCATCGCCTTGAGCGCCTGCATCTGCCGGCGTAAGCCAGCAATCTTGTCCTGGATGCGGCTGGTCTTGGCCTCCGCGATGTCGCTGTCGTCGCGGTCAGCTCGATCCAGCGCTGCCAGGTAGCGCTCGATGCTGGCGTCGACCTGCTGCATCCGCTTGGCGACCTTGGTCACGGTGAAGTTCTTGTCGCGGTTGTTCACCGCTTTGAACTTGCTGCCGTCGATCGCCACAATGGCCTTGGTGAAGAGGTTCAGTCGGCGGCACAGCTCCACGAACTGGCCGCATACCGCTCTGATCGCCGATCCGTTATCACGACGGAAGTTGGCGATCGTCTTGAAGTCCGGCGCTAGGCGTC
>CAIOSI010000002.1 GCA_903860975.1 uncultured Alphaproteobacteria bacterium
CTCGACGCCAAGACCGTCGAAGTAAACGGCCTGCGGGTCCACCTGACGGGCAAGGAATACCAGATGCTGGAACTCCTTTCGCTTCGGAAGGGCACGACCCTGACCAAGGAAATGTTCCTGAATCACCTTTACGGCGGCATGGATGAGCCGGAGCTGAAGATCATCGACGTCTTCATCTGCAAGCTGCGCAAAAAGCTCGCCGCCTCCGCCGACGGCAAGCACCACATCGAAACCGTCTGGGGCCGCGGCTACGTGCTGCGCGACCCGCAAGAAATGGCGCTCACCGTCGCGGCCTAACGCCCGAGGCGGCTTTACCGATCAAGAAAAAGGGCGTCCCGCCGCAAGCGGGGCGCCCTTATCTTTTGTGCCGTCACCCCGATCGGTTCAGGCCAGTCTGCGCAGCAAGAAAAAATCGCCCATGACCGCACGGCCAGCTTCACGCCGAAGTGTGCCGCTGATTTTCTGGACGATCTGGAACCTGTGGGCGGCCAGGCGCTCGATGTAGACATCGCCATGACTGTAGCGACCATTGGGCTGGAGCAGGAAATCGTCGCCATCAACAGCCTCCGTCGAAAAGGCGAACCAGCCTTGCGACCTCAGCACGCGTGCGGCGCCAGAAAACACCGGCTCCAAGTCCCCGAGATAGGGAAGGGTATCGGCCGCGATGAGCATATCCCATTGCTCGGACGGATGGTTGAGCGCGGCAATGAGATCTGCAACCTCAAGGCGCTCGTAAAGGTCGAGCGCCTTGGCCTTGGTCAGCATGCGCGTCGAAAGATCAATGCCGACCAATCGTCGGGCGAAGGGTCGCAGCATCGGAGCGCAAAGACCTGTACCGCAACCAAGATCGAGTATGTCGAGCAAACCCTTTGGCGCGAGGTGTTGGGCGATCAGGCTCAGAAGACGCTCAGGGCCCCGATAGCCAAGGCGACGTACGAGCCGCTCTTCAAAATCCTCGGCGATACCATCGAAATGCTGAGCCACGAGTTCGGCAGGCTGACGCGACACCGCTCGAAATAGGGCCGCATCGCACAGATGCGCAGCTTCAAGGTCGTCGGGATACGCGCCAGCCCACGCCTCGGCGACGCGGGCGGCCGCGGCCGACTGGTCTGCCCCGTTCAGGAGCAATAGGGCCGTCTTGAAAGCCTGGGTGCTTTGGGCGGGCTTGGGTTCTGTGACGCGCCCTTCGATGGCGGCGACGATCAGGTCGCAGATGGCGTTGAATTCGATGGCCGAGGGAGACACCGGATCAAGCGTCAAAGACGTGGCGAAGGCAATCTGGGCCTGGGCGAAGCGGCCACATTTCAGGAGCGTCGCACCCAGATTCAGATAGAGCACGGCGTCTTCGCCGGCGAGATCGATGGAACGTGAAAAGGCCTCTGCCGCGCCGGCAAAGTCCTCGGCCTGGACCCGGACAAAGGCACGGGTCTGCCAGGCTCCGGCACAGTTTGGATCCAAGGCAAGAGCGGCTGCGCAAGCCTGTTCAGCCGGTCCGATATCGCCCAGCCCAGCCAGCACGTTGGCCAGGCTGTTCCAGGTGACGAGCTGTTTGGCGTCAATCCCAAGGGAGCGCCGCAACGCCGCTGTCGCTTGCTGTGCCTGGCCAAGCGCCACCAAAACCAGAGCAAGATTATTCCAGGCGATGGCCTGATCGGGTGCGACCTCGACAACCGTTCGGAAGGCCTGCTCGGCCCGGCCCAAGTCTCCGACAGAGAAGAGCGCCAAACCTTGGCGGGTTAGCCCCACGGCCGCCGACGGCTGGGGCGCAATCAAACGCGTTTGGTGCGAGACAAGGCCATCGTGAGCGTCGGGTACGGCGGTCAGGCTGGGTGCACGTCCTGGTTGGAGCCGCAAAGCCGGCACGGGAGCCTCCAATCAAGCCAGATAGGTCTGTTACCTGCGCTGATCATGGTTAATGGGTTACAAACAGGTCCAACACTTTGCTGAGACCAGGGTTTTCGTTTTCTCCGGCTTACCGCTAGGCTCCTGGCGCAAAATCGCGCCGGAGATACCGACTTGGGACGACTGATTGCGCTGGCTTCGGCGCTGATCGCCGCGGCTCTGATCGCTTGGGCCGGTGAACAAACGCCAAAGCCGGCGCCGGTTAGTGCGCCGGCCACCCAATTCTCGGCAGACCGCGCATTGGTCGACGTCATCGGCTTGGCCGCAACGCCGCATCCGGTCGGCTCAGCGGCCGACCGCGCCGCGCGTGACTATCTGATGGCCAGAATGACGGCGCTGGGCCTCCACCCACAGGTTCATCGCGGCATCGGCATCAATCAGCCGAAAGCCGCGGACAACGTCCTTCTGGGCGGCTGCGTCGAAGACATCGTGGGCGTGCTCCCGGGTCGCGAGCTGAACGCCCCAGCCGTCGCCTTGATGGCTCACTATGACAGTGTGCCAGGCTCTCCTGGTGCCTCGGACGACGCAGCGGGTGTCGCCTCGGCGCTGGAAGTGGTCCGTGCCATCAAAGCGCGCGGCGTCCCCAGACGCGACGTGATTGTCTTGCTGACCGATGGCGAGGAAGCCGGCCTGCTGGGCGCCGACGCCTTCTTCCGTAATGAGCCAATGGCCAAGCGCATCGGTTTCCTCTTCAACATGGAGGCGCGCGGTGCGGCCGGCCGAGCCCAAATGTTCCAGACCGGAGATCAAAACGGCGAGGCGATCCGGCTGATGAACCGCTTGGCGCCTCGGCCCGTAGCGTCATCTTTGACCGGCTTCATTTACCAGCACATGCCCAACGACACCGATTTCACGGTCTCCAAGCGCGCCGGTGTTCCAGGTTTGAACTATGCGTTCATCGACCATCAATTCGAATACCACTCGCCCTCTTCGACGCCGGGGACCCAAGACCGCGGAACCCTGCAGGACATGGGTGACCAGGTGCTGGCCATGGCCCAAGCCACGGCCTTTTCGCCGGACCTGCCAGCCCGGACACCGGATCTCGTCTATGGCCAAACCCCCGGCGGACTGACGCTGTCATATCCCCCAAAGATGGGTTGGGTCATCTTGGCGGCCGCGGCGGCTCTGCTTGCCTGGGGCGTCATGCGCGCACGACAGGTCAAAGCCTTTCCTTGGCTTGATGTGGCGCGTGGCGCAGGCGGTGCCTTGTTCGCCGTGATCGGCGCAGTGGCCATCCTCCATTTCGCGCGGCGGGCTACAGGCGTGGCGTTCGGCCATATCGAGCAGCGATTCCTGCTGGCCCAGGCGCCGTTGTGGGAGACCGCCTTGTTGCTGCTGGGTCTAGGTGCGGTCTTGATGGCCGCCGCAGAACTGGCCCGCGGACGGCGCCGGGTGGCCTTGCTTCCGCTCGCCGCCGGAATCGGTTCGTGCCTTTTCGGCGGGCTTGACCAGATGGGATTGGGCCTGGGCCTGACTGCCGCATTGGTCGGCGTCATTGCTTATGGCCGACAGGTGGCGCGCCCCGCCGCCTGGGCTGGCGTCTTGCTGCTTGGACTTGCCCTAGCCAGCGTCGCTCAGCACTTCGCGCCACCGGCCGCGTTTGTTCTGGCCTGGCCGCTCGGTTTGGCCTGCCTGGCCGCCGCATTGAGCGCACTTGCAGCTCATCGCGGAGCCATAAGCTTGATCTTATTGGCCGTCGTTGGCGCGATCGGGACCGCCTTCGCGGGATCGCTTGCCCATGCGTCATTCCTCAGTCTCGACCTTCCTGAGCTCCTCGGTCTACCGATCCTGATGGTGGTGTTGACGGCGTGGCCTCTCGCTCAGACGGAAGAAGGCGCCCCGCCCGCGCGGCTTCTTGGTCCGGCTTTGATGATCGCAGGGCTGGCGGTCATGGTGGCTGTGAGGCTCAACCATCCCTACGATGCACGCCATCCGCAGTCGACGAATGTTGGCTATCAGATCGACCAGGACCGCAGACAAGCCTGGCGCTACAGCGACAGCCCCGAGCCCACGGCCTGGGCCAATCAGGTCCTGACGGCAGGCGGCGCTAAGGTGGGCAAGCTCAAGATTGGGCTACGAGGCCGGACCGTAGACGCCGCACCGGCAGCCTACTTCGACGTCCCGGCGCCGCAGTTGACCTTTACAAAGGACACGAACGGCCGATTGAGGCTGCACGTTGCGCCGCCCGCGGGCGCGCGAGTCATTCAGCTGCGCCTCAACGCCAATACCGCAGCAACCCTCGTCGCTGCGAGCGGAATGGATGTGCAGATGCCGATGAAGCCAGGCGCCGATATGTTCATCAACTGGTCGGCAGCATCGCAGGGGTTCGACCTGACGATAAAACCTGGCGGTCCGGGCCAGTTAAGGATCGACTACGACGCCCTCCTTGAGCAATGGCCGAAGGATGCATTGCCGCTTCCCAAGCGCCCGACGAACCTGATGTCGTTCGAAACATCAGACGGGACCCATCTGATCGGCACGCGCCACTTTTCCTGGTGATCGGGTCGGGCTAACTGGCCGCCATGAGCGACATAACGATCTACCATAATCCCAACTGCGGGACCTCCCGCAATACCTTGGCCCTATTACGCGAACGGGGCTTGGAACCGAAGGTCGTCGAGTATCTGAAAGTCGGTTGGAGCGAACCACAGCTTAAGGATCTGCTCAAGCGCCTGGGCGTGCCAGCCCGCGCCATTCTGCGTCTGCGCGGAACCCATGCCGAAGCTCTAGGCCTTACCGATCCGAGCGCTTCGGACCAGACCCTGATCGCCGCAATGGTCCGCGAGCCCATCCTGGTGGAGCGTCCGATTGTGGTAACGCCAAAGTCAGCTGCGCTGTGCCGGCCTGCGCAGGCGGTGCTCGCACTGATCTAGCCCGGCTCGTCTCCGGCCCAAACTGCGATGTGTTTTCGTGGCGGTCAGTCTTAGGTTTTGTAACGCCCGAAAACTTGGCTTTGCGGCGTCTTGGCCTTAACCGGACCTCGCACAGGTCTGAGGGCGTGATGATACAATTCAAGTTGCCGCAGATCTCGATCCGCTGTGCACAGAGCCTCTTCGCTATCGGCGTAGGCGTGGTGGTCTTGGTGCTTGGCGCCAGCCTCTTCCCGAGCCATGTCCCCCACGAACCGCCACGTCTCGACCCTATCGTCGTGGCCGCCCAACAAAGCGTCGCCTTCACGCACGCCGAAGCCCAAGGTGGGTTCGCCCAACCCACAAGCATCCCTGTAAAGCTGCAGCGGGGTGAGACATTAGAAGCCGCCGTTCGCCGCGCCGGCGTCGGCCCCTCCGAAGCCCAGTTGGCTGTGGCCCTACTGTCGAAGGCCATGGACACGGTCCACCTAAAGGCAGGCCTGCTGATCCAAACAGCCATCGCCCAACCCCGCACCGAACGCGGCGAGGCGCGCCTGATTGGGTTGTCGCTGCGAACGGGCCCAGCCAGCGCAATCACCCTCTCACGCAGCTTCGATGGCGCGCTGCGTCTGCGTGAGCTGGATGAAAAGCTCCGCGAAGAGACCACCGTCGCCGATGGTGCCATCCAAGGCTCGCTCTACGAGAGCGCCGAGCGCATGGGTGCGACACCAAACATCACCGTCGAGGTGGCCAAGCTCTTCGCACACAAGATCGACTTCCAGCGGGACCTTCAGCCTGGCGACGATTTTAAGCTGGTCTTCGACCGAAAAATCACTGAATCCGGCCGCACCGTCGAGGCTGGCGACCTGCAGTATGCCGAGCTCCATGGGGTTAAGTTCTACCGCTTCGCACGAGGCGGAGACGTCGAGTATTTCGATGAATTCGGAAAAAATATCAAAGGCTTCCTGCTGAAGACTCCGGTCGACGGCGCACACATCACCTCCCTCTTTGGACTGCGCAAGCACCCGGTGCTCGGCTACACGCGCGCCCACCAAGGGGTGGATTTCGCCGCCGGCTCGGGCACGCCCATCCTGGCGGCAGGCGACGGCGTCGTGGCCCAGGTTGGGCCTTGGGGTGGGTATGGTAATTGGCTTCGCATTCGCCACTCAGCCGGTTGGGACACGGGCTACGGCCACATCTCGCGCTACGCGGCGGGCATCCGCTCCGGCGTCCACGTCCACCAGGGCCAGGTGGTGGCCTATGTCGGCTCCACGGGTCTGGCGACGGGCCCGCACTTGCACTACGAGATCTGGAGGAATGGCGCTCGCGTGAACCCGATCGGCGCAAAGGTCCCGCAAGGCTCCGAGCTAGTCGGCGTGGAGCTGTCCCACTTCAAAGATCAAAAGGCTCACATTGACGGCTTGCTTTCCAAACGCACGCGCCAGGCTCTGAGGCTTGCCGACTCTGGTGCTGGATCACCGCTCCTGCATCGCTAAGTGCTGACGGGGCCCCCTGAGCCCACCCCCAAAGCGAAAATCCTGACCGCGCGCCAGTCCAACTTGGCGATCAGGATGCCTGAAGCGGAACTTCACCGGCGACTGTGGTGCGGTAGAGTTCGCGGCGGAAGCCGTCGGTATCGTTGAAGGCCTGATGGACGCAGAGCCGATTATCCCAGAGCGCGAATGTCCCGGCTTCCCAGCGCAACCGGCACGTAAAGGCAGCCTGGGTTATATGTCGCACAAGGAACTGCAGTAAGGGCGAGGCTTCCTCTGACGTGAGACCGTCGATTCCAGCGGCGTAGGTCTGGTCGCAGTAGAGCGCCATCTCGCGGGTGACGGGATGCGTGCGGACAAGCGGATGGCCCTGGCCCTCAACCTTGCGGACAATCTCGGCTGGCAAATGGGCTTGGCCGCGCGTGGCCGCGACCCGGCCGATTGGGGTTTCGTCAGGCACCTGGTAAGCCTGGGCCGTCTCCAGAACCGTACGCATCGACATCCGCACTTTCAGCGGCGCGAGCATGGTCTTCATGGTCTGCGATAGCGTGGAGTAAGCCAGTGCTGAGTTGGCCCAGATCGTGTCGCCGCCCCAGGGTGGAATTTCGACGCCATAGAGCATGCTGATGGCCGGCGGCTCTGGGAGGAAGGGCGAATCTGTATGCCAACCGGAACCAAAGATAACGCCGGGGCGCTCGTCGGCCTCGCGGATCACCGGCTGGACATCGGGATGGCCTTCGACACCTTTGGTATAGGCGTCAGGCGCGAAAGGCCCAAAGCGCAGGCTGAACCGCTCCTGTTCGGCGTGGCTGATGTCCTGGGCGCGGAAGTAGATCATCTTGTGCCGAAAAAGCGCGGCTCGGACCTCAGCGAACTGGGCCTCGCTCAGGCTTGCGATCTGGACTCCCACAATCTCGGCGCCCATCGCAGCCGCCAGAGGTCGCACGTTGATCTCGCGATTTTCGGCCGGCCCATTATCGAACCGGCCCGTCGGATGAATGATCATAATTCAGCTCCCCTGCGTCCGACTTAACAGGAGGCGTGGGGTAAAACCACAACGAGAGCCGACATGATACCAACCCATCTAAAGACTGACATACGCCCATTGGCGTTGGCCGATGGACTGGATTCGATCTGGATCGTTGATGAGGACGCGCCAGGCGCTCTGGCGCTCGCCGAGCCCCTGGCGCGACGATGATCCCGAACTCGGCGCAATGCCCACCGAACGCGTTGGTCAGCATGGTCGACTGGCGCACCAGCAGCTCACGGGTGCTGTGCAGCGTCGGCACGCCCTGGCGTTCGGCGCTGCACAGCACGAAGCTCAAGGTGGGCCGTCGCGCAGGCTTCCATGCCGAAGAGGCAGGGCGGAAGAGACCCGAAGACCTTCAGCAACTCGGCGCGCCGCCGTTCTTTCCCGACCTTAACTTGGCCAACAGCAGCGATGCCGTGGACCTGAAAAACCGACTTGGCGAGATCGAGACCGATCACGGTCGTGTGCAGGGTGGACGGTTCCTGCATTTGTGGCCGCTTCAATGCGGTCGCGGCGGCGTTTACCGAGATTGCGAAGCCGGAGGGCATCTTGCCAGCCCGCGATCCTGAGCGTCTGGTGCCGGTGTTGGCAGGATTTCATCAGGTGCTGACATCAGTCTAACGCCAACTTGTCTCGACTATGGCCCAAACCGTGGGCGGTTGGGAGGCAGGCGCCAATCCAATCTCGTTCAAACAGCATCGGTTTGCGCCGGACGTCATCCGTTACGCGGCTTGGCTGTATTTCCGCTTCACGCTGAGCAACTGCGACGTTGAGGAACTGCGGGTCGGTATTGGCGGGCTTGGCCTGTGGATCAAAAGCGAACCTAGCGCGCTTAGGTAAATCATGGATGGGGGATCAAATTCCACGTCCGACGCCCAGGCCGTACCCGGCCTTGCCTTGGCTTTTTTCGAGATAGAACCAATCTATAATAAATCACAAATCGATCGATTGGATTTCGTCTCGGCGGGTGCCTAAACAGAAGACCGACGAGCGCAGTGGGCGCCCACTTCAGCAACAGGTTCAACATGCAAGGCCGCACGGTTCCCGACATCATCTTCAAGACGCGCGTACGCGACGAGTCTGTCGGCGGGGAGAACCCGTTTCGTTGGCAGGATACGACCACGGCCGACGTGTTCGCCGGCAAACGTGTGGTGGTGTTTTCCTTGCCGGGTGCCTTCACGCCCACCTGCTCGAACGAGCAGTGTCCGGCGTTCGAACGGCTATACGACCAGTTTAAGGCTCTGGGCGTCGACGAGATTGTTTGCGTGACGGTCAACGACGCGTTCGTTGTCTATCAGTGGAGCCGCCACATGGGCGTCTCGCGCGTCAAGTTCCTTCCGGACGGCTCCGGGCGCTTCACGCGGCGCATGGGCATGCTGATCAACAAGGACCACTTGGGCTTCGGCTATCGGAGCTGGCGCTACGCCATGGTGGTGAACGATGGCGTGATCGAGAAGTGGTTCGAAGAGCCCGGGATCAACGACGAAGGATCAGACGATGACCCTTACACGGTGACGGACCCCGAGACGCTGTTGGCCTACCTGAAGGCGCGCACCCCAGAAAAGAGAGCTGCCTAGGCGCAAGATTCGGGCTGTCCCCTGTCCTGGTGAAAAGCTTAGCGCCGGGTCGGCTCCGCAGGCTTCGGGCGCGAACGCAAAGCTGCAGGATTTTGCCTCAGGCCTTCTGGATATGAGACGCCTGTTCAGCGCGAGGGCTATCGCGCCTAATCTGCTCGGTGCCGAATGCCCTCGCAGCTTTGGCGAGCCACCATTGGGATCGTGGACCTTGCGTCCTGCGCCTGGCGGACGTTTGATGCCCTACACGGTCCGCAAGAGACCGGCAGAGGAAGTTATCATGGCCGACGATCTGGCACCTGCGCCCCTTACGCACACGAATGTCGTTGCGACAACCAACGGTCCTGTCCGGGGTTATCGCGAAGTCGACCTCGATGTCTTCAAAGGCCTCAGATACGGCGCGCCGCCGCTGAACATCAGCCGCTTTCGGCCACCCGCCCGACCAACGGCCTGGACAGATCCGGCGGACGCGGTCGCCTATGGTGCCCCGGCTATTCAGTCTGGCCTAGCTCCAGGCGAGCGCCGCAGTTCGCCGGCTGATCCACCGGCACCCGACGAACCGGCTTCGTCGGAGGACTGCCTATTCCTGAACGTATGGACGCCCGGCCTAGACCAAAACAAGCGCCCCGTAATGGTCTGGCTGCACGGCGGCGGCTTTGCGAGCGGCTCTGGCGGTGCGGCGATGTACGACGGTGGCGCGCTGGCTCGCAAGGGCGACGTCGTGATCGTCACCCTCAATCACCGTCTGAACGTATTCGGTTATCTGCATCTGGGCGAGGTCTTCGGTCCCGACTACGCCCAGTCGGGGATCTCTGGAATGTTGGATATCGTCCAGGCGCTGGACTGGGTGGGCGACAACATCGCCGCCTTTGGCGGCGACCCGGAGAATGTCACCATTTTCGGAGAGAGCGGCGGCGGGTGGAAGGTGAGCCTGCTTCTGGCCATGCCCGCCGCGCGCGGTCTCTTTCATAAAGCGATCATCCAATCTGGCCCTGGCCTGACCGGAAAACGGGTCGCCGACGCTGACAAGATCGCCCGCCAACTGATGGCAGATCTAAAGGTTGATACCCCGGCCAAGCTCGCCGCGCTTTCCGCCGAGGCGATTTCCCATGCCAGTGTGAAGCTCCCAGGCGAAGTCATGCGGCTCTACGCGCCGGTCGTCGACGGGATCGCCTTGCCTCGCGATCCATTTGAACCCGACGCCTCTCCGCTTAATGCCGATATCCCAATCCTGATCGGCACCAACAAGGATGAGTCGACGCTCTTCATGCTCGGTCATCCGAAGTTCGGCGCCTTCGAGGAAGACGACCTCGCAAAGCACGCCAAGGCCCTTGCCGGCGACAAGGCCGAGCCCTTAGTGGCCGCCTTGCGCGCAGCTTATCCTGACTACAATCCAACCCATCTCGCCGCTGCGGTCGGCACGACCACAGGCATGTGGGGCGGTTCACTCAAACTTGCAGAGGCAAAGGCCGCTCAGCGGTCTGCGCCCGTCTGGATGTACATGCTGACCTGGGAGACGCCGGTGGCGAAAGGCAGACTTCGTTGCCCCCACGCCCTGGAAATTCCGCTGGTGTTCAACAATGTCGAGAAGGCGCGCAGCTTCGTTGGTCGCGGTGACCAGCCGCAGGTCGTCGCAGACCAAATGTCAGACGCGTGGCTGGCCTTCGCCAAGTCGGGATCGCCTGGCTGGCCGGCCTACGATGAGACCCGCCGCACAACCAAGATGTTCGACATGCAAAGCCACCTCGTGAACGACCCCTTAGCAGGGGTCCGCCAGGTCCTTCAAAACTAAGCCTCTGTCATTGCGGGATCTGCGCAGGTGGGCGCATACGGGCCGACCACGGCCACGATCGGCACCGGTCGGCCCTATTTCACACATCCCGTTGGAAGCGCCTGCTTCGCGGGCGCAAGCGCTGCGTCGAGTTTAGGTGTCGAACACGATCACTGAGCGGGCCAATTCGCCCTTCTTCATGTCGTCGAAGCCCTCGTTGACTTGCTCCAGCTTGATCCGCTGAGAGATCATCTGGTCGAGCTTCAGCTTCCCGGACATATAGAAATCCACGAACCGAGGCATGTCGACAGGGAAGCGATTGGAGCCCATCAGCGAGCCCTGTAGTTTCTTCTCACCCAGGAACGCCGCGCCCATAATCGAGACCATCTGGCCGACCGGGATCATGCCGATGATGTTCGCCGTACCGCCTCGGCGCAGCATATTGAACGCCTGCTCGGCCGTCTTGGCCAGACCGATGGCCTCGAAGGCGTGATGGACACCCCCCTTGGTCATCTCGATCACTTCCTTGACCGCGTCGGTTTGAGAAGCATCGATGAAATCCGTGGCCCCAAATTCCATCGCAAGGTTGCCCTTAGAGGCCGTGGTGTCGATGGCGATGATCCGGCTCGCTCCGGCGATCGCTGCGCCATTAATCGCTGAAAGACCCACGCCGCCGCAGCCGATGACGGCCACAGTCTCGCCTGGCCGTACGTTCGAGGTGTGTATCGCAGCGCCGACGCCGGTCGTCACAGAGCAGCCGATCAATGCGGCGCGATCGAGCGGCATGTCCGGGCGGATCGCCACGCAGGCATGCTCGTGGATCAGCATCTGCTCGGCGAAGGAAGACAGGTTCAAGAATTGCATCATCGGTCCCGCAGGCGCCGAGAGCCTGGGCTCATCGTCCTTGCCGCGCTTGGTCTCGGGCGAGACGCAGAGGCTCATATGGCCCGTCAGGCAGAATTCGCAGTGACCGCAGAAGGCGGACAGGCAGGTAATCACATGGTCACCGGGCTTTACGGTACGCACTTCCGAACCGACCTGTTCGACGACGCCTGCGCTCTCGTGGCCAAGCACGGCCGGAAGAGGATGCGGATAAGAGCCTTGCATGAAATGAAGGTCGGAATGGCAAAGGCCAGCTGCAGCCGTACGGATCAGCACCTCATGCGGACCGGGCTTGTTGATCTGGACTTGTTCGATCTGAAGCGGTTGACCCACTTCGCGTAGCACGGCGGCCTTCATCGCGGTTCCCCTTTTGATTGGCCCAACGGTCCGGGGGCCTTCCAGGTAAAGCCATATCGCTGATCAGATGGGCGGGCCAAGAGCTTTTGCCTCGCAAACGCCCAAAAGGGTCGACAGCCCGCCCGACTAATCGCAAGACAGGTGCAATGGACGATACGTCGACGCCGCGCCGCGCCTGGGAGGTGTTCCGGGCTTTCCTGGGTCAGGGCCTGACGGCGTTCGGAGGCCCGATCGCGCACATCGGCTATTTTAGGCGCGAATTTGTCGAACGACGGGGCTGGTTGTCGCCAGCCGCCTTCGGAGATCTGTTGGCGCTCGCTCAGTTTCTGCCAGGGCCAGCCTCTAGCCAGCTTGGCATGGCGATCGGGCTGCGCCGCGCAGGCTACCTAGGCCTGCTCGCCGCCTGGGTCGGCTTCACGCTCCCGGCCGGCGTCACCATGATCGTCCTGGCCTACCTAGCGCCGCAACTTGAACCGGGCTGGGGTGACGGGGTGCTGCACGGGCTGAAGATCGCCGCCGCCGCGATCGTCGCACAGGCGCTCGTTGCGATGGCCCGAACGTTGGCCATCGGGCCGATCCGCGCCGGTATTGCCGTTGGTGCCGGTCTAGGCCTGCTCATCGAACACGGTCCGATCGCTCAGATCTTCGCGCTTGTCGCCGGCGCAGTATTCGGTTTTGCCTGGCTTCGCGAAACCACCAGCGACACATCTGACGATCCAGGAACCCAGATTGTCACCCCCGCCGCCTCAGTGAGCGCTTTGGCGATTTTCATCCTCCTGCTTGGCCTTCTACCCTTCCTGGCCACGTGGTTGGATTCACCGAGCCTGGGCTTGGCGAGCGTCTTCTATCGCGCCGGGGCCCTGGTTTTCGGTGGTGGCCATGTTGTCCTGCCGATTCTGCAGCAAGAGATCGTGCGGCGCGGCTGGCTGGATCAGACCAGCTTCCTGGCCGGCTATGGCGCCGTCCAGGCCCTGCCTGGCCCGCTGTTCAGTTTCGCGGGATTTGTCGGCGCCGCTCAGAGCGTCGCCCCAGGCGGCTGGCGTGGCGGCCTTGTCGCGCTTGGTGCAATCTTTCTGCCCAGCCTGCTGCTGGTCGTAGGGGTCCTGCCCTTTTGGGACCACCTTAAGACGCGACCTGCCGCGCGCGGCGCGCTCGCGGGGGTGAATGCCGTCGTGGTGGGCATACTTGGCGCCGCGCTCTGGAACCCCGTGTTGACGACGAGCATTGAGCGGCCGAGCGACTGGGCTTTGGCGGCCGCGGCCTATGTCTTCCTAACCGTCGTCAAATTACCGCCTTGGATGGTGGTGTTGAGCTGCGCCTCGCTTTACGGCGTCTTTACCCCCTAAGCCTGCGCGCGATGTCCTGGCGCGTTGAGGCCCAACGCCTTCTTCAGATCGAAACCGGCCAGCCGCGGCCAGCGGAATGTCCAGCGCTTGCGGGCCGGAATGCAGGCCTCAAGCGCAGCCAAAAGCTGCTCCACGGGACCGTCGTTCAGGAAGTGGTTCGCGCCCGCCGAGCGGATGAAATGAATGGGATGGCGCGTCACCGTTTCCGAAGCGAGCCGTTCGGCGGCCTCTATCGGTGCGAAATCGTCCCGCTCACCGTGGATCATGTGGATTGGAATCGTGAGCCGCGCCAAGGCGCGCTTGGCATCCGCCAATTGTGGCCGTTGGCCCGAGGCCTCGATCACAGCATGGCGCAAGTCGCGCGGGATAAGTTTCAGCGCCTTCGAACCCAAATCGATAAGCCAGCGTGCGGTCGGTCCCGCCTCGCCGAAGAAACCTGACAAGAGGACGAGACTCTCCACCTTGCCCGGATTGGCATCCGCCATCAGCGAGGCGATCGCAGCGCCATAGCTCTGACCCACCAGCATAACCTTCTGCCCCCGCGCGGCCACCAACAGGGGCGCCAAGGCCTCGGCTTGAATCCGGATGTCGGCGACCGGAACCCTCGGTTGGGAGGCTGCATACCCAGGCCGGTCAACGACGATCATCTGACGATCCTGCGGCAGTTCGGCCAAGGTTTCAGCCCAGTACTCCGCCCAAGAGGGCGCGCCGGTAATCACCACAATTTTCCAGGGGGCCGGCACCGCGCGCGGGGTTTCCAGAGCCGAGATGCGCCAGCCATGCCCGCCGCCCGCCGTGAAGCTTGTGCGGCGCACCACCGTGTCAGGATAGTCCAATGAGGTCGGCGCATGTTCGGTGCCGCCGCGCATGGCGCACTCGAAGGAGGCCCAACCCATTGCCAGAACACCCTTGGGTCTCTTTCGCGACACGGTGACGAACTCCTCAGGCTCACGATCATGACCCAGGATTGTCGAACGCCGGATTAAGGGCTTCGTTCGCCGCCGTTCATCTTATGCGCCAGAAACTGGCGCAGCTGTCGATAACTGGTCACGCAGTTCGCGTTTCAACACCTTGCCGGTTGGGCCGATCGGTAGGGCCTCGACGATCCGAACCTCATCTGGCGTCCACCACTTTGCGACGCGGGCGCCGACATGGGCCTTCAGCTCCTCGGGATCGGCGGTTTGGCCGGGCCGCAGCGTCACAAGAAGCAGAGGTCGCTCATCCCATTTCGGATGCGGAACACCCACGGCTGCGGCCATGGCCACCGCTGGATGCGAGCAGACGGCATCCTCAAGATCGAGTGTCGAAATCCATTCGCCGCCGGACTTGATGACATCCTTGGCGCGGTCTGTGAGACGCAAATAACCCTGATCGTCGATTGTCGCGATATCGCCAGTGTCAAACCAGCCGTCGGCGGTGAACACCTCGCCGCCGTCATGCTTGAAATAGGCGCCCACTGTCCAGGGCCCTCGCACCTGCAGCGCGCCCGTACTCTTGCCGTCGCGGGCGAGCTCTGCGCCATCCTCGCCCACGATCCGCAGGTCCACCCCCCAAAGGCCCCGGCCCTGCTTAAGTTTTCGCTGTTGGGAGACGTCGACGTCCTCGCCGGCATGCTCTGGTAGAGGCGTGTTGATTACCCCCAGCGGACTGGTTTCTGTCATCCCCCAGATCTGGCGAACCTGCCCCCCCAGTCGATCCTCGATGCGGCTTACGAGAGCCGCCGTTGGCGCAGAGCCACCGACCGCAATCGTCTTCACCGACGTGAGCCGACCACCGGTTTGATCCAGGTGGTCGGCGACGCCGACCCAGATCGTGGGCACGCCCAGCAGGAAGGTAACGGCCTCCAATTCGATCAGCTCCGCGATACTGGTGCCGTCCAAGGCCCGACCTGGTAAAACCAGGGTCGCGCCGACCAGTGGGGCGGCATAGGGCGTACACCAGGCATTGGCGTGGTACATCTGGGCGCACGGCATCACCACGCTGGCCGCGGAGAAATCAAAGGCGTCCGGCAGCGCCAGCGCCATGGCGTGAAGCACCGTCGAGCGGTGTGAATAGAGCACGCCCTTGGGATTGCCCGTGGTGCCAGAGGTGTAGCAGAGGCCCGAGGCCTGCCGCTCGTCAATGTCAGGCCAGGCGAACTGCGGCGAATAGGCCGCGATCAGGTCCTCGTAGAGCACCGTACGAGCCGGTGCCGCCGGCGGCAGGTTTTCGCGGTCGGTCATCGCCACGAAGGCCTGGACCAGCGGCAGCCGCGGCTGCAACTCTGCAACCAGGCTCGCGAACGTGTTGTCGAAGAACAGAAATGCATCTTCAGCGTGGTTTGCCACCCAGACCACCTGGTCTGGGTGCAAGCGCGGATTGATGGTGTGCAGGATCGCGCCGATCCCTGTCACGGCAAAATAGAGCTCAAAGTGGCGATGCGTGCTCCAGGCCAGCGTCGCCACCCGGTCGCCGGGCTTCACGCCCATGGCGACCAGTGCGCCGGCCATGCGTTTGGTCCGCGCCAGCGCGTTGGCATAGCCGTAGCGATGGATCGGCCCTTCCACCATCCGGTCCACGACCTGCCGGTCGGGATGGTAGCAGGCGGCGTACTCCAGGATCGACGGCAGGGTCAGCGGCCGATCCATCATTAAACTGAGCATAGGCGTTTCCATTGTCGACGATCCGTCGAGGCTATCCCATCGGGACCCAGCAGCGGAAGTGGCCGCCGGATTTGATGCGCCTCAAGGCGCGGTGCGGCGCGCGCTCGGAGACTTCGTCTGTGACCCAGACCAGCACAAGGCAAAAGGCCCATGTCCGACGCGGAATTCCTGACGGCGACGCTTTCGACAGACGGCGTCCGGTCCACTGCGCGCCTGGAGGCGACGCTGGCGTGCAGCGCCGCTGACGTATGGTCATTTCTCACCCAGCCCGACCGCCTGCCGCAATGGCTGGCCCCCGGGCGTATCGAACTGGAACAGGGCGGCGCAGCACGTCTGGACTGCCACGATAGCGGGATTGCGATCGACAGCCGCGTCACCCAATGCAAGGCGCCGCGCGCGCTGGCCTATTCCTGGAGCCGTCCCGGCGAGCCCGAACGGCCGGTCCGCTGGCATCTGGCCCCGATGGTCGGCGCCGATTTGGGGGGCAGCACGCACCTGACCCTTGAGCTGGAGATCCCCGCGCAAGAGGATATCGCGCGTGCTGCCGCTGGCTGGGCTGCGCACCTGGAGATGCTCGCCGCAGCCGTGGCCGGAGCGCCGATGAAATTCCCTTTCCCCAGCTTCAAGGCCGCCCGCGAGTCGTTCGCAGCTCAGATCGCCGCGACCCACGAGCCTGACTATGGAAAGTCAGGATTTATAGCCAATTTTTCTCATTAATATCAATATTATATGGGAATTTTCCGCGCATCGCAGCAAACACCGGGATTCAGATCTCCTCGCTTAGAGGCGCGTTGAAATAGCCCAGAGCCTCGAGCGTTCACCTCTGCGTCTTTCCATCTGGTCCGGCGCAGCAAGAGGCCGAAGTTACTAGAACGTCTGACCGATCCGGACACCCATTAGCCGAGGCTGGATCGGCACGATGTAGAGCGCCCGGGGCACGCCTGGGAAGGTCGCGCCGCAGACGTTCAGGGTGCAGGGTGTATAGCGGTTGAGCTGGCCGCGCTCGTCGGTGATGTTCTTGACGAAGAATTCCACAGACAGGTTGTTTTTCTGGGCGCCCAGCGACAGGTCGAGCGTCCCGAACGACGGCATCTCGCCCAGCAACGGAATGTCAGCCTGACGCAGGCCGGCCTCAGCCTTGGTCTGATAGGTCCCGGTCGCCTGGGCGTGGGCCTTCCAGTCCATCCACGCGAAGTCGTAGCGCGCGGTGATGGCGCCCTTGAGCTTGGGCGTGTAGGGCAACTGCGCGCCGCCCAGAATCACCGCGTTGGCGTTGGTGCAGGTCTTGATGAAAGCGCCGGTGGCATCGGCGCCACAGAACGCCCTGGATTGGGCGTCGGTGTAGGCGAAGCCACCCTTGACGCTGAAGTCCGGCCTCATCTGGGCTGCGAAGCTGATCTCTGCGCCATAAATGTCGGCACTGGGTCCGTTGTTGATGACGGTTAGGCTGTTCAGACCGAGGAAGGAGAACTGGAACCGGTCCCAGTTCTGGTAGAATAGCGCCCCATTGAGCGTGAGCTTGCGATCCAACCAGCGGCTCTTCCAGCCCAGCTCATAATTGGACAGCTTGTCGGCTGCATAGGGTGCCAGCTGGCCATTGCGGTTGACGCCGCCCGGACGGTAGCCGGTCGAATAGGTGAGATATGTCAACACATCGTCGTTGAGCTTGTACTCGACGTTGACCTTGTGGGTCTCGCCGTTGCCCGAAACGCCCTTGTTGAGGTTGACGCAAGGCGCATCTCTGAATTTCAGGCCCGCCAGGCAGTTTTTGCGATTTGCACCCATGCCGCTGGAGAAGCCGGTGAGCGCGTCATAGGCTGACGAGAAGCCAAAGAAGCCGTGCAGGCGGTTGTCGAATTCGTAAAACCGAATGCCGCCGGTGATCGAAAGCTGCGGGGTGATGTCATAGCTGACCTCGCCGAACACCGCATCGTCACGGTCGACACGCATCTGGTCTGTAAGCCAGATGGTGTTGCTCCATCCCGGAACGCTGAGGCTAAAACCAGGGATCACATAGTCCTGGATGATCCAGTGCGACTGGCGTTCGTAGAAGGCGCCAAGGATGAAGCGCAGACGCTCGGTGGCCGGCGAGGCGACCCGCAGTTCGTGGCTGTCCTTCACGAATTGGTCGCGCCCGATGATCGACTGCAGAGGCAGCGCCAGTGGCTTGCCGCTGGCATCGACCCAGTAATTTCCGGAGCCGAAGGCGTTATCGTAGTGGATCGAGTAGTCGGCATAGTCGGCCAGACTGTCGACCTTACGGGCGAAGTGCCCGCCGGAGTAGGTGAGGTCGAGGTTGCCGATCTTTCCCTGGACCGCCAGCGCCGCCTGATACCAGCGGTCGTGGGCGGTATCGGGTTGGAAGCGCTGGACTTTCAGGTCGCCGACGTCCGGCTCATAGCCGAAGACGCCCTTGTTGCGCTGGTCCTGGGCGACGAGGGTGGGCGTGATCGTCCAGTTGTCGGTAAGCTCGATCTTGACCGCGCCGCGGACGCCGACGGTGTCGGCGTCGTTGAAGGCGTTCTTGGTATGCCCGACGTTGGTGAAAGTCTTGCCGGACGTTGGGAAGGTGCGCGAGCCTGCGACGTTGTTGATGTAGCCGCTGTCATGCTCGTCCCAGCCCACCAAGCGCACCGCCACACGATCGTTGACCGGAATGTTGACGAAGCCCTCGGCGATATAGCCACCCTCGCCGTTCTGGACGTTGTTACCCTCCAGACTGTAGCCGGCCTCGAAGTGGTGCACCGGCTGATTGGTGATGATCCGCATGGTGCCGGCCTCGGAGCTCGCGCCATAAAGCGTACCCTGCGGGCCCGGCAACACCTCGACCCGGGCAATGTCATAGACGTGGATATCGAGCGTCCCGCCGATGGTGGTGATCGGCTGTTCGTCGAGATAGGTGCCCACGGCGGGCAGCGGGCCGGAGTGGTTGCCTTCCAGGCCGGAGGCGACGCCGCGCATATAGACGGTGGCCGTATTCGGCCCGGAGGTCTGGAACGTCACGCTGGGCATCAGTTTGGCGTAGTCGGAAAACTGGTTGACGTTCTGCTGGGCCAGCGTGCGCTCGTCGATCGCCTGGATGCTCATCGGCAGCGATTGCACCGTGGCTTCCCGCTTTGAGGCTGTAACCACCAATTCCCCGACCGTTGCGGGCACCTCGGCGGCGCGGGCATAGCCCACGATCGCGGTGGAAGAGAGCAGGATGGACGCGAAGCCAAGGCCGACACGATAGCGCTTCATGGAACAGCCCCCGAGATCATGACATTTCAGCAAAAAGGATAACTTGAAGTTGTGCGATTTGGCGAGCCGATCTCTGCTTTCAGCGGTGCCAACCACGCCTCGTAATGGCGCCATTGATCAATGCCTTCGCGGAAGATCGGCCGTCGAACCTGTTCGGAGCTGGCGGTGCGCACCGGTCGGGAATTCCTGTGGAATTCCAAGCACTCCGACTCAAACGGCAGGCCGCAATGGGCCAGCAGGCGGCGAACCTCGGCCTCGGTGTCATCCACCATGGACTCATAGTTCACGCGGTAGATTCGGTCCGGCATAACGGTGTCGAAGTGTGCCATCAGCGCCACATAATCACGGTAGTAGCCACCGATCTCGGCGAGGTTGTACGACCAGTTCTGACCTCGAGCGAAGTGCTGCTTGAACGCCGAAAAGCCGGTGGCCATGGCCTCGCGGCGCGTGTCAATGATCCTGGCCTTGGGCAGGATCAGGCTGATCAGACCTGCGTGCAGGAAATTGTTGGGCATCTTGTCGATGAAAAACGGCCGGCCGAGTTTCCGCTGGATCGCCGTCCGCTCCATGTAGGACCGGCCAAGGTTGGCCAAGGTCTCGCCGGACAGTTGGGCGATCACGTCAGGATAGGCGCCCTTGCCCGCCGCCTCGTTGGACTCGGTCAGGCTGCGGGCCAGAAAGATGATGTCGGGCAGCTCCATAGTGCCCTCGACCTGGCTGTGGCTGGCGAGGATCTGCTCGACGAGGGTAGAGCCGGAGCGCGGCAGGCCGACAACGAAGATCGGCGCGGGGTCCAGATGGCCCTGACCGGCGCGCTCAGAGAAGAACTGTGGTGTGAAAAGAGCGCGCGCGCGATCGAGCTGGGCGGTGGTCTCGGCGGCGTCATAGTCCAACTGCCCGCGGCGGATCCGGGCACCTTCGGCATAGCTACGGAACGAGGCCTCGTAGTCGGCGGCGTCCTCGAAGGCCTTTCCCAGCGCATAGTGGAGATGCAGCCGGTCGTCGTCGGATAGGTCTGCGCGCGCCAGCTGCGCCTGCATATCCGCCACATCGTCAGCCAGGCCGAAGGTCTTCAGGTTTGCGAGGCTCCAGTAGGCTTCGCCGAGGCCAGGCGCGAGGCTGAGGCTTTGGCGGTAGGCCGCGACGCTGTCGGCCTGGCGGCCGGCGGTCTTCAGAGCGTGGCCGTAAGAAAGCCAGGCCTTCGGCTGGTCCGGGTGCTTGCCAAGCACCGACCTGTAGAGCGCGATCGCAGCCTCATAGTCGCCGGTGAGCGTCAGGCATGCGGCTTTGAGATTGAGGTAGCCCGGATCGGCCGGATCGACCGCCAGCAGCTGCTCGATATGCGGCAAGGCCTCGGCGGCGCGGTTCTGACGGTAGAGCACCACGGCAAGGTTGTGTCGCGCTGCGGTGAAGCTGGGTGCCAATTCCAGCGCCCGCTCCAGGAGCGCCTGGCCGTCGTGGTAGCGGCCAAGCCGGACCCCGATCTCGGCCAGCATGCGTAGCGCCGCTGGGTCATCAGGCTTGAGAGTCAGATACTCGCGCAGCCCTTGTTCGGCCGGCGCCAGTCGCCCGGCCACCAGCGCCTCGGCCGCCCCCATCAACGCCGGGTTATCCACTGAGGCTGCGATCGATCGCGCATAGGCGGCATCGGCATCGGCCGCCTTACCGCCCAGCCGGAAAACGTCGGCAAGCTGGCACCAGGCTTCCGACCAGGCGGGCTTCAGGGCGACGGCCTTGCGCAGCGCCGACTCTCCTTCGGCAAGCTCGTTCAAGCCCAGCGCCGTAAGCCCCAACTCGTACCAGACCTGCGGCGAGCGCGTTTGGGCCTGCGCCAGCGGTGCCAGGATCGCCTGGGCCGCGGCGAGATCGCCCAGACGGCGCAGCGACGCGGCCAGCAAAAACTCCGCTTGCGGGTGCCCCGGCGCGACCTTCAGGACCTCACGGGCCTGAGCCGCCGCGGCCGCGGGCTCGCGCACCACCGCGCGCGAGGCAAAGGCCAGCGCCTGCTCTAGGGTCCCCTCTGCGCCCGAAGTCTGGCTCGCCGTCGTGTTCACGGCTGGAAAGGTGAACGGTTACAGCCCGATCGCCAAGGGGTAGCCTTGTCTTCGATCAATTTGGAGCCTCTGGAGCGGGCAGAGACGCGTGGCTTCTGCGCTACCCCGCAGTCCAGCGGCCAGCCCGGTGAGCGCCGAGTTGGGGCGGACGCAGGTCACTTGCGTTTACCCGGACCCTGGCTGGGATGAGCGGATTGATCAGGCCTCGCGCATCACAGTCATCATGTAATTGACGTCGGCGTCGTGGCTTAGGTTCCAGCGACTGTTCATCAGATCGAAGACCACGCCGAAGGGACCATCCATCGTCAGCGCCTCGCCCTGAAGGAACCCCCGCAGCTCCTCCGGCTTCAGGAACTTCGACCAGGTGTGAGTGCCAGCCGGCAGCCAACGTAGAACGTATTCGGCACCCACCTTGGCCAGAGCAAACGCCTTTAGGGTACGGTTCAGGGTCGCGACGATCATCAGCCCCCCGGGTTTCAGCAGAGCTGCGCAGTCGCGCAGGAACTGCGCCGGATCGGCGACGTGTTCGATCACTTCCATGTTGAGAATCACATCGAACCGCTCGCCTGCAGCCTTTAGGGCCTCGGCAGTGGACGCTCGGTAGTCAATCTGGAGACCCTGCTCGGCCGCATGCGCGCTGGCAGTGCCGATGTTGCGCTCCGAGGCGTCGACACCGACCACCGTAAATCCCAAACGGGACATCGGCTCAGATAGAAGGCCTCCGCCGCATCCGATATCCAGCAGGTGCAAGCCTTCGAACGGCCGCCGCGACTTCGGATCTCGCCCGAACCGATAAAGCACCTGATCTCGGACGAACGCGAGCCGGGTCGGATTGAACTTGTGAAGAGGCGCGAACTTGCCCTTGGGGTCCCACCATTCGGCGGCGATCCTCGAGAACCGCTCGACCTCGGCAGTATCGATGCTCGAACTCGTATGTGCTTGCGAAACCATGCCCCCCCTTACTCCCCCTCCTCGTCAAAACGAAGATGCCAAGACATTGCGAGGCACGACCGAGGCCGCTATTAGGCTCCGCCCTGTGAAAGCGCAGCAACAAGGCCCGATCGCTTAGACCCATGTCCCGGCTGGTGATGAAATTCGGCGGCACGTCCGTAGCCGACTTAGAGCGCATTCGCCGCGTCGCGCGGTTGGTGAACGCTGAAGTCCAGGCCGGCAACCGCGTGGCCGTGGTCGTCTCGGCCATGTCTGGCAAGACCAATGAGCTGGTCGCATGGACCGATGGCTCTGGCTCCGCCGCCCACGGTCTGCCGCCATCGGACGACGAATATGACGTCGTGGTCGCCTCGGGCGAGCAGGTAACCGCTGGCCTGCTGGCCATGACGCTTCGCAATATGGGCCTGCCGGCCCGCTCCTGGCTTGGATGGCAGATCCCGATTATCGCCGATGATGCACATGGACGCGCACGAATCGATGAAATCCCGCCCGAGAAGCTGATCGCCGCCATGGACGCCGGCGAGGTCGCTGTGATCGCAGGCTTCCAAGGCGTCACCCGCGACGGACGGATCGCGACCCTTGGCCGAGGCGGGTCCGACACCAGCGCTGTAGCCATCGCCGCCGCGGTCAAGGCTATCCGTTGCGACATCTATACCGACGTGGACGGCGTCTATACCACCGACCCCAGGATCGAGTCCAAGGCGCGTCGCCTTGCCAAGATTTCCTATGAGGAAATGCTGGAGATGGCGTCGCTCGGCGCCAAGGTGCTGCAGACGAGGTCCGTCGAACTCGCCATGGCCCAGAACGTGCCGGTGCGAGTGCTGTCGAGTTTCGTAGAACCAGGTGAGGCTCCTGGCCAAGGCACGATCGTGTGCGACGAGGATGAGATCATGGAAAAGCGGATCGTGAGCGGCGTGGCCTACAGCCGCGACGAAGCGAAGATCAGCCTCTTCGGCTTGCCCGACCACCCAGGGGTGTCCTCGGCGATCTTCGGTGCGCTTGCCGACGCCAACGTCAACGTCGACATGATCGTTCAGAGCCATGCGCGTACGGCCGACACGGCGAACATGGAATTTACGGTCGGCAAACGCGACGCGGCCAGGGCCGTTGAAATTGTCCGCGCCGCTCAGCCGGAGATCGGCTTCGACGACGTGCAGGTCAACGAAGAGGTCTCAAAGGTTTCGGTGATCGGCGTCGGCATGCGCAGTCACACGGGCGTTGCAAAGACCATGTTCGCGGCCCTGGCCGAAAAGGGCGTCAACATTCAGGTGATATCCACCTCGGAGATCAAGATCAGCGTCCTGATCGATGCGGCTTACACCGAGCTGGCCGTTCGCGCCCTGCACTCTGCCTATGGGTTGGATCAGCTCTAGCTGCGCTCGCCTCAGCGGTCGATTATGCCACTGGATGGACCTTAGGCCCGCTCAGCCGGCCCGGTCAGACGAAACGCTGCCCAGGTCCCGGCAACAGCCAACGGGATCACAGCGACGAATACCCAGAAGGACGTCGCGCGGGCGCTTTGCGTGGTCAGTCCCTCCGAAAAGCCACCAAGGTTCGCCGCCACGCCGCTGATCGCCGAGCCCGCGGCTGCGCCGGTTTGGCGCACCGCTGTGATCGCAGACGACCCGATCGCCTTGTCCTCCTGCGAAAGTGCCATCAGCACGCGGCGACTCATGAACGACCAGGAGAAACCAAACGCGGCTCCCATCAGAGCGCCGCCCGTCAGAACCCAAACAAAAGGTCCGTTCGCCAGGGTCAAGGCCAGCACCGCTAGGCTTGCCACGAGCAGCAGCGTTCCGAACCGGATCCAACGCCCATCCCAGGCGCCGGTGGCGCCGGCCACGAGCATCGCCGCCAGCGTCCAGGCTGCCGACTCCGAGCCAATGGCGTAGCCTGCTCCGAGCGGCGTGAACCCTCTCAGCTTTTGCAGAATTGGCGGCGCGTAGATGGCGAACCCCATGGTCGCCGACGTTAACGCGAACATGGCGAAATAGCCGGAGCCACAGACGGTGCGCAGGTCTCCAGCACGATGCGGCAGCAGCCGCACCCGCGCCCGATTGTCGATCCAGATCACCAAGGCCAAAATCGCCACACCGACCAAGACGAGCCCAATCGCTAAAGTCGCTGAACGCACGACATCAGCCAAGGCGATGGCCGCCACGCCGGTGCCCAGCACACCGAGCTGGACCCATGGAATTGCCGACCCCACGCTCGCTTTCGCCGAGCCCTTGAGCAGGAAGGGTGCGGCGAGACTGAACACACCGGCCTGCAGGGCAAATAGCCAGAAAACGTCACGCCAGGTTCCAGCCTCCAACACGGCTCCGCCAAACAGCGGTCCGAGTATGGTGGCGATCCCCCAGATGAAGGTGACGCTGGCGAATACCCGCGCCAGGTGCCGTTCGGGGAACAAGAGCGCGATGGCCACCATGGCGAAGCCAGAAATCCATCCTGAGCCAAAGCCCTGGATCAACCGACCGACCAGGAACGTGCCGACATCCGGCGCCAGCGCGCTCAAGATGCAGCCTGCCGTCATTATCGCCCCGGCTATGGCGGTCGCTCCGCGCAAGCCGAACTTCTCCGAAATCCGGCCCGAACTCGCACCCGCCAGGATTGCGCCAACCAGGAAGCCCGCGGTGGCCCAGCTGAAATAGGCATAGCCGCCAAGCTGCGCGCCGACGCTGGGCATGATGGTGGCGGTCACCAGGCTATCGGCCGCGTTCAACCAGACGCCCAGACAGATCAGCGCAAAGCGCGGCCCTCGGCCATTGGCCAAGAGGTCGCCCCAGCTGTTCTGCCTCGTCTCAGCGGACACGATCACGCGCGCTCCAGATTCAGTCGCCCTCGTGCCGGCCGGCTGGGAGAGCGAAAATAGGGATCGCGCGTCCCTAGCGCGCGCGCCGCGCCGGGCGTCGGCAATTTGAACCCCGGATACCAGTGGGTTGCTGTCCCTGCCGTCACGTACCAGCTTAGCAGCAGGGCGCAGATCAGGGCGCCGGGAACATACGAATTGGTCCGACGATAAGTCAGCGCCGCGATGGCCCCGACCGTCGCCAACAACGGCACGAACTGGATCGCCACGATCGTATTCAAGGGCTCGGTGGGCGTAAACAACAGGCCGGTCCTGAACAAAGTCGAGTACTGGACGGCCAGCAGGACAACGAAGCCCAGGCACATGACGAGCTTCCAGGCGCCCATTTGCAGGATGAAGCCCTCGCCCTTCACCGCAAGGTTCGCGGCCACCGCGCGGAGCGCCACCAAGAAGTAGATTGCCCAAAGGATCAAATAGGGGATCGCCATCACCGCATGGCGGGCGTCCAGAAGCTTGAGCCCCAGGACCCAGAAGCGGTAGTCGGTCTTGAACATCGCATCAACGATGACCAGCGACAGATAACCCACGAAGATCGTCGCGATAGCGATTCCAAACGACTTCGGCCAGTTGGTGGTGAAGGTGGGCTTGGTGCCGCGTACCGCAAGGCTGAGCACCACGGTGATCAGCGCATTGATCAGCGCCCAGACGATCAGTTGATTTTGGACCGACTGCGGGAAGAGTTGCATGGGGAAAAACAGCACCCCGAGCTTCATCACCGGAAAGTAGGTGAGCGCCGGGACGGCCGCGGTCAGGAGCGCTGCCAGCCACCACTTGACGCGCCTACGCACGGCGAGCGGCTGGGCAGGAACGTTCAGGCTTGCGAAGACTGGCAGCAGCAACAGGACTTCAAACGTCCCGAGCAGCAGACAAATGAAGCCAACGAAAGCGATACCCGTCCCGACATCCTTCCACAGCCAGATCTGATCTTCCGGCGCCAGCACATTGGCCTCGCCATGGAGGGTCTTCTGGAACCAGTCGACCGCCCCACCGACGCCAGCCCGGCTAAAGTGTTCCCAAGGGTGCGTCACCGGCGGGTTCTCGAGCACCCGGCCGCTGCCGTCTGCGATTGTCCCGTAAATCTTTCCGACGAGCACGGGCCCCTCGACGCCGAAAACCTGGGCGAGCTTTTTGGACTGGCCCACCATCGAGCCCTTCGGTTCACCCCACATCAGTGGCGCGAACTCATCGTACTGTCCGAAGACCACGGCCAAGTCGTTTATCTTGGCCGGTGCCTTGGCACCCAGGAACCCTGGCGTCGAGCCTTCCAACACCATGGATTTGTAACCTTCGGGCTGGGACGCTGCGGCCGAAGCCACCGGCACGCCGCCCATCGAATGTCCCTCAAGCCCGATGTTCGTCTTGTCGACGAAGGAGAGGCTCTGCAGGTAGCGCAGGGCTGCAGGCCCGCCGAGATCCTTGGACTGGCCGACGGCGCCATCGGAATAGCCATGACCGACCATATCCATCGCCAGCACCACGAAGCCGCGTCGGGCCAGCTCAATGGCGAACGGGCTCTGCATCTCACGTGTGTTTATGTAGCCATGGCTCGCCAGAACGGCAGGCGCCGGATGGGCAGGCGTCGCCGACACAGGGACGTAGAGCAGACCAGACTGGGTAAGCCCTTGGTCGCCGGCGAATCGCACCTCCTTGAGCACCACCCCACCAGAGGTCTGGATTGCATTCGCCAGGTATGATCCCCCCAGGATCAAGGCCAGGCCCAAGATGAAAAAACCCCATTTGCGCAGCATGACGTCCCCCCGGACGATGTTTGTTTTTTGATTTTGCGTGACGATGCGGCCGTCTTCGAAAAAGCTCAAGCTCGGGCGCCCGATCGCTGAGCAACACCATGAAATACCAGGATCAGCCCTTTCCGTCTCCGTTCAGTGACACAAACCTGTTAGGAGGCCGAAAAGACTGAGGGAGAACACGCAAGCACGATGCCCCAACCCGGCGTAGCCATACGCGGTCAGCGAAGTCTGCTTCGGCAGATCCGCGAAGCCCTGGCCGGGGGTGGACCGGCGCAGGTGCGCCTGGACATGGTTATGCGGATCATTGCGCGCTCCATGGTCGCAGAGGTCTGCTCGCTCTACATGCGTCGCGCCAGCGGCGACATGGAGTTGTTCGCCACTGAAGGTCTCGATCTCGCCGCTGTCCACGTCACCCGCATGAAACCGGGCGAAGGTCTGGTGGGCGAGATCATGAAGCTGGGTCGACCGCTGAACCTGGCCGACGCGCCCGAACACCCCGCCTTCTCTTACCGTCCAGAGACCGGCGAAGATCCCTATCACGCCTTTCTGGGCGTCCCCTTGCTGCGTGGCGGCCGCGCCATCGGCGTGCTGGTTGTCCAGAACCGCACAGCGCGCGTCTACACCGACGACGAGGTCGAGGACCTACAAATCGTCGCGATGGTGCTGGCCGAGATGGTCGCCGCCGGCGAGCTGATGGGTGAAGCGGCGCTGAAGGGCGTCGAGATCGCACCCCATCGGCCCGAGCGCCTCAAGGGTACGAAATTCGGCGATGGTCTGGCCTTTGGCGTGGCGGTGTTGCACGAGCCGCCGGTCGCACCTTCGCAGTTACTTTCTGACGATGTCACAGCTGAGGAGGCCCGATTGGCTGCCGCCATCGGCAGCCTGCAGGCCCAGATCGACCAAATGTTGGAGGGCAACGCAGGCCTCGTCGACGCCTCATTCGAGGTGCTGGACACCTACCGGATGTTCGCCCACTCGCAAAGCTGGCTGCGGAGCCTGCAGGATGCGGTGAGCAACGGTCTGACCGCAGAGGCGGCGGTGGAGCGTGTGCGCTCCGAGCACCGCGCCCGTCTAGGCCAGGCTCGCGACCCCTATCTTCGCGAACGTTTGCATGACCTGGAAGACTTGAACGACCGGCTGCTGCGTCACCTTTCAGGCGCTGGGCATGTTGCGCGCGAGCTGCCGGACAACGCGATCCTGATCGCCCGGAATCTCGGGCCAGCCGACTTGCTGGAATACGACCGCACCAAGTTACGCGGTCTATTGTTGGAAGAAGGTTCAGCGGCCAGCCACGCCACGATCGTCGCCAGAGCGCTGGATATTCCCTGCGTCGGGCGCTTGGCCGGCCTGCGCGATCGCGTCTCAGAAGGCGATCCGGTGATCGTCGACGCCGAATCCGGCGAAGCCTATCTGCGTCCCCGCAGCGACGTGGTCAGAGCGATCCAAGCGCGTATTGATGTGCGCCTCCAACGCCGCGCCGAATTCGCTAAGCTGCGCGACACCCCCGCCTTCACCCGCGATGGGGCGAAGATAACCCTCTTGATGAACGCAGGCCTCGACGTCGACCTGGACATCCTGGCGGAGACAGGGGCAGAGGGCATTGGCCTCTTCCGCACTGAATTCCAGTTCATGGTCGCCGAAGAAATGCCGCGCTTCAACGCTCAGACGGCCCTCTACGGCCGGGTGATGGACGCCGCAGACGGCCTTCCCGTGACGTTTCGGACCCTCGACCTCGGCGGCGACAAGGTGCTGCCCTACATGGAGGCTGAGCGCGAGGACAATCCGGCACTGGGTTGGCGCGCGATCCGCATGGGCCTGGATCGTCCTGCCTTGCTGCGTCTGCAGCTGCGCGCCCTGATCGCCGCGGCTCGTGGACGGGAGTTGCGTATCATGTTCCCGCTCGTCGCCAATGTAGACGAGTTCCGCGCGGCTCGGGCTTTGGTCGACGTGGAAATCGCCTGGGCCTTGCGTCGCGGCCGCTCTGAGCCCTCGCGGCTTCATGTTGGTGCGATGATCGAGGCGCCGTCTTTGGTGTGGCACCTCGACGCCTTGCTGCCGATGACGGACTTCGTCAGCGTCGGGACCAACGACCTGCTGCAGTACATGTTCGCCGCCGACCGCGGTAATCCGCGGATGGCAGAGCGCTATGACCCTCTTTCACCACCGGCCCTGCGCGCCCTCGAGCAGATCCAGCGCGCCTGTGCGGAAACGGGCACGCCGGTAAGCGTTTGCGGTGAGATGGCCGGCCGGCCGCTTGAGGCTTTCGCGCTCGTGGCCTTGGGCTTTGAACGACTGTCGATGCCGCCAGCGGGTGTCGGGCCGGTCAAGCAGATGGTGCTATCTTGCGACCGTGAAGCTGCGCGACGCGGAGTCTCTGCGCTCCTGAAAAGTAGCGCAGGCTCGGTTCGCAACGAGATCGAAACCCTAGCGCGCAAGACGTCCGTGGCAGTCTAAGGGGTGTCTGCTGTGGCTGACGATACCGACCCGCCTTCGTTGCTGTCTGGCGGCGACATCGGCCAGGCGCTGAAGGCCGTTCGCGAACACCTGAGGCTCTCGCTCGAAGAGGTTGCGGCCATCACGCGCGTGCGGCGCGCTTATCTGGCTGATATCGAGGTCATGCGCCTGGACAGGTTACCTTCGCGCCCGTTCACGATCGGCTATATCCGTGCCTATGCTGACGCCTTGGGGCTCGATGGCGAAGTCGCGGTAGAACGTTTTAAATCCGAGGAGCCGGACCTCAACGAGCCGCTGCGTGCGCCGGTCGGCGTCAGCGACGTTGCTGATCCGCGGGTGGCTGCGATCGTCGTCGGAATCGTCTTGGTGCTTGTCGCTATTATCGTTTGGAACGTCGCCCAGCGGGCGATCCTCGCCAATGCGCCGCCACCGCCGAGGGCCTCTGCAAAGGCGACCGCTGAGGCGCTAGCCGCACAGAGCCCTGGCGTCGTAGCGCTTGGTGCGCCTCTGCCTGCGCCCGTCGAGTCGACCACGCCACCGCCTTATGAGACGCCCGGAATGCCGAGCGCCAATTCCGATGGAAGCGTGACCACGCACAGCTCGGCAGGGCCCAAATCTAGCGAGACGCTGGACGCATTGCCCGCGATCGATCCGAAAACGCTCTCACCGGTCTTCGTGCCAAACGGCAGGATTTATGGTGCTCTCGCCCCACAGCCTTCAGCTGTGACGCTACAGGCGCTGAAATCAGCCTCGCTCATTGTGCGCGGCGCTGACGGCCAGATCTATTTCGCCCGACAGTTCGCCGCCGGTGAGGCCTATCGTGCTCCTGAGCTTCCCGGTCTGACCGCTACAGTGTCGGCCCCGGCCAGCTTCCAGGTTTTTGTCGGTGGCCAGTCTAAAGGGGTGCTGCCTGCGGCTCAGGTGTCGGTTGGCAAGCTCGCCGAGTAGGCTGCCGCAAGATCCTGGCTTGGGTTCGTCGAGGGAAACGCCTATTTTGCTTTCAACATGAGCGCCAAAGACCACGTCCAAGACCACACAGCCGTACGCCCCTGGCGGGCGATCCAGCGACGAAAGAGCCGCAAGATCCGTGTGGGAAATGTGGAAGTCGGCGGCGATGCGCCGATCACTGTCCAGTCAATGACCAATACGCTGACGGCCGACGCGGCTGCGACCATCGACCAAATCCGCCAACTGGAGGAATCTGGAGCCGATATCGTGCGGGTCTCTTGCCCTGATGAGGACTCAACGAAGGCATTCAAGGCCATCGTGAAGGGCTCGAAAGTCCCGCTCGTGGCGGACATTCACTTCCACTACAAGCGCGGCATCGAGGCCGCTGAGGCGGGCGCGGCTTGCCTGCGCATCAACCCGGGCAACATCGGTTCCGCAGACCGGGTACGAGACGTCATCCAAGCCGCACGAGACCACGGCTGCTCCATGCGCATCGGCGTCAACGCCGGCTCGCTCGAACGCGATCTTCTCGAAAAGTACGGCGAACCCTGCCCCGATGCGATGTTGGAAAGCGCTCTGCGCCATGCCCGCATCCTGCAGGACCACGACTTCCACGAATTCAAAATCAGTGTGAAGGCGTCCGACGTCTTCATGACGGTGGCCGCCTACAATCTTCTGGCGGAGGCCATCGACTGTCCTCTGCATCTGGGGATCACTGAGGCAGGCGCCCTGCGGACGGGCACCGTGAAATCTTCGATCGGAATGGGCAATCTGCTCTGGGCTGGTATCGGCGACACGATCCGCGTCAGTCTTGCCGCTGACCCAGTTGAGGAGATCAAGGTCGGTTTCGACCTGCTGAAGTCGCTCGGCCTGCGCCATCGTGGCGTCAATATTATCGCCTGCCCGTCCTGCGCGCGGCAGGGTTTCAACGTGATCAAAACCGTAGAGGCCTTGGAAGCGAGACTGGCGCACATCTCACAGCCGATGAGCTTGTCGATCATAGGCTGTGTTGTGAACGGCCCCGGCGAAGCTCTGATGACCGACCTGGGTTTCACCGGCGGCGGCAAGGGCGCTGGCATGGTCTACGTGGCCGGTCGTCCAGACCACAAGATGGACAACGAAGGCATGGTCGAGCACATCGTTGGGTTGGTCGAGGCGCGAGCCGCTGAGCTCAAGGCCGGCGAAATCGCGCAAGCCGCCGAATAATCTTCACAAAAGTGACGCCTGAGGCACTCTTGCGTCCGCTCTCCAGACGCGTGTAGGTACTATCAGCAATTTTGGGAGCGACGCGATGTCCGAAGCAGACGGCAACTGGAAAATCACCATCAACACGCCGATGGGCGCGCAGGAGGTGACGGCTTCGATTACCACGAGCGGCGACACCTTTAACGGCAAGACCACGAGCCCAATGGGCGACAGTGATGTCTCGGGAACGGTCTCAGGCGACACCTTGACCTGGAAGACGTCAATCACTCAGCCCATGCCCATGACGCTGGAATTCGTAGCCACCGTAAGCGGCGATGCGATGACCGGAAACGTCAAGCTCGGCATGTTCGGCAACGCCCCGCTTAGCGGCGTCCGCATCTAAGTCTTCAGCGCCATCCCAGGCGCATGCGAATGGCCCCTGCTCGCCGCGGGGGCCTTTTTCATATCTGGGTGTTGGCTATGGCGCAGCCGTTGCAGGCCGCGACGGTGTCCGCTCGCTCCGCTCGGTAAAATGTCTCTTGATCCTTTCTGCCCACAAATACGTCGACAATTCCATCCCGACGCGCGGCGCAAATCGGCAGGCTCCGACCTCTCACGTGACCTCATGATCTAAGGAAAATAACGGCACGTGGGCGGGTTAAAGAGAGTGAGCCGAAGCCTCGAATACGCTGCCGATTTTCAGAATTAATAGGCCGGCCACCACTGACCCGCCGGTCTGCTTTCCGGCGCCGACCTAACGGTGAGAAGCGACCCTCAGCAGTCGTCCGGAATGTCCGCTTGGTGCCAGCGCATTTTTGACGGGCTCCAAGCGTCCGCCAAGGTCAGATCACGACCTTTTCCGAAATTGCCAGGGCGTCATCGACCTCGATGCCGAGATAGCGGACCGTACTTTCCAACTTCCTGTGCCCCAGTCGCAGCTGACTGTCCGGCGACATCCTGGTCGCCGGTGCTGACGCGGGCGTAGCCAAGAATGTCCGTCATCGGGCGAGCAAGACTTTGAGACCAGGGACTTCGATCTTGGCCCATTCCTGATCCGCAGTGAGCACCGGCAAGCCCTCGGCGATCGCCAACGCCATGCAGGTACGATCTCCAAGGCCGCTGCCAAACTGCTGGGTGGGGGTGATGAGCTCTGCAGCCCCGATAGCGTCATCACGCCCATGCGCCCGAATATCCAGGTGCAATGCATCCAGCATGGCGAGGGCCGCATCCATCGGAACACCTCGCCGCAACAACCCCTTCAGAACCTCCTGAAAATTGACCGCAGATATCAGCCCATCGCCAATGTACTGGGCCACGACATCGGCCCCAGGCTCATTGCGCAACAAGGCCAAGACTGCCGAGGCGTCGAAGACGACAGACGCCATGCCTTAAACCTCATCTTCACGAAGAGCTTCCGCTCGTCGCTGAGCAAGAAAATCTTCGACCGGAAGATCATGAGTGGCGTGTTGTCGGTAGAGTTCCTGGGCTCGCTTGATGCTCTGAGCCATTGAGGTCAGCCTTACGGCGTCGCCATCAATCGTCAGCACCACGACGCCAGCGCCGGTCACACCCAGCGCGTTGCGCGCTGAGCGCGGAAGGACCATTCGGCCGTTTGGGGCAATTCGAATATCGATCGTTTGTGACATCTAGCGCACCCCAGTCAGTATATGACACAGAATAAAATATGCCACATTCGTAGAAGTGTCCACAATCCGCCAGTGGCGCTGGGTTAGACTCCAGCCGCTCGTCCCGCAAACGACCGTTCGGTGGACACCTCATTCAAGACTCACCGTCGGCAAGCATTCCCGTCCACAGAATGCGTCTCTTTAAATCGACGTGTCTAAAGGCGCTCCTGACCTTTTGTGGACGGCTTTGGAGCGCTGGAATGGGCCGACTTGACATACTGACGGACGACGACCGTCGCAGGCTCTTCGATGTGCCCAACGACCATGTTGCCATGGTCAAACTTTACACCCTCTCCCGCTTTGACCTGGACATGGTGCATCTGCACCGTTCGAAGGCCAACCGCCTCGGCTTTGCGGTTCAACTGGCCTTGCTGCCGATCGCTTCAATGAAGATCCGACTTTGGCCAATCAGAACCCCATTAAGCTCCATACGCGTTAGCCGAGGTCGCGAGCGCCGGCGGGGCTTCTTTACCGCACCTCCTCAACGCCGTCGGGGCGGGATCACATCGTTGAATACCTCGAAGCTCTTCCAGGCAGGCTCAATAGGCGGCGTCTCTGCCTCGGGCAGGTAGATTGACGACTGAAGAAGCTCAAGGTTCGGCACATAGCGTGGGCAATTGGGGAAGATGTCCGTCGGCGTGACTTTGATAAGGAGTTGCGCGCCCGGGACCGCCGCCATCTTTGGATCGTCGCTCACGACTTGAGCGGTCCCGTTCACCCGCAGCCGTTTTGGGGTCTCGCCGAAACTCAGGAACAAGATTCCGACGTACGAATTGACGCCCAGATTGCCAAGGCTCTTGAACATGCCGTTGCCATCGTAGTCAGGGAACACCAGTAGGTCGGGCGCAAGGACACGCACGAATCCAGGCGGCCCGCCCTTGAACGAACAGTCTGGACGCCCCTCAGCGTCAGCCGTAGCCAGGAAGAAAAAGCCCACCGACGCAATGAAGGCTGCATCGTCTTGGGTAAATTGATCGCGCCTCAGCTTCTCCTCCAGCCGATCGGCAAGCGCCCGACTGTCGAAAGCGTCCTGGAGCGCACGATTGCCCTCGTGATACATGAGAGACCTCCCACATCCCCCAGCCCGTTTGGCAACGGGCCGATGGAAGGATAGAGGAAGCTCCCGTTCTCTTCAGGCGTCCAGACTCTTGCGACTTCCCCAAGCCCGGCTCGATCAGGTGCTCGACCGCTTCCGCGAAATCGAAGCGCGGATGGGCGCAGCGACGGATGGGGCGGAAATCGTGCGCCTGTCCAAGGAGCACGCAGAGCTCAAGCCTGTTGTGGACGCCGTAAATGCCCTGCAGCGGGTTCGTGACGAAGCGCCTGAACTGGAGGAGATGGCATCCGGGCCCGACGCGGACATGGCTACGATGGCTCGCGAGGAACTGGAAACGCTCAAGGATCGTCTTCCGGCGCTCGAACACGAGGTCGCGCTGCTGCTCGCGCCGAAGGACAAGGACGAAAACGCGTCAGCTATTCTAGAAGTTCGGGCCGGCACGGGCGGCGACGAGGCGGCCCTCTTCGCCGGCGACCTTTTCCGTATGTATCAGCGTTACGCCGCCGAGCGTGGCTGGCGGGTGGAGATCGACAGCCTTTCCGAAGGAGACGCAGGCGGCTTCAAAGAGATTATCGCAGCGGTCAGCGGCGATGGCGTCTTCGGAAGGTTGAAATTCGAGAGCGGCGTGCATCGTGTGCAACGCGTCCCGGCCACCGAAGCGCAAGGACGAATTCATACCTCTGCCGCCACGGTCGCGGTCCTGCCCGAACCGGAAGAGGTCGAGATCGATATCAAGGACGCCGACATCCGGATCGACACCTACCGCTCTTCCGGAGCTGGAGGCCAGCACGTCAACAAGACCGACTCTGCGGTGCGCATCACCCATTTGCCAACAGGTATCGTGGTGACCTCCTCGGAGAAGTCGCAACATCAAAACAGGGCGCGGGCGATGAAGGCGCTCAAGGTGAAGCTCTATGATCAGCAGCGCGAGGCCCTAGACAACGCGCGCTCTGATGCACGCAAGAGCCAGGTCGGCTCAGGCGACCGCTCCGAACGCATCCGAACCTACAATTTCCCGCAAGGCCGGGTCACCGACCATCGCATCAACCTCACCCTCTACAATCTGCCAAAGGTTATGGAGGGCGAGGCGCTGGATGATGTCATCAGTCCACTGATCGCCGAGGATCAGGCCGCTCGCCTGTCGGCCTTGGAAGACGAGTTCAACTAACCCGCGCTCCAGGCCCGATACCGTGTCGCTGCAATGCGCGTGGCTTGAGATCGATGGTTGCACGCGCAGCTTGCTGTGGGCCGCATCATACGGCAAGGGGCGGGGATGAGCGGACACATCGCAGGAATATTCCGCCACCCCGTGAAGGGATTTACGCCCGAAGCGTTGGCGACGGTCCAGCTAGCGCCGGGCGAAGGCTTCCCGTTTGACCGACTGTGGGCCGTGGAAAACGGCCCCTCAGGCTTTGATCCTGCCGCACCGGCCTTTGTCCCCAAGCAGAAATTCACCGTCCTGGCGCAAATCGCCAAGGTTGCGGCGGCACGTAGTCGCTACGACGATCAAACCGGCTTGCTGCACGCCACCGGCGCCCGCGGTTCGGATTTCGTCGGGCGATTGACTGATGAGGCCGACCGAAGCGCCTTTTCCGCCTGGCTGACAGACCTGCTGGGCCAGGACGCCCACGGCCCGCTGCGTGTCATCGAAGCGCCCGGCGCGCACCGGTTCACCGACCACCCGCTAGGTCAGGTTTCCATCGTCAATCTGGCGAGCGTCCGGCACCTTGGCCAGACAATGGGCGTCGAACTCGACCCCTTGCGCTTCCGCGCCAATTTTTACGTCGAGGGTTGGCCCGCATGGGTCGAAAACGATTGGACGAGCAAGGACCTGTTGGTCGGATGGGCCAAGGCGCGCGTTTTCAAGCCAATCGTCCGCTGCGCCGCCACCCACGTCGACCCGACCACGGCTCAACGTGACCTCGATGTCGTAAAGGCGCTGTTCGATAACTACGGCCATATGTTTTGCGGCGTCTATGTCCAGATCACCTCGCCTGGCGCCGTCGGCGTGGGCGACGCCATATCGACGCCCGCGATGGCTTCAAAGCCCAGGGATGAGACCGCATGAGCCTAAACCTGGTGCAGGCCTGGCAAAGCGCGCGAAAACGTCTGGAGGCTGCAGGTCTACAGGGGCCCGTGATCGATGCTCGTCTGCTGGTCGAAGCTGCCGCAGACGCCACCCGCGCCGACATCGTCACCGACCCCCATCGTCCACTAACCTCCGAACAGGAGGCCAAGCTCAACGACTACCTCTCGCGCCGTGAGCACCGCGAGCCGGTCAGTCACATCCTCGGCCGCAAGGGCTTTTGGAAGATCATGCTCAACGTCACACCCGACGTCCTGACACCTCGACCGGACACCGAAACGGTCGTTGAATGGGTGCTGCGCGACTTCCCTGAGCATGCACCTTGGTCGGTGTTGGATCTGGGGGTAGGCTCTGGCGCCATTTTACTATCCATCCTGGCCGAGCGGCCCGCGGCCAAGGGATTGGGGGTCGATGTTTCGGAAGAGGCGCTCGCGGTCGCTCGCGACAATGCCGCCCATCTGGGCCTTGCGGGCCGCATGGCGCTGCTGCGCGGCGATTGGACCGAAGGCCTGGCGGACGCCAATTTTGACCTTGTCGTTTCCAACCCGCCCTATATCGCCAGCGACGTCATCGAGACTCTTGAGCCGGAGGTGCGTGACCATGAACCACGCATCGCGCTAGAGGGCGGGCCGGACGGGCTGACACATTATCGACACCTTGCGCCAGAGATCTTGCGGGTGCTGAAACCGGGTGGTCGCTTCGCCGTGGAGATCGGTTACGACCAAAAAGAAGCCGTGGAAGCTCTGTTTCGCAAAGCCGGCGCCGTTGATGTCCAGACGCTCCGCGACCTAGGCGACCGAGACCGGGTTGTGGCGGGTGCGAAAAATCCCTTGGAAACCTTATCCCGACTCGCTAGTTAGGAACGGTCTCCACCCAAATCTTCGGCTTCAGGTAGAGGCGTCCCTCAAAGGACGCACGCCGGACCCGAGGGGCGCGACGGCTCCCAAGGCCTCTCGCTTTAGAGCTCCGGGCGGAGACGGGGAACACTCAAAAGTCTTCGACATTCGAAACCCCGGGCCAGGCGCCCGATCCCGCTGAAGGCTAGCGCAGGCCGACCCGAAAAGGGCCGGCCGTAGGGAAACCGAGACGGTTATTAAATAATGAGAGATTTCAAGGGTATGAAGCGTCAACGTGGTCGCAATCGCGGCGGCGGAAGCAGCAGCGGCGGCGGCGGTGGCAAACCCCAGGCCCAGAACGCCAACCGTGCGTTCGATTCAAACGGCCCCGAAGGGTCGAAGGTTCGCGGCAACGCCCAGCACGTATTCGAGAAATATCAGCAACTCGCCCGCGACGCTTCGGCTGCTGGCGACCGGGTCCTCGGCGAGAACTATCTTCAGCACGCCGAGCACTACTTCCGCCTGCTTCGAGCGATGCAACCCACGCGTCCGGCGAGCGAAATCCTTGGCCGCGACCACTTCTCATCCGGCTTCGACATCGATTTTGAAGACGAAAGCGCTCAGGCCCAATCGGAAGCTGCAGACGCCGCTTCGGCTGAAGCCGGAGACACGCCGGAAACCTGGCAGGTGCGCGAAAATGGCGGCAGCGAGCGTCCTCGCGACGAAAACCGCCCCCAACAGCGCGATGATCGCCCCAGAGAGGGTGGACAGCGAGAGGGGCAGCGCGACGACCGGCCGCGCTACGAGAATCGAGATCGCAACGATAACAATGGCGGCCAAGGCCGCCGCGATCGCCCGTGGCGAGACGATCGGCCGAGAGACGACCGACCTAGGGATGAGCGTCCCAGAGATGAGCGCCCCAGAGATGGGCAACGCGATGAGCGGCCACGGGATGATCGGCCGCGTGAAGAGCGTCCGCGGGACGATCGGCCAAGAGACGAGCGTCCGCGCTATGACGAGCGTCCGCGGGATGATCGTCCGCCACGAGAGGAACGGCCGCGCTTCGAGCGCAATCGCGACGAGCGTCCAGATCGCGACGCCAGCCGCGACCCTCTGGCCATCGTTGAGCCGCAGGCCCAGGCGTCGCTTGTGCCACCCGCCCCGGAACGCAAGACCCGTGTCCTGCGCGACAGTGATGGCGGCGAAAGCCATGCACCGGCTTTCCTCCAAACCCCGGCTCCACGCGCCGAGAGCAGCGAGGAGGTGCCTAAGCCCCGCCGCCGCCGCTCACCCCGCGCCACCGGCCCCGCCACCGGCGAGACGGAAGAAGCCTAGGCGGTTGCAGCTGATGGCTCGGGGGAGTTAGCTCTCGGAGATGCATTCTGCGGACTGTCAGCACGATGACGGCGCCCACCCGGGTCTGACGGGTCATGCGCTTGGCCTGGCGATTAGCGCCGCGGAACATCGTTGCATCGGTATTCAGGAGCGTCTCACCGCGCCGCGGCGGCGTGTATTGGAGCTGCTGCTGGAGGGCAACGGCCCCTTGAAGGCCTATGATCTGATCGCGGCATTCGGCGAAAACGGTGAGCCTGCCAAGCCGCCGACCGTCTATCGTGCTTTGGAATTCCTTGAGCGGCTGGGCTTCGCCCATCGGATCGAAAGCCTGAACGCTTACGTCCCCTGTCGGCTTGACGGGGCAAGCCACTCAGCCGCGTTCTTGATCTGCGACTGCTGCGGCGCAGCTGAGGAGTTCGAGCCTGACTTCGCGCCCGGGCGTGCCGCTGCAGCGACCAAAGGCTACGCCGTCACCTCGGTAACCCTTGAGGCCCGCGGCCTTTGCCCGGCGTGCCAGGCCAAATGAGACGCGGCTTTCCCAAAGCCCCTTCTGCTACGCGATGGGCCCCAAGTGGCCGGCGGGCTATATCTGAGGGCGGCTAACTACCAAAACATCCCCCGAACGACCTGCAGGATGCGGCCCGAATAACGATCAATCAGGAGCGCGTCTGCGCCCACCCTCACCCATTCAGCTCCCGGCGGAGGATAGGGCAAGCCGAAGTCGAGGAAATCGTCGAGCCAATAATTCTGGACGTACCAGGCGGGCGGCAAGATGTCTCCGAACGCCCAGGACCGCACGTAGTAGCCGTAAGGCTGGCGATAGGCCCCAGCATGAAAGCGGTCGTGGCTCCAGTAGACTGCGGGTCCGCGCCCGGGCTGCCAGCGCGCTGACCCGCCCGGCCCGCCGCCCCAAGGATTATTGCGCATCGCGACACCCGGTTGAGCTTGTTGGCTGTGGGTCTCGAAGTTGCGGGCGCCACCAGGCCCAAGGGCCCCAGACGGGACACCTTCGCGAGGCCCGCGCTCAGGCTCGAAATCGCGACCCCCGCCTGATCCGGACGTTCTGCGGTCATATTGGCGCTGACCGCCCTCGCCAAGTCCTGGGCCACGATCGAAAGACTGCGGACCAGATGCACCATTCATCGAGCCCCTTACCCCGTGACCCTGAAACGGATAACCCGGCCCCGAAGGGCCCTGGCGTGGGTATGTCGGGCCGGGGGCGACTTCACTTCGCACGCTCTGGGAACCTACGGGTCCACGCGATTGCGACCCTTCAGGCGGCGCGCCAGGCGCAAGGCCGTGGGTGCTCTGAATATGGGCGCCATCGTGATCGTGGTCCTGCGCCAAAGCAGACGCGCTCGTGCCGGCGACGATGAGGAACACCAAACCCGCTGAAATCCTGCGATTCATGATCTCACTCCAAAGGCGCGATGGCCTGAACGTTTACGTCTGTCGTACGCCTACTATTGCCCCGAACCCTGAACCGCGCTTGAACGGCTCAATGCATGTTTGGGTCATCAACGAGGACGCGCGAACTTGACGGCGCACCCCAACGATATTGTCAGCTTCTGGCTGCAGGCAGGGCCGGCGAAGTGGTTCAAGACGGTCGTCGCCTTCGACGAAGCCATTCGCCTGAAGTTCGAACCCGTGCATCACGCCGCCGCGCGTGGCCAATATGACGCCTGGATGGACAGCCCCGATGGTGCGCTGGCCCTCTTGATCCTCCTCGATCAATTTCCGCGTAACCTCTATCGTAATTCAGCTCACGCGTTCGCTACCGATCCCAAGGCCCGCTCCATCGCCCTCGGCGCCATCGAAAGAGGCTTCGACACGAACGTGGAGCCAAGCTTGCGCAACTTCTTCTACCTGCCCTTCATGCACTCCGAAGACCTGACCGACCAGGATTACGGCCTGGCGCTCAACACCGAGGCCGGCGATGAGGACAACATCAAGTGGGCAGCCCTCCACCGCGATATCATCGTGCGCTTCGGCCGCTTCCCACACCGCAACAAGGCGTTCGGTCGCGTGACGACGCCAAAGGAGCAGGCGTTTCTAGACGCAGGCGGCTTTGCAGGTTGAGCTGTGGATGACCGCTGGAAGTGATTCGTTTGGTCTGTCGCCGAATCACAAGTTGCGCGACCCTGTGGCTTCGATGAACGACCTCGCCGCCCTCCAGCCGATCTGCAAGGTTGTCCCGGATCACCCGGAGCGCCAGTACCTTGACCTTTTGGCTGACATCCTGGCCAACGGCGTGCAACGCGCCGACCGTACAGGCACCGGTACGCTGGGTGTCTTTGGGCGCCAGATGCGCTTCGACTTGGCCAAGGGCTTCCCGCTCCTGACCACCAAGAAGCTGCACAGGAAGTCCATCATCCTTGAGCTGCTCTGGTTCCTTCGTGGAGATACGAATGTGCGCTGGTTGCAGGAACGGGGCGTCAGCATCTGGAATGAATGGGCAGACGCGGACGGCGAACTTGGCCCCGTCTACGGCAAGCAGTGGCGGTCCTGGACGGCTCCAGATGGTCGGGTGATCGATCAGATCAGCGCCTTGGTTGACGGTCTGAAGACCAATCCCAACAGCCGCCGCCACATCGTTTCTGCGTGGAACCCGGCCGACGTGGAGGACATGGCTCTTCCACCCTGTCACTGCCTGTTCCAGTTCTTCGTGGCCGATGGCAAGCTCAGTTGTCAGCTCTATCAGCGCTCGGCTGACGTCTTTTTAGGGGTGCCCTTCAACATCGCCTCTTACGCGCTTCTGACGATGATGGTGGCGAAGGTGACCGGCCTTGAGCCTGGCGAATTTGTTCACACGCTTGGCGATGCTCACCTCTACCTCAACCACCTCGACCAGGCCCGCGAGCAACTCTCCCGCGAACCGTTGCCGCTTGCCCAAATGAAGATTGCACCGCGCGAGGATCTCTTCACCTTCGAGCTCGACGATTTCACCCTCCAAGGCTACCGCGCGCACCCAAGCATTTCAGCGCCGATCGCTGTGTAATGGAAAAACCCTTGGCGTTTGGCCAGAGTTCGGACGCCGTGACGACGGGTCCCTGCTGAAGCGACACGAAGGGCTAGGCGAGCTGCCCCGGGCGAATCTGAAGCGCTCAGGACGTCGTTTGCGCAACTGTGGTGGCGCCTGCCAGGACCGAAGTCGCCGCCGACGTCGTGGCCAGTGCCTTCTTTCACGCCGCCGCTCAGGATTGGTCCAAAAGGCGCGGCCCGCCCGAACGGCTCGTCTGGTTCGAGACGGCTGCGTAGCGCAGAAGGTTAGAGCCAGAGCCGCGCGCTCTGCTAGGAGACATCCATGTACTCCATAACTTTGACCGCCGGCCCGATTGCGCGGGCCCGTAATGGCGTGATTGGCAAGGACGGCGGGTTGCCGTGGCGTCTGAAGACTGACCTTGCCAATTTCCGAGCCGTAACCATGGGCAAGCCCGTGATCATGGGCCGCAAGACCTGGGATAGCCTGCCAAAGAAGCCGCTGGTGGGGCGCACGAACATCGTACTTTCCCGCGACGGATCCTTCGAACCCAAGGGGGCCGTGGTCTGCGAGGAATTCACTGAGGCTGTCGCCATTGGACGCGAACAAGCGGCCGAAGACGGCGCACGTGAAGTCTGTGTCATCGGCGGCGCATCGCTATTCGAGCTGGCATTGGCCAAGGCAGGACGAATCTACCTGACCGATATCAACGCTGAGATCGAAGGCGACACTCAGCTTTGTCCCATCGACGAGACTCGTTGGACCGAGGTCAGCGCCAAAGCCTATCCGGCCAGCGAGGACGACGAATATCCCTTCACCATCCGGATTTTGGAGCGCCGCTGAGGCGTCTGGCAGCTAGAGCTGCCTAGCGGATGCAAAACTGCGTTATACCCTCTATGATTACGTTAAGACCAGCCGATTAATTGACCGCAGTCTGCGGTGAACCCAGAGCTCGCCGAACCGCTTCCCCTGCGGGCCATTTGGCGCAAAGATTGTAGTCTGGCAGCCCTTATGGCGGGCGCCATTGTATAGGAGTTGGGCCATGGATGACGGTTCGATTGATGTGAAGCGCGCGGCCCGCGAGGCGGTCTATGCGATGGACCTGAAGGACATCAATCCGGTCGACCCGGAGCCCTTCCGCACCGATACTTGGGCACCCTACTTCGAACGGCTACGCGCCGAAGATCCGGTCCACTGGGCTGTGTCCGATGAACCCGATGTTGGGGGTTATTGGTCGGTGACCAAATGGAACGACATCATGGCCGTGGACACCAACCACGAGGTCTTCTCGTCAGAGCCCACCATCGTCCTTCCCGATCCTGCGGAAGATTTCACCCTTCCGATGTTCATCGCCATGGACTCGCCCAAGCACGACGTACAGCGCAAGACGGTGAGCCCCATCGTTGCCGGACCAAATCTGGCCAAGCTGGAACCGATCATCCGGGAGCGGGCTGGAGCGATTCTCGACGCATGCCCGATCGGCGAACAGTTCGATTGGGTGGATAAGGTCTCGATCGAACTGACCACCATGACACTTGCGACCCTGTTCGATTTTCCCTGGGAGGACCGTCGCAAGCTCACGCGCTGGTCGGATGTCGCCACCGCCGCGCCGGACTCCGGCATCTTCAGCTCCAACGATCCGGAGATCGCCGAAAACGAGCGGCGCGCAGAGCTTTTCGAGTGCGTCGATTATTTCATGCGTCTTTGGAACGAGCGCGTGAACGCCCCGCCTCAGCCCGACTTGATCTCCATGCTCTGTCATGGCGAGGCCACGCGGGACATGGACCGTATGGAATACCTCGGAAACCTGATCCTGCTGATCGTCGGCGGCAACGACACCACGCGCAATACGATTACCGGCTCGATCCTGGCGCTGCACCAGAATCCCGATCAGGACCGCAAGCTACGCGCTAACCCAGAGCTAATTCCTTCGATGGTCTCCGAGACCATCCGCTGGCAGACGCCTTTGGCCTATATGCGCCGCCGCGCTACGCGTGACTTTGAACTGGGCGGCAAAACCATTAAGGAAGGCGATAAGATCGCCATGTGGTACGTCTCAGGAAATCGGGACGAAGAGGTCATCGACCGGCCCAACGACTATATCATCGATCGAGATCGGGTGCGCCAACACCTATCCTTCGGCTTCGGTATCCACCGCTGCGTGGGCAATCGCCTGGCCGAACTCCAGCTTAAGATCATCTGGGAAGAGATTCTGAAGCGCTTCCCCAAGATCGAAGTCGTTGGCGCACCGCGCCACGCCTATTCGTCTTTCGTAAAAGGCTATGAGAGCCTGCCGGTGATCATCCCGACCAAGCTATAGCGAACCAAGCCCTTGGGTCGACGTCCTGTCTGAGCAGCCCCGCCGTTTTGGCGTGGCGCTCGCGGGCTCTTAAGCCCTTTGATTCTCTCGGCGTTGGTGCCTAGACCTTGGGCTCCCTGCTGGGCGGCGACGATCTCGCATACCCGATAGGGGCCGCCACCCTTACGCCTGTGGCCAACGCGCCTTGATGCGGCAGGCCTTCAGCATCACCCCCGCGGTCGTTGGAAACTTGATTTTCACCGAATCCCTTGGGCCTTCATGCTCCCGGGCTTCAGCAGCCTCAGCGCAAGGCTCGGCGTTCGCGGCGGACTGACCACCGAGGCTCAAGCCATCGCGCCAACTTTCACTGAAAAGCCCCGGCCAAACGACCGGGGCTTTTTCGTGGTGTTCGTCTTTGGACGCGCCTAGCCGACGCCGTCGAGGTATTCGATCTCAGGTCGGCCGCCGAGCACTGCGCCGAACTTCGGCCCGGCTGCTTTGAAGTAGTCGGTGCCGCCGTGATGGGTCAACGCGTCCTGGTCCTTGTAGATTTCCAGCACCTTGTAGGTGGTCGGCTCGGTGCGGCTCTTGGTCAACTGATAGGCGAGATTGCCCGGTTCATTGGCACGAACCTGCTTGGCGAGTTCGCCGAAGAAGGCCTCGAACTCGTCGGTCTTGCCTTCCTGGATCTTCAAGGTCGCGATGACGCCGATACTCATTCCATCCTCCGAACGGTTGTTTGAATTTGACGGTAGGACGCGCCGAAGTGCGGAGCAAGGCTCACTCAACGTCACGCAATTTGAATGGAATGGGTTAGCGATTATCGTTCCAGCCGTAGGCGACCCAATGGTGGCCGCCCAGGTGCCGAGCTTCGATAACCCCGTCGGCGCGAGCCGTTGCGGTGCGGCGTGCTCGAAGGGCCAGTCCTGCAAAGCCTAGGAGCGCAGAGGCCATCACGGCGATAACCGCAAGGACAGCGCCGACGACAACGGCGAGCACGGCACCAACAACAACAGCGGCAGCCGTGGCCAATAGGCCCACCAGCACAGCTAGGCTGCGCAGCGCGGATCCGTGGCGGGCGGCGAAGTCTTTCACCATGGCGTCCTCACGCGCTCAAAAGCTGAGCGCCAAACGAATATGTCGTCCCAAGGGTTCCCGGCGTCAACCGCGTACAACCGGAAAGGGACGTGTCCGGTCAATTATGCCGCGCCCTGCAGAGCCAGTGCCCGCCGTTCGCGCATTGCAGCGTCGAACGCAGCATTGATCGCGGCGGCCTTGGATTCGGCGACTTCGATGAACTCGCTCGGCAGGCCGCGACTGCGAGCCCGATCAGGGTGAGCTTCGGAAAGCATCGCCCGCCAAGACGCGCGCAGCTCGGCATCCGTGGCGTCGTGTCTTACGCCCAACACCGCATAAGGGTCGCCGGCCTCCGGTCCAAGGTGTGTCGCCTTCAGGCGGCGGAACACCAGGGGGCTCTGAGCGAAGAGCTCCGAGACCCGCTCAAGGTAGGCCAGCTCATCGGAGGTCACCACGCCGTCAGCCGTAGCCAAATAGAAAAGGCCGTCCAGCACATCTTCAAGCAGCTGAGGGCACGCCCGGTAGCGCTTCTGCAGACGTCGGGCATAGCTCTCGAAGCCGCGCGTCGTCTGGCGCGCCAACTGGTAGAGCCTGCGCACATTGCCCGCACTGGCCTCATCGGCTTGGAAGACTTCGGAGAACGCCTGCCACTCGCTGGCCCGAGCTTCTCCGTCGGCCTTAGCGAGCTTTGCCCCCAACGCGGTTACGGCCGTCGAGAACGCGGGGTCCTCGCCGGGGAGGCCCGGAGGGCAGACATCGCACTCGGCCTCATCGAGGTTGCGAGCGGCCAGTCCGGCTATCTTGCGCCAAAAACTCATTGGGATAAGCAGCCATACGATCGTGAGCGACCGAAGACAATCACAGGGAAAGTTAAGTTTTGGACAGGTCGTGGCGTTTCTGGATCGACCGAGGTGGGACCTTTACCGATGTTATCGGCCAGGTTGCGAGCGGACCTGACGCAGGCGCTGAGACATCGCTGAAGCTGCTGTCCGCCGCCAACGCTTACCCAGACGCTGCGGTTGAGGCCATGCGCCGGATCTTGGGCGTTGCACGGGGGGATCGGTTCCCTGCCGCGCGGGTCGAATCCATCAAGATGGGCACCACCGTAGCCACCAATGCGCTCCTTGAACGCGCAGGCGCCAAGACGCTGTTTGTCACGACGCAAGGATTTGCCGATTCCGTGCTGATAGGCGATCAGGCGCGCCCTGAACTCTTCGCACTCACCATTGTTCGTCCCGAGCCGCTTTATTCGGGCGTGGTGGAGGCCAGCGAACGGCTCGACGCCCAGGGCGCGGTCATTCGTCCGCTCGACCGGATCGAACTGACCAAAACGCTCACGTCTGCGCTCGCTCAAGGTTACGTTTCCGCCGCGATCGCCTTCATGCACGCCGACCTCAACCCAGCTCACGAGCTCGCAGCCGGTGAGATCGCGAAGGCTGTCGGATTCAAGTTCGTGGCGCAGAGCCATGAAGTTTCGCCTCTGCCCAGATTTATTCCACGCGCTGAGACGACCATCGCTGACGCCTACCTGACGCCGATCCTGCAGGACTATGTGCGCCGGGTGGCGAATTCGGTCGCCGGGGCCCCCTTATTTTTCATGACCTCGGCAGGCGGCCTCGTCCGAGCCGAAGCCTTCCGCGGTAAGGATGCGGTCGTCTCTGGTCCCGCCGGCGGCGTCGTCGGCGTTGCGCGTGCCGCCGCCCAGGCTGACGCATCAGCCGTTCTCGGCTTTGACATGGGCGGCACCTCTACCGACGTTTGCCGCTACGCCGGCCAACTTGAACGCCGCGACACAGCCAAGGTCGCCGGGGCCAAAATCCGAAGTCCGATGCTCGACGTCGAGACCGTCGCAGCCGGCGGTGGATCGATCCTGACTTTCGATGGCATGCGCGCGCGAGCAGGTCCCGCCAGCGCCGGCGCTGATCCCGGCCCCGCTGGCTACGGCCGAGGTGGCCCAGCGACGGTCACCGATGCAAACCTTGTTTTGGGCCGTCTTGATCCTCGCTTTTTCCCTTCGGTCTTTGGACCCAACGGGGATCAAGCGCTCGATCCGGACGCTGCGCGCGCGCGCTTGGCTGAACTCGCAACCGCAATGGATGCCGATAGCGTGGAGGCCGCAGCCGAAGGTTTCGTCGCCGTCGCCGTAGAGCAGATGGCTCAGGCCGTACGCCGCATCTCTACCGAGCGGGGCTTCGATCCTCGCGAGCATGCCCTAACCGCCTTCGGCGGCGCGGCCGGCCAGGTCGCCTGCCAGACCGCCGAGGCACTGGGCGTTAGCGAGATCCTTTGCCCGCGATATGGCAGCGTGCTCAGCGCCTGGGGCATCGGACAGGCTGAGGTCACGGCGCTAAAGCAAGCCGGATTGGGGGTCGTGCTCAATACCGAAGGCTTGGCCCGCGCCAAAACGCTCCTCTCCGAAGTTGAACAGACCGCGCGCGCTGCAATGGCCGAACAGGGCGCAAAAACAGACACTGTGCGCCGAACGCTCCGCCTGCGCTACGACGGCGCCGATGCAGAATTGCCGGTTCCGCGAATCGGCCTGGTCTCGGCGAAGTCTGATTTTGAGACCGCCCACCAGCGCCTGTTCGGTTTCATAGAACCTGACAGAAAGATCCTGATCGCAGCGGTCGAAGTGGAAGCCAGCTCCGGTGCCCTACAGCCGAAGGTGGGCGGCGCAAACGCGAATTGGGCGAGCGCACAACCAAGGCAAGGTCTTGTCGACCCGCAAAGCGTAGGGGGCTTGCAGATGTTCGCCCACGGCCAGTGGCATTCAGCCCCTGTTGTGGCGGCCGAGGCTCTTACCACCCTGGACGGACCCGCCCTCATCGTGCGCGCCGACACCCAGATTGCGCTCGCCCCCGCCTGGCGGGCCACTGCCGAGGCCGACGGTCTTATCCGCCTAACCCGCACCTCTTCGGCGGTGACCCAAACGATTTCCCTCGATAAGCCCGACCCGGTCACGCTTGAGCTCTTCAACCGCCGGTTCATGGGTGTGGCCGAAGCCATGGGTGCGGCGCTCGAACGCACAGCTCACTCCGTCAATATCAAAGAACGGCTCGACTTCTCGTGCGCCCTCTTCGATGCCGATGGCGGCCTGGTCGCCAACGCCCCGCACATGCCCGTTCACCTGGGCAGCATGGGCGCCAGCGTGCGCGCCGTCTGCGACCGCCACCCGGTGCTCCACTCGGGCGAGGCGTTCGCGCTTAACAATCCATACGCTGGCGGCACACACCTGCCCGACATCACTGTCGTCATGCCCATCTTTGTGGCCGACGCGGCTCAACCCACCTTCTACGTCGCCGCCCGCGGTCACCATGCCGATATCGGCGGCGTGCAACCTGGCTCCATGCCGCCCTTCTCCAAGACCATCGATGAGGAGGGCGTCATGCTGGACGCCCTTGCGATCATGCGGGAGGGCCATTTCCTTGAGGCAGAAACCCGCTCGGCGCTGAGCTCCGGGCGCTGGCCAGCCCGAGATCCGGACACCAATATAGCCGACCTTAAGGCGCAGATCGCCGCTTGCCAGGCAGGCGGCGCAGCTGTCGCGGACATGATCAGCGCCCACGGACAGGACGCTGTCGCTCGCTATATGACCTTCGTCCAGCAGAACGCAGCCGCCGCCGTCAGACGTGCGCTTGGCAAGCTCTGCGATGGCCAAGCTCGCGTTCCAATGGATGGCGGCGGCGAAATCGTGGTCACCACGACCGTGAACGCCGCAGCCGGCGAAGCCACGCTCGACTTCAGGCAAAGCGCCGACCAAGTGACGACGAACTTCAATGGCCCCTCGGCCATTGTCGACGCTGCAGCTCTCTACGTTTTCCGCACCCTCGTCGACGACGACATCCCGCTGAACGCCGGGTGCCTGGAACCGCTGAACATCCTCACTCGCCCGGGTTCTATGCTCGACCCGCGCCCACCGGCTGCTGTTGTTGCTGGCAACGTCGAAACCAGCCAGCACATTGTCGACGCCCTCTACGCCGCCCTAGGTGTGATGGCCAATAGCTTGGGAACAATGAGCAATTTCACCTTCGGAAACGATCAGCGCCAATACTATGAGACCATCTGCGGCGGCTCAGGCGCGACGGCCCATGCGCCGGGCGCAAGCGCTGTTCACACGCACATGACCAACTCGCGCCTCACGGATCCAGAGATCCTCGAGCGCCGTTTTCCCGTGCGCGTAGAAAGCTTTGCCATCCGCCATGGCTCCGGCGGCGGCGGACACATGCGCGGCGGCGATGGATCCATCCGCCGGGTCCGATTCCTCGCGCCCATGGAAGCAGCACTCCTGTCTTCGCGCCGCGAACATGCGCCGCAAGGCCTGATGGGCGGTGGCCCCGCACGCCCCGGCGCTCAGCGTTTGATCACGGCCTCGGGGGCAGCTACAGACCTTCCGGGCTGTTTCGCTCTGAATGTCGAGGCCGGCGATCTGATCGAGATCGAAACGCCGGGTGGCGGCGGCTTCGGGCCCGCCTGATTTTTGCTGAGATTCCAAGGTATCTTCAGATCTATGGCTCCTACCGCACTCGCCCTCGCCCTGTTTCTCCAAATCCAGCCCGTTGCGGCCGAGCCCCCGGCTTCGCCAGCCGACGTGGCCGCGGCCTCCGAGCCTGCGCCGGAGGATCACTTCCCAGCCGGCGCACCGCACGAGGACTACCAGTTCGTCGCCTGGTGCTACGGCTCGCTGCGCGGCTACCTTGATCTGCACGATAAGGTCATGCCCGAGGTCACCCGCATCGAGAGCACCTATCGCCCACCGGGACGAAAGCTCTCCGATGATCTTAAGGTTTACGCAGACATGGAGAAGGAAGGACGATCGCAGCTGAAAATCTTTCAGGCCGCCCTTACCGCCGCCGAGAAAGCCAGCCTTCGTCCCATCAACACGATCGGCGCAGAGGCCGTGAACAAGGGCCACGATGTCTGGAAGGCTGGACCTGAGGTCACGACAGCAAATTTGGCCCAGGCGTGGATGAGTTGGGCCCTACCTGCCCGCTGCGAGACATCCGCCAAGGACCTGCAAGCCAAGGCCATCCTCATGGGGGCGTCCTTCAAGGTGAATGACGAGCCAGACCCGCTGCCAGTGCCGAGCCAGACGCCCGGCGCATCGGCCTCGATCGATGCGTTGTTGCGGCCCTCCGAGCCGGCGCCGGCCGCGACGGAGCCTTCGCCTGCGCCCGATCCGAAGCCCAACTAGACGTTGAGATAGGCTCGAAGTCGGGCAAGCCCGGCGGCGTTCTTTTCCGGCCGCGCGGCGAAGCACCAACGCAACCAGCCCTCGCCTTCAGGCCCAAACGCGGTGCCTGGCGCAAGGCCAAGCCCCACCTTGTCGATCAGGGCCTTAGCGAGGCTCATCGAAGATCCCTGACCCGGCAATTGGAAGAACGCGTACATTCCCCCCTCCGGTTCCGGCGCCTCGACGCCCGGCACGGATCGAAGCCCCGCCAGCACCTGATCTCTGGCCGCGGTCAGTTCGGCGCGCAGGGTTGCGATGTGGGGCTCACCCTCCCTCAGCGCCGCTAAGGCTCCGCTCTGAATGAAGTCCGGCGCACAGGAGGTGTTGTATTCAATCACCACCCCGATGGCTTCGGTCAGAGCCGGCGGCAAGACCATCCAACCCATCCGCCAACCCGTCATTCGCCAAGCCTTGGAGAAGCTGTTGGTTGAGATCAATCGGTCGTCCGGATCGGACAGCTCAAGAAATGATGGCGCAGATTTTCCAGGTCCGAAGGTCAGCCGCTCATAAACGTCATCGGCGATCAACCAGATGCCGTAGTCGCGACACCGGGCCAGGATCACCGCACGGTCTTCAGCCGGCAGCGTCCAGCCCGTGGGATTGTTCGGCGAGTTGAGGAACAGCGCCTTGGTGTCCGGGGTTAGGGCTGCCATCAGCTTATCGAGGTCCAGCCGCCACCGGCCTTGGGCGCGGTCCAGCGAAACTGTCTCCATCCGCGCCGATAGAATTCGTGGAATCTCGACGACGTTGGGCCAGACAGGCGCCGTCACCACGACCCGGTCTCCGGGGGAAACAACCGCCTGTGCGGCCAGCATCAGGGCATTGACGCCAGAGCTCGTTATCGCAAGCTGTTCGAGACCAAAGGGTCGCGCATGTAACTGGCTAAGATAGGCCGATAGGCCTTCTCGCAAGTCGGGTCGGCCGAGGTTGTGGGTATAGTAAGTGCGTCCCTCCATCAGCGCATCGGCAGTCGCCCGGCGGATGAAATCCGGTGTCGGCTGATCAGATTCGCCGACCCAAAATGGAAGAATGTCCTCGCGCCCCATACCGGCGTTGGCCACCTCGCGGATCTGCGATGTTCTAAGCGCAAGGATCTCTCGGCGGGCGATCGGTGATTCCATGGCCTGTCCTAGAACAGGCGGGCGGCGAACGAAATCACCGTCGCGCCGTGGCTCTAATTCTCACTCGGCTTAGCGAACCGCTGATAGGCCTCCTGGAACGCGGCGCGTTCTTCACAGGCCTTTGCGTGCGCACTTAGCGCCGGCCAGCGGCTCCAATCGAATTCGCCTTCCAACGCCTCGGCAATGAACGTGGTCATAGCGCACAGCATCACATCGGCGTGGCTGAGTTCATCGTCGAACAGCCAGGTCGTCGGCCGCAGCTGGCGTTCTGCTTCCAGCAGGTCAAGTGTCTCGGCGATCTGCAGCCGGCAACGCTCCACCCAAAGCGGCAAGACCGCGTGGCGAAGGACTTGTTCGTAGACGAGGCTAACGGCCTTGTCCGCAGCGCCGGTCGCGTAGGCTGTGATCCGCAAGAGATCACGACCGTCCTGACCCCGACGTGCCAGCGTGGCATGCTCTGGTCCGACCCTCTCGTCGATCACCGCCAGAATGACAGCGGAATCTGAGAACACGGTGTGGTCATTCATCACCAGCGTTGGCACCCGACGCAGCGGGTTGAACTTCGCGATCTTGTCGGCGTCAGCGAAAGTCGACCACGGCTTATGCTGATAGGCCAAGCCATAGGTTTTCAATGCCACGGCGACACGCCGCACGAACGGTGAATCATACTGCCCGACGAGGATCATGGGTCACCCCTGCGACCTGCCAAACCGACGCATGCGCTTGGCAAAACAGGCCTCGCCACGAAGACAAAACGACCCCGCAGACGAGCACCAAAGAGCCTGAAGACAACGCCTCACCCAAGCAGAATTGAGTCCCGACTCGCCTCTCAGGGGAATTTATGCTTAATTTTTCCCTAACGTGATGTTGGGATCACAGAAAATGAACCTCTTTGGCCGCAAGCTGCGCCAGTTCAAGGACACCTGGATCTCGCCGTCCGACCCGCCGGCGCAATCGGTAAGATCGCGGATAGGTTTCCTCTTCAACGCCGATGACACGCCACGTTTCTGGTCCGACGATCACGCTTGGGATGAGCCGATGGCCGAGCCATTGACGATGGGCTTTCCAGGGTTTCAGCGCCGAGGGACCAAGGCGGCGGCGCTCGACAAAATCCAGCGCCGCGCGGCCTAGCGGACTACTTGCCATCCGGCGCGATTATCGGCCGGGCGTCCTTCCAATGGTAGGGCAAGGTATCGGGGATTACGGAGACCTCCGTGGTGAACTTGAACGGATAGGCTGTCGCGCTGGGATAAGTCAGCTCGACGAAATAAGCGCTCCAGCCCGCCGCCGGCTTGTCGACCTTTCCGACCCAAGTTCCATCCGCCTGCTGGGTCAGCAGCGTCGAGGTGAAAGCCTTTCCAATGGTATCGACCCGGAAGTCACGCGCTTTGGGATTGTTGCCCTGCCACAAACGAACCTCTGTGGGCTTCGTCGCCGATTTCACAACGATCGCGCCGTCGGGCCGGACCGCCCATGAATAGCTCGGGATCGGCGTGTGGTTCAGAACCGCGGCGTAGAAGGACGTCAAGCTTTCGTTGATGTCGGTTCCAGCCGTTGAATGCTTGGAATTCGGGATCATCCGCAGCCGCTTCACTTCGGGTAGCAGGTGGTAGGAAAACTTGGTGTTGTCCGGAGGGAAATACTCATCGCCCACCGCGTTGATGACGTATTTCGGCATCTTCATCGCTGGCCGGTCACGATAGTTCAGCGGATCTTCGATCCGGTTCACTTCAGTCAGCCCGGGCGAGCCGATCATATCTGGGATCAGGTGGTTCTCCACGTAATCCTTCAAAGCCGGTGAAAAGTAACCCATCGCCTCCCAGTGGTGCTTGGCTGTTGCGTCCACGTCCAGAACGTTGATCACGATGGGAATGATGGCGACGACCCGACGGTCGATTGCGCCGACCAGCCAAGTGGTCCAGGCCCGCTTGGAGCCGCCGGAGACGACGAAGCCATTGATCTTGAGTTTCCCGCCTGCGTCACTGGCCAGGTACTGTTGGATGGCGGTCATCGCCTGGGTCCCACTTTTGACCATCGGCAAGCGGACCAGGTCGAGCGGATTGCGGTCCTTGGCGAACTTCGCCTGTTGATAGGCGATGATCTCGTCTTCGACGCGCGGCTTCGGATCCTCTGTAAAGCGCAGCGGCTGGTTGGGAACATCGTCCAGCTCGGTGACGACGGAGTTCGTCTCTACCGCCATCTTGGCCCACCGATCGGTGGCCTTGGTTGGCGCAGCATCGGTATTGTTGCCGCCTGTGATGAACATGAAGGCGTTGTCGTGACTGACCTTGTCTGGAACAATCACCGTCAGCCAGTGCTTCCACAGCGGCTTGTCGACCTCTTTGGCCGTCAGCCAGGACTGCGATGTGAGCTCCAGTATCGCCCCGTGGTAGCCGGGCCCCGAGACAGGTCCCACGACTTTCCAGGCGAAGGCCGGGTCGGACTTAGCGACATAGGCGTCGAGCGCGTTTTTCGGATTGGCCAGGGCAGCCGGCGCAGAGGCCAGCACGGCGGCGGCCAACGCGCCGCCCAACAGCTGCATCAAATGCATCAAGAGCCTCCCGCTGGACCAATTGCGGGTCCTTGGGATCAACATCGCACGACGATGGCCGCACCGTCAGCCCGCTAAATTGAAGACCTTGCCGAAAGGTCAGCTCCAAAGGGATAGCGGCGACACCCTAAGTCGCCGGCGCAGATTTGGCTTCGCCACGGGCAACACACTATCAGCTATCGTTGAATCAAAAATGTTGTCATCCTCGGGTTGTTCGGCGGATTCAACCACACGCAGAACAAGGGGTCGCTTCGTACGTTGAGTTGGAGCGGCCCCACCCCTTTCCAGCTAGCTGCGCGCCATTCGCCGCTGCGCCAGGGCTGCGCAAGCGGCCGAGCCAATCGGGCCTTGCTCGTCGTAGATAAAGCACTCCCCGATCGCAATGCCGTCAGTGGCACCGTGGTTGATCACCTCGTAGCCGATCCATTCCGTCACGGGCTCGCGATGCAGATAGACCGTGACGTCGGAATTAATGAACTCAAGCCCCGCGTCACCCGCGTTGGCGAAGGGGCTCGCAAAATCGGCTGAGACCGCGACGCGCACGAAAGGCGTCAGCGCCCTCCCCTCCACGAGTTCGCGCACTTCACTCATCCAAGTTCGTTTTTGGCCAACCGTACCGAAGTCACCGGCGATCCGCCGCATCGCCCACATGCCACCCATCCCGGACCGGCCATCGGTGGGCGGAGCGATATCAGCCGGTTTCAAGACATCCCAAATCGGCGGCTTCCAGACGTTGCCCAATGGGTTCTCAGTCCGCTTCAGCAGCTGGCATGTCGCCCGGCCAGCGCTCACCCCACCGGAGATGAATTCCGCATCGATCACTCTGATACGATTGCCGGCGCGCACCACACGGGTCGTGACCTCAACAGACGACAGATCCGGCAGGCGGTACATATCGACGGTAAGCCGTGCCGGAATGAAATCAGGGCTCGCGTGCAGCCGCTCGATTTCAGCGCCGAGCAAGCCGACAATGACGCGCCCATGCAAGGAGTTCGGATTCCAGGGTCCGCGCGCGGCCGGTGTCGGGACGTAATGCGTCCCCTCGATCGTGAAAAAAGGTTCATTGGTCATGAAAAGCTGGGTATGCGGCAGTGCGCCATCTAGCAAGCCAAAGAGCTGGGCTATATGCGTTGACGCTCACCGATCACGCGATAGTTAAAGTCAGCTCACGTTCATGTTGCGGATGCAGACTTCGATCCGGGGAGCAGGACTAAGAACAGGCTCATCGATGCTCGGCGTCCTGACGCCGAAACGAATAAAGACATTTAGAACAACGCTGAAAAATTAGTTATCTTGTCGATCTTGAGGGGCGAATTCGCGATCATTTTAGTGAGAAAATTGCTCCCTTTTTTAGCCTCGCTGCGCCTGTCATGTCGATGAAGAGGTCTGCGGTCGCAATTGGCCTTTTGGCGGCGACCCTGGCGGGTCCCGCCGCAGCCGTGGACTGCTTTCCGAAGGTGCGGTTTGTGCCCGCGCCGCACGTCGTTCGCAAGCGGCCAGTGCAACACCTCGATGCAGCCGTCACCCCGCCGGTTCAGCCTGTTCATCACATACGCCATGTGGTCGGCATCGGACCAAAGAAGCCGCCTCGCATCGCCGTGGCCAGCAGGCCGCATGTGTCAAACCTTGCAGAGTCCTCGCTGGCTCAGCAGTCCATACCGATCTATCTCCCGCGGCCCGTCAGCTGTGACAAACTACCTCCGCTCGCGCTCCAGTCGCTGGCGCCTACCCGACCCGTCGCGCCGGCTCAACGTCTGCTGGACGCGCTGGCAGGACCGGAGGTGCCGTTGGACACATCGATTACGCCTGGCGGTGTCCCGGCCTCGCCCGGTTTGCCGGGGGTCGTTGGGGGAACAACGGGGATCTTAGGGCCAAATGGCGGTGGCGTTCCCAGCGACGGATTTCCCGGCGGAGGGTTCCCTGGCAGCCCCGGCGGCGGAACGCCGGGCGGCTTACCGAGCGTTCTTATCCCCGGAGCAAGTAAGCCAGGTGGTGGAACACCTGGCGCTGGCACGCCCAGCGGCGGAACCCCCGGCGGCGCAACTCCGGGTAGCGCAACACCCGGAGGCGGAACACCGGCTAGCGGAACCCCTGGGGGTGGAACACCTGGCGCGGGTACGCCCAGCGGCGGAACCCCCGGCGGCGGAACTCCGGGTAGCGGAACTCCGGGTAGCGGAACACCCGGAGGCGGAACGCCGACAAGTGGAACCCCTGGGGGTGGAACACCTGGGGCCGGCACGCCCAGCGGCGGAACTCCGGGCGGCGGAACTCCGGGTAGCGGAACACCCGGCGGCGGTACACCAGGTGGCGGAACCCCTGGTGGCGGAACCCCTGGTGGCGGAACACCCGGCGGTGGACCACCGATTATCCCGCCCGATAGTGGACCGCCGTTATTTCCGCCCGACGGCATGCCGCCGTCAGGTGGCCCACCCGAAGGCCCTGGCCCTGGCGGACCTGAAATGTCGCCTGCGGCGATTCCGGAGCCGTCGACCTGGGCGATGCTCCTGCTGGGCTTCTTCGGTGTCGGCGCAGCCCTAAGAGCACGCAAGGCGCGGCGGCATCGCGACGCAAAGCCATCCTAGGAGCCTGTCCTGGTAATCGTTTCGCCGGCTGATGACGACGGGTCGGCGGACAGGGGCGATGTTGAAGCGGGCGAGTGGAGTGTCTTGCGGCTCAGGCTGTGTCGGCGTTGGCGAGCTTGAGGAGGTTGTGGGCGGTGCAGATCATGGCCCATTCGCCTGAGACCTTGGCCAGACCTCGCATCAGGAACTGTCTGAAGCTTCGGGCGTGCTTGATTTGGCCAAACACCGGCAGCGAGAGTGATGGCGGCGCGTTTAACAACTGGGACAACAACGGCCAGCAGCATGCGTTCTACCTGACCGGCGCCGGCGGTGTTCCCGAACCCGCCACCTGGGGCCTGATGCTCACAGGCTTTGGCCTGGCCGGCTCGGCCCTGCGCCGTCGCCGCGCGATGGACGCGGCCTAACACCTAACGCCAGACATCGACGCGCCGCAGGTCTTCGGATCGGCGGCGTTGTCGTGTTTGCGCCTTGAGGTTGAAGCATCGGTGCTCAAGGTTCAGCTGACCACCTCGTGCAGCCCTTTGCAGCATCCGTTTATGGGCAGAACCGCGCCGCTCTCACTGAGAGGCGGGTCGATCTTGGCCGGGCACCAAACGTCAGATTCAATCCACTCGACCCTCACAGACTCCCGTAAGGTAATAAAAACTTAAATTTGCACCGTAGTATTCTAGTAACCATTACAATACACGTGTAGTTAATATTAATATAAAGTAATTATGAAAACATAGATGTCACTTAAGAGATCAGATACTTAATCTAGCCTACTTATACCGAGACATAATCTTTCTCGGATAGACGAATGCGTGTGTTTTTTGGAAAGGCCCGCTCCGCCACCCTTGCCTTGCTCGTCCTTGCGGCGCTTACGCCTATATCTGCGAGGGCCAGCGAAACGGACGATGCGATCTTGGCCGAGATCAACTTTGCGCGCGAAAATCCGCAGGCCTATGCATGGCAGCTATTGATGAAACCGATCTCTGATTGGGAGCAGGAACTCGGCCCCAACGGTCCGGCGACCGACCCCACAGCGCGGACTGAAGCTATCGCCTTTCTGATGCGCCAGACACCTTTGCCGCCACTTCAATCCGACGACAAGCTGGCTGCCGCAGCCCTGGAACATGTCGCTGACCAGGGCCCGGTCGGGGCCATCGGCCACGACGGGCCGACGGGCGAGCGCTTCGATGCCCGCATTCGTCGTCACGGCGTACCGGCCGCTCTGGCAGCCGAAAATATTGCCTATGGTCCAGCGCGCCCTAGCGATGTCGTTCGCGAATTGATTATCGACAGCGGCGTCCCAAACCGAGGCCACCGCCGCAACATCTTCTACGACGGACTGGAATACGCCGGCGTGAGCTGCGGCCCCCACAAGGACTACGCCGCGATGTGCGTTATCGACTTCGTCGGACTTACGGCCGACCCAGCAAGCTGGCGTGATGCCGCCGCCGAGCTTAGGCCAGCATCGCCCGGCGGGCCACGTTACCGTCTCTTCAACGGCCAGGACTAAGCTGTCGCAGTCGAGGCGACCTTAGCCTCGCCCCGGGCCAGGATCGCGGCCAGCCCCATATCGGCGGTAACATTGCCAACCGTCCGGAAGATGTCAGGGATCACCTCGACGGCGATCAAGATCGGCAGGATGTCGACGGGCAGGCCGAGCGCCATGCAGATCGGCGAGACGCTGGCGAAAAAGGAAATCTGACCCGGCAGGCTGACGGACGCCAGGCTTGTCGCGATGGTGACAAACAGTGCGCCCACCATTTGGAGCGCGCTTGGATGAACATCGTAGACGCGCAAAAGGAAGAGCGCGACGCCGAGATTGGCGACGGGTCCGGTGATACGGAATAGCGCCACCGACAACGGCAACACCAGACCGGTTACGCGGTCGGGCACGTCCAGGTCATCGCGGCATCGCTCGATCATCGCAGGCAGGCAGGCGAGAGAGGATTGAGTGGCGAAAGCTGCGACCTGAACCGGCGCGACGGAACGGGCCCAGACGCTCAGGGGCAGGCGGCCGAGGACCAGCGCCATCAGATAGGCGATGGCCGTCATGCCGATATTGGCCAGAGAGATCGCCGCCACGTAGTGGGCGATCACACCGGCCGCGCCGATGCCCGCGCGCAGACCAACACCCAGGCCAAGCGCAAAGACGCCCAGTGGTGCCACCAGCAATACCCATCGCACGATGGTCACCATCACATCACCGATGCTCTGGAAAAACTCCAGCAGGCTCTGACGACGCGATTGCGGCAGGCGGGTCACCGCAAAACCAAAGAATGTCGCAAAGACCACCAGAGGCAGGATAGAATCTTCCGAGGCGGCCTTGATCGCGTTCTGTGGTGCCAGCCCCTTGATGAACCCTATGAAGCTCGGCGCCTGCCTGACCAGGTCTGGCGCTGCGGTGGCCCCGGCCTTTAGCGCCGTGACCCCCGCCTCAGCCAATGGCCACACGGCATAAAGCCCGTCCGCAAAGACCACGGTATAACAGGCCCCGAAGGTCAGTAGCCCAAGGATCCAGAGTAAGGTCTTGACCGCCAGCCGCCCAGTCGCCGCCGCATCTGCGACACCGGCAATGCCGGTCACCAGAACAGCGAAGATCAACGGCACGACGGTCATTCGCAGGCCGTTCAGCCAAAGGCCGCCGATCGACTCGAAAAGCTCAATGGCCCGCTTAACGTCTGAGCCCCCGAAGGCTGCAGCCGCCGCGCCCAATGAAAGTCCGCCCAGAAGCGCGATCAAAACCCGCACACTCAGCGATTTCAGCATTCAGTCCCCCTCGCCCAAGGCCGCAGGACCCTAGGCCAGTGCGCTTCCCAGGCGCAAGGAACCTGCCTAGGCTTACGGTCTTGCAACGGAGAGTTCCATGGCGGGCCTGAAGGACAAGCGGGGCTTCATCGATAAGGATCGGTTAGACCTCTCCGAACGCAAGGCCGTCGAGTATTGGATGAAGCGGTGGGGCGTGACCAAAGACCAGCTTACGACGGCGCACCGCAAAGTCGGCCGCCTCACCAAGGATATCGCCGCTGAACTGGGGAAGAAACGTTAGATCTCAGGCGTTCGCACCAACGTATCAGCGTCGCTCTTGGTCGCGCATGGCCAATGCGTAGGCGCCGCCGGCCTCATCGGTGCCCCTGAAGCGCTCAGCGACCTCTGCCAGCGCGTTCAATTCTTCGTTGAACCGCGCGATCTCGACGCCATCTAGACGCTCGCCCCACGCGCCGTTGATTTCAATCATTTCGAACGTCATCGGGTCTATATCCACCGCAACCGTAGCGGTAGGCCCCCAGACATTAATTCCGCAGACGCCGACGAGACACTTGGCGCGCGCCAGTGTCGCACGTCAGAAGTGTCGAACGGCGATGGTTAGATCGCAGATGCTGAAGCGCGCGCCGAGCTGGGCCTTTCGGCGAGCCGCCTTCATCCGAAAGGCTTCGCTGAGCGGGCTCTCCAATTCGACCCTGGGCCGTTCGCGAACGGGCAAGTCAGCAGCCACACGCACCTTGACCATGCGATCAGGATTGACCGGCGGCTCCCCAATATTGATCGCACGCACCACGTCCAAGCCCTGCACCACGCGCCCCCAAACAGCATAGTCGTGATCCAGCCGGCGAGCGGGCGAGCGCATGACGAATATCTCGCTGTTTGCTGTATCGATCCCAGCTTGGCGGCCCATTCCGACAACCCCATCGCAATAGACCCCCCATGCCCGCGCCCGATGATCCCCGCCCAGGCCTTGCACCTTCTGCGAGACCCCGCCCACCGGGACAGAACCTATGAAGCCTTCAAAGCCATCGCTGCGGTCGACGACCTTGGCCAAAGGCGCATCGGCTGGCAGACGGGCGCTGAATTCGGCAGGAAGATCGGGGTAGGCCGAGGTTCCGCCATCGCGGTTATTGGGATTGCCGGTCTGATCGACGAAGCCCTCGATCACGCGGTGGAATAGGAGGCTGTCGTAAACGCCTTCTGCGGCGAGACGCTTCACCCTTTCCACGGCCTTGGGCGCGAGCACCGGCAACATCTCCACCACGATCCGACCTTTAGAGGTGTCGATGACCAGGGTGTTCTGCAGATCGAGAGGCCGCCAATCCGGCTTAGGCTTGGCCGCCCCGACAAGTCCCAGTGCGGCAATCGCCGCCCATGCACATGCTATCCGCATCACTGCGCCCTCAATGTCCCCGAATTGGAAATAGTCTTCGGCCCAACAATGGCTTTTCGTCTCAATCTGGAAGCCTATCTTGACCCTCGAAACGGCGCGCCCTCAAGCTTTGAGGCTCGGCGCGCCAAGAGGAACATCATGATCGACAAACGCAATTTCGCGAGCCTCGGTGGTGCTGACCACGGTTGGCTGAAGGCTAAGCACCACTTCTCCTTCGCCAACTATTATGATCCCAAGCGCATGGGCTGGGGAGCGATCCGAGTTTGGAACGACGACGAGATCGCCCCGCAATCCGGCTTTCCACCACACCCCCATGCGGACATGGAGATCATCACCTACGTCCGCGAAGGTGCCATCACGCACAAGGACTCCTTGGGCAATCAAGGCCGCACGAGCGCTGGCGACGTCCAGGTGATGAGCGCAGGCACGGGCGTGCGCCATGCGGAGTACAATCTGGAAAGCGACCTCACCCGCATTTTCCAGATCTGGATTGAGCCCAACCGCGCTGGCGGCGCACCCGCCTGGGGCGCCAAGCCATTTCCCAAGGGTGACCGCGCAGGTAAATTCGTAACCCTCGCCTCAGGCCTGCCAGGCGACGAGGACGCATTGCCGATCCGCACAACCGCCCGCGTCGCAGGCGCAACCCTCAGGGCCGGCGAAACCACGACCTACGCCCTTGATGCCTCGCGCCATGTCTATTTGGTTCCAGCGGCAGGGGCCGTGGAGGTCAATGGTGTGAGGCTGGACGCCCGCGACGGCGCCGCCATCACCGGTGAGACCGGCTTGCGCATTACCGCCCTGGAAGATGCTGAAATCGTCTTGGTCGACGCCGCTTAGCGCCGCCCGGCTCACCAACCCGATCCCTCCGCCGGAGTGGATTTGGACGTTGGATCTACACGGACTTGATGCCCTGAGCGGCTTGACCCATAGGTGAGGGCCTAGCGTCTAAGGGGGTAGATCTATGGCGGGTTTGATCTTGGCTTTGGCCCTGGCAGGTGCCCCCACGCCTGCGGCAATGGTACACCAGTATCACGACGTTTTGCTATCTCCGAAGGGCGACTTGATCGCCTCCGTCGAAGCCGACGATCCCTTTCAATCTGAAGCCGATCCCCACGCTGTCGTCGTCGTGCGCAACCGCACAGACGGCAAAATTATCGCCCAGTACGACCCTTGCCCAACCTGTTTCTATTCCGGCGCGGCTTGGTCTTCGGACGGCGCAGCGCTCGCTTTTATTTCCACAAACCGCAAAGCTCGCAGCGCAACGCTCCTGGTGGTCCGTGATGGGAAGGCGGCCGTAACGCTGGAATTTGCCGGTCTGCTTGAAAACCCACGCTGGTCGCCCGACGGCCAGACGCTGGCGGTGCTGGCCACCGACCGCCCCCGCAAAATCGGCGGCGCCACTCAGGCCGGGGCCGCCATCGTGGGAGAAATCGGATCCGCCACGGATGAACAGCGCGTGGCGATCGTGCCCGCGGCGGGTGGGCCGTTAAAATTCCTCTCGCCGGCTGACACTTACGTCTACGAGTATGACTGGGCTCCGGATGGCAAAGGCTTCGCGGTCACGGCGGCTAAGGGCGATGGCGATAACAACTGGTGGATCGCCAAACTGGCCGCCGTTGGCGTCGACGGCTCCTTTCGCGAAATCGCCGATCCCCATGTGCAGATGAAATGGCCCAAGGTCTCACCGGACGGCAAGACCGTGACCTTCATCGGTGGTCTACATTCCGACTTCGGCCCAACCGGCGGAGATCTTTGGACAGCGCCCTACGCGGGCGGTTCGGCGGTGAACAGGACCCCCAACTACAAAGGCAGCCTCACCTCGCTCGCCTGGCGTGGCAAAACGCTCTTCGCCACCGCCATCGAGGCTGATCGCAATAGCGTGCTGACGCTCGACCCGATCTCGGGCGCGACGAAAACACTTCTCACTGGCCCGGTGAGCTTCTCCGCCGGTGAGGGCAAAGTCTCGCTCAGCGCCGACGGCAAGCTTCTGGCGGCCGTCGTCGAGGACTTTACGACACCGCCGCACATCGGCGCAGGACCCGTTGCTGCGCCGCATCAGATCACCCACGACAATGATGCGCTCACGCCTCAGGTCTCAGCCAAATCGATCACCTGGAAGAGCGACGGCTTCGAGGTGCAGGGCTGGCTAACCGGCCCTCTGAACCCAGAACCGGGCAAGAAATACCCCATGATCGTCCTGGTTCACGGCGGCCCGTCCTCGGCAGTCCAACCCAGCTACATGTGGAAAGGCACGACAAACGATCTGGTCCAGCATGGCTTCTACGTCTTCGAAGCCAACCCACGCGGCTCGTTCGGCCAGGGCGAGGCCTTCACCAAGGCGAACATCAAGGATTTCGGCGGGGGCGACTTACGCGACATTCTTGCCGGCGTTGACGCCGTGGAGAAGGTCGCTCCCGTCGACGACACGCGACTAGGTGTCTATGGCCACTCCTATGGCGGCTACATGAGCATGTGGACCGTCACCCATTCCACCCGTTTCAAAGCCGCCGTCGCCGGGGCCGGAATCGCCAATTGGGTGAGTTATTATGGTCAGAACGGCATCGACCAGTGGATGGTCCCGTTCTTCGGCTCGACCGTCTACGACGACGCCTCCGTCTACGATCGCCTATCGCCGATCCGCTACATCAAGGCCGCCAAGACCCCGACCTTCATCTACGTCGGCGAGCGCGACGTGGAATGTCCGCCGGCGCAAAGCCTTGAGTTTCACCACGGTCTAGATGCGGTGGGGGTGCCCAATAGCTTGGTGATCTATGCTGGCGAAGGCCATGGCATCCGCGAAGCCGAGCACAAAGCTGACCTGAAAAAACGCATTCTAGGCTGGTTCGACCACTACCTTGGTCAACCCTAAGGCGGGCCAATATTTCGCCGATCTGCGCCAAAGCGGGCGCAATAGAGACCCTTGCGACCGGGATCATTCTTGACCTGGCTGGTGCGGTTTATCACCATAAGTTCGCTGTTCCATGCGGACCCATCGTCCACCTCGGGTGCCTGGGGTCCGTGTTGGGCGTGTTCCAAGGCGCTAGAGCCGCGACCACTTTGCTGCAATTCACAGCACCGACTTTTCATTTGAACCGCAATGAGCCCGCCTAGGCATCCCATGATCGAGATGAGAACCGAACACCGAGCGCGCCCTCGCCCCGATGATGAAATTTTATCGGAGCTCAACATGGGTCTTCCGGACATCGATTGGAAAGCGGGCGCGGCGAGCTATGTCCAAGGTTATTTCGACAAGTACGGAAAGGTCGCGATCGGTGACTTCATCGCCACCAAACCCTTGTCACTCGTCGCCGCGGAGAACCCGGAACGCGCGGCCGAGGAGATCTCCGCCTACCTTTCTAATTTCGCAAATACTGTAAATTTACTGAAGCTCCCCCCCGGCGCGCGCGTATTGGATGTGGCGTGCGGAGGGGGATGGCTGGCGCATTGGATGTCCAAACTCGGATATGAAGCCTACGGCTTCGACCTGTCGGCCGATTTCATCAGCCTCGCGCGCGATCGGTTGCGCCAAGACCCACACCTGAAGCTCTCCCAGGCGGTGCTGGACGACCGCTTCTGGGCTCATGATATCGAGACCTCGGCGCTGTCGGACAATCTGCAGGGGAGCTTTGATGCCATCATCCTTGAGAGCTGCCTGCATCACTTCTTCAATCCGATTTCGGCGCTCCGCCACTTGAGCGCCGCTCTCAAACCTTCAGGGGCGATGGTCATCCTGGAGGGCGAAAATCGCCGAGGTGAGATCGCGCCAGAATATATGCGTGTGATGCTTGAAACCTCGACGCTCGAGCGCCCGCTACCCAGACGCTTACTGATCGAAAGCCTTGAAGCCGCACAACTCGATCACATCGAATTCCTGGCCTCGGCACCCAATTTTTACCCGGCCAGCACCTTGGGTGAAAATGAAGAGCAGTTGCTTCGCCAAAGATCCGAAGGCACCAATTTCTGCGTTGCGGCCAAGTCTGGTGACGTGATCGACCGAATCTTCGCCCGTGCGCCTGCGCGCTCTGAGACCGTCTCAACGGCGCAAGATGTCGCGGCGCGGGAAGATATCGCCTTGGACGAGCCATCAAAAAAGCAACGTGGTGGTCTCATTCGACGAATTCTCCGGCGATTGAGAAGCTTATGAGCTCGGCATGTCTGGGGGCCGCCCCTTGGCCGAAGGGCTCGCGCCTCAGGGCAACGCCGGCGCAAGCATCATGATAATCAAGGTCTGGGAGCGCCTGGGCCGCAGGCCATTTACGCGTCAGCCTCGGTCTTGTCCCTGGGCATGACCCTAGAGACGAAAGGCGACCGCCCACAAGGTCGACAGACTAGCCGCCTTTCAGGTTCAGGCGCATTTCTACGCGGAGACTGCCGCCGTCCACCGGGCTGGCGTCAGCCGACCAAAGATTGATCTTCAGCATCGAGGCGAGCTTCGCAACAGCCTCCGAGAAGCCCAGACCGTCAGGTTCGCCCATCCCCGGTACGCAGTTTGTCAGTCCGCCGTCTGGCCCCACCACACATAAGGCAACACCGCGACCAACGGTCAGGCCACGCGCGGCAGCCTCGGGCGGAAAAACGTCTGGTGTTGAGCGTGGATCGACGCCCGTCACCCAGCTCGGTGACAGGACCGTACGGTCCACCGGTGCGCTGGACGACGGCATACGGATCGGGATGTCTACCCACATAGGCGTCGAATGTGGCGCCATCGCCAAGGCTGGAATGACCTTGAATTTGTGTGTCAGTGGCAGGGCAGCCTTGGCAAAGCCGAGCTTGGCCGGAAATTCCTTGACGATCCCACAGTTCTTGAGGTCGCCGGAACTCAAGACCTGGCAGTGGGCGACCACATAACCCTCTGCTCCGGCTGCCTTGGCCGGATAGGCCGCCACCATATCGTCAAAGCCGGGGGCCCGCGACCAGACCGGCCGGCTCAACATGGTCACGGGCTCCATGTCCATCGGCACACCCAGAAAGGTCGTGTAGCTGATATCGGTCCCCTTGCCGAAAGGCCCCTTGGCGGCGGTCTTGAACTCCTCCGTATTGATCTGGCGGAGTGGCGCGCGGAACTTCACTGCGATATTCATCATGGCCTCGACAGGGCCGTCAGGCCCCGAGGCCGGCGTCAGCTTGAAGGTCGGGCGCATCTGCAGAGCCGCGGCCCCGAAGTTTTTGCCGGCCGGGCTCTCCGATTTGACGCCGCACCACTCAGCCAAACCGTGGATATTGATTTTGCAGCTCAGGACCACCTTGCCATCAGTGCCTTCCCGGTAAGCGCTGCCTGGCCAGATCGCCACAAACTCACCTGAGGTTTTATCATCGCTGGCCATATCGACCACGGCATCAATTGGCGGCCCGGGTCCTCGAGATGTCACGATGACCGGCGATACGGTCCTGAGGTCTGGATCGGGCGCGGGCGGCGCAACAGCAGCCAGAAGAATTAGGACCTGAGCCAGCATCTAGCCCTCCTTATGGATCGGATCGATCCATGCAACGCCCTCGGGTTTTTCCACCGGCTCGATCTCCAGGTTCACCACCACCGCCTCACTGTCGCTGCGCACCAGTACGCACATGAGTGTCTCGTCGCTCGAGGCGTTGATCTCCTGGTGCGGCACATAGGGCGGCACGTAGATGAAATCGCCTGGCCCCGCCTCGGCCGTAAACTCCAGCTTTTCGCCCCAGCGCATCCGCGCCCGGCCGCTGACCACATAGATCACGCTCTCCAGCGGCCCGTGATGGTGGGCGCCTGTTTTGGCGTTGGCATGAATGTGGACGGTGCCAGCCCACAGCTTTTGTGCGCCCATTCGCGCCCGATCGATGGCGACAGCTCGCTCCATGCCCGGCGTCGTCGCAGACACCTCACCCAGTTCGTCGCCCGGGACAACGCGCACGCCGGTTTGCTTCCAGCCATCAGGGGGAATTTCAACGCCATCAGTCATGACCTCAGGAAGCGCCCGCAATTTGCACTTAGCAAGCTACTCGCGGGCCAGAAGATAGCGCAGCGCTCGGGCGCCGAAGACAAGGGCGATGGCGGTGAGAAATAGCTCGCGACTGAGGTGGGTGGCCCAGCCTTCCACGGCGAACTCCACCGCCGAAAAGGCGCATAGCCCGGCAAGGATGACGCCCGTCCAGTGAAGCATACGCCCCAGGGCACCGGCCGTGCCTACGTCGCGCCGCAGACGTGTGGGCCAGATGATGTTCGGCAAGGCAGCTCTCCTGCGCAGGCGCTTGGCGTTGCGTCAGCCTTGGTCGCCCAGAATCGGGGCCTCATTCGGGCCGCAATGTTTCAGCTGGCCGGCGAGCGGCAATGAAAGGGGAGCAAAGATTTCCAGGCTGGTAAATCGGCCAGGCTTTCCCGAGGGAGACGCCGTGCGCGATCGCTAGTGAATGCGTGGCGGATCGACGATGGTTTCGTCCCACTCACCGGCGTCGTCCTGAATCAGCACGTGGCGCGGCTCCTGATCGAGTACCGCGAAATCACCTGCCGCCTTAAGCGCCTCATGTTTGGTGGCGAATTCCCCGAGCTCACCTTCGGTCTCGTCCACCAGCAACCAGCGGCCATCGAACGCCACAACGGTAAGATCGAACATCGCGCCCTCCTGCCCTCACATTCCCCAGTTGCACCGGGCATCAGCCTTCGGAAAAGGCCGACTGAGACAGATTAGGCACGCGTCTCCTCACCCGATTGTTAAGATCACAGATTGGGCGCTGATGGGCGATCAGCTGGCGTCGCGAAAATAGGGCTCGACTAAGCCTTGCAGTTTGATGGTCAGCTGCTTGCCGCGACGGTCGGTGGTCTTACCAACCGCCAGCTTCACCCAGCCCTCTGAGACGCAATATTCGTCAACGTTTGTCTTATCTTCGCCCTTGAAGCGGACGCCGACATTCTTCGCCAGGATGTCGGCGTCATAGAAGGGGCTATCGGGATCCGTGGAGAGGCGGTCGGGGAGCATATCAGTCATGATGTCGGCCTCGCACAAGCGGCTGCAAGGTTCAAGCTTCTGGCGCGCTTGGCGGCGCCCGCGGGGCAGGCCTATATGTGCAACGCCGGTATCGTGAGTGTCCGCAAACGGCCCGAGATGGCGCTGGCGCAGGGAGGCGCTCATATGAAACTGAAGACGATTTCGATCGCGATCGCCCTTGGGGCGTTAAGCCTGGCCTCGGCGGCTGCAGCGCCGGCACCTTATAAGACTCCACGAAACGCTTTTGGTCAGCCGGATCTCCAGGGGAACTGGACCAACGCCACGATCACGCCCTTTGAGCGCGACAAGAAATTTGGGGACCGCCTGGCGCTGACGCCGGCTGAGGTGAAGGACCTGGAAGGCGCCAACGCCCAGCTTGTCGCCGACGGCAACAAGCCCACCGATCCCAATGCCAAGGTCACTGACCTGCCCCAGAACTGCGGCCGCGGCTTCGTTGGCGTCGACTGTGGCTACAACTCCGCCTGGGTCGATCCGGGTACGAAGATTATCAATCTCGGGGGCGTGGAGCGCTCTTCGATCATCGTGTCTCCGACCGATGGCCGCCTGCCGGCCATGACCAAGGATGCCGCCGCCAGAATGCAGGCTCGCATCGCCAGTTTGCGCGGTGCCCGCGCGTCCTTTGAAAACCCGGAGAACCGCTCGCTCGGCGAGCGCTGCATCCTGTCCTTCGGTTCCAGCGCCGGACCACCAATGCTGCCGCTGCTCTACAACAACAACTATCAGATCGTACAGACCAAGGACGAGGTCGTCATCGAGGTTGAGATGGTCCACGACCTGCGACACATCCATCTGTCGGGCGGCCACCCGCCAGGCAGTGTGAAGCTCTGGATGGGTGACAGCCTTGGCCATTGGGAGGGCGACACCCTGGTCGTCGAGACCACCAATATGCGGCCGGAACAAAATTTCCGTGGTGCCTCCTTAGGCTCGAAAATCATGGAGCGGTTCACCCGCGTGGGCCCCAATCAGATCAAATACAGCTTCACCGTCGATGATCCGCAGATCTACACCGCGTCCTACACCGGCGAAGTGGCGCTCAATTCGACCAAGGGCCCGCTCTACGAATACGCCTGCCATGAGGGCAACTACGCACTTCCAGGCATCTTGGCTGGTGCGCGGACCGAAGAAAAGGAAGCCCAAGCCGCGACCAAAAGTGCGGCGCGCCCAAGCGGTGCCAGGTAGTCACCCAACCCGCCATCAGCGACAGCCGTCCATCATCTTCTCCAGATCGGCCAACCGCTGAATTCGAAGCAAGCGGCCAGCGGCCATCAACTGATAACGATCAGCCGCTCCGCCAGCCTCGCGCAGCGCCGCGTCCGTGTCGGGGTATTTGGGCGAGTGCGGAAAATTTTTCGCCACACAGGATTCCCTCACCGGCACGGGCACCTTGACGACAACGGGCAGGGGTGAGGGTGCAGCCAGGGCGGGCACCGTCGGCGGCGGCGCTGCGACCAGGGCGGACGTCGGGGCCTTGGATTTAAGGCTGGCGCAGGCGGCGAGCATCAAGCTGCAAGCCGCCGCCGCTGCGAGGGTTTTCCCCAGGCGGGGACTCATTTGAGCGACTCAAGCACCGCCCGGTCGGCGCTCTCCATACGGGCGCAAACGTCGAAGCCGACCGGCTCGTTGGCGGCCAGCCGCTTGGCGCGCTCAGCAGGGCTCAGGTTGGCATCTTTGAGGCGGTTTCGCGCGACGTCGGCAGGGCCGCCCTCGCAAGCTGCCAATCGCGCGTGGAGAGCCAGGCCGTTGCGCTGTTTTTCGATCGTCAGTGACGAGATCTGGGCCTTGAGATCTGCCTCGTCGCGCGCCGCTGACAGGTGGGTGATGATCAGCAGATAGCAAAAGGACGCCGCCAGTATCAATCCGACAGGCCCAGCGACGGGGCTTGTGAAAGCCTTGAGCAGGGTGCGGAACATGAAGATGGGGACTCCCCTGTCAACGCGCGGCCTCGCCGCACGAAGTCTCAACGCACGGGTCAACGACAAGCTCCGCTATAACTAAGGCGCGCGCGTGACGCGGTTGTCTTGACCCCGCCTCATCGCCCTGCACCCGCGCAAGTCCGGCACCGGTCAGGACCAAAAAGGCGCTAACCGCGGCGGTCTTGCGCCGCGACCTGGTCAGCTTTGACGGACATCTCCCGCCCGACGAAGTCTTTCATTGAAACGGATCAAGAGGCGGCCGGAAAGCTCCGCCGTCCCGTCCCCACCGAGGTCTGCTCAGAATACGAACCTATGCGCGAGCTCCTGGGCTTCCTCATGGAGGACTGCTGCGGGGGCCGGCCTGAGATCTGCGCACCTCTGATCGCGGTTCAGAGCCTCCAGGGCGCCAAAGACGTCGCCTGCTAAGGGAAATGTCCAATGCCTGAGACCGACACCCAATATGCCGTCCTCTTCCTTTGCACCGGCAATTCGGCCCGCTCGATCCTTGCTGAGGCGATCCTGAACCGTGCCGGCCGTGGCCGTTTCAAAGCCTATTCGGCAGGCTCGATGCCGACCGGCATCGTCAATCCGTTTGCCCTGAAGCTATTGGCGGCTGCCAATCATCCCACCGAAGCTCTACGCTCGAAGGGCTGGGAGGAGTTTGCGCGCGACATCAACGTCGATGCGCCAGAGCTGAATTTCATCTTCACCGTCTGCGACAGTGCAGCCGGCGAGGTCTGCCCAATCTGGCCCGGGCAGCCGATGACCGCTCATTGGGGTCTGCCCGATCCGGCGGCGGTGGAAGGAACCGACACCGAAAAGGCCCTCGCCTTCGCAGACACCTACCGAATGCTGAACAATCACATCGAGATCTTCTTGAATCTGCCCATAGCCTCCCTCGACCGCTTGTCTCTGCAAAAGCGGCTGGAGGCGATCGGCAAGAGCCAGGACCCATCGGTCTTGACATCGCAATGACCGGCGAGGCCCACCTTGAACCGCCGCCCCAATCCTTCGGTGTGAGCCGGCGCATCGCCGCGGAGGCCTTGGGGACCGCGCTGCTTCTGGCCATCGTGATCGGTTCTGGGATCATGGGCGAGCGCCTGGCCGGCGGCAACGTCGTCATCGCCCTCCTCGGCAATACGATCGCGACCGGCGCGGGACTTGTGGTGCTGATCACGATCTTCGGCCCGATCTCCGGCGCGCACTTCAACCCCGCCGTCACTCTTGCTTTCGCGACCCTGCGTCAAATAGGCACCGGTTTAGCCCTGGCTGACGTGGCGGCCCAGGTCGCAGGCGCGGTGTTCGGTGTATTCGCCGCCCATGCCATGTTCGGCGAGCCGATCCTGCAGGTCTCGAGCAAGCTCCGCGACGGACCGGCCCAAACCTGGTCCGAGTTCGTTGCAACCTTTGGCCTTCTGGCGACGATTCTGGGAACGATAAGGTTCAAACCTGACTTTACCGCGGTCGCGGTCGGCCTTTACATCACCTCCGCCTACTGGTTCACCGCATCGACCTCATTCGCCAATCCTGCGGTCACCCTGGCGCGTAGCCTGTCCAACACATTCGCGGGCAGCTCAGCGCCGGCCTTCATCGCCGCCCAGTTCGCTGGCGCCCTCGTCGCAGTGCTAACCTTAAGCTGGCTGTTCAAACGACCCTGAAGCCGGCAGCGCTACTTTGGCTTCCGGAATTTCAGAACGAACTGATCGGTCTTTCCGCGGATCGACTTGTCGAACACCAGAGCGGTTTTCGGGTCGTCAGGATTGCCGAGTAGCTTGTCGTCTTCCGTCACCAACTTGAAGCCCGCCGCCTCGACTTCCTTCTTGACGATCGCCTCGTCGATGCGATGCAGCTTGTCCGACGCCTCCAGCGGCGTCCCGGGCACAGCGGCGTGGTCGACGATCAAATAGACGCCACCCGGCTTCAGCGCCTTGAAAATCTGCTTGTTAACCAGGTCCGCCGTTTCAATCGGAAACGCCTTCAGGTGCAGGTCGTGGTAATTCTGTACGCTCAGCACCAAATCGAGCCCATCAGGAAGGCCGACAGCCGACAGCGGAGCTGTCAGCGCCGTGACGTTCTTGTAGTCAGCGACCGCCGATGACTGCTCGGTTCCATAGGCCGCACGGAACTTGATGAACTCCGCAGACTGGTAGGCATAGACCCAGCCTTTTGGCCCTACGGCCGAGGAGAGGATGCGGGTGAAGTAGCCACTCCCCATCATGAAATCGGCGACCTTCTGGCCGGGCTTAACGTCGCCTAGCGCCAAAAGTTCAGCGGGCTTGCGGGCCATATCACGGGCGCTGTCGGCCGGTGGCCGGGCCGCGTCTCCCAGGGCTGCAGTCAGGTTCGAGGGAACCGCCGCCAACGCAGCGCCCGCGCCGGCGATCGTCATCGCCGCCAGAACCGAAACCATTACATTGCGAGCCATGCCCGAAGCCTCCCACGACCTATGTTTGCGCCAGCCTATCACTGGTCTGCAGCGCTGCGCACCCACACGCCGTGAAAAACCGCGTCGGATCGCTTGCCAGGCCGGGTCCAAGCCCAGTCGAGGCCTTTAAAAAAGCCACGTCGACGTTCACCCCTTGAACATCCGAGGACCTCAAAGATCCGGCGTACACTGCGGGCTTGAACGGCTTCTTATCCCTTCCGCTTGAGTGAGGCTCGGGGTAGGCCTTAGATGTTTTGGGGAACGCGTCCATGCCAAAGCTAGGCTCTACTGTCAGGACTTCCATTTGACGGCCGCCGCGCCGCCCATTGAAGAAATTCCGGGCGCCCAGGCCATTCCCTTGGCCGGTGCCAAACGCTTGCGGCTCCTGCTTTACGCCGGCGTGCCCATCCTGATTCTCAATTTTGCCGCGCCCTATCAGGGACTGATCGGCCTGCCGATAACCTTCTTCCTCAAAAACCGACTCCACCTCAGCGCACACGATACCGCGCAATTCTACCTGATCGTCTCGATCCCGCTGTTCGTCGGCTTCGTCTTCGGGTTCATCCGAGACAGATGGAGCCCATTTAACGCCGGCGACCGCGGCCATTTGATGATCTTCGGCTTTCTAACCGCGACCATCTTCGCGATCGTGGGCTTCGTCGAACCGACCTACGCCGTGCTCTTGGCCGGCGTGTTCATGATCACGATGCTGATGCAGTTCGTTGTTGGCGCAGCCTCCGGCCTCTCCTCAGCGGTTGGACGCCATCACGCCATGTCCGGCCAAATGAGTACGGTCGTAAACGCGGCAATACTGGCGCCTCAGGTCCTGGCATGGCCACTGGGCGGACTGCTCAGCGGATTTCTGGAGGGCGCTGGCGCAACCGTTGCGGCGCGGATTCTATTTCTGCTGGGCGGAGCCTTGATGCTCAGCACAGCAGCATTCGGCGCGCTCGGCCCAAAGCGACTGTTCGACGACGCGAAAGCGGGAGCTGAGCCCCAGCGCCTAGCCGTGAGCGCCGATATCGTGCGCTTGCTCAAGACCTGGGCGATCTGGCCGGTTGTCATCATCCAACTGCTCTGGCAGTTCGCGCCCGGCGCTGGCGTCGCTTTGCAGTATCACCTGGCCAACGAGATGCATGCGAGCGATGCGCAAGTTGGGACCTTCTTTGCGATTTTCTACGTCGGCTTCCTGCCGATGTACGCGCTCTACGGATGGCTCGCCCAGCGGCTCAGCCTGCGGACGCTTCTGTGGGTCGGCGGGATCTTGGCCGTGCCTCAGATGGTCTCCCTGTTGTTCATTCATTCGCCGCAAGGCGCGCTCTTGGCGGCGATTCCAATGGGCCTCCTGGGCGGCATTGGTCAGGCGGCGTTCACCGACTTGGCCATGCGATCTTGCCCCAAGGGGTTGGAAGGCACGATGATGATGCTCTTCCTGGCGCTCTATTGGATCTCAAACCGGTTCGGGGACCTTTGGGGGGCGGACCTCTATCAACACCATGGCGGCTACAACACGACACTTCTCGCCACCATCGCGGTCTACGCCGCGATCCTGCCCGTTCTGCTGCTCGTACCGCGCAGGATTGTCGCTGGAAAAGACGCCTAAGCTCGCGCGGGAACCCGACGCCGTGTCGTGCGTTCGACACTTATGTCGGCTCTCGATATCCAGCCCCATTCACGCGGCTTGAGCAAACTGGCGGTTGTTGGAATCAGCCTGCTTGCTGCCTCCAGCTTCGCCGTTGGTGTCAACCGGGCGATTCAGCCTCCGGACGCCTCCCCGTTCCCCACGGCAGAACAGACGCCAACGCAAGGCCCTGCGGCCGATCCGGTCCTCAAGGCGACACCCGACCCGCAACGGCGGCTTTCGCTGATCAACCGGCAGCCACATGCGTCCGAAGCGACGGCCGACGTTGCGGAAACGTCAGATGCACCGGCCCTAGAGGCACACACCGCGGCCAATACGTCAGCGACCATAGCCGACCCGACCCCATCGGCGAGCCCAACCCCGACGCCGAATCTGGCCGCCGAACCATCAACCTGAGCGCGAGCGTGGTTCATCTCGGGGCCAGGTCATGAGGTCCAAAGGGCGTATGACTTTATGTGGCGGCCGACCTTGTCGCGCCCAGCAGCCGGTGCATGCCTGTCGGCAGGCCCTCGGTGTCTGAGCCTTCTGCGCCGGGGCCCCGAATGGCGCTCGCGATCAGCGCAACCGCAGACATCGGCAGATTCGACCCTTTGGAGCGTTTAGCTGAAACAGTTCAGCAACGATGGAGGCGCAAAGGGACGGCGCGACAAAAAGCTCCGCCCCTTGGGATTCATTGCCTGCGGGGGGCGGCGGCCCTAAATTGCAAGGCCTCATCAATGCGCGTCCGCGCGAGCCAAATCATCCGGAGTTACCCGTGAACCGCGCTCTTATCCTCGCTCTAGGAACCGCGCTATGCGCCACCCCGATCGCGTTTAGCGGCCTGTCGGCCGTTGCTGCTCCAGCCGCGGCATGGAAAGCGCCGATCACTTCCGACGGCCATCCAGATCTGACCGGGTATTGGTCAAACGCGACGCTCACGCGCGAACAACGCTCTCCCAAGCTCGGCGACCGGCTGGTCTATACCCCGGCCGAGGTCAAGGAACTGGAAAACGCGGTGGTTCAGGAGGTCAAGGAAGGCAATGAACCCACCGACCCCAACGCGCCGGCCGAAGCGCCCAAACCCAAGCCCGGCGCGGTTATCCGTCCAGAATTCGCTGCTGCTGGCGGTGACGTCGGCGGCTACAATCGCGGCTGGCTCGATCCGGGCTCTTCGGTGATGCGGGTCGGCGGCGAGCCTCGCACCTCGTTCCTGACCACTCCAAATGGCCAACCACCGGCGCGTCTGCCCTCGGCCAAGCCAGCGCCGGGCTTCGGCCGCGGCGGCGGCGGCCTGGGATCATTCGACAACCCGGAGTCCCGCTCCCTCGGCGAGCGTTGCATAATGGGCTTTGGCCGAAACGCCGGCCCTCCGATGCTGCCCAACGGGTTCTACAACAACAACTACCAATTCATGCAGACCAGGGACGCCTTCATCATCGAGGTTGAGATGGTGCACGACACGCGCGTCGTGCGTCTCAATGCGACCCACCGGACAGACGGCGTACGGCCGTGGATGGGAGACTCTGTTGGTCACTGGGAGGGTGAGACACTGGTCGTCGAAACCACCAACATCCCGCAGATCCAAGCTTACAACGGGTCGTGGAAGAACCTCACCGTCACGGAGCGCTTCACCCGCGTGGGTAAAGAACGTGTGCTCTACAAGTACGAGATCAAAGATCCCACCGTTTGGGAAAAGCCGTGGGGTGGCGAGTATGAGTTCGGACCGCTGCATGGCGTGATCTACGAATATGCATGCCACGAAGGTAACTACGCTCTGCCGGGCATGCTTGCCGGGGCCCGGGCTCAGGAAAAAGAAGCCAGCGCCAAAGGCGGCGGTGCCAACTAGGGCTCTAGATCTGGGACCTAGCGCCCCGATCGATCACATCGAAGGCCCCGACGCGTCCTGCGCGCCGGGGCTTATTTTTAGCGATTACCAACACTAACCTGCAGCGTTCACAAGGCGTTAGGGACGAAGAGCGTAGTCTGTCTGGCGGCGACTTACGTAACGGCAATTAACCAGATGCCTGATATGCTTCACTATCTGCGGATATTTGAGGTCCACCCCCTGGCCGGAGTGATCATAGCCGCACTCCTGGCTGCGCTCATCGAACAGCGTATGGCCCGCCGCGGCACCGCAGACTTCTCCGCCATTTACCGAGACGACAGCCCGCCGAAAGAGGTACCGCCAAAGGATATCGGCGCCCCGAGGGCCTCGAAGCGCTAATCGACCTCCAGAGGCGCGACCCAGCGGTCGCGCGCGACGTTCACTCCACCGCGCTCGCCCGGCGTTATCGAGCCAAAGCGCTCAGCGAATGCGGCCGGCAGGGGTTGAGCGGCAAGCGGCGCGAGCCATAGTCTGAGCAGATGCCGTCGCCGCTCCGGCTCTGGCCAGTCCTCGAAGGCCGTTCGGTCGTGAAAGAGGACGTGATTGTTCACCAGCTGGATATCGCCGGGTTGGAAGTCGATCTGCAGGTGGAAGGCCGCATCTTCCGCCAACTGATCAAGCAGGTCCAGAGCTGCGACCTGGGTCGAAGTCAAAGGTGAGACATCCGCGAAACGTCTTGCGCTCTCAATGTACTGGCGCTGATAGATGCCTGCGAAGTGACCCGCATGCCAGTTGAACACCGGTACGTTGAACCAGGGCCGTTGGCCCTCAGCGACCTCGCCTCGCCGATCGGTCTCGATGGGTTCAAATAGCACCGCCGCCAAGTCCGGAGCTTGCCGCCGCATCGCGTTGTAAAGCGCCACAGAGCTCACCAGGCTCGACAGTCCACCCGCCTTTGCAGGTTGGAGGCACATTAGCCCGACCACGTCGCAACTGTCGGTGTGATAAGTCTGCCGCTCGTGAGTCTGATAGAGACGCGCGGTCGGGTCGACCGAGGAGCGACCCAGGTCCTTTACGTGACCCAGAATATGGCCCGCCGCGTTCTGGGGCCGCGCAGATCCCCAGTGCGCGCCCAAACCGAGGAAGGCCGCCGCGGACTCTTTGCGGCTAAGGCGGCGGGGATCGAGCCCGCGTATCACCGTAAAGCCGCGCCCGCCCAGCACCTCGTTTGCCAGTATCGTTCGCAGCCAGGCACCTAGGCGCGGCAAACGGAAGATCGCCGCGGTGATTTCGGTGAGCGCGACATCGCTTGCCGCCAACGCCTGCGCTGCGCCTTCCACTTCAGCGACCTGCGTGACGCTAAGCTCGTGCACCCATTCGTCAGGCTTAAGATCGATGTTGCGCCAAGCGCAGGGGGCCTCGATGAAAGGTGGCGGCAGCTGCGCGCTCATCTCGAGGCCTGCATAAAAAGGCCAATGGTCAGCGCGACGCCAATGAAAACCACGACAAGACGCAAGGCCTTCTCGTTTACACTTCGCATCAGCCGCGCCCCGACCACGCTGCCCAGCACCGCGGCCACACAGGCGACACCGGCCTGGATCCAACGGGCCTGGCCCGAGAAGAGTAAGATAAGGACGGCCGTGAAGTTCATCACGCCCGCCAGGACGTTTTTGGTGGCCCCAGCGGCGCGCATAGCCAGGCCGCTAAGCGCCAGAGCCGCCAGCATCAAGAACCCGATGCCGCCGCCGAAATAGCCGCCATAGATGGCGATAAGGAACTGGATCGCTCCAGCCAGCCAAGGGCCAAGCCGGCTTGCCGGAGCGCCGGCGTCAGGCTTTTTCCCGAAGCTGCCCCAGGCGAACGCCGCCGTCGCGAACAGCACCAGCCAAGGCACCAACCGTGAAAAGAAACTGGAGGGCGTCGCCAACAGCAGGATCGCGCCCAATGCGCCGCCCACCAGGCTGATCGCCACCAGCACGCGAAGCGACAGCCCCTCGGTTCCGCTCGCCTGTTTCCGCCCGACCCAGCCGCCCGCCACCTGCCCCGGGAACAGGGCTATGGTCGAGGTGATATTGGCGGCCCGTGCATCCATACCGGTCAGCATCAGCGCTGGCAGAGTGAGGAACGACCCTCCGCCGGCCAGCTGGTTCTGCACGCCAGCCCAAAGCGCAGCGACAAACAGCAGGATCAGGCGCAGCGCCGGGTCGGCGAGAAGGGAACTTGGTATTTGTCTACTCCCTGTCTTTAACGCTTCGCCCGCTTGGCGACGACCTGCGCCTGACGGCCCCAGTCGCAGGCCTCATCGGGATCGTCCCTCGCAGCCTCGGGCAAGGACCAATAGGACATCTTTTGCTCAACTCCAGCCGTCGCGCCCTTGCCGGCAATGAAGATCAACGGCCTGGAGCCAAATTGGGCGAGCTCGAGCGTCAAGGAGGCGTCGGTCTTCAGATAGATCGCTCCGTCATCGATCAGGCCGAACATCACACCATCCACGAACAGCCCCGCTGCGCCAAATATCCGGCGCGCCACGACACGGCCCATACCGGCGAACAGGTCTTGGGCGAAGGCCATCACTGTTGAGGGCTCGGTCATGACGCTCAGTCATGCCTGCGCGAAGTGTGGCCTGTCCACGCTAAGCGCCGGTCGCTTTTGCCGATGGGCGAATGAAATCTGGAAAATTTCCAAGCCGAAGGAGTCGTCCTGAATTCGAGCACCCGAGACCTTGTACAGGCCAGCGCAACCGAAAACTTCGGTTGAACCGCCTCAGCTCCAGCCACGATCTGGCTAATTGCCAGGGACGGTTTGTCTGCGGGACTTTGCCTCATCCTCGCCCTTGGCCCTAACGGCCACAGGATCGGTGATCTGTCCGTTTGGCCCAAGTATCTGGCCAGGCTTCAGATTTGCCGGACAGGGGCCAATGTCGACGGAATGCATGTCTGTCGAAACGATCTGAGGCTCCGCAGACGGCGAGCCGTCTTGAACAAACTCCACATGCTGGCGCATGTCCTTTGGAGCGCCCTCCATCACAACGTGCATCGTCCTGGCGGCCCCCGCCTGTTTGTCACAGGTCCGCTCATAGTAGAACGACCCATCGGTGTGGGTCTTGTAGATCAGCGTACAGCCTGTCGCCGAACGGGTCGCAGAATGAGGCCGCAGAGCCGCATCCCGCATCAAATTTCCCACCAGCTCGGCCCCCATGCACATCTCGATGCTGTTGGGTCCACCTGCCCAGCTCCTGGTCATCGTGGTGCGAAAAAGGCGTGGCCTCGGGAACATCCTGGCCAGTGCCGCCTCTGCTTCGGCGGCTATTTTTTCCGGAGATCGGGTGTTTCCAGGGGCGGGCACGGCGGCTGTCGCAGCAAGGATAGCTATAACGGCAGCCAGACCGCCGCCCTTCACACTTGAGCTTCGCATAAAGGTCCCCTCGGGCGATCAGCTGCCAAGTGGGCGCCGTGCCAGCCACCGTCAAGGCGTGAAGCAGCCTTATCGAGACAAGGACATTAGGACTCGCAAAGCCTCACTTGTTCTGTTTTTGTTCTAATCATGGATCTGGAGATGCGCGTCATCCCGACGGCCGAAGAGGCTACACTGGGCGATCACCGCCACTTCCCCGGCGCGCGCCTGCTGATCGCATGTTCGTTATGCGGTTGGTCGAAGAGTTATCGGGTCGAGCGGGTGATCGAACGCCTGCGCCAATTGAAAACCGGGGGATATGCGACAGGGCTCACCCAGGTCGCGCGTCGCGTTGCCTGGCCCTGCCCCGGCTGCGGCCGCGTCCACTGGCGCGCCAGCTTTGCCTGGCCGCCGGGGATCGATGAGCGGGAGGTCAAGCGGCTGGCGAACCGGTATCGGAATTGACTGGTTTTAGGGACTATCCGCACCCCAGCTCGCGGACTATTGCGTTCCATAGCCTCGGCCACTCCCGCTGCCATTATAGGAACGCCAAAACGATGAACTCCGGACGGTTGAGGACGCTAACCCTCGCAACAACGGCCCTGGCTTGCATCCTCATGCAGCCGTGGGTCGCCACTGCCCAGCCCGCTGCAAAACCCCCCACTGCTGCGCCCATGCAAAGCCCGGCTGACTATCTCGCCATCAATGCGAAGAAGCCCGGCGTTCAGTCCCTGCCTTCTGGCCTTCAGTATAAGATCGTCCAGTCTGGCCCACCTGGTTCCTCGCCCAAACCTGGCGACGTGATCAAGGTCCACTACGAAGGCGCGCTGACCAACGGTCAGGTCTTCGACTCCTCTTTTGAACGCAACAAACCGTTGGTGATGCCTCTGGCCAACCTTGTGCCAGCCTGGATGGAAGCCCTACCGCGCATGCACCCGGGCGATGAATGGATGCTCTATGTCCCGCCGGAGCTTGGCTACGGCCCCGAAGGCTCCGGGCCCATCCCGCCCAACAGCGTCCTCGTCTTCCGGATCAAATTCCTGGGCATGCTCAGCGCGGATTGACGTTCGACGGGCTAGGGTTGAGCCTGCCGCTATCCGGAAGAGAGGGTTGAAGCCATGAAACGTGCGCTGATCATAGCCTTGGCTGGCGTCGCGCTGGCTGGGTCCATAAGGGCCGAGGACTACCACGCCCCTCGCAATGGTTTCGGCCAGCCTGACTTCAGCGGCAATTGGTCCAACGCGACGCTGACGCCCCAGATTCGCGCGGCACTTTATGGAATGCGCCGCGCCCAGACGGCGCAGGAAGTGCGCCTGCTCGAAGGTGCCAACGACGCCAAAGACGCCGCGAGTCGCAAACCCCACGTCGAAGCCGCCGATGTGACCCATTCCAACGCCCGGCCTGGCGTCGAGCCGGAGAACGTCGGCGCCTATGACCGCGCCTGGGTGGACAACGGCACAGGTGTCATGCGGGTGGCCGGCGAGCCGCGGACCTCGCTGATCACGACCGGCGACGGCCAGCCGCCGCCCCAGAAGGGCCAGCCGTCTCGCGTCCTCGTCCCTGGCGCCGGGTCACTAGAAGCCGGCCTGAAGGCCGTGAAATTAGCCGCTGAGGCAGACATGTTCGAAGGGCAAGGTAGCGCTGCGGCTGCGCACTTTGGATCCTACGACAATCCGGAGAACCGCGCGCTGGGCGAGCGGTGCCTGGTCTCCTTTGGTCGCAATGGTGGCCCGCCGATGCTCCCCAACGGCTGGTACAACAACAACTACATCTTCGCTCAAAGCCCGACGGCAATCGCGATCGTCGTGGAGATGGTTCACGACGTGCGCACGATCCAGCTCAACGCCAAGCACCGCACCGACGAGGTTCGCCCTTGGTTCGGTGATAGCATCGGCTGGTGGGAAGGCGACACTTTGGTCGTCGAGACCGACCACTTTCCCCAAAACCAGGCCTATTTCGGCGCATGGAAAACCTTGAAGATCACCGAGCGTTTCCGTCGCGTGGCCAAAGATAGGCTGAGCTACAAGTTCACCGTCGAAGACCCTTCTGTTTGGGACAAGCCCTGGGGTGGAGAATACGAGTTCCACCCCCTGAAGGGCCAAGTTCTCGAGTATGCCTGCCATGAAGGCAACTATGCGCTGGCCGGTATCCTCTCCGGCGCACGTGCCGAGGAGCGACAGGCCGCCATTGCGAAGTCTTCAACCAACGGAGCGAAATAAGCCGCGGCGGGGAACGCCAGCCACGATTGTAGATAACATTGATATATGAAAGGCTGACATCACCCGGCGAAGCTGCGGGGCGGGGGACAGCCATGAAGATCAGACAGGCCGCAAGCCTACCCGCATGCACCGCCTTTCTTGCAGGCTCAGCTGCCTAGCAGCCGCACGCTCCTGCCGCACGAGCCAGGCCCAGCATAGAAGGGGATTGGCGGGTGAAGTTCATCCTACCGATGGAAGCGGGGACACCCCCAGTTGATCGCGTCAGAAAAAGACGCTCCCGCGATCGCCGCCATCGCCGGTCAGGCTCTGGCGGATGAATTTGCCGCCCAGTTCGACCCCGAGCTTCCGATGTTGGTGACTCAGTCCGACGGCCTATCAATCGTGCGGGGCAAACGACGAACGCGCGCCGTCGTCGTGCCGGCGGACGGCAAACTTCCCTATTCGGCTGTGGCGCGAAGGGAGCTCGCCGGACCGGCACCCGATAAAGCGGCTGACAATCCCGAACAGCGCCCCAATGCGGAGCGCTGCCTGGTGGGGCAAGGCCAGCCACCGCTGTCGTCATTTGCTCTGGACAGCCAGATTCAGATCTTAAAGACGCGCGACCACGTCGTGATCCACGTCGAATACGGCGACGACGTTCGCATCGTGCCGCCCATACCACATTGAGAAGGGGCCGCATGATCGCGGGCACGTCGACGTCTGGCCGTTCGATGAGCACTTCAGGAAAGGAGACGACGGCCTCGCCGAACGGATTGCTGTCGTCGTCGCCGCCGCCGAACTCGGTTGGCCTGCGGAACCGCAAATTGGATGCATTGCAGAACGACAGCATCGCGAAGGTGGGAAAGGCGATGTCGTAGGAGGCCTTATTCGCCGCCACGGTCAGGCGCGGGTCTGTTCCGCGGACGAGCCAAACCCAGGCTCGGCCGAGCGTGAGGCTCAATGGAAGGCTGGCCTTCACGCCTCATAGTTCAAAATCGGGCTCAGCCACTTCTCGGCCGTCGACAGATCCCACCCTTTGCGCCGCGCATAGTCGGCCACCTGGTCGCGGTCGATCCTGCCGACCCCGAAATAGTGGCTCTCAGGGTGGGCGAAGTAGAGGCCTGACACCGCTGCCGTCGGATACATCGCAAAGCTCTCCGTGAGCTTCAGCCCCGTCGCGGCCTCTGCCCCCAGCAGCTTGAACAAAACAGCCTTTTCCGTGTGGTCCGGCTGGGCTGGATAACCCGGTGCCGGGCGAATGCCGCGGTACTGCTCCGCGATCAGGGCACCTAGGTCGAAAGGCTCTTCGGGGGCATAGCCCCAAAGCTCGGTGCGCACGCGGCGATGCATCGCCTCTGCGAACGCCTCCGCGAGACGATCGGCAAGGGCTGCAGCCATGATCGCCGAATAGTCGTCGCCCTTTTCCTTAAAGGCCTTAGCGATCTCTGCTTCCCCGTGGCCAGCGGTGACGGCGAAACCTCCGACCCAGTCGGGACGTGTGCCGACGGGCGCAACAAAGTCTGCCAGGGCGACATTTGCGCGGCCGCCTTCAGCCTGGGATCTGTCCTTGGCCATCTGCTGGCGAAGGCTGTGCAGGCGGGCGAGTTCGCTCGTCCGACTTTCGTCTGTGTAGAGAACAATGTCATCGCCGTCGGAGTTGGCGGGCCAGAAGCCGACCACACCCTTTGCCTCAAACCATTTCTGGCCGATGATTTGTTGCAGCATCACCTGGGCATCTTTGTAGAGGTCGCGGGCAGCCTCCCCGACAACATCGTCGTCGAGAATTTGCGGGTAGCGGCCAATCAATTCCCAACTAGCGAAGAAGGGCGACCAGTCGATGTGACGGGCCAGATCAGCCAGGTCGTAGGCCTCGAAGTTTCTCGTGCCGGTAAAACTGGGGGCCGGCGGCTCATAGGTCGTCCAGTCGGGTGTGAACGCATTGTCCCGCGCCTCATCGATCGTCGATCGCGCGCGCTTATCCTGACCGCGGGCAAAAGCCTCTCGCACCCTGACGTACTCGGCCTTGGTCTCGGCCATAAGGCGATCGCGTTCCGTCGGCGACAACAGGCCAGAGACCACGCCTACGGCGCGACTTGCGTCGAGAACATAGGTCGTTTGACCGCCCTTGTACTTGGGCTCGATCTTCACGGCCGTGTGGGTCTTTGACGTGGTCGCGCCACCGATCAGCAGCGGGATGGTCATGCCCCGGCGTTCCATCTCGCCCGCCACATAGGCCATCTCATCGAGGCTCGGGGTGATCAGACCCGAAAGGCCGACCATGTCGACTTTATGGGCAATCGCCTCATCGAGAATGCGGTCGGCCGGGACCATCACGCCTAAGTCGATAACCTCGTAATTGTTGCACTGCAGGACCACGCCCACGATGTTCTTGCCGATGTCGTGGACGTCGCCTTTGACGGTAGCCATCAGGATCTTTCCGGCGGCCTCGCGCGGCTTGCCCTCTTTTTCGGCTTCCATGAAGGGCATCAGATAGGCGACGGCCTGTTTCATCACGCGGGCGGATTTGACGACCTGGGGAAGGAACATCTTGCCCGAGCCGAACAGGTCGCCGACCACGTTCATCCCGTCCATAAGCGCGCCTTCGATGACGTGGAGGGGTCGGACGGCGGCCGCGCGGGCCTCTTCCGTATCAGCCACGATATAGTCGGTGACGCCGTTGACCAGAGCGTGGGTGATGCGTTGACCGATCGTGCCTTCCCGCCAGGTGAGGTCAGGGCCCTTGGCCTCAGACTTGCCGCCCTTGTATTGGGGCGCCAGCTCGACGAGGCGTTCGGTGTTGGTCAAGATCGGATCGCGTTGCGGCCGGTTCTGGATCACGTCCTCGACGGCTTCTCGTAACTGCGCGGGAATATCGTCATACACCGGCAATTCACCGGCATTGACGATACCCATGTCCATGCCAGCGGCGATGGCGTGGTAGAGAAAGACCGAGTGGATCGCCCGGCGAACGGGCTCATTGCCGCGAAAACTGAAGCTCACATTCGAGACGCCCCCGGAGATGCGGGCATGAGGCAGGGTGGCCTTGATCTCGCGGCAGGCTTCGATGAAATCGACGGCGTAGTTGTTGTGCTCGTCGATGCCAGTGGCGACCGCGAAAATGTTAGGATCGAAAATGATGTCTTCGGGTGGAAAGCCCACCTGTTGCGTCAGGATCTTGTAGGCGCGTTGGCAGATCTCGATTTTGCGCGTCGCCGTGTCGGCCTGGCCCACTTCGTCGAAGGCCATGACCACGACGGCGGCACCGTAGCGCAAGCAAGCCTGGGCCTGTTCGATGAACTTGGCTTCGCCCTCCTTCATAGAGATCGAATTGACGATCGCCTTGCCCTGGACGCAGCGTAGCCCGGCCTCGATTACGTCCCATTTTGATGAATCGATCATCACCGGCACCCTGGCGATGTCGGGTTCTGCAGCCAGCAAGTTCAGGTAGGTGACCATCGCCGCCTGAGAATCCAGAAGACCGGCATCCATGTTGATGTCGATGATCTGTGCGCCAGCCTCAACCTGCTGACGCGCCACGCTCAAAGCGACGCCATATTCGCCGTCTTCGATGAGCTTACGGAATTTGGCCGAACCGGTGACATTGGTCCGCTCGCCGATATTGATGAAGATGGGGCGCATTGGCTCAGTTCGAGGTCCAGATGACAAAACCCGCGTCGTTCCCGTGCAGGCGCAGGGTTGGGTCCAGAGGGGTCAGATTGGCTGTTCGGGGAAAGGTTATCAGGTTCACAGATAGCGCCCCCACCCCAATCTCTTCCTGTATGTAGGGGGTCGGCCTAGCGATCTACACAAGCTCAAACGGCTCCAACCCCGCCAACCGCATGGCCGTGGTCCGTACCGGGATCGGGCGGGGGCTTAAGCCGCGTACCGCGTCGGCGACATGTCGAATGTGGTCTGGTGTCGTACCACAGCAGCCGCCCAGGATGTTGACGATACCCTGCTGGGCCCAGTCGTGCAGCGCGTGACCCGTCTGGTCTGGAGTCTCGTCGTACTCTCCCATGGCGTTGGGTAGGCCGGCGTTCGGATAGGCCGAAACGAGTGTATCGGCGATACGCGAAAGCTCGGCGATGTGGGGGCGCATCAGATCCGCGCCAAGTGCGCAGTTCAGGCCAACGGCAAACGGCTTGGCATGGCGCACCGAGTTCCAGAAGGCTTCAACCGTCTGGCCGCTGAGCGTGCGGCCGGACCGATCCGTGATCGTGCCAGAAATCCAGATGGGCAGGGATTCAAAACCCTCGTCCTGCAAGTCCAAAATAGCCTTGATAGCGGCCTTGCAGTTTAAGGTGTCCGTTATGGTCTCAACTAAAAAGAGATCGACGCCGCCCTCATGCAGAGCGAGCACCTGTTCGCGATAAGCTTGGTAGACCTGCTCGAAGGTGACCTTTCGGGCGCCTGGATCGTTCACGTCGGAACTCATGGAGAGCATCACCGGCAATGGGCCGATGGAGCCGGCGACAAAGCGTGGCTTGTGCGGCTCTTTTGCCGTCCAGCGGTCAGCGACCTCGCGAGCGATGCGGGCGCCAGCAAGGTTCATGTCGCGAACAGCGGCTTCTTGACCGTATTCGCCCTGGCCGATCGACGTCGAGGAGAACGTATTGGTCTCGCTGATGTCGGCGCCGGCTCTGTAGTAGGCCTCGTGCAACTCCTCCACGATATCTGGCCGGGTCAGACAAAGGATGTCGTTGTTGCCCTTCATCTGACCGTGGTGGGCCTTGAAGCGATCGCCGCGGTAGTCCTCTTCGCTCAGCCCTCGCTTCTGGAACATCACGCCCCAAGAGCCATCGAGGATGAGCACGCGTTCCTTGGCCGCAGCCTTCAGCGCCGCAATGCGATCAGTCCGGGTCAAGCCGCAGCCTCCTTCGGTTCCTCGGGTTCGCGCACGCCCAGTACGCGGCAGATCGCGTACGTAAGGTCAGCACGGTTAAGGGTGTAGAAGTGGAAGTCGGAAAATCCCTCTTCCGCCAGCCGGGCGCACATCTCGGTCGCCACAGAGCAGGCGAGCAGCCGGCGCGTTTCAGGGTCCTTGTCGAGCCCATCGAAGAGGTTGGCGAGCCAGCCGGGAAGCTGAATGCCGATCGGCCCGGACATCTTCTTGAGGCCCTTGAAGTTGGTCACCGGCATGATCCCCGGCGAAATCGGGATGGTGACACCGGCCTTCCGCACGCGGTCCATAAAGCGCAAGAAACCATCCAGATCGAAGAAGAACTGGGTGATCGCGCGCGTCGCGCCGGCATCGATCTTTGCCTTCAGGACATCGATGTCGTGGTCGATCGATGGGCTTTCTGGATGGATGTGCGGATAGAGCCCGACGCTGACTTCGAAGTCGCCAATGGCGCGGATGCCGGCCGTAAGTTCCGTGGCGTTAGCGTAACCATCGGTGCGCGGCACGTAGGCACCGCCGATTTGGCCGGGCGGGTCACCGCGTAGAGCCACGATGTGGCGTATGCCGGCGTCCCAGTAGCCCTGGATCACCTCGTCGACCTCGGCGCGCGAAGCTTCGACGCAGGTCAGATGGGCGGCCGGCCGCAGGGTTGTCTCCTTCAGCATCCGCAACACCGTGCGATGGGTGCGGTCGCGTGTCGAACCGCCAGCCCCATAGGTCACCGAAACGAAAGTCGGATCCAACGGCTCGAGCCGGCGGATTGCGTCCCACAAGGTCTCTTCAGCCTCCGGCGTTTTGGGCGGAGAGAATTCGAAGGAAACGTTGGGACGAGGACTTGCGCCAGCGCCAGCGCGCGCGATCGGTCCAAGAACCTTGTCAGACGGGCTCATGCCGCGCTCCTTTGGCGCTCTTGGCCGCGTTCGGCGGTCCAGATTTTGACGGTGAGCCCGGCCTGGTCAGTGGGGGGAAGCTCGGCGACACGCACGTTACGTAGGCCCGCCTCAGCCAGCCAACGGCTCATCTCCACGTCGGGGAAACCCAGCCTGCGATGTTGGTGCTGCTCACGCAAAAACTCGAGCCTGTGTGGGGCGAAATCGATAATGATCAGCTTGCCGCTGCCCGCCACGATGCGCGCGGCTTCTTTCACGGCCGCGGCCGGGTCGGCCAGGTAGTGCAAGACCTGGTGGACCACGACCAAGTCGGCACTCTCGCTCGAAAGACGGGTCGCGAAAATGTCGCCATGGCGCAACTCACAGCGCGCCAAGCCTGCCTCAATCACGCGCTTGCGCGCCAGGTTTAGCATCTGCTGGGACAGGTCGAGGCCGAGGGCGGCATCAGCATGCGGCCCCAGCAAGGTCAGCATCCGCCCAGTGCCTGACCCCAAGTCCACGAGCCGCCTGAAGGGTCCGTGTCCCGCAGCGGTCATGATCGCGGCCTCGACGTCGGCGTCAGAGACATAGAGCGAGCGGATTTCGTCCCAGCGCGCCGCATTGCGGGCGAAGTATTCGCCAGCCGCGTCGGCGCGCTCTGCCCACACCGTTTGTAGTCGCTCGCCATCGCGCTGCAGGACCGGGTCGGCCGGATCAATTGCAGCCAAGATTTGGGCGGCCAGCTCTGCGCAGCGGCCCGATCCCGTCAGGCGGTAAAACACCCATGCTCCATCGGGAAACCGCTCGACCAAACCGGCATCAGCCAGCAGCTTTAGGTGTCGAGAAACCCTCGGCTGGCTTTGATCCAGCACGCGGCACAGCTCAAGAACGGCAAGTTCTTCGCGCGCCAAAAGTGCTAAGATGCGCAACCGCGACGGTTCGCCCGCTGAGCGCAGCACCTCGACAGTCTGGATCGAAGAGAGTTTCATCGAATACATAAAGATATCTTTATGTCTTTATGTCAAGTTAACGTCGACCGGAGCCTTCGCGAAGACTCCATCCAAATCGTCGGCGATGAAACTGACCATGAAGGATCCGCTCCAGGGCGCGCCATATTCCGTTGAGCCCCAAACACGCTCCCGTTAGCGCTGCCGATCGCCGGGGGCGGCCACATCAAATGGCCTCAAGCCTTGATCTCAAGCCTATGCACACGGGCGTTCAAATCACGCCCGGTCTTAGGGTTTCGCGCCTTGGAGACGAAGCCGCCGATCCCGAGAACCCGAACCATCCCAACTGCCCTCGCTCAACCCGCATCGGCCTAGACCACCGGGCTTGCGAGCGGCTGGCCCGCCAAGAACCTTTGCACATTGTCGATGGATTGGGCGACCATGAGGGGTACCGCCTCGCTGCTGCTACCGGCTGTGTGCGGGGTGAGCACGGTATTGGGTAAGTCCGCCCAGAGCTCGGCAGGCGTCGGCTCGGTCGTAAAAACGTCGAGGGCCGCACGCCATAGACGCCCATCTCTTAGCGCCGCCGACAATGCGTCCTCGTCGATCAGCGAGCCCCGGGCGACGTTGACGATCAGGCCTTGAGCTCCCACAGCCTCGATGATCTCGCGGGAGATCAGGCCTCGGTTGGACGACTCCACCCTGCAGGCGACCACCAAGATGTCACTGGCCTGAGCCAGTTGGAGAAGGCTCTCGGCGCGTGGCCAGGCCGCCGCCTTCGCCCTGGGACCCCACCAGCAGACATTGAGCCGCATGGCCTCGGCGCGCCGAGCCACAGCAGCCCCAATGTGACCCAGTCCGACCACGCCCAGAGTGCGGCCACTGAGGCTCGGCTGCGGGCTCAACCGGTCCTCTTGGCGCCAGCGCCCTTCGCGAACGGTGCGGTCCCAGGCTGGAATGTTGCGCCAGGCGCTAATCAGCAAGCCGATGGCGTGGTCGGCGACATCCTCGGCATTAAGGCCCTCAGCGTGACTAACTTCGATCCCGCGTGCACGACACCAATTCACGTCGACGCCGTCATATCCGACACTGACGCAGGCGATTAGTCCTAGGCCCGGTAAGCTCGACAGAAACTCTTCTGTCAGAATAGATTCCCCGAGATGGACGATGGCGCGCACATTGGGCCGCTGGGTGTCGCTGAGCTCCCAGGCCCGCGCCATCGTCAATCCCGCCGCCGCAAACCTCGGCTCCAGTACGCCCAACATTGGAACCGAAATCAGCACTAACGGCTCGGACATCGTCGCCCCATCCCTTCAACAAACAAGCCGCCTCTATACCCAAGCCCGCGACAACACGTCATTCGCTGTGAGCAGATTGGGCTCGCCCGGCAGGCAAAAAAACATCACCAGAACAAGTCCAGCCCTTGAACGACAATCTGATTGCGAAGGCCTCGCATGTGGCTCGTGTTCAGCTCAGATGTCCGTCGCTCGCCAAGCTTAACTCGCAAACCATCGGTCTTCAGAAAAGCCCCGCGGTGAGCGGCACAGCGGCCGGGTAATAACGCTTGACGACGTTTCCCCACTCTGGCGGCAACGCGATTACCCCGCCGCTGGGTCGCCCAGACGGTGTCGGACTTCGGCTTACGGATGACGCGCCAGGATCTACCGATGATGGCGGTCATGGGTCTGGGCGCGCGCCCTGGACGACTGGACCTTCCTATGCGTTGTCCAGCCCGCCAGCCCTGCGGGTGGGCCAGGCTAGCGGCGACGTTCGGTTGCTAACCCGCTCTGCTTCACGCGACGCCCCGCTATGCGGTGGGTGAAACCACACCTCTACCGCGTGAATTTTTGGAACTTGATACGGTGCGGAATGAGACTGTCGGCACCAAGGCGGCGCTTCTTATCTTCCTCGTAGGCTTCGAAGTTTCCCTCGAACCAGTCGACCTGGCTGTCGCCTTCAAAAGCCAGAATATGGGTCGCTAGGCGGTCGAGGAAGAAGCGGTCGTGGCTGATGACCACGGCGCAACCGGGGAAGTCCTCCAGCGCCGATTCCAGAGCGCCAAGTGTTTCCACATCCAGGTCGTTGGTGGGTTCGTCGAGCATCAGGACGTTGCCGCCCGCCGCAAGGGTCTTGGCCAGATGAACGCGGTTACGCTCCCCGCCCGATAACAGACCCACCTTCTTCTGTTGGTCAGCGCCTTTGAAGTTGAACGAGCCGACGTAGGCTCGCGATGGAATTTCACGCCCCCCCACCTTCATGATGTCTAGTCCGCCCGAGATTTCCTCCCAGACGTTCTTTTTGGGATCCAGATTGTCGCGGCTCTGGTCAACGTAAGCCAGCTTAACGGTCTCGCCGAGACGCACACTGCCCTGGTCCGGCGTTTCCTGACCCGTGATGATCTTGAAGAGCGTCGACTTGCCTGCGCCGTTCGGTCCGATCACGCCGACAATCCCGCCTGGCGGAAGCTTGAATGTCAGGTCTTTGAAGAGGAGCTTGTCGCCGTACTCCTTCTCCAGCCCCGCGACCTCAATGACCACCTGCCCCAGGCGAGGGCCCGGCGGGATCTGGATCTGCGCGAAGGTCTGCTTGGCGTTTTCCGCTTCGTTCTGCAGGTCATGGAAAGCGGACAGACGAGCCTTGGACTTGGTGCGGCGCGCGCTGGGCGAGGAGCGTACCCAGGCAAGTTCGCGATCGATCGCGCGCTTCTTGCCGGCTTCCTCACGCTCTTCCTGGGCGATCCGCTTGGTCTTGGCCTCAAGCCAGGATGAATAGTTGCCTTCGTGGGGTAGGCCCTTGCCGCGGTCCAACTCCAGCGTCCACTTGGTCACTTGGTCCAGGAAGTAGCGGTCGTGGGTCACCAGGATGATACAGCCCGGGAAGGTCTCCAGATGGTGCTGCAGCCACGCGACGCTCTCGGCGTCCAAGTGGTTGGTGGGCTCGTCCAGCAGCATCATGTCGGGCTTGGAAAGCAGCAGGCGAGCCAGCGCGACCCGGCGGCGTTCACCACCAGACAGCTTGTCCACCGACCAATCGTTGGGCGGGCAACGCAGGGCGTTCATCGCCATCTCGATGCGACTATCGATGTCCCAGAGGTCGCCGGCGTCCAGCTTTTCCTGGAGGGCGGTCATCTCCTCCATCAACTCGTCCGTATAGTCCTCGCCCAGTTTGATCGCGATCGCGTTGTAGGCATCAAAGAGCTTCTTCTCTTCGCACCAAGCAACAACATTGCCCCAGACATCGAGGCTATTGTCGAGCTGTGGTTCCTGCTCGAGATATCCGCGCTTGACGCCTTCAGCTGCGAAGGCCTCGCCTTGGAAATCCTTGTCGAGGCCTGCCATGATTTTCAGCAGCGTCGACTTGCCCGAGCCGTTGACGCCAACAACGCCGATCTTGGCGTCCGGATAGAACGACAACCAGATGTCCGAAAAGGTCTTCTTCGGCGCGCCCGGGAAGGCCTTGGTCAGGCCTTGCATCTGAAAAATGTACTGCTGCGCCATGGGGCGTTCGGACCGCTCGATCGAATGGAATGGGAATTAGCCGTGCAGATAGCCGCGTGGGGCTTCGGGCGCAACGGGCGCGCCGAAGTGCCGCCCCAAGGGAACGCAATGAGCGCCCAGACGTAATGGTCGCCTAAGGGCCGTCCTGGCCCCCGAAACCCAAGGAGTTTTCCCATGCACAAGGACCAGATCACCGGCGCTGCCAGGGAAGTTGCCGGATCCATCAAAGAAGGGGTGGGCAAGGCTACAGGCAACGACAAATTGGCCATCGAAGGCGCGACAGAGCGAACCGTTGGAAAGGTCGACAAGGGCCTCGGTGCCATGAAGGATTCGGCACGCCGCGCCTTGAACCGCTAGACCCCAACCCCTTCCCGAATCCGGGGGCCGTACCGCCAGGCGCGGCCCTCGTAGCCTCTCACCGCCCGACAGCATCTGGCGTTTTTCGTTCAGCTCGGCTCCTATGGATGGCTTGAGAGTCGGGGGAGCTAATGCTGAAAACGGTCAGATTCGCCGCGGTGCTGGTCGCGCTTGCCACCTCCGCCTATGGCCAGGCCAAACCCGCTGCGCTCGGCGCGTTCGCCTCGGGTGCGGAGCAACAAGGGGCCATGCGGGCCGGGGCCTTGACCTCCGAGCAGCTCGTCAAAGATGCCCTTGCCCGGATCGCGGCGCTCGACAAAGCCGGCCCCAGACTGAACAGCATCATCGCGCTCAATCCCCAGGCCTTGACCGACGCCAGGCGGCTCGATGCAGAGCGCAAGACGGGTCACGTACGCGGTCCTTTGCATGGCGTACCGGTTCTCTTGAAAGACAACATCGAGTCTGCAGACGGTACGGCGACCACGGCCGGTTCGCTGGCATTGAAGGACAATATCACGGGCCGCGACGCACCGCTCGTGAAGGGACTGAGAGACGCCGGAGCGGTGATCCTGGGCAAAGCGAATTTGTCGGAGTGGGCCAACTTCCGCTCCACCCATTCGATCAGCGGCTGGACGGGGATCGGCGGCCTTGTGCGCAATCCCTATTCGCTGGACCGTACGGCTTGCGGCTCCAGCGCTGGCTCCGGGGCGGCGGTCTCGGCGGGGCTTGTCACGCTGGCCGTCGGGACCGAGACTGACGGCTCCGTCACCTGTCCCGCCGCCGCCAACGGGATCGTCGGCTTGAAGCCGACGGTCGGCCTCATCTCGCGGACCTATGTCGTGCCGATCTCGGCCGAACAGGACACGCCCGGGCCCATGACCCGCAGCGTTGCCGACGCCGCGGCCATGTTAAACGCCATGGCCGGCTCCGACCCGATGGATCCGGCAACCAAGGACGCAGATTCGCACAAGGCCGACTATTTGGTAGGGCTGAAGCTGGATGCGCTGAAAGGGGTTCGGATCGGGGTCTTGCGAATGAACCAAGGGCGATCGCCCCAGACCGACGCGGTCTTCGAGGAGGCCTTGGTGTCGTTACGCAAAGCCGGTGCCGTTCTGGTGGAGGTCAAGGGTCCTGACGATGCGGCGATGAGCGCCGTCTCAACCAATGAGGGCAGCGCCCTGCGCATCGAGTTCAAGGCGGCGCTAAACAGCTACCTCGCCACGCTACCTGCAGCCGTGAAATCCCGCACGCTCGATGACCTGATCGCCTTCAACGCCAAGGAGCCGCGAGAGACGCCGCTGTTCGCTCAGGAAATATTCGAGGCCTCGGCCAAGGCGCCGCCGATTACGGACGCAAAGTACCTACAGACCCGCACCGACGCCCGTCGGCTGGCCCGAGAGGCGCTCGACAAAATGTTCCTGTCCAATGACGTCCAGGCCCTGGTCGGGCCTTCAACCGGACCGCCGTCCATCGTCGACCCTGTCGATGGAAGCCGAAGCCTAGGCTCCTATTCGACCCTGCCGGCCGTGTCGGGTTATCCGCATCTGACGCTCCCAATGGGCGCGGTATCGGGATTGCCGGTGAACCTGTCCTTTATTGGTCCCGCCTGGACAGAAGCGCGGCTTCTGGCGTTTGGCTACGCATTCGAGCAAGCGACGCATGCGCGGATCAATCCGCTGTTCCTGCCTAACATCGGTGCCCGCCCGGAGTTCGCCAAAGCCTACGATCCACATTAAAAGGGGTTGCCGCGCCATGGCTTCGACCCAATTTAAGCGTTAAGCTTGAGCAGGTTAAAAAGGCACAAGTCCCTGGCCAGACTCTGGAATAAATCGGCAGGCCGAAGTCGCGCGGCCAAGCTTCGCCTGGATCGGACCGCAGCGCCATCTGTCGCCTCTTCTACGACGACGTCCCAGGCGCACGTCGAAGATAGCCTGGCGGAGCCTGTGTTCGATACATCTGCGGAAAAGAACGGAATTCTGCGCGTCAGTCCTGAAGGTGGAGCGATCCGCACGGACGTCACGCCTGGATTTCATCTGATCGACACCACCATGATGTACGCCCCGCGCTCAGGTGGGGTGAAGCGATACCTGACCGCCAAACGCACGTGGCTCGAGAAGCGCCGACCGGATATCCGACATACATTGGTGGTCCCGGGCAAGGCGACGCGGTGCGAAGCGCCCGGCGTCTACACCGTCTCAGCAACCAAGCTACCCTTCGGCGATGGCTATCGGATGCCTGCCAGCCCCAACAAGTGGGCGGCCATCCTCAATTTGTTGGATCCCGACATCATCGAGGCTGGAGATGTCTTCGTGCCCGGACATGCGGCCCAGGAAGCCGGCCAGGCGTTGGGCGTACCGGTGGTCGGTGTCTGCCACACCGATGCCCCGACGTTGGCAGCACTCCACCTGGGCGAATGGGCCGAGCAGCCGACGTTCAACTTCTGGGCCCAGGCTTATCAGCGCTTTGACCACGTCGTGGCACCTTCGAAGCATACCGCTGCACGCTTGGCTGAAGCCGGTGTCGAGCGGGTGAGCGTCCATCCTCTGGGCGTTGATTTGGAGCTCTTCCACCCCTCACGTGGCGACCGCGCCGCCTTGCTCAAACGCCTCGACTTCCCGACAAACTCCCGGTTGCTGGTTTTCGCCGGCCGCCCCGCGCGGGAGAAGAACATCGATGCCATGGTGGCGGCCGTCGAGATGCTGGGCGATCCCTATCGCCTGGTGCTGATCGGCGCCGGCAAAGACGCCAGGTACACGTCACGCGTCGCCTGCATCGATTTCGAACGGCAGCCGGAGAAACTGGCTGGAGTGATCGCCAGCTGCGATGCGTTCCTTCACGCCAATGAAAACGAGATCTTCGGCCTGGTGGTGATCGAGGCCATGGCCGCGGGCCTGCCTGTGGTGGGGCCCAACAAGGGGGGCGTTGGCGAACTTCTGGACGAGGCTGTGGGCCAACTCGCAGGCGGCGTCGATCCGGCAAGCCTGGCGCAGGCGGTGGAAGCTCTATTCGCTCGCGACCTCGACGCCCTCAAGCTCGCTGCGCGCCGCCGCGCCGAGACCAGACACAGCTGGGACCATACCTTTGAAGGCCTGACACGCCTCTACACCCAGCTCCTGGCCCGCACACCGCGACGTGCGCCCTTGAAAATGAGCGCCTAGGACTGCATTGTCGGAAAAAGCCGCGCTCGAAGTCCTGTGGCAATGTCGATTCTCCCAGGTAACCACAAGGGTGGTGCCGCACCTTCGGATCCGGTCTGCTGCATGCCCACGACGCCGCCCAAGAAGCGACCCTTCGGCCGCTACGCAGCCATCGGGATTGCTGTTCTCGTTCTTCTGTTCGTCTTCAAGGGCTGCTTTTTCCCCACGGTCGCGCCACCCCGTTACATCACTGCGACCGTGGCCGTTGGCGATATAGAACAGACCGTACTCGCCAGCGGCTCGCTGCAGCCTTTCGAGTTGGTGGACGTCGGCTCTCAGGTTTCAGGGCAGGTGAAATCGCTGAAAGTGGCGCTAGGAGACAAGGTCCAAAAGGGCCAGCTCATCGCCAATATCGACCCCGCGACCCAACGCAACGCCCTTCTCATCGCCCAGGCGACCTTGGAACAGCAGAAGGCGCAACGCTTGTCGCAGGAAGCGACCCTGGCGCAGGACAAGCTCGCGCTCGCTCGCCAGACGACGACCTTCGCTGCCGAAGCGAGCTCACGGCAAGATCTGGAAGTCGCACAATCGACCTTGAAGAGCGCTGAAGCGAATCTCGCCGCGACCAACGCTTTGATCAAGCAGGCATCTGTGGCGGTTGATACGGCTGGCGTGAACCTGGGTTACACCCAGATTCTCGCACCGATTGATGGCGTCGTGGTCGCAATCCAAACGAAGCAGGGTCAGACGGTGAACGCCGTCCAATCAGCTCCGACGATCGTTAAGCTGGCCAATCTGGCGACGATGACCGTCCGGGCCCAAATCTCTGAGGCAGATGTCGTCCACGTGCACCCTGGCCAGGTGGTCTATTTCACCATCCTGGGTGATCCGGACCGGCGCTTCTACGCACGCCTGCGCGGCATCGAACCCGCACCGGATTCCATCACCAGCACAGCGACGGCGACAACCAGCCCAGCGAACACAGCGGCGGTCTACTACAACGGCCTATTCGAGGTCGCAAATCCAGACGGGGTCCTTCGCACCTCGATGACAGCCCAGGTCTATATTGTCCTGGCCACCGCCAAGCACGTTCTGACTATTCCCTCCGCGGCCCTGACTCCTGCCGGGCCTGGTCGCTACACAGTCCGCGTCCTGGCTGATCCCAAGAAGCCGCCGGCCGTCCGCACCGTCACCGTCACCGTCGGTATCAACAACAATGTCTCGGCCCAGGTTCTGAGCGGACTGAAGGCTGGCGAAAAGGTCATCGTTGGGGAAGGTGCCGCCAAGGAAGCCGCGCCGCGACCACCAGGCTCCCTCGGAGGCCCGCCCCGCGGGCAGGTCCGGATCGGCGGCTAGTTATGGCCGCGCCGCTCCTTGAGCTCACCAACCTGCGTCGGGAATATCCGGCCGGCGATCAAGTGATTGCGGCGCTGAGGGACGTGACCCTGTCCATTGAGGCTGGCGAGATGGTCGCTATCGTCGGCGCGTCAGGCTCCGGGAAATCCACTCTCATGAACATCTTGGGGTGCCTCGATCGCCCCACCTCCGGATCGTATCGGGTGGCCGGGCGGGACACCGCCAGCCTCGAGCCCGACGAACTCGCCGAACTGCGACGCGAGCATTTCGGGTTCATCTTCCAGCGCTACCATCTGATGGCCGATCTGACGGCCTTGGCCAATGTTGAGGTGCCGGCGATCTATGCAGGTCAGCCGACAGGCGCGCGGCGCGCGCGAGCACGCAGCCTTCTCACGCGCTTCGGACTGTTGGATCGATTGGACCACCGCCCTTCGCAACTGTCGGGGGGCCAACAGCAGCGGGTCAGCATCTCGCGGGCATTGATGAACGGTGGTCAGCTGATCTTGGCTGACGAGCCGACCGGCGCACTAGATCGACGCAGCGGCGCAGACCTGATGAAGGTTCTCGAGGAGCTAAACGCCGAGGGCCACACGGTCATCATCGTCACTCACGACATGAGCGTCGCTGAGCACGCTCGACGCGTGATCGAGATCAGCGACGGCGAGATCATCGCCGATCGTTTGACGGGCAAGGCCGCCCCGCCGCCGGTCTCGCGTCCAACGCCCACGCCCGGCAGCACCGGCGTTCTGGCGATCACCCAGCGCCTGACCGAAGCCTTCCGAATGGCGCTGATGGCCATGAACGCTCATCGCATGCGGTCATTTCTGACGATGCTCGGCATCATCATCGGGATCGCCTCGGTGGTCTCCGTCGTGGGCCTGGGTCAAGGCACCCGTGCGGTCATACTCAAGCAGATAAGTTCGATCGGCACCAACACCGTCGATGTCTATCCGGGTAAGGACTTCGGCGACGAGAAGGCGGCTTCGATCCACACGCTCACCGCGGCAGACGCCGATGCGCTCGCCACCCAGAGCTTTGTCGACAGCGTTACGCCCACGGCCACGACGTCAGTCACCTTGCGCTATCGAAACGTCTCAGCAACCGGCACGGTCAATGGCGTTGGCGAGCAGTATTTTCGGGTCCGCGACATGGCGATGGCGCAGGGCCAAGTCTTCGATCGCCTCGCGGTTCGCCAGAATTCGCAGGAGGTCGTCATTGACGACAACACGAAGCGCAAGCTGTTCGGCGACACCGACGCGGTAGGTCAGGTCATCCTGCTGGGCTCTGTCCCCTGCCGCGTGATCGGCGTCGCAGCGCACAAGGACAGCGCATTCGGCAACGGATCGACCCTGAGTGTTTATGTTCCCTACACCACCGTCCTGGGGCGCATGCTGGGCCAGGCCTACCTTCGAAACATCACTGTGCGACTTGCCGACGGCACGCCAGGCGATGTGGCCGCAACGGCAATCGTCAAGTTGCTGGCAGCGCGGCACGGCGTGCAGGATATCTTCACCTTCTCGACTGACACCATTCGGAAGACCATCGAGCAGAGCACCGCAGCGCTTACCGGCTTAATCGCCATGATCGCCGCTATCGCCCTGGTGGTCGGCGGCATCGGCGTCATGAACATCATGCTGGTCTCGGTCACCGAGCGGACAACCGAGATCGGCGTGCGCACCGCTGTGGGCGCGCGCCGCAGCGACATCATGAGCCAGTTTATGATCGAGGCTTCACTGCTTTGCCTGATCGGCGGCGCACTCGGCGTCAGCCTTGCGCTGGGTCTTGCGACCTTGATCAACCGCGTTGCCGGCGAGAACCTCAGGGTCGTGATTTCGCCACTCTCGATCGTTGTAGCCTTCGGCTTTTCTACGCTGATCGGCGTCGTCTTCGGGTTCATGCCTGCGCGCAACGCCGCTCGTCTCGATCCGGTGGAGGCCTTGGCTCGCGAATGAAGCGCCACATCTTCCACACCGCTGCGCTGATGACGCTGGCGCTGACACTCGGTGGCTGCGCCACCCTTCGCACGCCCTATGTGACACCGAGCGTCAGTGAGGCGCCGCGATGGCGGCAAGCGAGCACGAATGTGCAGGCGTCGGGCCAGGCATGGTGGCGCCGGTTCGGCGACCCACAGTTGGATCGGCTAGTTGACCGGGCCCTGGCTCGCAACAACGATCTTGCCGTAACCGCCATCAACCTGCGGCGTGCGCAGCTCCAAATGCGCGACGCGGTGATCAATCCCACAATCGGCGCGTCCGTGACCACTGGATCGACCGTCGCGTTGCGCGGCACAGCAGCTTCAAGCAGAACCCAGTCTGCCGCCCTCCTGGCGAGCTATGAGATCGACCTTTTTGGCGCACTGGCTGCGCAGAAAGACTCCGCGACGTGGGAAGCTCGGGCAACCGCCCAGGACCTGGAAAGCGCTCGCCTGTCCCTCATCGCGACGACTGTCGATGACTACTTTCTGGTGGGCTACCTGAACGACCGCATCACGAAGTCGCAGCAAAGTGTCGCCTATGCCCAAAGGGCGCTCGACCTGGTGAGCGTGCAGGCGCGAGCAGGCTCGGCCTCGTCGTTGGAAGTCGCGGAGGCGAGGCGCAACCTGTCGAGCCAACAGGCTGGACTGCACGACTTGCTGCAACAGCGGGTGGAGGCCCGAAACGCGCTCGATCTCCTGCTGAACGGCGAAACTGTAGCGACGACGGACGAGCTCCAACGCCTGCCGGAAGGCCCTTTGCCAAACGTCGACGCTGGCCTACCTGCAAACTTGCTTGCACGTCGGCCGGACCTGCGGGCCACGGAGCTTCGACTACGCAAGCAGCTGGCTGATCTCGATCGTACGCGGCTGAGCTTCTATCCGGCGCTCAGTCTCACCGGTTCAGCTGGCAGCGTCAGCACAACCTTGGCAAACCTGATGCAGCATCCGGTTGGAACGTTCGGCACCAACATTGTGCTGCCGTTCCTACAATACGACCAGGTCAGGCTCGCCGTCGGCGTCTCGCGCGCCAACTACGAGATTGCGACGGTGCAATTCCGACAGACGCTCTACCAAGCGCTCACAGACGTCGAGAACGCGCTTTCGGCCCGGGAACAACTTGGCGCGCAAGGGGTCGCCCAAGAACAATCACTGGTGAGCGCGCGCACCGTCGAACGGCTGGACGAGATCCGCTATCGCGCCGGCTCGATCCCGTTGCAAATCTGGCTCGACGCCCAGGAAACCCGGCGTCAGGCAGAAAATTCGCTTCAGCAAAATCGACTGAATCAATTCGAGAACTACGTGACGCTTTGCAAGACGCTTGGAGGAGATACGGCAGTCCCGCGGAAAGGGACTTGACCCCTAGATCGTCACCTTCCCGTCGGCATGTCCTTAAACGCAACGTCCTTGTCCACGCGGATATCGCCGGGCATGCCCAAAACCCGCTCAGCGATAATATTCTTGAGGATCTCATCGGTGCCGCCGGCGATCCGAAGGCCCGGTGAGAACATCACCGAGGTATGGAAGGCCGCGTGCAGGGGGGCGAGATCAGGGTCGTCGATAATACCGAACTGATCCAGCATCTCGACAGCTGTGTTGCCCAGGTCCTGCATCTGCAGGGCCGAGACGATCTTGCCGATGGAGCTTTCCGGCCCTGGTGTCTGGCCGCGCGAGAGCGCCGTCATGGTGCGGTTTCGCGTATGTTTTAGACCCTCAGCCTGGACGTACCAGTCGGCGAGCTTTTCGCGCAAACTGGCGTCCTTCAGGGCTGCCTGACCGTCGAGGCCGGGGACGCTACGCGCGGCTTCCATGAACTCCTGCCACCCGGCGCCGGAGGCTCCGCCGACCGCTAGCCGCTCGTTCATCAGCGTCACCAGGCTTACCTTCCAGCCGTCGTCGAGCGCGCCGACACGCTGGCTGTCCTTTACCCGGACGTCGGTGAAGAAAACCTCGTTGAATCCGGAGCCTCCGGACATCTGGTGGATTGGCTTTACCTCCACCCCCGGGGCATGCATGTCGAGCCAGAACATGGTCAGGCCCTTATGTTTGGGTGCCTCAGGGTTGGTGCGGCAGACAACGATACCGAAGTCCGAGAACTGAGCCCCCGTCGTCCACACTTTTTGGCCCGAAATAATCCAGTCTCCAGAGCCGTCCGTCGCCCGCACGGCCTTGGTCCGCGCCGCCGCCACATCTGAGCCGCCGGAGGGCTCCGAGAACAGCTGACACCAGATCTCTTCGCCGCGCAGCGCCGGGCCCACGAAACGATCCTTTGTCGCTTGGTCAGCGAACGTCGCCACTGTCGGCACGCACATGCCCAGGCCGATCTGAAAAGGGTTCGGCGGCACAGGGTGCTTGGCCTCTTCCTGATTGAAAATCACCTGTTGAATCGGTGTCCCGCCTTGACCACCCCATTCCTTCGGCCAGGTGATTTGGGCAAAGCCCCCTGCGGCCTTTTTGGCTTGCCAGGCCTTGGATGCAGCCATCGAGCCGCCGCCCTCGCCGTCGTTGTCGGCGACGAAGGGCTTGGCCGCATTGACCTCAAGCCAAGCTTTCACCTGCGCGCGGTAGGCGGCTTCTTCAGGGGTGTCGTTGAAGTCCATCGGTCCGCTCCTAGGCTGCGTTACGGCGTTCGAGGTGACTGACCAGCCGCTCTTTCCAAACCCGCGGTGCGCCTATCACCAGACTGAGTTGGCGTGATCGGCGGTAGTAAAGATGGCAGTCCATCTCCCAGGTGAAACCAATCCCACCGTGGGTCTGGATATTTTCCTTGGACGCAAACCAGAAAGCCTCGGAGGCCGCAATGCGTGCGGCGCTCGCAGCGCTTGGGATCTCCGGGGCGTCAGTATTGAGCGCCCAGGCCCCGTAGTAGGCGTTGGAGCGGGCAAGCTCGTTCTTGACGTACATATCGGCGAGTTTGTGCTTGATCGCTTGGTAGGAGGCGATGACCCGACCGAAAGCATAGCGTTCCAGCGCGTAAGCCTTGGCCATTTCCAGACATTTGTCCGCCCCGCCGCACTGTTCGAACGACATCAGGATCGCGGCTCGGTCCAGGATTTGGTCCAGCAGGGCGAAGCCTTCGCCGGCCGCGCCCAGCCGCTCGGCCGGCGCGCCATCGAACGTTAGCTTTGCCGCATCCCGGGTCGGATCGAGCGTCTTAACCGCCGCGCGGCTAACGCCGTCCCCGTTTAGATGCACCAGGAAAAGACCAGGCTGACCGTTCTCCTTGGCCATCACGATGCACAGGTCAGCGATATCGCCGTCGGTCACCGGAATCTTCATGCCGAAGAGCTTACCGCCAGACACGGTGGCCTTCAGCGTTGCCGCAGACAGGACGCCCGGCCCTTCGGAGGTCGCCAAGGCCCCGATCAGCTGGCCGGCAGCGATTTTCGGCAAAATCTCCGCCTTCTGTTTGTCGTCGCCCGCCAACATCACAGCCTCAGCGAGAATGTAGACCGTCGAGGCAAAAGGAATCGGCGCCACGGCGCGGCCCAACTCTTCGGCGATGATACAGAGCTCCAGGTGTCCCAGACCAAGACCACCGAACGCCTCGGGAATTGCCGCACCCAGCCAGCCTTGCGCTGCAACGCCCTTCCACAAGGCCTCGTCATGGGAATTGGCCTCATCATCTAAAACCTTACGCACCTTGTCGGAGCCGCAGTTGGCATCGAGGAATTTACGCGCCTCGGTTTTCAGGAATTTCTGCTCGTCGGAAAAATCGAAGTTCATGGCGTGTCCGATCCTGCCGGTTTTCCCGGCCTCGTAGGTTTCCTCGCGCGTCAACATACGCCCCACGCCGAGGGTGAAAAGTAGGATCTTGCGTCAGGTTGTCGCCCTCGCCATGACCCGCGGGGCGCTGAGGCGTGTATGCTTGCGCAAATCCAACGTTCGGTGGGCAAGATCTGCCCGCGCACGCCTTGGCACCGACACATCCAAAGGACTAGATGCCGGTCATGCGCACAGACACGCCCCAGGCTATCCGCCTTGCCGATTATCGCCCGCCTGCCTTTCTGGTTGACGAGGTGCATCTGGCCTTCGACTTGAAGCCCAACGCGACCCGGGTGAAAGCGACCTTGAAGGTCCGGCGCAACGGCGAGCACGCCGAGCCGCTAAAATTCAACGGTGAACTACTGACGCCGATCTCCGTGGCGATTGACGGTCGCGTCTTGGGTGAGACCGAGCGGAACATCGATAGCGAGTTTCTGACCATTCCAAATACGCCCGACGCTTTCACGTTGGAAACCGAAGTCGAGATCGATCCTGAGGCGAACAAGGCCCTGGACGGCCTTTACATGTCAGGCGGCCGCTTCTGCACGCAGTGCGAGGCCGAGGGCTTCCGCAAGATCACGTTCTGGCCCGACCGACCGGACGTCCTTTCACGCTTCACCGTTCGCATCGAGGGCGACAAGACATTCCACCGCTTGCTCTCCAACGGAAACCTTATGGAAAACGGCGACCTGCCTGGCGGGCGTCACTTTGCGGTCTGGAAGGATCCCTTCCCCAAACCTTGCTACCTGTTCGCGCTCGTCGCAGGTGAGTTGGACGTCTTGGAGGACAAGCTGGTCACCATGACCGGCCGCAACGTCGATCTGAGGATCTACGTTGACCCCGGTATGGCGCCGCGCGCCGCCTACGCCATGGACGCCCTGAAGCGCTCGATGAAGTGGGATGAGGCGACGTTTGGACGCGAGTATGACCTCGACCTCTTCATGATCGTCGCGGTACGTGATTTCAACTTCGGAGCCATGGAAAACAAGGGGTTGAATATCTTCAACTCCTCGCTCCTGCTGGCTGACCCGGCCACCGCCACCGACATGGATTTTGAGCGCATCGAAAGCGTTGTCGCTCACGAATACTTCCACAATTGGACTGGCGACCGGATCACCTGCCGCGACTGGTTCCAACTGTGCCTAAAGGAAGGCCTGACCGTCTTCCGCGATCAGAGCTTCTCCGCTGACATGCGCGGCCATGCTGTCCAGCGAATCAAAGACGTCAAGGCACTGCGGGCGCGGCAATTCTCGGAGGATCAGGGCCCGCTAGCTCACCCTGTACGGCCGTCGAGCTATATGAAGATCGACAACTTCTACACCGCGACCATCTACGAAAAGGGTGCGGAGGTTATCCGCATGCTGAAGACCTTGATCGGTCCTGACGCATTCCGGGCGGGGATGGATCTCTATTTCGACCGCTGGGACGGTCAGGCCACCACGGTCGAGGAATTCATTCGCTGCTTCGCTGAGGTTTCGGGAAAAGACCTTTCGACCTTCTTCGCCTGGTACGAACAGGCCGGAACACCGGACGTCAGCCTGACCAGCCGATATGACCCCGAGCGCCGCACACTGGAGCTCGAGATTGCCCAGGAGACCGCAGCGACGCCGGGACAAATCCACAAGGTGTCACTGCCCATCCCGGTCACCGTCGGCCTGCTGGACGCCGATGGCCGTATGCAGGCCTTCGTACGCGACGGCCAGGCGGTGGACGAAACGGTAATCGTGCTCGAAGGCGCGCGAACAAAGGTGACCTTGACCGGGGTCGAGGAGCGGCCCGTCGTCTCCGCCCTGCGCGGCTTCTCGGCACCGGTGAAGCTGACGAGCGATGCTGACGCTCGCGACCGATACGTCCTGTTGGCCGGTGATCCTGATCTTTTCAACCGCTGGGAAGCTGGCCAGGAGCTGGCCCGCGCGCTCATTCTCAGCCGCGCCACTGGCCAGGCCGACGAGGTGGGCGAGGCGCGTTACGCCGAGGCGGTCGCTCGCGCATTGGCTGATCAGGCCGCCGACCCGGCGTTCAAGGCTCTGCTCCTGATTTTGCCCTCAGAGCCGGACCTCGCGCTTGCCATGAGCCCGGCCGATCCTGCGGCCATCCATGAGGCCCGAGAAACCTTGCGACAACGACTGGCGCTGCACCTCGAAGATCAGCTGAGGCGGCTGCACAACGGCCTGCAGGATGCGGGCGAATTTTCTCCCGACGCTGCTGGAGCCGGACGCAGAGCTCTGCGCAATGCCGCGCTGGACCTGATGGCGTCCAACCCGCGCTCGGAGGTCGGTGAACTGGCTTACGGCCACTATGAGGCGGCCGCCAACATGACCGATGCCATCGGCGGACTGAGCGCGCTGACCCTGATCGGTGGCGAGCTCTACGAGCGTGCCCTGGGCGGGTTCTACGCACGTTGGAAGGACGAGCCCCTGGTGATTGATAAATGGTTCGCCGTTCAGGCCCGCGATCCCAGTGACGGCGCGCTAGGCCGAGTCCTTGGGCTCACTGCGCATCCGGCTTTCGAGGCGAAGAATCCAAACAGGCTCAGGGCTCTGGTTTCCACCTTTGCGAGCTTCAACACCGCACGATTTCATGATCCGAGCGGGGCGGGCTATCGGTTCCTCGCCGACCAGATCCTGGCAACCGACGGCTTCAATCCGATGACGGCGGCCCGCCTTGTCGAACCGCTGGGCGGCTGGCGGCGCTTCAAGCCGGAGCTGGGTGAGCTGATGAAAGCGGAATTGGAGCGGATCCTCGCCGCGCCAGGGCTTTCGAAGAACGTCTTCGAATTGGTCAGCCGTTCGCTCGCTGAAAATACGCCTTCTTAACCCTTGAGAAGCCTGCGCAAGACAATGGGTCGATGAACTACGGTGACGCAGCTTACGCTTCGCGCGTAGGCTCGATGATGTAGAGAGTCATTTGTAAATCTAATGGGAGCTGCGAGCCTTGCAGGCACGCGATAGCGACAGCGCAGCAAAGCCATCGGTTCGGCCCGCCGATCTGGTGCTCGCCAGGCCGCCAACGCCGCGGTTTGCGCGCATGGCGATCCTCGCCGCCCTGGCCTTGCTCGCGCTCTATACGGTCATCGCAATCTATCGGATGACGCATGGACCACAGGGCCGGGCCGAGCAGATCGCATCATTGGTCGTACCCATGGTCGTAGCCTTTGCCTTGGGCATCCTGTTGCTCCTGGACTCTCGCCGGATCGAACTCGCCCACGTGGCCTTCAGCGACACCGAGCATCGCTTCCGCCTGGCGGTGGAGGCGGCCCGGTGCGGGATATGGGAGTGGGACCTCACCGAAGACAAGATATTCATGTCGGACGTCACTGGGGCGCTGTTTGGTTGGCAAGGCGGTGTGGTCGATGGCCAACAGGTGCTGGAGCGGGTCTCTGAGGGCCATCGCGACGGCCTGCGCGAAGCGTTGTCCACCGCTGCGATCTACGGAGGCTTCGACGTTTCCTTCCGGGTGCCGAGCCTGACGGACGGTCGACCGATCTGGATCGACGCGCGCGGTCAAGGTTTCGGCAAGAGCCCTGAAGGCGGATATGCCAGGATCATCGGCGTCGCGCTTGACGTCACTGAGGAACGCATCGCCCAGGCCCGCGCCCAGGCTGCTGAAACCCGCTTGCGCGACGCGATCGAGAGCGTCTCGGAGGCCTTCGTGCTCTGGGACAAGCAAGGCCGGCTGCTGATGTGCAACCGCAACTTCCGTAGCTTCTTCCGCTTGGAACCGTACGCACTCAAGCCCGGCGTCGCGCGGGCGGAGCTGGAAGCCCAAGCCAAGCTGGCCATTCGCCAGGAATTCCCAGCGCTGGGTGGACGTAAAGGCGTGCGTGAGGCTGAGCTGGTGGACGGGCGCTGGGTACAAATCTCCGAGCGAACCACAGCCGAAGGCGGACTTGTCGTCACCGCCGCCGACATTACAGCCCTGAAGGCTCAGGAAGAAGCGCGCCGGGTCAACGAGAACGAACTGCGCCGCGCCGTTGCCAACCTCGAGCTCAGCCAGGCACAACTCTCAGAGCTCGCCCGCAAGTACGAAAACGAGAAGTTCCGCGCCGAGGGCGCCAATCAGGCGAAGAGCGAGTTCCTGGCCAATATGAGCCATGAACTGCGCACACCGCTGAACGCCATCAACGGGTTCTCCGAAATCATGGTCGCAGAAATGTACGGGCCGGTCGGCGACCCGCGGTACAAAGACTATGCCAAAGACATCCTGAACTCTGGCCAGCATCTTCTGGCCCTGATCAATGACATCCTCGATATGTCGAAAATCGAGGCTGGCAAGATGAACCTGCGCTTCGAGGCTATGTCCCTTGAGGATGTCGCGGAGGACGCGTTGCGCCTCGTTCGCAACCGCGCGGAAGCAGCGGGCCTGTCACTTCGGCTCGACTTCGACGACTTGCCGGACGTGGAGGCCGACTATCGCGCCATCAAACAGGTGCTTTTGAACCTGCTTTCCAACGCCATTAAGTTCACCCCACGTGGCGGGCTTATTACCGTTCATGCCCAGCGGCGCGACGACCCGCTTGGCGAGCGCGTTCGTATCAGTGTGCAAGATACCGGCATCGGCATTCCACCAGACGACCTCGCTCGCCTCGCTCAGCCCTTCGAACAAATCGAAAGCCAGCACGCCAAAACCCAACAAGGCACAGGCCTGGGCTTGGCGCTCACCAAGTCGCTCGTCGAAATGCACGGCGGTCTGCTGGATCTGCGCAGCGCACCGGGCCAGGGCACAAGCGCGACCTTTTCGCTGCCCGTACACCAGTCCAGCTTGGCGCTCGCAGCCCTTGTCGCTGCCGATTAGGCACGAACGATCGCCTCGTAGGCTTTATGCGCCGCAGCCTGAGCGGTCTTCAACCTCGACTTGAGTTGGCGGAAGTCACGCACGCCTCCAGCGCGCGCCAACAAGGCCCGAAATGCGCCAGGTTCATCCGCCGGATCGATGCCGTCCGACAATGCGACCTTCAGGAGCTGGGTCAGATCCTGCTGTAGGCGCCACGCCTTCTCAAGGTCGGCGAGCGGATTTTCCGGTGCCAACAGACCGATCCGAAACGCGGCGAGCGCGGCCGCGGTATTGGGTTCCAGGGGTCCCCTCGCACCTGCGTGCGTCAATTGTAGAAATTGGGCGGCGAACTCAATATCCACAAGCCCACCTGGCGTAAGCTTCAAGTCCCAGTCGTTCTTCGGCGGGCGCTCACGCGCCATGAGGTCACGCATCTCGCGGACGTCTTTCGCGACCGAGGCGCGATCTCGGGGACGGCGAAGGGCGGCATCGAAGGCGGCCTGTGCGTCAGCCGTGAACTTCGGGTCAGTCGACCAAACCACCCTGGCGCGGGTCAGGGCCAGAAGCTCCCAGGTCTCAGCGTCGGCCTGGTAGTAGTGCTGAAAGGCCGCGAAACTTACCGCCACGGGTCCCTTGGTGCCGGACGGACGCAGCTTCATGTCGACTTCGTAGAGCCCCCCCTGCCCCGTCTGGCTCGAAAGCGCCGCGATCAACCTTTGCGTGAAGCGGCCGTAAAAGGTGACGGCGTCCCAACCCTTCACGGCGGAGGCTCGCGCCGGATCGACGGGACGATAGAGCGTCATCAGATCGAGGTCAGAGCCGGCGCTCATCTCTCGCGAGCCGCACTTACCCAGAGCAACGACTGCGACGTCGCCTTGGAAGGTCCCGCCCAGCCGTTCTGTCTCCGCAAGAGCCGCCGCAGCGAGCGCATTGATGCAGACGTCCGCAAGGTCCGCGAAGGCCTTTCCGGCCACCACCGCGCTGGCCGTCCCGCTCATCACCTGCACGCCAACCCGGAAGGCCTGTTCACGCTGCACGATCCGCACCGCATCCATCGCGCCTTCGAAGCCGCCATCTTGTCGGCCCTCAGCGGCACGAGCTACCGCCGTTCGCATGAAAGCCTGGTCCTCGGCGATGTCGATGGGATCGAAGAAGCTGACATCCAGCATGGCGTCGATTGCGGCAGGACGTTTGGCGAGTGTCGCCGCCAGCCGTGGCGCGAAGGCCATCACCTGGACGATAAGTTCGAAGAGGTTGGGCTGGGCTAGAAACAGCGACTGCAGCTGAACCCCAGATAACAGGTGCGAGAAGAAATCGCTGAACCGATTGAAGGCCGCATCCGGCGCACCGCTCGCCTGGGCGGCGTCCAGAAGCCTGGGGGCCAGGCGCGTGAACAGCTCCCGCCCCCGTTCCGTGGCCGTCGCTGCGATATGGCCGTGGTGCCAACCGCGGATGGTTGCAGCGACCCTTGCGGGGTTGGAAAAACCCATCCGCTTAAGCGTCGCCAGCGTCGCTGGGTCGTCCTCGACCCCTGTGAAAACAAGGCTGCCGAAGCGTGATGACAGCGGCTCCTCCGAGGGAAAAAGTTCACCGTAGCGGGCGTTGACGCCCCTCAGCGTCCGCGTGATCATCGTGTCGAAGCCTCGGAGCTGGGCGTAGCCGCTAAGCGCGGCCACGCGCCTTCGGTCAGCATCCGATTCGGGCAGCTTGTGGGTCTGTTCGTCGGCCAGCATCTGAATTCGATGCTCGAGCGCGCGTAGGCGCTGATAGGCCTCGTTCAGCTCAGCGGCTGTTTCAGGCGCAACGTGTCCAGCCTGCGTGAGCGCAGAAAGCGCATCGAGCGTCCGGCGGCTGCGCAATGATGGATTGCGCGCCCCCAAGATAAGCTGCTGCGTCTGCACATAGAACTCGATCTCGCGGATGCCACCGGCACCTAACTTCACGTCGAAGCCCTTGGCCGTCATCCGCTCATCGACCTTGTAGGTGTGGATTTGGCGCTTGATCGAATGGATATCGGCGATAGCGGCAAAGTCGAGGTTCTTGCGCCAGACGAAGGGCTGTAGCTCATCGAGGAAGGCCAGGGCGGCGGGCAGATCACCGGCGCAGGCGCGCGCCTTGATAAAAGCAGCCCGCTCCCAATTCTGACCCACGCTCTCGTAATATTCCAACGCCGCGGGGATCGGCACAGCAGCCTGGGTCGAGGACGGATCGGGCCTGAGCCTTAGGTCCATACGAAAGACATAGCCGTCGGGCGTACGGGCCTGCATCAGTTCCGACAAGCGCTGGGTCAGGCGCACGGCGAAGGCTTCGGTCTCCACACCGGCAGGTAGTGGCATCCGGTCTGGATCGAAGAAGACAGAGACATCAATGTCGCTGGAATAGTTGAGCTCAAAGGCGCCTTGTTTACCCATGGCTATGCAGAACCAGCCGGGAACGGGGCCCTCTGCGCCCTGCCCCAGCTGCAACAGACGTCCGGCCTGAACTTCACCGCGGGCTGCAACGGTGAGGGCCGACGCCAAGGCCGCATCCGCAAAGCGCGTGAGCGCACCGGTCACCTGATCGAGGTCCCAGACGCCGCCCAGATCGGCCAGGGCGGTCAGGAGGTGCAACTCGGCTTTCAGGACACGCAAGACGATCGTCGCAGCCTCGAAGTCCAGGGCCGCCGCCTGGCTGGTTCGGGCGAGGATGCACGCAAGCCGCGCCTGCGGATCGTCAGCGAGCAAGGCGTCAAGCCGGGCTGGATTGCGCCGCGCAAGGCTGGCCAGATAGGGCGAGGCGGCGAACACAGGCGCAAGCGCTGGCCAGGCTGTCTCTAGCCGATCGGACCAAACGGTCTGAGCGATGAAGGTCCTGATCCGCGCGGCGGCCTTTTCGTCGACGACGGGCCCACACGGACTTAGCTGTTGGGCGAGACTCACGCGGGTCTGGGCAGGACCAGGGCGACACGCAGGCCTGGCCCTATCTCGCCCACTCTGCCCGGTCCTTCTGCGAGTTCCAGGCGCCCGCCGTGGGCTTCAGCGACAGCCGCGACCAGCGACAGGCCAAGACCTGCTCCAGGCTGGTTGCGGCTGTTCTCAAGACGCAGGAAGCGCTGAACCACACGCTCGCGATCCGCATCAGGCACGCCGGGCCCAGTGTCTGTGACTGAAAATTCGATTTCACCGGACGAACGGCGACGCACCCTTAACATGATTGCGCCGCCGGACGGGGTGTACTTCACGGCGTTGTCGAGGATGTTCGCCAGCGCCTGAGCCAAGAACTCTCGGTTGCCACGGGCCTGAAGATTCTGCGAAAGCTCCACGCCAAAATCGATCCCTTTGTCCTCACAAAGTGGTGCGTAGAGTTCGGAAATGTTTGCCGCCAGTTCCGAAGGATCGAACAGCACAGGGTCCGGCGCGGTCCCAGCCGCCTGTAACCGGGCGATCGCCAGCACGGCGCTGAAGGTCTTCATTACCCCGTCCGTGTCTTCAAGCGCCTGCGCCAAAGCCTGGGTCGGGTCACCCTTGCCGGCCTCGACGTCCAGATAGGCCACTTCAAGGCGGGCCCGCAGGCGCGTCAGGGGTGAACGCAGATCATGGGCGATGGCGTCTCCAGCGTGGCGGTGGCCCGCCATGGAGCGTTCCAGCCGATCGAGCATCTCGTTGACCCCTGATGCCAGTTCGTCGAACTCGTCGCGGGTGCCCCTGACCTGAGCGCGCACGCTAAGATCGCCGTTGCGCACGGCGTCGACAACCTCAGTGAGGCTGAACATGCTGCGGGTTACGTTCCGGCTCATCAGGACACCACCTGCCAGGCCCAGTACGACCACGAGAGCGCCCGCACCCTGTAGCGCGCCGACGACGCGCGCCAAATAGGCCTCATCGCCGCCGACGTCCGAACCCACAAAGAGGATCGGGCCCGCCCCAAGCTGCTGCTGAAGACCCCGCGCGGGGTGTTTGACCGTATGTCCTTGGCTGTCCTGGTCCGTAACCGAAAAAGTGGTCCAGGTCGGTGCGCCGGAGACGTTGTCGACCGGACTTTCGGCGATCGATCCAGAGATCCGCTTTCGATCTGCACCCATCAGGACATAGAGGAATGGCCGCTCGCTCGCCGCTCGCTCGATCACCGACTGGTTGACGCCATCGACGCCGGCGCGACCATAGGCGGCGACCAGCGAATGCATCTCGCGGGTGATGTCCTCATCGGTGCGCCGGGTCGCTTCCCCCGCTGTCGCCACATAGATGTAGGCAAGCAGGCCCATGGCTGCGCTGGCGAAGAGCGCCAAGAACAGCACCGTCAAGCGAAACGGCGTCGTACGGAATATGCGCGGCAGGCGCATGAAGGTCAGCGCGCCCTAGGCATCCAACCGATAACCTGCGCCCCGAACGGTCTGCAGCATCGCCCGCTCGAAGCCTTTGTCGATCTTCGAGCGCAGCCGCGAGATGTGCACGTCGATGACATTGGTCTGCGGGTCGAAATGGTATTCCCAAACTTTCTCCAGCAGCATCGTACGGGTCACCGATTGGCCCGCGTGGCGCATCATGAATTCCAGCAATTGGAATTCCCGGGGCTGGAGGTCGATTTCCTTGCCATCGCGATGCACCGTGCGGCCGATCAGGTCCATCTCTAGCGCGCCGACGCGAAGCAGAGTTTGTACAGAGCCGGTCTCTCTGCGGCGCGCGAGAGCCTCGACCCGGGCGATCAACTCAGCGAAGGCGTAGGGCTTGACCAGATAGTCGTCGCCGCCCGCCTGCAGTCCCGCCACCCGATCACCGACCTCACCGAGCGCCGAGAGGAACAGCACCGGTGTCTGGTCGCCCTCCCGCCGCAGGGTTTCGATCAGCTCGACGCCATTCATCTTCGGCATCATGCGGTCGACAATCATAACGTCGAACTCGCTGTCACGGGCCGCCGTTAACCCCGCCTCGCCGTCGGCGGCCCGGATGCAGGCGTTGCCGACTTCGGAGAGACCGCGCTCCATGGCGTCGGCCGCTTCAAGGTCGTCTTCGACAATCAGGATCCGCATTCGTTCCGCCCCGCGAAATCGCCCGGCCTAGCCCGTGATCTTGACCGCCAGGAAGGTGGTGCGGCCCTGCCGGAAGATACCCAGCGAGACTCCGGTACGACCGGCCTTCTTGGCCGCATCGACTGCGGTTGTGACATCTGCGGCCGTGGTCACAGGATGTCCGCCCGCCTGTACGATCACGTCGCCGCGACGTAGTCCTTTTTGGAACGCATCGACCGTTTGATCGACGCTTTCGACCACCACCCCCTTGAGTTCGGGCGGCGCGTTCAGCCGCCTGCGGACAGCCTCGTCGAGCGGGCCGAGCGCCATACCGAGCACGGAAGGATGCGGCGCGGCAGGTGCATTCGGCGCAGCACGATCGCTGCCACCTGGGGTGTTATCGTTGGAGGCTAAATCCTTTTCCGACGGTCGGGTGCCGGAGCGCACCTCGATGATCCGATGCTTGCCCTCACGGATCACATCGAGCTTCAAGGCGTCTCCCGGCCGCCGTTTGGCGACTTCGCGGGTGAGTTCCGTGGAGGTCTTCACCGAGACGCCGTTGATCGCAACAACCACGTCACCCGACATCAGGCCTGCTCGCGCTGAGGGACCTCCAGGCACAGTATCCGAAACGATCGCACCCTTTTGCCCAGCGATGCCCTGGGCCTCTGCGAGGTCCGGTGAGAAGTTCTGGATGGTGGCGCCGATATAGCCGCGCTGAATCTTGCCCCCCGCGATCAGCTGTTTGGTGACATTTTCGGCCACTTCGGCAGGGATCGCAAAGCCGATGCCGACCGAGCCACCCGAAGGCGAGAAGATCGCAGTATTGACGCCAATAACTCGGCCATAAATGTCGAAGGTCGGGCCGCCTGAGTTGCCTCGATTGATGGGCGCATCGATCTGAATATAGTCGACGAAGGTCTCGCCAATATCACGACCGTAGGCTGAGATGATCCCGGCGGTGGCTGTCCCGCCCAGACCGAAGGGATTGCCCACCGCAATCACCCAGTCACCGACGCGCGGCTTGCCAGCGTTTTCGAAGTTCACGAATGGGAAGTTCGCGCGCGCGCTCTTGACCTTGATGACCGCCAGGTCCGAGCCTTCGTCGCGACCGACGATGGTGGCCTCAAGCTCGGTTTCGTCCTTCAGAACAACCTTGATGGTCTCTGCGTTCTCCACGACGTGATTATTGGTAACGATGTAGCCGTCAGCCGAGATGAAGAAGCCGGAACCTGCAGACTGTTGAGTCGGAGCCTTAGGCTGACCGCCACGGGGTTCGGGGCCTCGCTGTGGGCCGCCCTCCTCCTCGCCACCACCTTGACCACCCTGACCGCCACGCGGCTGGACATCAAAGGGGAAATTCTCGAAGCCGGGGACCTTGCGAAGCGCGCTGGCCTCAACGTGGCTGGTCACATTGATCGAAACAACGGCTGGAGAGACCTTCTCGAAGATATCTGCGAAGGACATGGGTGCGCCGGGCGGTGGCGCGAAGATCGGCGCCGTCGAGGCCTTGATCAGATGGGCTTGGCTGTCGGCGTATGCGGCAGGCAATCGCATGCCCGCGCCTGCAACCGCGGCAGCCATGACGCCAGCACCGGCAACGGCGCCCAGGAAATAACCGGTTTTCTTGGAGGTCATATGACTTCTTTTTCCCTCTGCCCGCCGACATGAATTCGGCAAGCCTCCTAAACCTATGTCGATGCACGAGAGCCCAAGGGCTCTCAAGTTACGTTTCAGACAGCCTGAAGACGGGATTCAGACCGTTGTACGGCGCAATCATGTCAGGAGGCATCGGTTTCGGACAGCCCCCTCACACGCTCTGCCTCCTCTGGAGAGAATTCCGTATCGCCCGGCCGGCTCCTGAGGCGCGATATAAGCAGTCCTGCTCCCGAAACGACCACAACGAAGGGGCCGCCCCATAAGATGAGGTTCATCCACGAAAAAGCCGGCGTCATCAGCACAAACTCGCCGTACCGGTCCGTCAGGAAGCCCTTGATCTGCGCATCGCTGCGTCCGGCCTTGACCTGTTCGCGGACGATGCGGCGCAGGTCGCCGGCCAGTTCAGCCTCTGAATCGTCGATCGATTCATTTTGGCAGACCAGGCAGCGAACGTCGGCGAAAATCGCCCGGGCGCGCGCTTCTTGCGTTGGATCAGGCAGGCGATCGGCCGGATCAGCCGCCGCAGCGATACAAAGGACGCCCGCAAAAATGGCGGCGAGGGCCCTCAGGTTCATGCCGGCTGTTCCTTGCGTCGCCGCGCCACACCCAGGCGCAAACGCCGATCGGAGAGAGAGGTGAGCCCGCCCAATGCCATGATCACTGGCCCCAGGAAAATCAAGCTGGCCCAGGGGTTCCAATAGGCGCGGATCAGCCAAACGGGCGTGCCGGCCGTCGTTTTCCGCCGCTCGCCGAGTACGATGTAGAGGTGCGAGGCACCGCGATAGCAAAGCGATATGCCTGACACCGTCTGGCCACCGGCGGGATAGAATCGCCGATCGGGTTCTCCCACACAGATTGGCTGGCCGTCCTTGGTGACCTGAATACGAGCGCGCTCGGATTCGAAGTTGGGTCCCTCAACGGGGCCGACTGTTTCCAGCACCAGGTGATAGCCGGCCACGTTCAGCGATCCACCAAGCGGCAAGGCCTCGGCAGCCTCGCCCTTCCAACCCAGCTCGACGCAGGCACCCAGCACGAACACGCCCAGGCCCAGATGGGCAAGCGTCATGCCCCAAGCCCCGCGTGGCAGGCCGACCAGTCGGCGCCAACTATCTGAGACGGGTACACGCAAAGCCCGGGTTCGCTCGATCAACTCGACGCCAGCGCCCATCACAAGCCAGGCGCCGATGGTGACGCCCAGCGCACCTAGGGCCTTACGCGGACTGATCAGAGCCAGCGTCAGTAGCCCACACCCCAGCGCCACCAGAGCTGCAACCCATAACCGCTGTGCAACGCCCCTTGCGTCCCCCCGCTTCCAGGCGAGCAGCGGCCCAGCCGGAAGCAAAATGGCCAGGGCCGCCATCAAAGGCGCGAAGGTCAGGTTGAAATAGGGAGGTCCAACCGAGATCGCCTCGCCGCTCAGCGCCTGACGGATCAGGGGATAGAGAGTGCCGAGCAAGACGGTCGCCGTGGCCGCGGCCAGCAAGATGTTATTCAGCACCAAGGCGCTCTCCCGGCTCACCGGGGCGAACATCCCGCCGGGGCTGAGTTTCGGGGCCCGCCAGGCGAACAGGGTGAAGGCTGAGCCCGATGTGAGAGCCAAGATGATCAGCAGCAAAACGCCGCGTTTGGGATCGACGGCAAAGGCGTGAACGCTGGTGAGCACGCCCGAGCGCACGAGGAAGGCGCCCAGCATCGAGAACGTGAAGGCTCCCAAAGCGAGAAACAGGCTCCATCCGGCCAGCGCCCCGCGCTTTTCGGTGACGATTGCGGAATGGAGCAGCGCGGTGGCCATCAGCCAAGGCATGAAGGAGGCATTCTCCACCGGGTCCCAGAACCACCAACCGCCCCAGCCGAGCTCATAGTAGGCCCAGAAGGCGCCCAAGGTGATGCCGACGGTCAGGAAGCTCCACGCGGCCAAGGCCCAGGGCCTGACCCAACGGGCCCATGCGGCATCGACCCGCCCCTCAATCAAGGCCGCCACCGCCAGGGAGAAGACCACAGACATGCCGACATAGCCCGAATAGAGGAACGGCGGATGGATCGCGAGGGCTGGGTCCTGCAGCAGGGGATTAAGGGAGCGCCCCTCTACGGGCGGTGTGGCAAGCCGCAGGAGGGGGTTGGAGGCGAAGACCGTATAGGCCAGGAAGACCGTCCCCAGTGCGCCCTGCACGGCCACCATCAGCGCCTTGAGGCCCTGCGGCAGACCGCGACCAAGCGTGGCGGCCGCCGCTCCGTAGCCGGTCAGAATAAAGCACCACAGTAAGATCGAGCCTTCGTGGCTGCCCCAGGCGCCGGCGACCTTGTAGAGCATTGGCTTTTCGGTATGCGAGTTGGCGGCCACGTTGGCGACCGAGAAATCCGACGTCACAAAGGCATAGATCAGGCACCCGAACGCGATCGCCACGCCAGCAAAGGACGCCAAGGCTGCGCCCTCGCCGGCCGCAGCCAAAGGTATCGAGCGCCGGACCCGCGCGAAGGCCGACAAGCCCACCTGCGCGATGGCGAACGCCAAGCCAAGAACCAGGGCGAATGAACCGACTTCTGCAATCATGTGGCGGGCTTCGCTTTCGCATAGTCCGGGGTCGAACCGTCGCCACGCCACTCACCCTGCGCCTTCAGCGCCTTGGCGAGATCAGGCGGCATATACTTCTCGTCATGCTTGGCGAGGACTTCCTTGGCCTCGAACACGCCGTCCTGGCGGAATGCGCCTACCGCCACAACGCCCTGACCCTCGCGGAACAGGTCCGGCAGGTCACCTTGAAAGCTCACCTTGTCCTGCGCTGTACGGTCTGTGACCACGAAATCGACGCGTCCGTCGGGATGCTTGGCGACACTGCCCATCCGCACAAGACCGCCAAGCTGGACAGCGCGTCCCGGCGCCGGGTGGGCGGCGGCGGCCTGCGATGGCGTGTAGAAGAATGAGATGGAGCTGCGTAGGCCCCAAAGCGTAAGGCCAACGGCGAGCGCCAGGACCGGCGCGATGGCGGCTACCAGCGTCAGGCGCCGGCGCGCTTTTGGAGATTTGGGCAACCAACTCATTTCATCGCCTCGGTCGCCGCAGCCTTGGTGATTTCGTCCAGCACCTCAGGCTTTGCAGCGTAACGGTCGCGTGCGGTCTTGACCGCCGCGTCGCGCTTGGCCCCATCGCCCAGCACAGCATAGGCACGCACCAACTGCACCCAGCCGGCGGGGTCGTCGGGATGGGTCTCCAGCCGGTGCGCCAAGTTCGCCACCATGCCCCGAACCGCAGCCATCTGATCACCGGAGAGGCCTTGCGGCGCAGCGCGCGGCGCAGGCGCGGCTTGGGACGCCTCGGAAATGGCGCCCTCCAGGTCCGCGCGGCGCGGATCGTTTGCAGCCATGTCGGCTAACAGCGCACGCCACTCGGCGAGGCCGCCCTGCTTGTCACCGGCCTTGATGCGGGCGCGGGCCAGGTGGAAGCGAGCGGCGACACTCTTGGGGTCAAGCCGAATCGTCTGGGCGAACGCCTCCTTCGCATCATCGGTGAGGTCGCCACCAGCCTGGAAGACTTCAGCCTCGCCCAGCATTTCCCACAGATCGGCTCTTTGTGGCGCAATCCGAACGGCCCGCTTCAGCGCCCGAACAGCGCCAGCAGGGTTACTTGAGGCCCCCTCAGCCAACGCCAAGAATCGGAAGCCGTCCGGATCGTTCGGCCGATCCTTTGTAAGTTTGTTCAGCACCGCGGCCATTTCCGATGGCTGGAGGCTGGAAGGATTGGAGGCCAGCCACCTGGTCAAGCGACCTGCGAAGGGCTGATCTGCCGCGCCAGGGGAGCCCTGCCCAAGGTAAAGGCCAAGCGCGAGTATCGGCGCAGCGATTGCGATGATTAGAATCGGAAGCCGGCTGGGTGCGGTCGACCACACCTGCGAGGGCTGATCTGCAGCGACCAACATTCGGCGGCCCGCTTCGACTTCGGCGCTCTTACGTTCGTCAAAGTTGATCAAGCCGCGGTCGGCCAGATCACCGATCTCAGTAAGCTGGCGTCGATAAAAGATCGCCGTCGTATCGACAGGGGCCTCACGGGAGGCTGCCCTGGCGGAGCGATACAAAATCAGGATGGCCGCAGCGGCCGAAAGCACGCCGGCCGTGACCCAGAAAGCGATCATGTAGCGCGTGTAGCCGAAAGCGGCTCACTGCGCGAGTGTGTCCTGACGTAAGGTCGTCAGGCTTCCCCTGCGGCTGGTCGCGGTGCGGCATGCGCTTGCTATGACTTCATGAAAGTCTCTTGACGCTTCACCGAGCCCAACCTCCAATTTTCATGGTTGCATGGATTCAACCGCATAAGAAACCGCCAAATCGACTTATGCTGTCCGGTGAATTCACGAGTGCCCAACTGTTAGCGTTGATCTGGATATTTGCTCCATAACACGATCTTAGAATATCTGGCGCTCAACAATGGTTCCTATGTCCGGTCGCTCAGAAACGCTCGGGTAAACGGAGGCTAAACATGGTCGCCGCGATCATAGTATTGGTATTTGGCATAGAGGCAGGACGAGAGAACACATGATGCATA
>CAIOSI010000003.1 GCA_903860975.1 uncultured Alphaproteobacteria bacterium
AACGCCAAGCGGGTCCAGCGGATCTGGCGACAGGAGGGGCTGAAGGTCCCACAAAAACAACCAAAGCGCGGCCGCCTTTGGCTGAACGATGGCTCGTGCGTGCGTCTGCGCGCCGAGCGGCCCAACCACGTCTGGTCCTACTCAAGTGATTTTGTCGCTGTTCAAATAGCGGGTTCTGTGTCGGCGTAAGTCGGTCCAAAATAGGCCGAGAGGGGTGATGGCCCCTCTGAAAAAAATAAAAAACGCGCTGGGAGATGGATCGATATGACGAAGGCTGAACTCGCCGAGGCGATGGCCGAAAACTCGGGTCTGAGCAAGAGCCAGGCGAAGGAGGCGCTAGATGCGTTCATCGCTTCGGTCTCCATGTCGCTGAAGGCGGGCAAGGAGGTGCGTCTCGTGGGGTTCGGCAGTTTCGTGCCAATCCAGCGGCCCGCTGGGGCCGCCAGAAACCCGCGCACGGGCGAGGCGGTAAAGCGCAAGGCCTCATTGACGTGCCGTTTCCGGGTTGGGGACACTCTGAAGGCGGCGCTTAACGGCTGAGGCTTCCCGTTGGAGCCCGACCTGGTTAAGAAGTCCAAATCAAAGGGGCGGCTAGCTCAGCTGGTCAGAGCATCTCGTTTACACCGAGAGGGTCGGCGGTTCGAACCCGTCGCCGCCCACCATCTTTCGCGTGCAAGGTGCGCACCGGCAAACTCAGCCGCCTGTCGTTTGAAAGTGGGCTTTGCAGAGAGATTGGAACGCCAAGTGCTCAGGTGGGCGATGGGGATATCCTTGGCGCTGGGGGCCACTATGGCAGTTGCTGAGCCGGCATCTCTTGATGATTATATGAAACAGACGCGCCATTCGGCCGATGCGACTGTTCATTATGGTCCCGCAAATTCTCAGGTTGCAGAGCTCTTTTTGCCCAAAACAAAGGGGCCGCATCCGATTGTTGTGCTGCTGCATGGCGGTTGTTTCCTCAATCAGTATGAGGGTTTTGCGCAGACGAGCGGACTTGCGTCCGACCTGGCCGGGCGCGGCTATGCCGTTTGGAATGTCGAGTACCGCAAGTTGGGCGAGGCCGGCGCGGGTTATCCAGGCACCTTCCAGGATGTCGCAGCAGCGATTGATGCGTTGCGGGCCGAAGCCCCGAAGCACGGGCTGGATCTCAAGCGCGTCGTGGCGGTTGGCCACTCTGCGGGAGGCCACTTGGCCTTGTGGGCTGCGGGCCGGAAAAATCTGCCGTCGAATAGTCCGCTTCAGACGGCAAGTCCGTTGAAGATTGGCGCCGTGATCAGCCTGGCTGGGATCGGGGACTTGCAAGGGCAGGGTAGGGTCTTTGGTCTTCCCTGTGGCGATGACACGATCGAGCGCCTGGTCGATACGAAAAACCGAAAGCAGCCTTTCGCAGATACGTCGCCTGCTGAGCTCCTGCCGTTGGGAGCGCGGGTGGTCATGGTCCATGGGACCTTTGACCCCGTGATGCCGCCTTACACGGGACGCGACTTCGTCCTTAAAGTCCGCAGTGCCGGCGATTCCGCCGATGTTATCACCCTGCCTGATGCCGCGCATTTTGACCTCGTCATTCCGACGACGCCGGCCTGGAAAGCGATCGTGGCGGTGCTGGACCGAGAAATGAAGGCCCTGCCGCGCTGATGGCATGGCACCTTCCATTCAGCTCAACGTTGGCGCCTAACTCGCTGCGGCTTTTGGAGATTCTATGACCGCCGTGCCTTCTAACGCAGACGATCGGTCGTTCGTAGGCCACCCGAAAGGGCTCGCCATTCTATCGTTTACCGAAGCCTGGGAGCGGTTTTCCTACTACGGCATGACGACGCTGTTGGTTCTCTACATGACCAAGCAGTTGTTACTTCCTGGGCATGCGGAACACGTGGCTGGCTTCGATGCCGCACGCTGGTTTCTTCAGCATACCTACGGCGGCGGCAAGGTGCTTTCCGTCGTGGCCCTGGCATCGGCGATCTACGGTTTCTATTCCAGTACGGTCTATCTGACCCCGATCTTCGGCGGCCTTTTGGCCGACTATGTGCTGGGACGAACGAAGACCGTGATCCTTGGTGCCTGCTTGATGGCGCTCGGCCATTTCCTCATGGCCTTTGATGTATCATTTCTGATCGCGCTGATCTGCCTGATGCTCGGCGCAGGCTGCCTAAAGGGCAACCTCGCCACCCAGGTTGGCGGCCTATACGGCGCAACTGACAATCGGCGGGCCGATGCTTTCCAGATCTACTACTTGGGCATCAACGCCGGCGTAATCTTCGGTCCGATGGTGACCGGGACTTTGGGTGAAAAGGTCGCCTGGCACTACGGGTTCGGCGCAGCTGGCTTGGGCATGTTGGTGTCGCTCGCGGTCTATTTGGCTGGCCGCCGATACCTGCCGCCGGACCCACCAAGAGGCGCAACGGCTCGGGCGATCGCAAAAGCGACCCGCGTTCCGATGACCAAGCGCGAATGGCAGGTTGTGGCCTTGCTTGTTTTGCTTTTGCCAGTGCTGGCGCTTTCCATCGTCGGCAACAACCAGATCTTCAACGCCTATCTGCTTTGGGCGGACTCAAGCGTCGACAGACATTTGTTCGGCATGCCGATCCTGACAACGTGGCTTATCTCGGTGGATTCTGCCGTCTCGGTCGGAATGCTCGTCCTGGTCGTGTGGTTCTGGCGCCAGTGGGCCAAGCGCTTCCCTGAACCGGACGAAATCGGCAAGCTCGCCATTGGTTGCTTTATCGGAGCCGCCGGCGTCGTGTGTCTGGCCGTGGGTTCCAGCCTTGCTGCGGTGAGCGGGCACAAGGTCGCGTTTGGATGGCTGCTGGCCTTCCACTTGCTCAACGATATCGGCTTTGCGAACGTCCTGCCGGTCGGCTTGGCCTTCTATACGCGCTCTGCCCCGAAGGCGATGGCTGGGTTCGTTGTCGGTCTTTACTATCTCAACCTTTGGGGGGGGAACACGCTGGTGGGGATCCTCGGTGGCTTTCTGGAAAAAATGCCCGCTGCGCAGTTCTGGTTGCTACATGCGGGTTTGGTTGCCGTCGCCGGCATTGTCTTTTTGATCGTTCGTCTGTTGTTCGGGCACTTACTGATCGGCGTGGCCGTTCAGCCGGACTTCGTGCGCGCCGACGCTGGCGAAGTCCCTTAGGCGCGCATGCGTTACCGACCCCTCGGTCAGACGGGATACCTGGTCTCCGAGATCGGCTTCGGAGCGGCGAGCTGGTGGGGTAAGCCGCAGTTTTCTGACGCGGTCGCATTCCGGTTGGTGCATGCCGCGCTCGACGGCGGCGTCACATACTTCGATACCGGGGCGAGCTACTCGGGCGGAAATGCGGAGCCCCGGCTAGGGCGAGCCCTTAAAGGACGCGACCTCTCTAAGCTGGTTGTCGCGACCAAAGCTGGCACGTTTGCGGCCGCGGGACGAATTCGTAGGGATTTTTCGGTGGCTGCGGTTGTCGCCAGTGCGGAACGAAGCTTGCGCAACCTTGGTCTGGAGACCCTTCCCCTGCTGCAACTGCACGGCCCGGCGTTGTCGGATCTGACCGACGAGTTGCGAACGGCCTTGGCGGGACTGAAGTCGCGCGGGCTCATCGGGGCCGTTGGAGTCAACAGCTTCGATCCCGCGGTGATCGATCAGATTATCGAGTTCCCCGACTTCAATGTGATCATGATCGACTACAACGTCCTGCGTCCTGAGCGCGAGCCTCTTATCGCCAAGGCCGCGGCCGCTGGAAAAGGCGTCCTGGCAGGGATGGCGTTGGCCATGGGCCACACGGGCTGGCAGGTGGCAAAGATCCGAGCGCCGCGCGATATTTGGTACGCGGCGCGGGGATTGTTGCGCCATCGCCGGGACGTCCAGGACGGGGTTCGGTTCGGATTTCTCAATCGCCTGCCGGCAATGAGCGGTTCCCAGGCCGCCTTGGCCTATGTGCTGGCGAATGCCAACGTCGCCTGCGCGGTCGCAGGGACCACGCGGATGGCCCATCTGATCCAAAATCTTTCGGCGTCCGGGATGACATTGTCTGGCGAAGTGATGGCGTTGATCCGGTCCCATCAAACAGAGCGGCTTTCTGGGTGACATCCCGCTTCCGGCGGAGTCATTGTAGTGATCAACGATAACCTGGTGGGAGATGACGATGGCCGACGAAGCCGAGCTCGACAGAGCCCTGGAGGCGGCACACTTGCCTGCGTTGATCGCAGCGATGGTGCACATGACGGGGGATGCTGGCTGGCTGAGGCCGGAATGGACCCCGGTATACTCGCCGTTTTCTCCCCCCGGCGATATTGGTCTCTCCCAAGAGGTCCAAGCCGATATCCGCGTCCACGCCAAGGCTGCAATCGAGGGCTATGCGGCGTCGGGATCACCGAAAATGCCGGGCCCCGACACCGCGACCTTGCGCAGGATGATGGATTTTGTGGGTGGAGCGCCGATCCCGGAGACCTATGCCGACTTTCTGATCGACGAGCTGGCGATCTCCGGCAAGAGCAGCAAGGACCCGCAGTTCGAACAGCCTCAACTGAAGGAGGCCGCCCGCCGCCTTAAGGTTTTGGTCATCGGCGCGGGCATGTCGGGCCTCCTGGCCGGAATCCGCCTTACCGATGCCGGTGTGCCCTTCGAAATCGTAGAATCGAACCCCGATGTGGGGGGCACCTGGCTGGTGAACACCTATCCAGGCTGCCGGGTCGATAATTCCAACCACATGTACAGCTACTCCTTTGAGCCGAACCATGCCTGGCCTCAGCACTTCTCGCCCCAGCCAGAACTGCTCAAATATTTCCGCGGCGTCGCGGACAAGTATCATCTGAAGGATCACATTCGCTTCGAAACAAAGGTCGAGAGCCTGGTCTGGGATGAGATCAACTCAGTCTGGCGTGTCGAACTTCGCAATAAGGATGGGCGCGTCGAAACGGTTGAGGCGAACGCCGTCATCACCGCTGTGGGTCAGCTGAACAAGCCGCGCATTCCACAGATCGAGGGCGTCGGAACGTTCGAGGGGCCCGCCTTCCATTCGGCTGAGTGGCGCCATGATGTTGAGCTTGCCGGCAAGCGCGTGGCGGTAATCGGGACCGGCGCCTCGGCTTATCAATTTGTTCCCGAGATCGCACCGCAGGTGGCGAGCCTCAAGGTTTTTCAACGTACGCCCCCCTGGGGGCTGCCGGCCCCGAACTACCACGACGATGTGCCCGAGGGCATGAAGTGGCTGCTCGAGCACATCGCCTACTACGACAAGTGGTACCGCTTCTGGCTGTTCTGGAGGACCACAGAGGGGTTCCTGCCGATGGTCAAGGCCGACGAGGGCTGGAATGGACCGTCGACCGCGGTGGGCGCAGCGAACCTGATGCTGCGCGAAATGGCCGCCGAGGCCTTGGCCGCGCAGGTGGCCGATCGGCCGGACTTGCTGGCCAATGTCGTTCCGACCTATCCGCTCGGTGGGAAACGAGCGGTTTTGGACAACGGCGTCTGGCTGGCAGCATTGAAGCGGCCGAACGTGGAGTTGATTGCGCAGTCGATCACGAAGATCACACCAAAGGGGGTCCTGACCGCCGACGGCGTCGAACACGAGGTGGACGTCATAATCTACGGGACCGGCTTTACGGCGAGCAAATTCCTATCCGGTCTGAAAGTGACCGGACGCGAAGGTCGCGATCTCCATCAAAGCTGGGCGGGCGATGCGCGAGCCTACCTCGGCATGACAACGCCAGGTTTTCCGAATTTCTTTATGATCTACGGACCCAATACCAACATCGTTGTAAATGGCTCGATCATCTTTTTCTCTGAGTGCTCCGTTCGCTACATTGTGGGGGCCGTGCGGCTCCTGGCCGAGACCGGCGCCAAAGCGATTGAGGTCAAGCGCAAAGTCCACGATGACTTCAACGTCGGCGTAGATGAGGCCAACAAGGGTTGGGCGTGGGGCTCGGAGGGGGTCTCCAGCTGGTACAAGAATGAGTTTGGTCGGGTGAGCCAGAACTGGCCCTTCGAGCTCATCGACTATTGGCGCGCGACGCTAGCCCCCAACCCCGAAGATTTTGTGCTGATCAAGCAACCCGAACCTGTGGCCTGACGAGGACAGGAGTCATTGGTGACGTCACAGGCGGCCGGGCGTGCAGGGCGATTGCTTGCAAGCTCAGCGTGTCGCCTTCGGCAATTGGCGTCTGCTGCTGTCTGAATGGGTGGAATTCTTGGGCGGTGGCTCAAGCGACGGGGCGCTTGGGCGCTCATTGACGGGTGATCCCCAGCGTCTGGGCGCTCCTGTGCACGTCTTTACGCTGACCGTGCGCTCGCCGGCTCTTGGCCAAGCTCGCGGGGCGCAACATATTTTTTTCGATCGACTGCCTCGAAAGTCGCCGATCTGAAACTCAAAGCCTCAGGACTGAAGGGACAACGGCACACCGATGTTGCCGCGCGCATCCTATTTGTCGGGCGCTTTTTCCAAACTTGACCGTCATTCGATTTTATTTAATCTGAAATTACGCTAGTTATATAGAGTGAAATAAATATAGATTTCCAATCTATATATTTTATAGTTGAGCATATTTCATTTAGTTGGTTTTTTATCACAAATTTACTTGAAAATGTAGATTTTTAGTGAAATATTTGTTATGAATCCAGGGGCTTAAATTCTAGTGACAGGCCGTATTGATTGATAATTTTCCATAATTATCGGGCGTTTTAGGAACTAATATTCGATCAATATTGTTGGGCCGACGGAGGAATTACCCTCCGGGAAGCACCAAAAATGAAAAACCTAACTGCTGCGGTCGCGCTGACCGCCTCGGTGATGGCCTTCGCATCAGGCGCGATCGCTGGCCAAACCATAACCTTCGCGCCGCCAGCGGCCGATGGTTCATTCTCGGGTAATTTTGGGGATGCCGGGCTCGTGGGCGGCGCATTCACCGACACCTTCACCTTCAGCCTACCGACCGGATTGAGTTCGGCGACGATCTCGTCGACGTTTACTGACGACCTTTTGAACAATATCGACTTCACGTCCGTGACGCTGAACGGTCAGGCCTTCAATACAATTTTAACCGGCCAGACCGAGTTCCGGGTCATCAACGGCCTATCTGTCACCAATGGCTTGCAAACGCTCATTGTCGCCGGCACGAGCGGCGGAAATGGATCGTATGCAGGAGCGCTTGCCTTCTCCAAGGTTGTCGCTGGTGTTCCGGAGCCAGCCTCCTGGGCTTTGATGATCTTGGGCTTCGGCGGCGTAGGCGCCTCCCTCAGGCACAATCGTCGGCGAAGTTTGGCTGTGGCCGCCTAACGCTTCGAGTGGCCGGCAGGAGCGATCTTGCTGGCCGATCGCGCGCCCATTTTGGCTGTCCCAGCCGATTTGCATGAGAGATGCCAAATGCAGGCAAGTTCAGGCCCCTTAGCTAAGCCGCAGTGAAACCTATTGAACTGTCAGGGGTTTGTATCTCGATCGTTCAGCAAGGATCCTAACTTCATGCCTCCCGTATCGCTTGCCTACTCCCTCAGCCAGGTCGACGAGGGGTGGCGTTGGAGCGTCTACGATGAAGACGGTGTGACGGTGGCTGACGGCTCCAACGCTGATCGAGGCGCGGCGGAAGCCGCCGTAAGTCTAACCCTGCTGTCAGGAACGAAGCCCCTATTTTCCTAATCTCTCCAGAGGGTTCCTGGGGTCTCTTTGGAATTTTGTAGTTTGATCCGGAGCAACCATCAGCGATCTGGCGAGCGCCCCTAATTGTTGTCGCGGGGAGGTGAGGCTGATGACAGCGCAAGGGCGTCTTTGTCGCGCTGTGGGCTGTGCCGCTAGCGCTGCCTTATCGCACGACGCGCCGGCAGCTTCACAGTTCATGAAGCTGGCGGTCCGGTGGCGGGCTGTTGCAGTCCAAGATATTTTCTTGAGCCACGCTGACCGCGCTAACGATCTGCTTGTGAAGAAATGCGGGTCATATGATTATTTGTGCTCTCCAGGACAAAAAAACTGCACGTGTTTTACGATCGTGTTATTATTGAGTTTGATCAATTCCCGATTTCAAAAACGGGATATACAAATATTGATTAAATAAATGCTGGGAATGGCTTTCAATATGTTTGCCTCTGAGCATTAAAGACAAGGCCCGAATGGCCCATGATGCCGCGCTTCCGTCGATCGTCGCCGAGAGCCTCGCCTTGGCTGTGGTGCTATCGTCCGACGCTCCAACGCTGCTGCTGAACGGTGATCTTGACGTCATAGCTGGCAGTTCCTCGTTCATGCGCGCCTTCCAAATCGACGTTGCTGCCATGAAGGGCCAATCGGTCTTCGCGCTTGGCGCGGGTGAGTGGGACGTTCCGCAGCTGCGCGCGCTGCTAAAGCTCACCTTGTCGGGTGACACCGGTCTTGATGTCTACGAGATGGACCTGCGGCGTCCAGGTCTTCCAATCCGCCGTCTTGCCGTAACCGCGCACGTTCTGGAGTATGCTGACGAGACGAACGTGAGGGTGCTCTTGGCCGCCTCCGACGTGACGGAGGCGCGACTCGCCGCAAAGCTGAAAGATGACCTGCTGCACGAGAAGGCAGTGCTTCACCACGAACTGCAACACCGGGTCGCCAATAGCCTTCAGATCATCGCCAGCGTCTTGATGCAAAGCGCACGGCGAGCGCCGAAGAGCGCCAAGGGCTTCCTTGTTGACGCCCAAAGCCGCGTCATGTCCGTGGCCGCGCTCCAGCATCAACTCGCCCAATCCACCGTCGGAGACGTGCAACTTCGCAGCTATTTCAATGACCTTTGCACCAGCCCAGGTGCATCGATGATCGGGGACCCCGACAAGTTGATCCTCAGTGTCGAGGCCGACGAAGGCGTGGCTGCAGCCGAGGTATCGGTGAGCTTGGGCCTAATCGTCACGGAGTTGGTGATTAACGCCCTCAAGCACGCCTTTCCCAATGGACGCGGCGGCCGTGTCGTCGTGGGCTATCAATCGCACGCACCTGGCTGGACACTAACTGTCAAGGACGACGGGATCGGGATGTCGAAGGGCACGACCCCCGCCAAGGCTGGTCTTGGCACCAGCATTGTGGAGGCGTTGGCCAAGCAGGTTGGCGCGAAAGTGGAAGTTTCCAACGCACATCCAGGCACCTTGGTTTCCATTGTTCGTCAAGCCGCCGCCACCGACGGACTTCAACGTCCCGTCTAGTCACCTGCCTGGGCGACAACTCGGCGTATCTGGAAATGGAAAGAAGGGTTTGAACCCAGTGGACCGGCCTTTGCGGCCCGCTACTTCTGCAAGTGGCGCGAATGACGGGACTTGAACCCGCGACCTCCGGCGTGACAGGCCGGCGCTCTAACCAACTGAGCTACATCCGCGTACTTAGCGCGCGTCAAAACGCGAGGGGCGTCTGATAGGTCCGAGGTGGAATCGTGTCAACGGAAGATGCAGGACGACGGGCACGAGGCGGCCGTTTTCTGTGCGTCATATGAGCTCAATTGCTGAGCTTTCCGCATTGCAACAAGGCCCTGTTTGAAACCGCCGAAAGTGTGGTCTAGAACGGCGCGCGAATCCCCGAGGACTCCCTAAAGGACTCCATGAACGCTTTTTTGCTTCAGTACCTGCCCATCGTGATCTTTCTGGGGATCGCTGCGGCGTTGGGTATCATCTTTATCCTGTTCGCCGCAGGCTTCGCGCCCAAGGCACCGGACCCGGAAAAACTCTCCTCGTATGAATGCGGATTCAATGCGTTCGACGACGCGCGGATGAAATTCGATGTGCGCTTCTATCTGGTCTCGATCCTCTTCATCATCTTCGACCTGGAAGTCGCGTTTCTTTTCCCCTGGGCGGTCGCTCTGATGAAGCTGCCAGCTGCCATGGGCCAGTTCGCCTTCTGGTCGATGATGAGCTTCCTGGGTGTCCTGACCGTTGGCTTCATCTACGAGTGGAAGAAGGGAGCCCTGGAATGGGAGTGATCGTTCCGGCGGGCGAGGGCGGCCGCACCTCTGTTGAGGGCTATAATTCCTCCGCCCATGACCCGTTCTTCGACGGGGTGTCTCAACAGTTGGCCGATAAGGGCTTCATCACGGCTGGTGTTGACGATCTGATCACCTGGGCGCGCACAGGCTCGCTCATGTGGATGACGTTCGGCCTCGCCTGCTGTGCCGTTGAGATGATGCAAGCGTCTATGCCGCGCTACGACCTTGAGCGCTATGGTTTCGCCCCGCGTGGCAGTCCAAGGCAGTCTGACGTTATGATCGTCGCCGGCACATTGGTGAACAAGATGGCTCCGGCGCTGCGCAAGGTCTATGATCAGATGCCCGAGCCGCGCTACGTGATCTCGATGGGATCCTGCGCCAACGGCGGCGGTTATTACTACTTCAGCTATTCAACGGTGCGCGGTTGCGACCGGATCGTGCCGGTTGACGTCTACGTTCCGGGTTGCCCACCAACCGCGGAGGCCTTGGTCTATGGCGTGCTGCAGTTGCAGAAAAAGATCCGCCGTACCGGGACCATCATGCGATGAGCTGGCCGCAACCGCCTCCGATCCTGGAAAAGCTGGGTCAGTCGATTGTCAAAGACGCCAAGGGTGTCTTCAGCGGTTATGAGGTCATGTACGGCGAGCTCACGTTCACGGCGCCTGCAGATCGCATCGTCGAGGCGCTGAGGTACCTGCGTGATGGTGAAAACACCAAGTTCTCGATTCTGATTGATGTCTGCGGGGCGGATTATCCAGAGCGAACGCAGCGCTTCGACGTTGTCTATCATCTGCTTTCGATGACCAAGAACCTGCGTTGCAGGGTGAAGATTCAGACGGATGAAGACAAACCGGTTGCTTCGGTAACGTCGGTCTATCCCGCTGCCGACTGGTATGAGCGCGAGACCTTCGACATGTACGGCGTCTTTTTCGATGGCCATCCTGACCTTCGGCGAATTCTCACCGACTATGGCTTCCACGGCCACCCGCTGCGGAAGGACTTCCCGATGACCGGCTATGTCGAGGTCCGCTACGACGATGAGTTGAAACGGGTGGTTTATGAGCCTGTGAAGTCGGTCGAGTGGCGTAATTGGGACTTCCTGTCTCCCTGGGAAGGCGCAGAGCCGGGTTATGCTCCGCTGATCCCTGGGGACGAGCGTGCGTTTCCTGCGGCGAAGGAGCCTGGCAAATGACGGGTGCCAACGCTCCTGCGAAAGCTGATGATTTCTTTGCCCCTGAAGTCCAGGGCGAGACCAAGGTCCGCAAATTCAATATTAATTTCGGACCGCAGCATCCAGCCGCACACGGCGTGCTGCGCATGGTTCTGGAGCTGGATGGTGAAGTGGTCGAACGCGTTGACCCGCACATCGGCCTGCTTCACCGCGGAACAGAGAAGCTGATGGAGGCTAGGCCCTATCAGCAGACCATCCCCTACTTCGACCGCCTCGATTACGTGGCGCCGATGAACCAGGAGCATGCCTATGTGCTCGCGATCGAGCGGCTGATCGGCGTCGAAGTTCCTATCCGGGGACAGCTGATACGGGTGCTTTATTGCGAGATCGGCCGCATTCTGAACCACATTTTGAACGTCACGACCCAGGCCATGGACGTTGGCGCGCTCACCCCGCCGCTTTGGGGCTTTGAGGAGCGTGAGAAGCTCATGGTGTTCTATGAGCGCGCGTCGGGCGCGCGCATGCACGCCAACTACTTCCGTGTCGGCGGCGTACGCCAGGACCTGCCGAGCGAGCTCATTCAAGATATCGCCGATTGGTGCAAGAAGGTGCCGAAGGTTTTCGACGACATCGAAAGCCTGATCACCGGCAACCGGATCTTCAAGCAGCGCAACGTCGATATTGGCAAGGTGAACAAGGAAGAGGCCCAAGCCTGGGGCTTTTCTGGTGTCATGGTGCGCGGTTCCGGCATCGCCTGGGACCTGCGCCGAAGCCAGCCTTACGACTGCTACAATGAAATGGAATTCGACGTCCCGCTGGGGGTGCACGGAGACTGCTACGATCGCTACCTCTGCCGCATGGAAGAAATGCGCCAGTCGGTGAAGATTATGGAGCAGTGCTGCGAGCGGCTCATGAAGACGCCCGGCCCAGCGCTATGCGAAGACAATAAAGTCTCAGCGCCCAAGCGTGGAGAGATGAAGCGCTCGATGGAATCGCTGATCCATCACTTCAAGCTGTTCACGGAGGGCTATCGCACGCCCCCAGGCGAGGTCTATTCCGCTGTTGAAGCGCCGAAGGGCGAATTCGGGGTCTATCTGGTGAGCGACGGCACCAACCGGCCGTACCGTTGCAAAATCCGCGCTCCAAGCTTCCCGTTCTTGCAGGCGATGGACTGGATGAGCCGGGGCCACATGCTGGCCGATGTATCGGCCATCCTGGGGTCTCTGGATATTGTGTTCGGGGAGATCGACCGTTGAGCGTCCGCAGGCTTGCACAGGTTCAGCCCGCCAGCTTCGAATTCAAGCCGGCGACTTTGAAACGTATCGGCGAGGTGTCGACCCACTTCCCGGAAGGTCGCCAGCAATCGGCGGTCATCCAGGCTCTGTGGCTTGTGCAAAAGCAGGAAGGCTGGGTCTCGGAACCGGCGATCCGTGCGGTTGCCGAGTTGCTCGCGATGCCAGCGATACGGGTGCTGGAAGTCGCCACCTTCTACACCATGTTCATGCTGGAGCCGGTGGGTGAGGTCGCGCTTGTTCAGGTCTGCGGCACGACGCCGTGTCAGACGCGTGGTTCCGAGGCGATCTTGGCTGTCTGCCAGCGCAAGTTCGGCCCCGCGAACCATCGCAGCAAGGACGGCAAGTTTTATTGGCAAGAAGTCGAGTGCATGGGGGCCTGCGCCAACGCACCAATGGCCGCCATCAACGACTACTACTACGAGGACCTGACGCCGGAGAGCTTCGAGAAACTGCTCGACGATTTCGCGGCAGGCAAGAAACCCAAGCCTGGCTCGTCCATCGGTCGTCAGGGCTCAGCGCCGCAAGGCGCGCCGATCACTTTGACCGATGTGACGCTCTATGACGGTTCGCTGGCAAAGAAGTTTAAGATTCCGAATCTGCCCGAAAAACCGTCCAAAACGAAGGCGTCGGCATGAGCGTCGATGTCGCCACCATGAAACGGCGCAGCACGTTGATGTTGGGGCTGAGCCTGTGCGCAGGTTTAGCCGCGGCCGCTGCGCTTTTCGGCTATATCAAACTTCATCTGGCTTGGGCGTTCGTCGCGTTCCTGGCTGCCGTCATCCTGGGTTTCGGAGCCCAGATCTGGTTCATCGCTGGCCTGCGCGGCCCGAGTAAGGGAGCGTAGAGATGGTCGGACTCCTGGCAGATAAGGACCGCATTTTCCTCAACATCTATGGCCAACGCGATTGGGGTCTTGAGGGGGCAAAGCAACGCGGCGCGTGGAATGGCACGAAGGACATTGTCGCCCAGACGCCGGAGTGGATCTGTGATCAGATCAAGGCCTCGGGCCTGCGCGGACGCGGTGGGGCGGGCTTCGGCACCGGGCTGAAGTGGACCTTCATGCCCAAGCAGGAGAGCGAGCGTCCGCACTACTTGCTGGTCAATGCCGACGAGTCTGAGCCGGGGGCCTGTAAGGACCGCGATATCCTTCGCAACGACCCGCATCTGCTTATCGAGGGCTGCCTGATCGCGTGTAAGGCCATGCGCGCGCACTCAGCCTACATCTACATTCGCGGCGAATACGTCCACGAACGTGAGCGCCTGTTGGTCGCCATCAACCAAGCCTATGACGCCAAGCTGATCGGCAAGGGCAATGTTCATGGCTGGGACTGCGACGTGCGGGTCACCCACGGTGGCGGAGCCTATATTTGCGGCGACGAGACCGCCCTCATGGAAAGCTTTGAGGGCAAAAAGGGCCAGCCACGCCTGAAACCACCGTTCCCGGCCGGCGCAGGCATCTACGGCTGCCCGACCACGGTCAACAATGTCGAGACCATCGCCGTCGTCGGTACCATCTTGCGTCGAGGTGCGGATTGGTTTGCCGGCTTTGGCACGGAGAAATCCACCGGAACCAAGCTTTTCGCCGGTTCTGGCCACCTCAATAAACCCTGCGTTGTTGAGGACGCAGTTGGAATTTCGGTCCGCCAGTTGATCGAAGACCACTTTGGCGGCGTGCGCGGCGGTTGGGGTAATCTGAAGGCCGTGATCCCCGGCGGTATCTCAGTACGTATGATCCCAGCCGAGCAATGCGACGAAGCGGTTATGACATACGAAGACCTGCAGGCGAGGGGCTCTGGCCTTGGCACCGGCACCATGATCGTCTTCGACAAGGACGCTGACCTCGTGAAGGCGATCGCTCGCGCCTCATATTTCTACAAGCACGAGAGTTGTGGCCAGTGCACGCCGTGCCGCGAAGGCACAGGCTGGATGTGGCGGGTCATGGAGCGAATGGTCACTGGCGAGGCTGAGATGTCAGAGATCGACCTGCTGCTGGACGTCGCCAGCCAGGTTGAAGGCCACACCATCTGCGGTTTGGGCGATGCGGCTGCCTGGCCGATCCAGGGCCTTTTCCGTCACTTCCGCCACGAGGTCGAAGAGCGGATCACTCTCTACCGCGCCGGTAAGCCGCATGTGCAAGGTCATTCCTTACAGGCGGCGGAGTAAGGCTATGCCGATAGCTAAAGTTGACGGCGTTGAGGTCGAATTCGAAGCCGGCATGAACGTCTTGCAGGTGGCAGAACTGGCTGGGAAAGAAATCCCGCGCTTCTGCTATCACGAACGCCTGAGCATCGCGGGAAACTGCCGCATGTGCCTGGTGGAAGTGAAGCCAGGGCCGCCGAAGCCCCAGGCCTCTTGTGCCCTGCCGGCGGCAGAGAACATGGAGATCTTCACCGATACGCCGATGGTGAAGAAGGCCCGTCACGGGGTGATGGAGTTTCTGCTCATTAATCACCCGCTGGATTGCCCGATTTGCGATCAGGGCGGCGAGTGCGATCTTCAAGACCAGGCCATGGGGTATGGCCGCGACGATAGTCGCTACGCTGACAATAAGCGTGCCGTTGAAGAAAAATTCATGGGGCCGTTGATCAAGACGGTCATGACCCGCTGCATTCAGTGCACCCGCTGCGTGCGGTTTATCACCGAAGTGGCCGGGGTGCCGGAAATTGGGCTCATCAGTCGCGGTGAAGATGTTGAAATCACGACCTATCTCGACAAGGCGGTAACGTCGGAATTGTCGGCCAACATCATCGATCTTTGCCCGGTGGGCGCGCTGACCTCCAAACCCTACGCATTCAATGCGCGACCCTGGGAGTTGAAGAAGACCGAGAGCGTGGATGTGATGGATGCGCTGGGCTCCGCGATCCGCGTGGATGCCCGCGGCTCGGCCGTCCTTCGTGTCCTGCCGCGCGTGAACGAAGACATCAACGAAGAGTGGATTTCCGACAAGACCCGCTACGCCGTCGACGGCCTCGCACGCCAGCGTCTGGACCGGCCATATCTGCGTGAAGCCGGCAAGCTGCGGCCGGCGACCTGGTCGCAAGCCCTTGAGGCGGTTGCGACAAAGCTGAAGGCGACAGCTGCGGACCGGATCGGGGTGATCGCCGGTGATCTGCAAGATGCAGAGTCGATGAAGGCCACACTCGATCTCTTCCGAAGCCTCGGCGTGCAATCTACCGATTGTCGCCAGGACGGCATGATTTTGGGCTCGGGTCTGCGCCAGAGCTGGCTCTTTAACTCGACGATCTCAGGCATCGAAGACGCAGATGTTGTCCTGCTTGTGGGGGTCAATCCGCGTCTTGAAGCGCCGGTGTTGAACGCGCGCCTGCGCAAGCGCTGGCTAGCTGGTGCGCTGAAGGTCGGCGTTATCGGTGAGCCGGTCGATCTGACCTACAGCTATGAATATCTGGGCTCAGGTCCCAAGACGCTCGGCGATCTCGCCAAGCTGAAAAACGATTTTGTCTCAGCGCTGAAGGCCGCCAAATCACCGGCGATCATCGTTGGTGCTGACGCTCTGATGCGAGCCGATGGCTCAGCGGTCCTGAAAGTGGCGGCTGGCGTCGCCGACGCGTTCGGGATGACCTGGAATGTGCTCCACCGTGCCGCCTCACGCGTCGGCGGCCTGGATCTTGGTTTCATTCCAGGTGATGGCGGCAAGACAGCGGCGGAGCTAGCGACGCCAGGCGGGGCCGATGTATTGTTCCTGCTCGGTGCCGACGAGATCGACACTTCGGCCTCAAAGGCCTTCACGGTCTATCTGGGGACTCACGGAGACCGGGGCGCGCACACCGCAGATGTGATCCTGCCGGGCGCGGCCTACACTGAAAAGAATGGCCTTTACGTCAATACCGAGGGCCGGGTGCAACAGGGCGTTCGCGCCGTGTTCCCCAAGGGTGAAGCCAAGGAAGATTGGGCGATCCTTCGTGCGCTGTCAGAACGTCTGAACGCCAAGCTACCCTATGACAGCCTCGATGCACTGCGGGCCAAGCTCTTTGCTGATCATCCAAGCTTTGGGCGCATCGACCACGTCGATGGCCGGGATGGTACCATAGCTGTCGATCTGAGTTCGCTTGGTGAGAAAGGTGAAGTCTTCGACCTGCCGTTCACCCGCACGGTGACCTCATTCTACCTGACCAACCCCATTGCGCGCGCCAGCGTGACCATGGCCGAGTGCGCCGCCCAAGCTTCGGGTGCCGCCAAAATAGCGGCGGAATAGATGGATTTTTGGACAACCCCCATCGGCTGGCTGCTTTGGACCGTCGGTCAAATTCTGCTGGTTACGGTCCCACTACTGCTGATTATCGCGTTCCTTATCTACGGCGATCGCAAGATTTTTGCTGGCGTTCAGATGCGCAAAGGCCCGAACGTCGTGGGTCCGTTTGGCGTTCTTCAATCCTTCGCAGACCTCGGCAAGTTCCTGATCAAGGAGCTGATCGTGCCTGCGGGGGCCGATAAATTCGTCTTCCTGCTGGCTCCGCTTATTAGCGTGACCCTGGCGCTGGGCTCCTGGGCGGCCATGCCGCTGGCCCCAGGGTGGGTGATATCCAACATCAACGTGGGAATCCTCTACCTCTTCGCTGTTTCGTCTCTGGGGGTCTATGGCATCATCATGGGCGGCTGGGCGTCGAACTCGAAGTACCCGTTCCTAGGTGCGTTGCGTTCCGCAGCCCAGATGGTCTCCTACGAGGTCTCAATCGGCTTTGTGATCATCACCGTGATCCTGCTCGCCGGGACGATGAACTTGACGAGCATTGTCGAGAAACAGGCCGGCGGCTTCTGGAATTGGAACATTTTGGGCGGCGCGGGTTTGCATAACCTGCCGTTAGCCATCGTCATGATCCCGATGGGGGTGATTTTCTTTATCTCGGGACTGGCGGAGACCAACCGTCCGCCCTTTGATCTTCCGGAGGCCGAAAGCGAACTCGTGGCGGGATACGCCATCGAGTATGGCTCGACGCCCTACTTGCTGTTCTACCTTGCCGAGTTTTCCAACATCACCTTGATGAGCGGCCTTATGGCGGTGCTGTTTCTGGGGGGTTGGCAGGCACCATGGCCAACGCATTATCTCGACGGTTTATGGGGCACGGGGTGGTCTTGGCTGGCCAGTCTGCACGGCTTCATCATGCTGGCGATCAAGACCTTTTTTGTCTTCTTCATGAACGCCATGGTCCGCTCCGTCGTGCCGCGTTATCGCTATGATCAGTTGATGCGCCTGGGCTGGAAAGTTTTCCTGCCGACGTCGCTGGTCGCGGTGGTTCTAGTGGCTGGATGGCGGGTCTATGGAGGGATCGGTTGAACCGACTTCTTTCCATCGCCGCCGTCCTGGTGCTGGCCCTCGGCGGCTGCGAGACGACCGGCAACAACGTCTCTGGAACCGCAGACTACGACTCGCTGAAGCGGGCCACCGAGGCCTGTAAGGCACAAGGCGGCGTATTTGTCCTGAAAGACGCCGGCGATGCCCAATACATCCAAGATTACGTCTGCAAGGGGACCTGATGTTTCAGCGTATCGGACAGGCGATGAAGGGCGCGATGCTGCTGGATTTTGCAGGCGCAATCGGCCTGGGCCTCAAATATATGGCTCGTCCCAAGGCAACTGTTCTCTATCCGAACGAACGTAACCCGCAGAGCCCCAGATTTCGTGGGGAGCATGCGTTGCGGCGCTATCCGAACGGGGAAGAGCGTTGCATCGCCTGCAAGCTCTGCGAGGCGATTTGTCCGGCCCAGGCCATCACCATCGAGGCCGAGCCTCGTGAGGACGGCTCGCGGCGAACGACGCGTTACGACATCGACATGGTCAAATGCATCTACTGCGGTTTGTGCCAGGAGGCCTGCCCGGTGGACGCGATCGTCGAGGGGCCAAACCTGGAGTTCGCCGTGGAGACCCGTGAGGAACTCTACTACGACAAGGCCAAGTTGCTCGATAACGGCGACCGCTGGGAACGCGAAATCGCGAAGAATCTGGAACTGGATGCGCCCTATCGCTAAGACCCCGCGCGGGCCTTGGCGTATGCGAATCTAAGACGAATTTAGGGAGCTAGAACGAGCTGATGGCCCTGCAGGCGATCGCATTTTACCTGATGGCGGCGGTGACGCTGGCAAGCGGGCTTGCCGTGGTCTCGGCGAAGAACCCTGTGCACTCGGTCTTGTTTCTGATTGCATCGTTCTTCTCGTCAGCGGGCCTCTTCGTGCTGCTGGGGGCGGAGTTCCTGGCGATGCTTCTGGTCGTTGTCTACGTTGGCGCCGTGGCCGTTTTGTTCCTGTTTGTGGTCATGATGTTGGACGTGGACTTCGCCCAACTGCGCCAGGGCTTCGCACGCTACATGCCCTTGGGCGGATTGATTGCAGGCGGTCTCGCCATCGAGATGATTGTGGTCTCCTACACCGTCGCCACCCATGGCGCAGCGCGCCTTAACGACACGCCGATGGCGATGGGGAAGGGTGCGCCGCTGGGCATGTCCAATGCCGAGGCGATCGGGCGAGTTCTCTATACGCAGTACGTCTACTTCTTCCAGGCCGCCGGCATGGTCCTGCTGGTGGCGATGATCGGGGCCATTGTGCTCACGCTCCGTCACAAGCCTGGCGTGAAGCGCCAGGTGATCATGGACCAGGTGCTGCGTACGCCAAAGACCGGCATGCGCATGGTTTCGCCTAAGCCCGGCGAAGGGATCGACGCATGATTATCGGATTGGCGCACTACCTCGCGGTCGCCGCGATCCTTTTCACCATCGGGGTCTTTGGCATCTTCGTGAACCGCAAAAACATCATCGTCATTCTGATGTCGATTGAGCTGATCCTGCTCGCCGTGAATATCAACCTGGTGGCCTTCTCAGCGTATCTGGGCAACGTCACGGGGCAGATCTTCGCTATGTTCGTGCTGACCGTCGCAGCGGCCGAGGCCGCTGTCGGCTTGGCTATTCTGGTCACCTTCTTCCGCAACCGCGGCGACATCGCCGTGGATGACGCCTCGATGATGAAGGGTTGAGCATGGACGCCAAGCTCCTCGTCACCATTATTCTCTATGGCCCGCTGATCGGGGCCGCCACCGCGGGGCTATTTGGTCGCCGGCTGGGCAATACCGTTTCCATGGCGATCACTACGGGCTTGCTGATGTTATCAGCCGTCCTGTCTTGGGTGGTGTTCAGTCAATGGACCTGGGGCGGACTTGAGGCCTTCACCAACACCTACGCACCGTTCATCCAGGTCGGGAAATTCGTGTCCAACTGGTCTTTCCGGCTCGATGGTCTTTCGGCGGTGATGTTGGTGGTGGTGACCACCGTCTCGTCCCTTGTCCACCTCTACAGCTGGGGATACATGGCGCAGGACGACAGCAAGCCACGCTTCTTCGCCTACCTGTCTTTGTTCACCTTCGCCATGCTGTCGCTGATCAGCGCCGCTGACTTCATGCAGCTCTTTTTTGGATGGGAGGGCGTGGGACTTGCGAGCTATCTGCTGATTGGCTTTTGGTATCATAAGCCCACAGCCAACGCCGCGGCGATCAAGGCCTTCGTCGTCAACCGGGTCGGCGACTTCGGCTTCGCGCTCGGCATCCTGACGGTCTTCTGGTCGCTGGGAACGATCCAGTTTGCCCAGATCTTTCCGCTGGTCTCTGCCCACGCCAACGACGCCTGGACCTTCGCGGGCCAAAGCTGGCGGCTGATGGACCTGGCGTGCGCGCTGCTGTTCATTGGCGCCATGGGCAAGTCGGCGCAGTTCTTCCTGCACACCTGGTTGCCGGACGCCATGGAAGGCCCGACACCCGTGTCCGCTTTGATCCATGCCGCCACGATGGTGACGGCCGGCGTCTATATGGTCTGCCTTCTGTCGCCGATGTTTGAGTATGCGCCGGTCGCCAAACACATCGTCGTCATTGTTGGGGCCACAACCGCACTCTTCGCTGCCACCGTTGGTCTTGTGCAGAACGATATCAAGCGCGTGATCGCTTATTCGACCTGTTCGCAGCTTGGCTACATGTTCATGGCAGCCGGGCTCGGCGCCTATCAGGCTTCGATGTTCCACCTCTTCACCCACGCCTTCTTTAAAGCGCTGCTGTTCCTGGGCGCGGGCTCAGTAATCCACGCCATGGTCCACGAGCAGGACATGCGCCGGTACGGCAATCTGGCGAAGTACCTGCCGGTGACGTTTGCGGTGATGACCATTGGGACGATCGCCATCACGGGCCTTGGTATCCCCGGCCTTGAGCTGGGTTTTGCGGGGTTCTATTCCAAAGACTCGATCATCCACGCGGCCTATGCGTCCGGCGCAGCCGGTGATCCGCTGGGCTATTTCGCCTTCGTGATGGGTGTGTTCGTGGCGGGTCTGACGGCTTTTTATTCCTGGCGCGTCGCCTTCTTCACGTTCAACGGTCATGCCCGCTGGACCTCAGAAGATTTGGAACATCACTGGCACAATCGCGACCATGATCATGGGCATGACGACCATGGCAGTGAGGCCCAGGCCGAGACGCACGCTGAGCTCGATCATGATGATCATCAGGGTCACAGCCATGGGCCGGCGCTTCCTCACGAGAGCCCCTGGACCATGCGTCTGCCGCTGATTTTGCTATCCATCGGGGCGATTGCTGCGGGTTATGTCTTCGTCGAGAAGTTTATCGGCGCCGAACAGCACGAGTTCTGGCGCGGCGCGATCTATACCGCAGCTTCGAACCACGTACTGGCAGAAGGCCACCCGCCGGCCTGGACCGTTTGGGCGCCGCTCATCGTGTCGATCCTGGGACTGCTGGTTGCAGCCTATATGTACATCTGGCGTGAAGGCTTGGGCGCGAAGTTGGCCGCCAACAGGGGCCCGGTGTATCTATTCTTCTACAATAAGTGGTTCTTCGACGAGCTTTATCAGGTGACGTTCGTGCGCGCCGCCCAGTGGCTTGGCGATCTCTTCTGGAGGGGGGGCGACCAGAAGCTTATCGACGGCTTGGGTCCTGACGGTGTCTCGGCTTTGTCGTTGCAGGTGGGCAAGGGTGCAGGTCGCCTGGAGACTGGATTCCTCTATCACTACGCCTTTGTGATGCTTTTGGGCGTCGCGGCGATCCTGTCCTTCGCCCTCTGGGCCTGGAACGCGTAAGGAAGCGCCCGGTTATGCCCATTCTCTCCCTCATTACTTACGCCCCCATCGTTGGCGTCGCCGCGATCTTGGCGCTGCGCCTTTTCGGAAAAGCCGACGATCCGAGAGCGATTGAAGCATCCAAGTGGATTGCGCTCTTCACGACGCTCGCGACATTGGCCTTGTCGGTGCTTCTGGTCGCCCGGTTCAGCCCAGGCGACAAAGGCTTCCAGTTCGTCGAGGAAATGCCCTGGTTCGCCGGCCTGAATTACCGCATGGGCGTGGATGGAATATCCGTCCTCTTCGTGCTTTTGACCGCTTTCCTGATGCCGATCTGTATCGCGGCCTCTTGGAAGTCGATTGAGAAGCGCGTCCTGGAATACATGATCGCCTTCCTGATCTTGGAAAGCTTGGTGATCGGGGTCTTCTGCGCGCTCGATATCGTTCTGTTTTACATATTCTTCGAATTCAGCCTGGTGCCGATGTTCCTGATCATTGGGATTTGGGGCGGGGCGCGAAGGGTCTACGCGGCGTTCAAATTTTTCCTCTATACGCTGCTTGGCTCAGTGCTGATGCTGGCCGCGATCTTGGCGATGATCGGGATTAGCCACACCAGCTCGATCCCCGAACTGATGGCCTATCACTTCAGCCCGACGGTGCAGACCTGGCTTTGGCTGGCGTTCTTCGCCTCCTTCGCGGTCAAGATGCCGATGTGGCCCGTCCATACCTGGCTTCCCGATGCGCACGTGGAAGCCCCGACCGCGGGCTCGGTGATCTTGGCCGGCATCCTCTTGAAGCTCGGCGGATACGGCTTCATGCGGTTCTCGCTGCCGATGTTCCCGCAGGCGTCGCACCAATTCACGCCGCTGGTCTTTGCCCTCAGCGTTATCGCGATCGTCTACACCTCGCTCGTCGCGTTTCGGCAGGTCGATATCAAGAAACTCATCGCCTATTCGTCAGTCGCTCATATGGGCTTCGTGACCATGGGCATCTTCGCCGGCAACATCGTGGGTGAGCAGGGTGCGCTCTTTCAGATGCTGAGCCACGGGGTGATCTCGGGCGCGTTATTCCTTTGCGTCGGTGTGGTTTACGACCGCATGCATACCCGTGAGATCGCCTTCTACGGCGGTCTGGTGACCCGCATGCCGTGGTATGCGGCGACCTTTATGCTCTTCACCATGGGTAACGTGGGCTTGCCTGGTACGTCAGGTTTCGTCGGTGAGATTCTGACCATGGCCGGGACCTATGGCGTCTCGACCTGGACCGTGATTGTCGCTGCGACGGGGGTGATTTTCTCGGCGGTCTATGCGCTGTCGCTATATCGGCGGGTGGTGTTCGGAACGATGACCAATGCCAAGCTTGCCGACATCACCGATCTGGATTGGCGTGAGGTGGCGATCTTCGCGCCTCTGATCGCGGCCACGCTCGTGCTGGGCGTTCAGCCTGGCCTCATCATGAACCTGACCCAGGCGTCCGTGGACCACCTCGTCTCGGCCTATCAAGCGGCCATCGGGGGCTAACTGCTATGACCTTCTCAGCCGATCTCGGCCTGGCCTATCCGGAATTAATCCTGGCGATCGGGGCGCTCGTCCTGTTGGTCGCTGGCGCGTTTGCACCCAAGGCTGCTCGGCTTGTGGGCTGGGGGGGCGTGTTGCTGCTGGCGGCGGCGGCCTTCCAAGCGGCGACCGGACCGTTCGGGCGCGGCTTTTCGGGCGGCATTATCGCCGACGACGCCTCAGCCTTCGCCCAAGTCGCCATCTTTGTCGCCAGCGCTATCGCCATCCCCCTCGGGCAGCCTTGGTTCGAGCGGCGCGGGGTGCATAACTTTGAATTTCCGGTGCTCATTGTCCTGGCCGCGCTGGGCATGGGGATGATGGTCGCAGCCGGAGACCTGATCTCGCTCTACGTCGGCGTCGAGCTGCATTCTCTTGCCCTCTATGTCTTGGCAGCCATGCACCGCGACAACGCCAAGGCCTCAGAGGCGGGCCTGAAATACTTCGTGCTGGGAGCGCTTTCCTCCGGACTGCTGCTCTACGGCGCCAGTCTGGTCTATGGCTTTGCCGGCTCGACGCTGTTTATCGACATCGCGGCTGCCGTGCACAATGGCGCTCACACCGGCGTGCTTTTCGGCCTGGTGTTCCTGATGTGCGGCCTTGCGTTCAAGGTTTCCGCCGCGCCGTTCCACATGTGGACGCCGGATGTCTATGAGGGTGCACCGACGCCGGTTGTGGCCTTCTTTGCAGCGGCACCCAAGCTCGCCGCTATGGTGCTCTTCGCGCGCCTGCTGGCCCAGGGCTTCGGGGGGGCAATCGTCCAGTGGCAGCAAGTGCTCGTGGTCTTGGGCCTGATGTCAGTCGGCGTGGGCGCCTTTGCGGGCCTTGCCCAGCAGAACCTCAAACGCCTTTGGGCCTATTCCTCGATCGCCAACGTTGGTTACGCGATCATTGGTCTGTCGGCGGGCACCGCCGAGGGTGTCCAATCGATGTTGATCTTCATGATCCTCTACATGATCGACGTAACCGGCTTCTTCGCCTGCCTTGCAGCCCTCTCGCGGCAGGGCAAATCGATGGAGAGTTTCGAAGACATGGCTGGGCTATTCAAGGAACAGCCGGGGATCGCACTCGCGATGACGGCGTTTTCTTTGTCCGCCCTGGGACTGCCGCCATTTTCCGGCTTTTGGGGAAAATATTTCGTCTTCAAGGCTGCCGTGGGCGCAGGCTTGCCGGTCGCAGCGGTCCTGGGGCTCGTCGGCTCTGTGGTCGCGGCCGTCTACTACCTGCGCTTGCTCAAGGTGATGTGGCTCGATGCGGCGGAAGGTAAGACGGATGCGCCACCGATCGAGGCGCGCGCCATCGGTGTCGGCTTGGCGCTGTTTTCTTTCCCCCTCGTCTTGGCGGCGCTGATCTGGATCTACCCTGCTGCAGGCCGCGCGGCGCACGCCTTCGGGCTTTCCTAGGGCGTTGAGCGACCACCCACCGATCGAGGTCTACGCGGAGATCGACTCCACCAACGCCGAGGCTCGCCGCCGCGCCGAAGCCGGGGAGAGCGGTCCCGTCTGGATTACAGCCAATCGACAAACTGCAGGTCGTGGCCGGCGCGGGCGGGCTTGGTCAACTGAGACCGGAAACCTCGCGGCGACACTGCTCACCACAACGGATGTTGCGCCTGCCGAAGCCGCGCAGATGTCTTTTGTCGCCGCACTGGCAGCCTGCGACCTCGCAGACATATTTTTGGGGCCCGAGGCGGCGCGATTGAAGTGGCCTAACGATGTACTGATTCATGGCCGCAAAGCCGTCGGCATTCTGGTGGAGTCTGGCGCCCGGGATGACGGCCGGCTTTGGCTGGCTATCGGCATCGGCGTGAACATAGCCCATGCGCCGACGGATACGGAGAGACCCGCAACGTCCTTCGCTGAACATATTGCGGGAGCCCCACCTAAGCCTGCCGACGCAATCGAGGTGCTCGCCAGCCGCTTCGAGGCCTGGTTCAAAATCTGGATGACGCAGGGCTTTGGTCCAATCTTAGAGGGCTGGACGAGGCGCGCTCACGGGCTTGGCGAGCGTTGCGAGGCAAGACTTCCCAGCCGCACCCTGTCAGGCATCGCTGAGGGCATGGACACAGATGGTGCGCTTCGGCTTCGGCTCGACGACGGTTCGGTGCAGCGCATAACCGCTGGCGACGTCTTCTTTGGAGGGGCTTAAGCGATGCTGCTGGCGATCGAGCAGGGCAATACCAACACCCTCTTTGCCGTGCACGACGGCAAGGCTTGGATTGCCCAATGGCGCTCAGCGACGCATTCGACCCGAACGGCGGATGAGTACGCTGTCTGGCTGTCACAGCTTCTGGTCATGACGGGCCTGCATCTCGACGCCTTTACGGGCTGCATTATTTCTAGCGTCGTGCCGCAGTCGATCTTCAACCTTAGAAATCTCGCCCGACGCTACCTGAAGGTTGAACCTCTCGTGATCGGCGAAAATGTTGATCTTGGTATTGAAGTCCGGATCGAGAAGCCTTCGGAAGCAGGCGCAGATCGCCTCGTAAACGCCGTTGGTGCTCATATGATCTACCCTGGTGACCTGATCATCATCGACAGCGGAACGGCCACTACCTTTGACGTGATCGCTGAAGATGGCGCCATGGAGGGCTGCGCGATCGCGCCCGGGATCAATCTTTCGATGGAAGCTCTGCACCAGGCAGCGGCCAAGTTGCCGCGGGTTGCGATACAGCGACCGCGGGGCAACACCGCGATTGGCAAGGACACCGTGGCCGCCATGCAGTCGGGCGTCTTTTGGGGCTACGTCGCGTTGATCGAGGGCCTCGTGGCGCGGATCAAGGACGAGTGGGGCAAGCCCATGACGGTTATCGGCACCGGCGGCGTTGCATCCCTCTTCCACGGGGCGACATCATCAATCGACCATTTCGATCCCGATCTCACCATTCGGGGCATGCTTGGGATTTACCGCCGGAACACGGCGAAGGAATAAATGGCAAAAGCGACCAAAGCTGACGAACTCGTGTTCCTGCCTCTTGGCGGGTCAAACGAGATCGGCATGAACTTCAATCTCTATGGCTACGGGCCGCCTCACGATCGCAAGTGGATCGTCGTCGATCTGGGCATCACGTTCGGTGACCAAACCACGCCGGGCGTCGAGGTGATCCTGCCTGACCCGACCTTCATGGAGGAAAACGCAGATCGCTTGCTGGGTATCGTGCTGACGCACGCCCACGAAGATCATATCGGGGCCGTGGCTTGGCTCTGGCCCCGCTTCAAAGCGCCGATCTATGCGACCCCTTTCACCGCCTACATTCTGCGCGAAAAATTGCGCGAAGCCGGCCTCCTGGACGAAGCTGAGATCACCATCGTCCCGCTCGGCGGCAAGATTTCGCTGGGCCCGTTCGAGCTGGAGTTGATTACGCTCACCCACTCGATACCTGAGCCCAACGGCCTGGCGATCCGTACGCCCTTGGGCACGATCCTGCACACCGGCGACTGGAAGATCGATCCAGATCCGTTGCTGGGCGCCGTCACGGACCAGGACGCGATCCGCAAGCTCGGCGACGAGGGCGTGCTCGCGATGGTTTGTGATTCGACCAACGTCTTTGTCGACGGCCACGCGGGCTCCGAGGCCGAGGTTCGCGATGCCCTGATCCCGCTGATTGGAAGTCTTAAGGGTAAGGTCGCGGTCGCCTGCTTTGCCTCTAATGTGGCGCGGATGGACTCGGTCGCGCGCGCCGCCGAAGCCAACGGCCGGCGCGTCTGCCTCGCAGGCCGCTCAATGCACCGCATGTCCTCGGCCGCCAAATCGGTCGGCCTGATGCAGGGGCTGCAGCCGTTTGTCGACGACACCGAGGCCAAGAAGTTCCCAGCCGATAAGATTCTCTTCCTCTGCACGGGTAGCCAGGGCGAGGGCAGGGCGGCCCTCTCACGGATCGCCGAGGGCACCCACCCTCACGTGAACCTGGGCGCGGGCGATGCCTGTATTTTCTCGAGCCGCGTGATCCCGGGTAACGAGATCCCGATCCGCAATCTGCAGGACAAGCTCGCCGACCGCGGGGTGCGGCTCTACACCGAGCGCGACCATCCGGGGATCCACGTCTCCGGGCACCCTTGCCGTGACGAACTGGCTGAGATGTACCGCTGGGCACGACCCGAGATCGCGGTTCCGACCCACGGCGAGCGTCGCCATTTGCTCGAACACGCCGCTTTTGCGCGCGACCTGCAAGTGCCCCAGCAGGTGACGCCCCGCAACGGAGATATGGTCCGTTTGGCGCCTGGCCGCGCCGAGATCATCGATGAGGTTCCTGCCGGCCGGCTTTATGTCGATGGTGGCATGGTGACGGCAGAAAATGGTGACGCTCTTCGCGAGCGCCGCCATGCAGCCTCCAACGGCGTTGTTGCGGTGTCTGTGGTGCTGGACGCTAAAAACAAGATCGTCTCTGGGCCGCAGGTCCGCGCGCTCGGGCTGCCCTCCGAACGCGATTATCCACTGGACGAAATCCTGGACGACCTCGCTGACGAGGCCGAACAAGCGATAAATCGTCTGCGCGGCGATGATCGGGATCTCGACGAGACCGTCGAGGCCGCTATTTCGCGCGCGGTAAAAAAGGCTAGCCAGCGTGTGTGGGGAAGGCGCCCTGTGGTGGAAACCACGGTCCTGCGGCTCTAGAGGGAGACCAGGCCCAGAGCGTCTATTTGCGCTGTCTGTCCTGGATCAAGGTCGCCCATGGCCTCAGCCGCCAAGCATTGGGATAGCTCCTGGCGATTTTTTACGCCCAGGACCACGGTGTCGATGTGGGGCATGCTAAGCGCATAGCGATGCGCCACAATGGCGGGGTCCTCGCCCCAGCTCGCGCAGAGTCCGCGGAACGGCGCGGCCCGCTCATAGTCACGTGCATCCGGGTAATTGGGCGAGAGGCTACGGTCGATCGCGGCGGTTAGCGCGCCGGCCTGCACCGCTCTTATGCCCATGACGCCAAGACCGGCCGCCTTTGCCGCTGCTGCGATCTCGCGGGGCTGGGCTGGTTCGGCGTAACGTTTGAGTGCGCCTGGGCTATCCATAAGATTGGCAATGGTCTGGACGACGTCTGGCCTGGGCGTATGTCCGATCGCCTGTCGCACCGCTGCGGGAACTCCGATGCCAGTGATCCCCCAGCCACCGATCCGGCCCTGAGCCTTTAGACGTTCGAAGCTTGGAGCCGCAGCCTCCACATAGGTCGACCATGACGTCGAGAAAGCGTCCTTGTGCGCCTCGCCATGGACATAGGCGAACCCGTCCATATGGATATTGGAATGCAGGAAGAAGAGGTCGACGCGTTCAAGCCGCATGGCCGCTAAGCTGGCCTCTAGGGACGCAATGAGCCGGGCCTCGACCTCCGCTACCGGCGGTGTGCCCAGCTGGTGTTTGGTCGTCACTTTCACGCCCGCCGGCAGCCGGCCGGCGAAGGTCTCGCCAATGAAGGCCTCACAGTTCCGGTACATCGGCGCAGCGTCGAGGACCGTAATCCCAGCCTCCAGCGCAGCCCTGAGTGTCGCGGTCGCCTCCTCGTGCGACGTGTCGCCCCAGATCTGGCCGATACCGCCGCCGCCCAGAGACAGTCGGCTGACCTCGCCAAGGTTTCCGAGGTTGGCAGTGCGCATAGTATTCCTCTGGTCTGAAGCAATCTAACACATCAGGTATCGATCGTAGATTATTGTTTTAAAGACAGAATTGACTTTAGGGTGCGGAAATAAGTCTTCCGGGAGGCCACCGTGGCCGCGATCAACGCCTTCGCGTCTTGGTGCGCAACCTAGCCTGCGTAAGCTTGCCCCGGCAGACGTCGTTACGGTCCCTCGAGCGCCGCCGGCTATGCGATTCACAAGATGTGAGCCCGTCTGGCGTCGAGCGGGCGGTGTTCTCCTTGGCCAATATGGATCAAGATCCCATGGGCGCACAATGGACGGCATGCGGATCAGGAGTGCTTGCCGAAGTGGGCGCGGGCGGCTTTCATGTTTGCTGGCGGCAAGGGAGGCCGCGCTCGTGTCCGCATATAAAGGTGTCCGTATCGCCGATTTCAGCCAGGGGATTTCCGGCCCCATGGCCGCCATGCTGCTGGGCGATTTTGAAGCTGAGGTGATCAAGATCGAACCCCCCGGCGGCGACCGGATCAAGGATCATCCAGGTTACCAGGTCTTCAATCGCAACAAGCAAGTGCTGACGCTTGATGTCGACACAACATCCGGCCTCGCAGCAGCCCGGGAGCTCATCGCTGGCGCAGATGTCGCCCTGTTCAGTGATCTGCCCGGCCGACTTGAGACCCTCGGCCTCGACGCCGCTACCTTAACCCATTCCCATCCCGGGCTTGTTCACGCCTGGATGCCGCCCTACGGCGTGTGCGGGAACTGGAGCAATCTCAAGCCGCATCACAGCCTGTTGACGGCGCTCACGGGCGCGGCGTTTCGCCAAGGGTGCTACGCCGATCAACCCGTGCATTTGGTGCTGCCGCTGCTCTGGTACGGTCAAGGCGTCATGGGTGCCTCAGCCATTGGTGCTGCGCTGCTTGAGCGACACAGGAGCGGTCGGGGCCAGGCGGTGATCGTTAGCGGTCTCCACGGCTTGTCGGAGGTTTCCGGACCGGTGCGTGTGCTTGATCAACCGCCCCTCCCGCGCGGACAGCCCCTTGGCGCTTCCCCGAGCTACCGGCTCTATCAGTGTGGAGATGGGTTGTGGTTCTTCCTGGGAACTCTCTTTGCGAATTTTTATCTGAAGGCCTTCCAGGCCCTGGGCATTGAAGATCGCTGGGACGAGCTTGCTCTCGACCCGCTCGCTGCTCGCGATACGTTTGCGGGCATCTTCCGAAGCCGGACCCGCGCCGAATGGCTGCAGGTTTTGCAGGGCAATGGCGTGCCTTGCGCCCCGGTCGGATCGCGCGAAGACTGGTTCCAAAGCGAGCCTGTGGCCGAGGCTGGCCTGCGTCAGGTCTTCGATCATCCCACGCTTGGCGAGGTCGCCATCCCCGCGCCGCCCGTTCGTCTGTGCGAGACCCCAGGATCGATCCGAAGCCTCGCCCAACCCATTGCATCGCCGCCAAAATGGCCGCGATGCGAGCCTCGAGATGCAAATGGGCAGGGCCAAGCCGCCTCGCCGTTAGAGGGTATCCGTGTGCTGGACCTCGGCACGGTCATTGCCGGCGCCCACGCAGGCGGGGTGCTGGCCAATTTGGGCGCTGATGTCGTCAAGATCGAGCCGGTGGAAGGCGATCCGTTCCGAAGCGATGGCGGTGGCTTCATGGCCTACAATCGTGGGAAGCGCGGGTTAGGTCTCGATCTCAAGCAGTCGGGCGCTAAGGAACTTTTTTACGAGCTGGTCCGTCAGGCTGATGTCGTCGTCGACAACTATCGCTTGGGCGTGCGTAAACGTCTGGGCATCGACTACGCCGTGTTGAAGGCCATCAATCCACGAATTATTTCCTGCTCGATCAACGCCTATGGTGACAAAGGCCCGCGCGCGAGCTTGCCGGGGTTCGATCCGCTGCTTCAGGCAGAGGGCGGAATGCAACAGGCCCAGGGCGGTGAAGACGAGCCGATTTTGCACACAATCCCGGTCAACGATGTCGCGACCTCGGCAGCCGTATCCATGGCTGTGATCGCCGCGCTCAACGCTCGCGAACAAACGGGCGCGGGCCAGGAAATCATCACAAGCCTGATGGCCCAGAGTCTGACTTTCCAGTTGGCCGAGGTCGTGGCTTATGACGGCCGGCCGGCCAATGATCTCGGCGGACGAGATTGCTTGGGCCCGCGCGCGGTGCATCGGTTTTATGAATGTTCGGATGGCTGGTTGGGTCTGGTTTGCGAGCGGCAAGATGAGCTTGAGGCGTTGAGCCGGGTGCTCAATGTCGAAGTCGCCAGCGATGCGCTCTCGGCCGCCAATGACAGTGCTTTAGCCCAAGCGATTGGCAGAGCGCTTTCAAGCCGTCGTCGCGATGAAGTGGTTCAGGAACTGCTCGCCGCCGGCGTGCCAGCTGCGCCTGCCTTGCGCGCTGCTGAGGCGCTCGAAAGCGAATGGCTCCGAGAAAACAATGTCCTAGAGCGTTGGGCTCACCCAAGGCTTGGGGACATTCTGAGCGTGCGCGCCTATTCAGATTTCTCAAGAACACCTGCCGGCTTCCAGCGTCCGACGCCAGATCTGGGCGAGCATTCTGTTCCGCTACTTGGCGAACTCGGCTTAGCCCCTGACCAGATCGCAGCCCTCATGGCCTCCGGCGTGATCTTTGAGCCCAGCCAAGTTGCACCGCATCTGGCGAAATCGGCACGGGTGGGCAACGACAACGCCGCACTGTCGGTGTCGTAGCGTCGCACTCGCGCAGGCGGGCGAGGCGTCCTATACCGGTTGCATGATAGGAAAACTGAACCACGTCGGCGTCGCGACGCCCTCAATCGAAGCCTCGGCGAAAATGTACCGCGAGTTGCTGGGCGCCACCGATATTGGCGACAGGTTTGCGATGCCGGAGCAAGGCGTCTGGGTTTGCTTCGTGAACTTGCCCAACAGCCAGATCGAGCTGATCGAACCGTATGGCGATGCATCTCCAATCACCGCTTTTCTGGAGAAAAACCCGAAGGGCGGTCAGCACCATGTCTGTTTCGAGGTGCCAGACATTTTCGTCGCCCGCGACGACATGCGCGCCAAAGGCGCGACTGTTCTTGGAACGGGTGAGCCTCGTATCGGCGCCCACGGCGTCCCCGTCATCTTCGTTCACCCCAAAGACATGGGCGGCGTTCTCGTCGAACTCATGGAAACATCGAAGGACCAACACTAATGGGCGGCCCGATCACCTTGATCGCCATCTACCTAACGATCTGGTGGACGGTGCTGTTTGCGGTCCTGCCGCTGGGCATTACGACTCGCGCTGAAGCTGGCCTGCCGAACGATGGTTCCGACCCAGGTTCGCCGGTGGACCCGCAGCTCAAAAAAAAGTTCCTTACAACCACCTGGGTCTCAACGGTGCTTTTCGCGATTCTGTGGCTGGTCATTCACTTCAAGCTGATCGACTTGTCGCGGCTGCCTGGCCCTCATAGCTGACGCGTTGCCAAAAGGAGCGGGCGAAGGCTATCAGAGCCCTCCGCCTTCGGCTCTGTTTGAAAGACCCCGCTCATGCGCCTGTCGCGCTATTTCATGCCCACGCTGCGCGAGGCACCCGCCGACGCCCAGATCGTGTCTCATAAGTTGATGTTGCGTGCGGGCATGATCCGTCAGGAGGCGGCCGGAATCTACGCGTGGCTGCCGCTGGGTCTGAGAGTTTTAAAGAAGATCGAGCAGGTGGTCCGGGAAGAGATGGATCGCGCAGGGGCCATTGAGGTCTTGCTGCCGACGTTGCAGCTGGCCGATCTGTGGCGCGAAAGCGGGCGCTACGATGACTACGGCGACGAGATGCTGCGGATCAAAGATCGCCACCACCGTGATCTGCTCTACGGGCCCACGGCGGAAGAAGTCATCACGGATATTTTCCGCGCTTATATTAAATCTTACAAAGATTTGCCGAAGAATCTTTACAATATTCAGTGGAAATTTCGTGACGAGCGACGCCCGCGTTTTGGGGTGATGCGCGGCCGTGAATTCTTGATGAAGGACGCCTATAGCTTCGATGTTGACGAAGCGGCTGCGCGAAGATCCTACAACCGGATGTTTCTGGCCTATCTGAACATCTACGCGCGGCTAGGCCTGAAGGCGATCCCAGTGAAGGCTGATCCGGGGCCTATCGGCGGCGAGCTTTCGCACGAATTTATCATCCTTGCGGACACCGGAGAAAGCGAGGTCTTCGCACATGGTGATCTTGTGGAGATGGGCGCCCCTGGACAGGACATCGATTGGGATGGCGACCTTGAGCCCTTGGTGGCGCAACGCTCGTGCCTTTATGCCGCGTCCGACGAGATGCATGATCCGAGCCGTTTCGAGGCTGAGGTCCCCCCTGAAAAGCGGATGACGGCTCGCGGCATTGAGGTCGGCCACATTTTCTACTTTGGAGAAAAGTACTCCAAACCGATGAAAGCCATGGTCACTGGTCCTGATGGCAAGGACGCCCCCATCCATGGCGGTTCCTACGGCGTCGGCGTATCGCGTCTGGTGGGGGGCATTATCGAGGCGAGCCACGATGACGCCGGTATCATCTGGCCCGACGCCGTGGCACCGTTTGGGGTAGCGGTTGTCAATTTGCGCCCTGGCTCAACCGACGTCGATGCGGTGGCTGAACAAGCCTATAAGGCGCTCGGTGAGTTGGGCAAAGAGCCGCTGCTGGACGATCGTGACGAGCGTCCAGGTGCCAAGTTTGCTTCGCTCGATCTGGTGGGGATCCCCTGGCAGTTAATCGTCGGTCCTAAGGGCGTCGCCGAGGGCATGGTGGAGATCAAGCGCCGCGCCACGGGCGAGCGTCAGACTCTTTCTCTCGAGGCTGCCCTGAAGGTGATCGCCGCGTGACAGAGCCTCTGGCTGGGGTCGGTAGCCAAGCGCGCCCCTTTGGCCGCTGGGAGCAGATGCTGGCAAGTCGCTACTTGCGTGCGAAGCGCAGCGAAGGCGGCGTGGGTCTGATCACGGTGATTTCGTTCGCCGGTGTGACTTTGGCAGTGGCGATCCTGATCATTGTCATGTCGGTGATGAACGGCTTCCGCACCGAACTTCTAAACAAGATTTTGGGGTTCAACGGGCACGTCTTCGTCACAGGCGCCGTCCTCGATGGAGAGGCGCGCGAGCCGGCCGTTCAACGCATCCTGAAGGTGCCTGGTGTTACCCAAGCGATCCCGGTCATCGAAGCCCAGGCGATCGCCATGGGACCAAGCCAGATTACGGGCGCTATCGTCCGAGGCCTGTCTCCCGCCGACCTCGGCGCAACCCGCATCGTGGCTCGAAATGTAACCCGTGGCAGCCTGCGCGACTTCGGTGAAGGCGCCTATGGCGGCGATGTCGTCATCGTCGGGGACCGATTGGCTGAGCAATTGGGCGTTAAGCCAGGAGACAACATCACGCTTATATCGCCTTCAGGAGGCGCCACGGCCTTTGGCGGCACGCCTCTGCAAAAGGCCTATATCGTGGGCGGGACCTTCACTGCCGGCATGAGCCAGTACGATCAGGCCTACATCTTTATGCCGCTCCAGCAGGCCCAGCTCTTTTTCGGACGAGAGAACACCGTCGACGCCATCGAAATCCGGGTCGGCGACCCAGACAAAGCGGGGGCGCTGAAAGCGCAAATCAACCGGGCAGCGGGCCCAACGGCCATGGTCGCCGATTGGACGCAGCGTGACAGCTCTTACTGGGGTGCGCTGAAGGTTGAGCGCAACGTGATGCGGCTCATCCTGATGATGTTGGTGGTCATTGCCGCCATGAATATCATCTCGGGTCTGGTCATGCTGGTGAAGAACAAGGGCCGGGACATCGCAATCCTACGCACGATTGGGGCCGGGCAGGGCGCAATTTTGCGTATCTTTTTCATGGCCGGGGCCGCCATCGGGGCAGCAGGCACGCTAGCCGGCCTTTGTCTGGGCGTTCTCGTCTCAGTCTATATCGATCCGATCCAAAGCTTCGTCGAATGGGCGACCGGGCAGCAGGTCTTTGCATCCGACGTCTATTTTCTCTCTCGTCTACCGGCCAAAGTGGACTGGCTCGAGGTCGCTATCATCGTCGGCTTTTCTCTTGTTATGTCGATGGTTTGGACCTTGCCGCCGGCCTGGCGGGCCTCGCGGCTCGATCCGGTCGAGGCGCTTCGCTATGAGTGAAATGGTTCTTTCGATCCGAGGCTTGGAGAAATCTTACGTCGCCGGCGCGGGGCGGCTGAATGTCCTTCGGGGCGTCGACCTCGACCTGTCACCTGGCGAAATCGTCGGCTTGATCGGACCGTCGGGTTCGGGAAAATCGAGTTTGTTGCACGCTGCGGGCCTGCTGGAACATCCAGACGCCGGCAGAATTACTGTGCTTGGCCTGGACTGCACCGACCTTCCAGATCGTGACCGCACCCGCGTGCGGTTGGCGACGATCGGTTTCGTCTATCAGTTTCACCATCTGCTGCCTGAGTTCTCTGCGCTCGACAACGTGGCTCTTCCGCTCATGATCGCCGGCCAATCCAAGGCCGCCGCACGACAAAGAGCTGACGAACTCCTCAAGGAGCTTGGATTGGGGGAGCGGATGGGCCACCAGCCCGCCCAGCTTTCCGGGGGCGAGCAACAACGGGTCGCGGTTGCTCGAGCGCTGGCAAATTCACCACGCCTGCTGCTCGCCGACGAACCTACGGGTAACCTCGATCCTTCGACCTCGAACGCCGTTTTTGAGAACCTCTACGAGCTTGCTCGTCGGACCGGCGTCGCCGCGCTCGTCGCCACCCATAACCTCGAACTGGCCCGGCACATGGATCGGGTTTTCGCGCTTCGCGATGGTCATTTAGAAGAGCAGTTCAGGCCTTGACGTCGTCAAACCGACAATGGGGCGAGGTCACTGTAAGACGTGCGTTTCCAGGATGACCAGCGGGCCTATATTGAGCGTTGCCTGCTAACTGTTGCCCGTAATCAGCCTCGGCCTCGAAGGCGGTCTAGTTGAAATTTCCAACAGCGGTTGTGGGTGCGGTTCTTCTCGTGGCCGCTGCGCCGGCTGCGCACACACCGAACCGCCCGCTTCTGCAGCAATAAAGCAACCCAAAGCATCACACCAACCCTTCAAGCGCCAACGATCGCATCAAGCAGAAGGGCTCAGAACGTCAGGAAGGTGGCAGGGGGCGGCTAAAATTGGCCTTGACCATGAGAACAAAAGAGGAATAAGAACGAAAACAGAACAATGCGCTGGTTATCCACTGCCGCGCCCACAGAAGGATTGCGACCCATGGTTCGTCTGGCCCGAGAATCACTGGCCTTTATGTCGGTGGCGAGCTTTGTCTGGATGATGTGCTCGGTGGCAGCTCACATGGGCTGACCGCCATGCGAATGGGGGAGGCGGCGATCGTGAACGAGGACGAAAAAGGCTTCGTCCACTTGCGGGTCCGTTCGGCCTATTCGCTTCTGGAAGGCGCCATCAAAGCCGACAAGATTGGTGTTCTGGCGGCCGAAACCGGATCGCCGGCGGTGGCGCTCACCGATCGGGCGAACCTTTTCGGCGCTCTGGAATTTTCAGTCACCACCAAAGACTCAGGCGTCCAGCCGATTATCGGCTGTGCCTTGCCCGTCACCGGCATCGGCGAGGCGCCGCCTGAGCGCTGGGCCAAGACACCGACAGTTGTCCTCTTGGCCCAGAACGAGCTGGGCTACGCCAATTTGAGCGAGCTTTCATCGGCTGCCTTCCTTGAGGTGGATCCCGCAGATGAGCCGAACGTCCCCTGGTCGAAGGTCTGCGAACATTCCGAAGGCCTGATCTTGCTTTCAGGCGGCCCAGACGGCCCAGTTGATCCGCTGTTTGCTGCGGGAAAAGCCGCCGAAGGCATCGCTGTTTTAGCTGAAATGCATCGGGTTTTCGCCGATCGCTTCTACGTCGAATTGCAACGCCATGGGCTGGCGGCCGAAGCGGCTGCTGAGCCGCACCTTGTGGGCTTCGCCTACGCGGCCGATATCCCTCTGGTTGCGACGAACGACGTCTACTTCAAGACTTCGAAAATGCACCTAGCGCACGACGCGCTTCTTTGCATCGCCGACGGTGCTTTCGTCGGTCAAGAAGAACGCCGGCGGGTCACAGCCGAGCATTGGTTTAAGTCTCCGGCTGATATGCGCGCGCTGTTTGCTGACCTGCCAGAGGCCTGTGACACCACCGTTGATATCGCGCGGCGCTGCGCCTTCATGGTGCCGAAACGCGATCCTATCTTGCCTCGCTTTCCGACAGAAGGCGGCCGCTCGGAAAACGATGAACTCGCCCACCAAGCGCGAGAGGGTCTTAAGGCCCGGCTCAATATCAATGCGCCTTCGCAACCGCTTACAGTTTACGAGGAACGCCTTGAGAAGGAGATCGGGGTCATCACCTCGATGGGGTTCGCCGGCTACTTCCTGATCGTTTCTGACTTCATGAAATGGGCGGTTGCTCATGGCGTGCCTGTCGGACCTGGCCGTGGCTCTGGTGCCGGTTCGCTGGTTGCCTGGTGCCTGATGATCACAGGCCTCGATCCACTGAAGTATGGCCTCATCTTTGAGCGGTTCTTGAATCCTGAACGCGTGTCGATGCCCGACTTCGACATCGACTTTTGCCAGGAGCGCCGCGACGAGGTGATCACCTACGTCCAGCAGCGATACGGCCGCGATCGGGTGGCTCAGATTATCACATTCGGGACCTTGCAAGCGCGTGCGGTGCTTCGTGACGTAGGCCGGGTGCTGCAACTTCCGCTAGGTCAGGTTGACCGACTGGCAAAAATGGTCCCGGCCAATCCCGCCAATCCGGTGACGCTGGCCAAAGCGATCGAAATCGAGCCACGCCTGCGGCAGGCCCGTGACGATGACGAGGGCGTAGCTAAGCTGCTCGACGTAGCCCTGCAGCTAGAAGGCCTCTACCGCAACGCCTCTACTCACGCTGCTGGGGTCGTAATCGCTGACCGGCCTCTGACCCAGCTTGCTCCGCTCTACCGCGATCCGCGTTCGGACCTGCCAGCAACCCAGTTCAATATGAAGTGGGTGGAAAGCGCAGGCCTGGTCAAATTTGACTTCTTGGGCCTGAAGACGCTCACGGTCGTCGATAGAGCGATGAAACATTTGGAGCGGCGCGGCGCGGGCTTCGAGCTCGAAACCCTTCGCTTAGACGACGCCCCCGCCTATGAGGTGATGGCCTCTGGAGCAACGGTCGGTGTGTTTCAGATGGAAGGCCAGGGTATGCGCGACACCCTGCGCCAGCTTCGACCCCAGTCTCTGGAAGAGGTTACGGCCCTCATTTCGCTTTATCGGCCCGGCCCGATGGACAGCATTCCGGCCTACGTCGACTGTAAAATGGGGCGAAAGCCGCTTGATGTCCTCCACCCGTTGCTCGCCCCGGTTTTGACCGCGACCTACGGGGTGATCGTCTATCAGGAACAGGTGATGCAGATCGCCCAAATCCTGGCGGGATATAGCTTTGGCGAAGCAGACCTCCTGCGCCGCGCTATGGGTAAGAAGAAGAAGGAGGAGATGGATAAACAGCGCGTGCGCTTTATGTCCGGCGCCGCCGAGCGCGGGGTTGTGCCCGAACTCGCCGAACTTCTTTTCGGTCTGATGGAGAAATTCTCCGGCTACGGCTTCAACAAATCGCATGCCGCGCCTTATGCGCTGATCGCCTATCAAACCGCTTGGCTGAAGGCCAATGCGCCCGTTGAATTCTTCGCAGGTTCGATGAGCCTCGACCTCGCCAATACGGACAAGCTCTCGGTCTTCTATCAGGATGCCAAACGGTCCGGTGTGAAGATACGTCGGCCGGATGTGAACCTTTCCGGCGCAGACTTCGAGGTCGAGGATGGAGAGGTGCTTTATGCGTTGGGCGCGATCCGAAATGTTGGACTGCAGGCCATGGAGCACGTGGTCGCTGAACGTCGCGAGCGTGGGCCGTTCCGCGATCTTTTCGATTTCGTCGAGAGGGTGGATCCAAAACAGGTCAACCGGCGGACCTTTGAGACTCTGGCGCGGGCCGGGGCCTTCGATTCCATCAATTCTAACCGTGCAGAAGTGTTCAATAATTCCGAGGTTTTTGTCGGCCATGGGCAGGCGCTCGCTGCCGACCGGGCTGAGGGAAAACGTAGCCTGTTCGGAGAGGACAGCGGCGGAACCCACCGACCGCGTGTGAAGAAATCAGATTTATGGACGCCGGTGCAGCGCCTGGATGAAGAATTGGCGGCCGTTGGCTTTTATCTTTCGGGCCACCCCCTCGACGACATGGTGGATGCGCTACGCAAGCGCCGCACTGACCTGCTTACAGATGCGATAGCTAAGGCCTCCGCTGGCGCAGAGGCGTTACGTATGGCGGGCGTCGTACGCCGGCGTCAGGAAAGGGCGGCGCAGAGCTCTGGAGAGAAGTTCGCCTTCGTGACGCTATCGGATCCGACAGGTGAATATGAAGTGCTGTTCCCGCCGGAAAGCTGGCGGCGCTGCCGCGATTTGCTGGAGCCCGGCGCTGCCGTGGCGATCACTGTGCGGGCCAAGGCCAAGGACGGTGAAGTGCGCTTCTTTGGAGACACTGCGGAACCCGTGGCTAAGGCGGTCGAAAATGTGGTCGCCGGGCTTCGCGTGCATTTTGCGCCGCGTAGCGCGCAGATCGATGCCTTGAAGAAACGCCTGGAAGGGGTGACGAATTCCCGCGGTGGCGAAATCATCCTGGTGGCTGGCGTTGGTGCGGGTCGCGAAGTCGAGGTGAAACTTCCCGGCCGCTTCACGCTCGACGGCGCGGTGCGCGGCGCGATCAAGACTGCGCCAGGCGTCGTTTTCGTCGAAGATCTCTAGCGGTCAAAATCGGGTGCCTGGTACCCATTGGCATCTATCTCTATCGACGCGTCAGCGCCGGCTTTAGCTGTCCGGTCGAGCCGAAATGCACCCCGAACAATCTCAAAAGACCTAAGGGCTGTTAGTTCGAGGACGTTTTCTATCAGATGCAGGGCCTGGCTCGGCCACATGCCAGACGCGAAAGGCGTTCGCCGCCAGATCGTCGAGCATCCGTTGAGGCCCCTCGAATCTTGGATCGCTAGAGCCCACTTCCTGTCCAGGATCGGTGAGAAAACCGGAACCGAGATGAGCCTCCAAGTCCTGGCTGACAATATGAAGAAAATGATCCAGTTCATCGACATCGCGCCGTTGATGGAGGTGATCTGGGCTTCATCACCCCTAGGCATCCGTAGCTAAGTCTCAGCTCAACAGCGCAACGTGATCCAGCAAACCCTGCGTGTCCAACTAAGTTCAGACCAGAAATCGCGTTTTTCCAAATGGGGTAAGCGCCGGTTTTACCGCTAATTCTGGATCCCGATGGTATGAAGGCAGAGCGATGCCGATGTTTTACGCGTCATCGCGTCAGCACGCTTGAAATACAGCAGCCTAATTATGTATATAGTCTGATATATAAATTGAAAAAGGAACTAAAATGTCCGCTCGTAGTCTTCTTGGCCTCGGCTTCGCATGCCTGGTCGCAGTCGCGTCTCCCTCGTTCGCCCAAACCGCTCCGGCCAAGCTTGATATCGTGGACACAGCTGTTGGGGCTGGCCAATTCAAGACCCTTGCTGCGGCGCTGGGCGCAGCCGGTCTCGTCGCGACGCTGAAGGGGCCTGGACCTTTTACGGTCTTCGCACCGACCGATGCAGCCTTCGCCAAGTTGCCGGCCGGCACGGTGGAGACCCTTCTAAAGCCCGAGAACAAGGCCAAGCTGGTCTCGATCCTCACCTACCACGTCGTGGCGGGCAAAGTGATGAGCGCGAGCCTTGCTGGAAAGGTCACTGAGGCCAAGACAGTTGAAGGTATGACCGTGAAAATTGACGCCACCAAGGGCGGCGTGAGCGTCAACGACGCCAAGGTCGTAGCTGCCGACATCGGAGCCACCAATGGCGTCATCCACGTGATCGATACGGTTCTGATCCCGAAATCCTAGTTCGACGACGCCATATCCGGCGATTTACCGACAGCAGTCGCTGTCGGCTAAAGCGACGCCGCGCCAAGCCTAGGCTGGCGCGGCGTAGGCTCGCAGGAACGCCGCGCAGACACTCTTAAACGTCGCGTCCAGGTCGACGGGGCTGGAATTGCAACCGCCCAGGTGATCTTGATGCAGGATGGCCAGTAGTAGCGGCGACAGGAGGACAAGAGCCGCGGCGTGCGTGTCTGTTTCCACCATCTCGCCACGACAGACGTGGGTCGCCAGCCGCCGGCGCAGAACCTCGATGGACGGATCGAGCACGGACTTCAGTGTCGATGGACCGATGTCGCCATCGGCGAGCCCCTCCGACAGGCTAAACGCGAAGACGTCGCCCAAGCGCACGGTTCGAGGCGCTCGCATCGCGGATAGAAGTGAGGCAGCGTACTCCCGGACAGAGGTTTCCAGGTCGCCGGTCGGCTCGGCTACAGCCTCCAGGCCGCGGCGGCGATCTTCCAGATACGTTTCCAGCAAGGCAGCGATTACGCCCGGGCGGTCGCCGAAATAATGGCGCAAAGTTGGTGCTGAAACCTCCGCGGCCTCAGCGAGTTGTCGGAAGCTGGGCCGGGCCGCGCCTGGTTGCAGGGTACGCACTGAAATCCGGCGTAGTAGCGCTACGCGTCGAGCCTCATAGTTGGCATCGCGTGCACCTTTAGGCCGTGCCACTCAGCATTCCCCTTTCTGCACTCCGTCATAGTCTGCCGCTAGAGTGGCCTAATTGGCATCCTGGACGTCTGTCGTCAAAAACCAGCTAACGGCAGCGGCAGGAGACGTCAGCAGGCCGCTGCCCGGTGCGCAGAGCGGTCCATTCCAGCAAGGTGGGTCATAGAGCGACCGGCGACCCAGTTCCACATGAGGTGGGTGGAACACGCCGGCCTGGCTAAATTTCACCTCCTGGGCCTGAAGACGCTGACGGTCGTCGACAGCGGCACTTTTGGTGCCGGAGTTAAGCTAAGGCCCAGCCTACGTTGGCCGCATGGCTTGTCCGGCGACACTTTGATGGCCTTTATTGAGCCAGGCCTATCAAAGCCTGGCTTTCATCGGGCGAGCCTGACTCTGAGGCCTGGCACGACGATCTTGGGCCATTCCTGATCCGGGCCGGAAAGCCCTCTGCGATCGCTAATGCCATAAAGGTGCGATCTCCAAGGCCGGTGCCTAACGGCTGAGTGGGGGCAATAAGCTCTGCGGCTGCGATAACGTTCTCGCGGCGATGCGCCCGTACATCAAGATGCAGTGCATCAAGCCTCGCGAGGGCAGCGTCCATTGGAACGCTTCGCCGCAGCAGCCGGGGCTGACGGCGGTGCTGGCGTTACTTCGGGAGGGCGAGCCTTGTTGTTTGGAGGTTGGATCGTTTGGGGCGATCTCTCCCGCTTTCAATCGCGACCATGAACACGCTCGGCGAACCCATGGTAGAGGTTTCGGTCCCTGATCGAACGCGTTGGTAAGGTGACGCCGAATGGGCGACGGTTCTTCCATCAGGCGGCCAACGCACCAGGCGATACGGAGTTGTGGTGTGACCCGCGAGCGGGTGGCCGGAACGGTCGGCCCCGTTTTGATCGGACTTGGTGGGCGACGCGAAAAGTCCCTTGCCCGGAAGGTGCCACCACGGCGAGGCGTCTGTTGATTTTTTCTCTCCAAACCTCTATCTGGCGCTCCTCAATCCACACGCAGGCGTTTGGCGACGCGGCGGGGAGACATCCCGCTCGCTTCCATTCCGGTCCTCCCAAGGGAGGGTTTGTCTGCGGCGGTTAACCGGAAAAAGGACATTCAATCGATGGCACTACCCGATTTCTCTATGCGTCAGCTCCTCGAAGCCGGCGCCCACTTCGGCCACCAGACCCACCGCTGGAACCCGAAGATGGAGCGTTTCATCTTCGGAAGCCGCTCCAACATCCACATCATTGATCTTTCGCAGTCGATACCGCTGCTGCACCAGGCCCTCGTGAAGGTGCGCGAAGTTGCCGCTGGTGGCGGCCGGATCCTGTTCGTGGGGACCAAGCGCCAGGCGTCTGAGCCGATCGCTACGGCCGCCCGCCGTTGCGCCCAGTATTACGTGAATCATCGTTGGCTGGGCGGTACACTCACCAACTGGCGGACCGTTTCGGGTTCGATCGCGCGCCTGCGTGAACTGGAAGGCGTTCTGGCGAACGAAACCGGTCGCACCAAGAAGGAATTGCTGCAATTACGTCGTGAACACGACAAGCTTGAGCTGTCGCTGGGCGGCATCAAGGACATGGGCGGAATTCCCGATCTTATGTTCGTGATCGACACCAACAAAGAAGCGATCGCAATCCAAGAAGCGCGCAAGCTCAACATTCCGGTGATCGCGATCCTGGATACGAACTGCAATCCCGACGGCATCACATTCCCGATCCCGGGCAACGATGACGCGGCGCGCGCCATTCAGCTCTATTGCGATCTTTTGGCGGATTCGATCCTCGACGGCCTAGCCGCCGGCCAGTCGGCCGCTGGCGTGGACCTAGGAGCGTCCGAAGCGCCGATGGAGCCCGCCCTGGCCCGACACGCTGAGGATGCCAAGCCGAAGAAGGCGAAGACTCCTGTCGCTGAACCGGTTGCGGAGGCCATCGTCGAGGTGGTCGCTGAAGCTCCGGTCGCGGAGGAGGTTCCGGCTGCAGAGCCGCAAGTCGCGGCAGAAGTACCGAGCGAATAACGGGCTGGCTGAGGCGCAAACTGTCTCATTGGCCGATTATCCTTCAAGGGGCGGAGCCTTCGTGGCCTCCGCCTGACCTCTATAACTTTAAAGGAGCTGACCATGGCGGAGATAACCGCTGCGCTGGTCAAGGACCTGCGCGAAAAGTCTGGCGTTGGCATGATGGACTGCAAGAAGGCCTTGCAGGAAAATGACGGCGATATCGCCGCCTCGATGGATTGGCTACGCGCCAAGGGTCTGTCCAAGGCGGCTAAGAAATCCGACCGGGCCGCGGCCGAAGGGTTGGTCGCCGGTAAGCTCAGTGCCGACGGCAAGACCGGCGTGCTGATCGAGTTGAACGCCGAGACCGACTTCGTGTCCAAGAACGACACCTTCCAGTCAGCCGCGCGGGATATCGCCGATGTTGCGCTAACGATCGAGGGTGTTGAGGCAATCGCCTCGGCTAAGACCGCCAAGGGTGAAGTCGTCTCCGATATGGTCACCAATATGATCGCCACGATCGGCGAAAACATGCAGCTGCGCCGCAGCGCCCGCTTGAGCGTCGATCAAGGCGCGGTGGCGCTCTACCTGCACAACGCTCAAGGCGATGGCGTTGGCCGGCTCGGCGTGATCGTGGCGCTGGAAGGCACCGGCGATCAGGCGGTGCTGAAGGAAGTGGGCCGCAAAATCGCCCTGCATGTGGCTGGCACGCCAATGCCGCCTTTGGCGCTGGCGACCGAAGATCTGGATCCTGCGGCGGTGGAAAAAGAAAAGAAATTCCTCACAGATCAAGCTTTGGAATCCGGCAAGCCGATCGGCGTCGTTGAGAAGATGATCGAAGGCCGCATCCGCAAATGGCAGGAAGAGGTTGTGCTCTTGAAGCAGCCCTTCGTGATGAATCCTGACCAGACCATCGAAGAGCTGATCGCTGAAACGGCGAAGCAAGTGGGCTCTTCGGTTTCGGTAAAGGGTTTTGTCCGCTTCGCGCTCGGCGAAGGTGTGGAGAAGAAGACTGACGATTTTGCCGCCGAGGTGGCCTCTCTCTCCGGCCAGGGCTAAAACAATCGCCGACTCTATTTGAGGGCGTGGTGCGTTCGACGCGCGCCGCGCCCTCAGTGTATGTTGAGCTTGAGACGAGAGACCCAAACCCCATGCCTGACGCCCAACCGCGCTATAAACGCATCCTCCTGAAGCTGTCGGGAGAGGCGGGCGTCGGCGGCGAGGGGTTCGGCATCGATCCTGCGACGCTACAGGCCGTGGCCGCGGAAATCGCCGAGGTCGCTAACGCTGGAATTCAGGTCTGTGTCGTGGTGGGCGGCGGCAACATCTTCCGTGGCGCGGCTTTGGCCGAAGCGGGGATGGAACGCGCTAGCGCCGATTACATGGGGATGCTGGCCACTGTTATGAACGCACTGGCCGTCCAGGCCGCGTTGGAAAAGATCGGCGTCTACACCCGCGTCCAGTCCGCGATTCCCATGGAAGCGGTTTGCGAACCCTATATCCGTCGCCGCGCGCTGCGCCATCTCGAAAAGGGGCGGGTGGTGATCTTCGCGGCTGGCGTTGGTGCGCCGTTTTTCACGACGGATTCGGGCGCGGCTCTGCGCGCGGCTGAGATGGGCTGCGACGCGCTTCTAAAGGGCACCAGTGTTGATGGGGTCTACACAGCCGATCCTAAGAAGGATCCGGACGCCAAGCGATACGACACGCTGACCTATCGCGAAGTTCTGTCCAAGGACCTACGCGTCATGGACACCTCTGCGGTCAGCCTGATGCGCGACAACCACATCCCAATCGTGGTTTTTTCGATCCGCGAGCGGGGAAACCTCCTGAAAGTGCTGAAGGGCGAAGGCGTCTTCACGACGATCGCCTAAGCCACTCCGAGACTTAGAGACGAAGGGAGCAAACAAGATGGCCGCAGTGGAAAAACCGGAACTTCCGAAATATCGGTCACGTATGGACAAGGCGGTCGACGCTTTGAAAGAAGAATTTGGAAGCCTGCGCACGGGTCGGGCGTCAGCCAGCCTGCTCGATCAGATCCATGTCGACGCTTACGGCTCGACCATGCCCATCAACCAGGTGGGCGCGATCTCGGTTCCAGAACCTCGAATGATCAGCGTGAGCGTTTGGGACAAGGCCCTCGTGATTTCGGTTGAAAAGGCCATCCGTTCCTCAGGACTGGGGCTTAATCCTGTCACCGACGGTCAGAACCTGCGCATCCCGATTCCGCCTCTGACGGAAGAGCGGCGCAAGGAACTCGTGAAAGTCGCCGGCAAATACGCTGAACAGCAGCGCATCGCTGTGCGCAACATCCGGCGTGACGCCAACGAGGACCTGCGCGCGGCGGAGAAGGCTCACGTCATCAGCCAAGATGAGGAAAAGCGCATGGAAACAGAGGTCCAGAAGCTGACCGATGAGGCGATCCGGCGCGTCGACGAAGCCTTGAAAACCAAAGAACAAGAGATCATGCACGTTTAACCAAAGGCGCCGTCTAACGCCGCAAGGATTTTTTCCACTTCCATGGCCGCCCAAGAGAACACTTTGTCCGCGGGCGCGCCCATTGAAGGCGCGGACGGCGAAGCGCCGCTGCACGTGGCGATCGTGATGGACGGTAACGGGCGCTGGGCGAAGCGCCGTGGCCTGCCGCGTACCGTTGGGCATCAGGCGGGAGTCGAGGCCCTGAAGCGTATCGTCCAGGCTGCACCCAGTCTCAATATTCGATGGCTCACCATCTTTGGTTTTTCGACGGAAAACTGGAGCCGTCCTGTCGCCGAAGTGGCCGAACTCATGGCCCTGCCTCAACGCTATTTCCGCACCGATTTACCCAGACTGGAGCGTGAAGGGGTACGCGTCAGGGTAATTGGCCGCTCGGAAGGACTGTCACGCGAGTTGGTGAAAATTTGCCGTGAGGCCGAAGCCCGCACGGCGAGCAACGACAGCCTCTACCTGACAATCGCCTTCAACTATGGCGGCCAGGCCGACATCGCCAGCGCGGCCCAAAGGTTTGCAGAGGAGGTGGCTGCTGGCCGAGCCAAACCTGGAGACCTGACCGAGGCAAAGTTCGCCGAATACCTGTCCACATCCGATCTGCCGCCGCCCGACCTCATCGTACGGCCATCCGGCGAACAGCGCCTCTCGAATTTCGTGCTCTGGGAGGCTGCCTATGCTGAATTTGTGTTCCAGGATGTTCTGTGGCCGGACTACTCGGCAGAGCACCTGAAGGCTGCCATTGCCGAATATCGCACGCGTGATCGTCGGTACGGCGCCGTTATCACCGATGATGTCCTTGCCGCAGGCTAGGCGCTTCGACTGGTCGAACTTGGGCCTTAGAGTAGCCTCGGGATTTGTTCTGGTCCCGACGGCCCTCTACGCCACGCTGGGACAGCACCAGCATTGGGTTCCTGCGCTTACGGGGCGCCAGGAAGCCGTGCCTTATCTGTTGCTGATTTCGGTCGGGGTCGCCCTGCTCGCCATAGAGTGGGGCGGTATGAGCGCGCCGCGAGCGCCGGTGCGGGTTTCAGCTGCCGTAACGGCGGCGGTTCTGGCGTCCGTCTTTCTCGCCTATGAGACCCATGATCTCAGCCACTATATTTTGGCATGGGCGGTGATGGCGGCCGGGGCGCTGGCGGCAGGCCTTGTTGCGCGCGGCGTTGCCGAACGCCCTGCAGATGCGGCCTATGGCGTCTTTTATGTCGGCCCGGCCGCGCTTTGCCTGGTTTGGTTGCGGGCAACAAATCAAGGTGTTTGGTGGACGCTGATGTTGTTCGCTTGCACTTGGAGCGCCGACATTGGAGCTTTCGCCGTCGGAAGCATCTTTAAAGGGCCGAAACTTTGGCCCCGATTCTCACCCAACAAAACATGGTCGGGCTTTGTCGGCGGTCTTGTGACGGCCATGGGGGTGGGGACGGCCATGGCCACGTTGCCGTATTTTCAGCTCAGTCTTTGGGCTGCAGCTTTCGTTGGTCTGGCTGTCGGTCTGGCGGCCATGGCCGGGGATCTTTGGGAATCCGCTCTGAAACGCCGCTTCGGCGTCAAGGACTCGGGCGACATTATACCTGGCCATGGCGGGCTCCTCGATCGCGTCGATGGCCTGATGTTCGCTGTGGTCGTGATGGCGGCCGCGCGTTTGGCCAATGAGATCGGATGGGGACATTGAATCTACCGCGCAAGATCAGCGTTCTCGGCTCAACAGGTTCCGTCGGTGTCTCGACCCTTGATGTGCTCACCCAAGCCAAGGTCGAAGTGGAGGTCGCAGCTCTAACCGCGGGCCGCAATGTCGATCGCCTTGCCGAACAGGCTCTGCGATGGCGGCCGCGGATTGCCGTGATCGGTGACGAAGCGGCGCTGCCGAAACTACGTGCTCTGCTTGCCGGCTCTGGCATTGAAACCGCTGCAGGCGCTCAGGCGACTGTAGAGGCGGCCTCGGAAGACGCCCAATGGGTCATGTCCGCGATTGTGGGATTTGCCGGTCTGGCGCCAACATTGGCGGCCGCGCGAACCGGCGCGATTGTCGCTTTGGCGAACAAGGAGAGTCTTGTCTGTGCTGGGCCAGAGCTTCTTCGCACAGCGCGGCGAGCTGGCGGCATGGTAATCCCGGTAGATTCCGAACATTCGGCCATTTTCCAGGTTCTGGAGGTTCAGAACGCGGCTCAGGTGCTTCGCTTGATCCTAACGTCGTCTGGCGGACCGTTCAGAGGGGTCGCCGGCGAGGCGATGGCCCGAGCGACACCTGAACAGGCGATCGCCCACCCAAATTTCAGCATGGGAGCCAAGATTTCGGTTGATTCGGCGACCATGATGAACAAAGGGCTGGAAGTGATCGAGGCCTCTTACCTCTTCGCCATGCCCGCTGAGCGGATCGACGTCCTCATCCACCCCCAACAGATTATCCACAGCCTCGTCGAATATGCAGACGGCTCAACCCTGGCCCAGCTCGGAGCGCCAGATATGCGTCCGCCGATCGCTTGCGCCTTCGCCTGGCCTGATCGACTGCCATGGCCAGCTCAAAAGCTTGATCTGACCCGCATGGGCCCGCTCACCTTCGAAAACCCCGATCTGATCCGCTTCCCGGCCCTTCGGATTGCCAAATCCGCGCTTGCGGCTGGTGGTGCTGCACCCACGGCGATGAATGCGGCAGACGAAGTCGCCGTGGCCGCGTTCCTGAACCGGCGTATCGGCTTCCTTGATATTGCCGCAACTGTAGAAGAAACCCTCTCGCGTATGGATCATCAGAACCAACTCACGCTTCCGCACAATGATCCGGTGGAGGCGGCGCGTATTACGGATGCGAGCGCGCGTCGTGTGGCAGACGATGTGGTTCGCGGCCTTATGGTCGCGGCCGACGCATGATCGACCTGGCGGAGTAGACAGCCTTATGTCCGGTATTGTCGCCTATGCTGCGTTCTACACTCTGCCATTCCTGCTGGTCGTGGGCGTGGTTGTGACCGTTCATGAATTCGGTCATTTCCTGGCGGCCAAAGCCTTGGGCACCAAGATCGACCAATTCTCCATTGGTTTCGGCAAGGCCTTCGCACATTGGACTGACAAATCAGGCGTTGAATGGCGCTTGGGTTGGCTCCCTATCGGAGGCTTCGTAAGGTTTGCCGGCGACGAAAATGCTGGGAGTGTGCCCGATCAGGACGATCTTTTAGCTCTGCGCCGTGATCTTGTGTCGCGAGAAGGAGAGGCCGCACTCGGCCGTTATTATCACTTCAAACCACTTTGGCAGCGGGCTGTGATCAGCGCCGCAGGCCCGGCGGCTAATTTTGTGCTCTCAATAGCGGTCTTCGCAGGGATGTTGATGGCCCTGGGCGAACCGATTTCGGCGGCTCGGATCGGAGCGGTATTCCCAAATACTCCGGCGCAACGCGCGGGCCTTCTCGCAAATGATTTGATCGTCGAGGCCGACGGTAAGCCGATCAGGTCCTTCGACACCGTAAAACAACTGGTCATTCTTCGAACGGGCGTGCCGATATCCCTCGTTGTCGAGCGCGCAGGCCATCACGTGGCGCTCAATGTCACGCCGGCGCGGGGTGATGTGACCGATGCTGTCGGTCGAAAGCACCGGCTCGGGACCATCGGCGTCAGGTTTGAATCACGGCCACAAGACCAGCGTATCCTGCACTTCGGGCCGGTCGAGGCCCTGCGCGCGGGCACAGGCAAAACCCTAGATGTGGTCCAGACGACGGTTTTCTACATCGGGCGGATGATCACCGGTCGTGAGGGCGCTGATCAGATTTCCGGCCCGTTGGGAATGGCCCAAATCTCAGGTGATCTCGCCAAACAATCAGCAGCCGGTTCGGTTAACCTCGCGAGCTTTGCGCTCAATAGCAGCCTGACTATGCTAATGCTGGTGGCCAACATTTCAGTCGGGATAGGATTCCTCAACTTGCTGCCAATTCCTGTGCTCGATGGGGGACACTTGCTGTTCTATGCCTATGAGGCCGTCGCGCGACGCCCACTTGCTGCCAAGGTTCAGGCGGCAGGGTATCGCGTGGGCCTTGCGCTGGTTCTCGGATTGATGTTGTTCGCCACCGTGAACGATCTGCAGCGCCTGCGTGTGTTCAATTTCCTCGGCGGGCTATTCTCCTGACCCCCGACTTTTCCTAAACGGCTGATTCGATGCACAGACACCGCGCCCACAGCGCTGCGCTAGTTTCCGGTCTTGCCGGTCTTATGGCGACGACTGCACTGGCCACGCCAGGCTTGGCGATTGCACAGGCTCCACCCGCGCCAGCTGCGTCAGCTGCGGGGCCAGTGGTCACCGCTCCAGCCCCGTCGCCAACGCCACCGCCGGGGCCGCCGCAGACGGGCGTGATTCAGCGTTTTGTGGTTCGCGGCAATGAGCGGATCGAACCGACGACGGTCATTTCCTATCTGCCGATGACGGTTGGAGAGACCGTGGACGCCGCCAAGATCGACACCGGCATCAAGTCTCTGTTTAGAACCGAGCTGTTCTCGGACGTATCCATCGATCTCAACGGCGGGGACATGATCATCACAGTCGTGGAGAATCCGATCATAAATCGGGTGCTCTTCGAGGGAAATTCTTCGATCAAGGAAGACAAACTCAAGGACGAAGTGAGCGTCCGCCCACGTGGTATTTTCACGCGCGCCAAAGCGCAGTCAGACGTGGGCCGCATTGTCGAACTTTATCGCCGCGCTGGCCGCATCTCGGCTGATGTGACGCCTCAGATCGTTGAGTTACCGCAAAAGCGGGTGGATCTGATCTTCAAGATCAATGAAGGCCCCAAGAGCGGCGTCCTTCGCGTCAACTTCCTCGGCAACAAGGCATTTTCGGACGACGATCTGCGTAATGTCGTCGTGACCGAGCAGACCCACTGGTACAAATTCTTCTCGTCGAACGCCAACTATGATCCCGACCGGCTGGAATACGACAAGGAGCAACTGCGCAAATATTACCGAAATCGCGGCTTCTACGACTTTCGGGTCTCCTCGTCGGTGGCGGAATTGTCCTCGGACAAGAACGGCTTCGCGATTACCTACACGCTCGACGAAGGCCCCGAGTACAAGTTCGGCAAAATCAATGTTGAAACGGATCTGAAGAAGCTTGATCGGAACGTTCTGCTCGCACTCGTGCCTCTTCGCCGCGGCGACATCTACCAGGACGAGAGAATCGAGCAGGCGACCGACGCGCTGACCTTCGCCGCTGGCGCGGCGGGTTTCGCCTTCGTCGACGTGCGTCCGCGCTACACGCCCAATCGCGCCAAGGGCACAGTCGACTTGACCTTCGATGTAAAAGAAGGACCTCGGGTCTACGTCGACCGTATCGACATTGTCGGCAATACCCGCACTTTGGACTATGTCATTCGCCGCGAGATGAACGTCTCCGAGGGCGACGCCTATAACCGCGTGCTGGTGGATCGCTCGAAGAACCAGATCAAGTCGCTGGGTTATTTCAAGGACGTGGACATTACCGAGACGCCGGGTTCCGCACCGGACCGCACAGCTTTGCAGGTGAAGGTCACTGAGCAGCCTACTGGTGAACTTTCCTTCAGCGCCGGCTACTCCTCTGTCGATCAGCTCGTGATCGACCTGGGCGTGACGGAACGAAATTTTCGTGGCCGTGGCGAGGATGTCCGCGCGCGGGTGTCTCTCGGCTCGATCCGCTCACAAGTGGACCTTGGGTTCACCGAGCCACGCTTCCTGGGCCGAGACCTGCAGGCTGGATACGATGCCTATTACTACAAGTACGACCTCACCCAGTACTCCGCCTATAAGCAGCAGACATTCGGTACCGGTGTGCGGCTGCGTTTCCCGCTCAGCCTGAATTCATACGGCTCCTTGAACTATACCATTCGCCAGGATGATGTTCAGGTGGCCGCGACCTATTGTGATCCGGCGAATCTGATTTTGTCGCCGTCACTTTGCGATCAAAAGGGCAATTTCCTGACGTCGATGGTCGGTTACGGCTACCGTCTGGATCGTCGCAATGACTCGATCAATCCGTCTCGCGGGTTCTACTTCGAGATGAACCAGGATTTTGCCGGTCTTGGCGGTGATGTGAAGTACGTCAGCACCCAGAGCGACGCGGCCTGGTATCACGGTTTCAACAAGACCTTCATCTTGAGCATCAGCGGGTCTGCGGGCGATATCCAAGCTTGGGGCGGCGACCATGTGAGGATCAATAATCGCTTCTATAAGGGCGGTGCCAGTTTCCCGGGTTTCCAGACCGCTGGCATCGGTCCACGCGACCTAACTCTGAGTTCCAATGGGCAGAACAACGCATTGGGCGGCAAGGTCTATGCGATTACCTCAGCTGAACTGACCGTTCCGACTTTCCTTCCCGAACAATACGGCATCAAAGCTTCCTTGTTTGCCTATGCGGGTACGGAGGGTTTGCTCGACAGCTACGACAAGAAGACGATAAATGCCGTTACGGGATTGCCCGGCCAAAATCCGTCGATCCTGGATGGTTTGGGGCTGCGCGCGACCACCGGTCTGAGCATCTATTGGAAGTCGCCGATGGGTCCGATTAAGTTTGATTTCAGCCAGGTGCTGAAGCGAGAAGCCTATGATCGGACGGAATCCTTCAAGTTCTCAACCGCAACTAGATTCTAGGAATATCATGACGTTTAAACCTTTCGCGGCTGGCCTCTGCGCCGCCACAGTCGCCCTGACGGGCTCCAGTGCGTTTGCCCAAGCTCCAGCTGCGGCTGCCGCAGCGCCGACCCCAGTGACGCATGGTGCGCCGATCGCCGGCGTCTGCCTTTTCGGGTTTCAGGACGCACTCGCGGTCTCGACGGTGGGCAAATATATCGATCAGCGAATGCAGCAGATCGTTGGTCAGACCAACGCAGAGCTGACCGGTGAGAAGACCGCGCTCGACAACGACGCCAAGGCGCTTGAAGCGCGTCGGGCCACTTTGGATGCGACAACATTTGAGCAGCAGGCCGTGGGCTTGCGCGGGCGGGCTGATGGCCTGCAACGCAAGGCGCAGTTGCGCGATCGCGAAGTCCAGGCGACAGAGCAAAAGGCGGTTGCACGGATAAGCCAGGAGATGGAGCCTTACATCCGTCAGGCTTATCAGGCGAAAGCCTGCAGCATCTTGCTGCAGCGCCAGGCCGTGATTATCGGCAATCCGGCAATGGACATCACCCAAGCTGTGGTGACCGGATTGAACGCCAAGTTCACGCAATTCGCGTTCGATCGTGAACGTCTCGATCAGCCTCAGGCGGCCACTGGTGCCGCACCGGCGATCGTACAGACGCCTGGCCCTGCGCCGCGCCCGGCGGCTGCGCCAGCGAAGCGCTAGACCAAGTCGTCGAGGACGCGGATCGCCGCGCGTAAGTCATGCCCGATCCGCGTTTCTTCGAAGACCTAGGCCCCGTCAATTTGGCCGAATTGGCCGCCTTGACGGGCGCCCAGCTGGCCGGCCCAGGGATTGGCGCACGCTCGGTGCGGGCTGTGTCTGTCATGGCCGGAGCCAAACCCGATACGATAACCTTTCTCAGCGACCGTAAGTTCGTCGATCAAGCCCGGCAAACTCGCGCCGGTGCCTGCTTCGTAAGCGCCGAGAATGCCCAGGTTCTCCCAGAAGGCTGCGCGGGCCTGATCATGGCTGCGCCGTTGGTGGGCTATGCGTTTGCCGCCGCACGTCTGCACAAGCCGCGTATCGCAACGGGGGAAAAAGGTGTGCACCCCAGCGCCGTGATCGAGTCCCATGTCTTACTTGGTCAAGGGGTGGTGGTTGGCGCCGGGGCCCAGATCGGGCGCGGGGCGCGAATAGGGGCCAATACGGTTATCGGGCCGGGGGTTATGATTGGAAGGGATTGCGAAATATCCCCCAATGTCACAATCGGCTTCGCACTGATCGGTGACCGGGTTCGGTTGCTGGCGGGCGCAGTCATCGGCGAACCCGGGTTTGGCGCGACGGCCGGCCCCAGGGGACTTATCGATATCCCGCAGTTGGGCCGCGTGATCTTGCAAGATGGCGTAAGTGTCGGAGCCAACAGTTGCGTCGACCGTGGCGCGTTTGAAGACACGGTGCTGGGCGAAAACACCAAGATCGACAATCAGGTTCACATTGGACACAACGTACGGGTCGGGCGAAACTGCGTCATGGCGGCGTATACTGGCATTTCTGGCAGTGTCGTCATCGGTGATGGGGTGCAGTTTGGCGGGCGAGCTGGCGTTGCCGATCACCTTACGATTGGAGACGGCGCGCGGATCGGCGCTGGCGCCGGCTTACTTAAGGATGTGCCGGCGGGTGAGACCTGGGGAGGGTTTCCGGCTCGTCCGCTTCGTCAATGGATGCGCGAAAGCACCTGGCTCGCCAAGGCGGCGAGCCGCAAGGAAAGGGATTCATGAGCCGCAAGGCCCCGGTGAGCGATGCTCCCACCGAAATCGATATCACAGAAATACTGGCCCGGATTCCTCACCGTTATCCGTTCCTCCTGGTCGATCGCTGCGAGGACTATGTCGCGCACAAGTCCATCGTTGGCATCAAGTGCGTGACGGCGAATGAGCCCTTCTTTCAGGGCCACTTTCCAGGCTACCCTGTGATGCCCGGCGTGCTGATTGTCGAGGCAATGGCCCAAACCGGCGCCGTCTTGATGTCTAAGTCCTTGGATGTTGACGTGGGTGACAAGGCCATCTTCTTCATGTCGCTCGACAATTGCCGCTTTCGTGCGCCGGTGCGGCCTGGTGCGGTCATCCGCCTGGCGGTAGAGGTCACGCTATCGCGGCGCGACATTTTTAAATTTAAGGGCCGGGCCCTCGTCGACGGCAAGATGGCCGCCGAAGCGGAATTCGCTGCCATGATCGTGGAAACCAAGTGAGCGTTGATATCCATCCAACGGCAATTGTTGCCAAGGGCGCCGAGCTCGCCGATGGGGTAAGCATTGGTCCTTATTCGATTGTCGGCGAGAACGCTCGGATCGGTGCGCGCACCCAGTTGCTGGCCCATGTCATCGTCGAGGGGCACACCCAGATCGGCGAAGATTGCACCGTGCGCAACTTCTCCAACCTGGGCGGACCGCCGCACTATACGGCCTATCAGGGCGAACCCACCCGGCTGATCATCGGTGATCGCAATCGGATCTGGGAACACGTGACGATGCACATTGGCACGATCCAGGCCGGCGGTGTGACCCGTGTCGGGAACGACGGCATGTACATGGCGACATGCCATGTCGGCCACGACTGCACCGTTGGAGACAATGTGGTCCTCGCCCACTCAGCGACCCTGGGCGGGCATGTGGACATTGGTGATTTCGTGATGGTGAGCGGCTTGGCCGCGGTGCACCAATACTGCAGGGTCGGGCGCTATTCCTTTATTGGCGGTCTAGCCGCGGTGACAAAGGATGTCATTCCCTACGGCCTCGTGTGGGGCAATCACGCTCACCTTGAAGGTCTCAATCTCGTCGGGCTGAAACGGCGCGACTTTAGCCGTGAGATGATCAGCGAGCTGCGTTCGGCCTATAGGTTGCTGTTCGCAATCGAAGGCACCTTTCAGGAACGCATCGACGATACCGCAGCGACATTTGGCCACTCTGCTCCAGTCATGGAGATCATCGACTTCATTCGGGCCGACGCCGGCCGGCCGCTCTGCCTGCCCGAACGCGAAGTGTAATGCGTAAACTTGGACTGATCGCTGGCGGCGGGAGCCTGCCTGTCGAGATTGCCGAGCATTGCCTAAGATCTGGTCGGCCTTTCTTTGTGATCCGATTGAAGGGGTTTGCGAGCGCAGGCCTGGACAGCTTCACAGGCGCAGAGGTCGGTTTGGCGGAGTTGGGCAAGTGCTTCAAAGCGCTGAAGCGCGCTGGATGCCAGGCCGTCTGTCTCGCAGGCCAAGTCAATCGGCCAGACTTTACGTCCTTGATGCCAGACCTGCGAGGTCTGGCGGTTCTGCCGGCGGTCATCGCAGCGGCGCGGAAAGGCGACGACGCCCTGCTGCGGATGCTGATTGCCGAATTCGAGAAAGAGGGCTTCACGGTCGAGGGTGGGAACGAGGTCATTGACGACCTTGGAATTGGATCTGGGCCCCTGGGTCGTATTTCGCCTACGTCCGAAAATTGCGCCGACGTCTCCTTGGCTGTGGAGGCGGCCAGAACGATTGGTCGGTTGGATGCGGGACAAGCAGCCGTGGTCTGCCGAGGTCTGATATTGGCCCTGGAAGCCGCCGAGGGAACCGACGCGCTGTTGGCGCGCGTCGCTGATTTGCCAGAAGCCCTTCGGGGGCGAGCTGATGCGCCGATGGGCGTGCTCGCCAAAATGCCAAAACCGACGCAGGAGACCCGCGTCGATCTGCCAACCATCGGGCCCGAAACGGTAAAAGCCGTCGCGCGCGCAGGCCTGGCCGGAATCGTAGGGGAGGTTGGGCATCTTTTGGTGCTGGACCGCGACAATGTCGTCGCGTTAGCCGACGAGCTTGGCATCTTTGTCTTTGGCGTAGAGCCTCCAACGCCGTGAGCCGGCCACTCACCGTCATGCTCGTGGCGGCGGAGGCCTCTGGGGACGATCGCGGCGCAGGCCTCGCCAAAGCCCTAAAGCGCCGCTTGGGTGACGGGGTTCAGTTCGTGGGCGTTGGCGGCGAGCGCATGGCCGCTGAAGGCGTCGTAAGCCCCTTCGACATATCGGATATCTCGATCTTGGGTCTGTTCGAAGGGCTCATGGCTTACCCTCGCATCGTGCGCCGGGCTGATGAAACCGCCTCGCTCGCGGCGCGAGAGAAGCCGGATGTTGCTGTACTTATCGATTCCTGGGGGTTCACCTTGAGAGTGGCCCAGCGATTGCGGCGCCTCGATCCGAAATTGCCGCTGATCAAGTACGTTGGCCCACAGGTCTGGGCCACGCGGCCCGGCCGGGCCAAGACGCTGGCCGCGAGCGTGGATCATCTGCTTTCGATCAACGCATTCGATGCGCCTTATTTCGAGGCGGAAGGTCTGCCGGTCACGTTCGTCGGGAATTCCGCTTTGAACATCGACTTCTCCGAGGCTTTGCCTGCTCGGATCCGCGATCAGCTGGGCGTCAATCCGCAGGACCCGATCTTGCTGGTGCTGCCCGGCAGCCGGCCGGGCGAGATTGAGCGTGTGTTACCGGCCTTTGAAAATGCTGTGAACCTTCTGAAAGACACACGGCCACAGTTGCAGATTGTCATCCCGGCGGCGCACACCGTGGTTGAGTTGGTGAAGTCCCGGGTTGCGGGCTGGTCAAACCGGGCGCACGTCATTGAAGGCGATGAGGCCAAGCATGACGCAATGAAAGCTGCCACCGTGGCTCTGGCCTGCTCCGGCACGGTGACCACGGAACTGGCTTTGGCCGGCGTTCCAATGGTGATCGGCTACAGGCTTGGGAAGACCACTTATGCCATCGCTCGACGCTTGATCCGTACAAAGTACGTCACGCTCTTCAATATCGCGGCACAGGCGTTCGTGGCCCCGGAACTGATCCAGGCAGATTGCACCGGCCCAAAGCTTGCCCAGGAGGTGGCCTTGCGGCTGGACGACGCCCAGCTGTGCAGCCGCCAGGCATCGGCGCAGTTTGCCGCGCTAGACCAGATGGGGCGGGGTGGCCCTGACCCCTCCGAGGTTGCCGCTGAGGCTGTGCTTAAACTGGTCGCCGCCTGGAAGGCCTAAAGATCCGCAAGGCCGGCCTGGCGCTCTGTGCTTCTTGCCGTCGCACAGAGTGCTTGCCGCCTGGGTTTTCCAGCCTATCTCTGTCGCCAGGGCCTAGCGTTTGTCGACCGCAACGTAGGGCCGCTGAGGCGCGCCTGTGTACAGCTGGCGAGGACGGCCGATCTTATAGGCCGGATCTTCGATCATCTCTTTCCACTGGGATATCCAGCCCACGGTCCGCGCTACAGCAAACAGCACCGTGAACATTTCCGCCGGGAAGCCGAGCGCACGCAAGGTGATACCTGAGTAGAAATCCACGTTCGGGTAGAGTTTGCGCTCGATGAAATATTCGTCCGACAGCGCTATGCGCTCCAATTCCATCGCAACCTTCAGCAGCGGATCATCAGAGTCGCCAACCTCCGCCAGCACCTCATGACAGGTCTTCTGCATCACGGTCGCGCGCGGGTCGTAGTTCTTGTAGACGCGGTGACCGAAGCCCATCAGGCGATAGCGGCGATCTTTTACGCCCTGAATATACTCAGGAATCCGATCAACAGTTCCGATTTCCTTGAGCATATTGAGGGCTTCTTCATTAGCTCCCCCGTGTGCAGGACCCCATAGGCAGGCGATTCCAGCCGCGATACAGGCGAATGGATTTGCGCCAGAAGAGCCCGCCAGGCGGACCGTCGAAGTCGAGGCGTTCTGCTCGTGATCGGCATGCAGGATGAAGATCCTGTCCATCGCTTTGGTCAGGACCGGATTGGGTTTCCAATCCTCAGCCGGCACCGAGAAGCACATCCGCAGGAAATTTTCCGCATAGGACAGGTCGTTGCGAGGATGCACGAAGGGCTGGCCTTGGAAGTATTTGAAGGCTCGTGCCGCAATCGTCGGCATCTTGGCGATCAGGCGATGGGCGGAAATCATCCGCTGCTCTGGATCGTTGATATCAGTGCTGTCGTGGTAGAACGCTGACAGAGCGCCGACAGCGCCGGTCATAATTGCCATCGGGTGAGCATCCCGACGGAAGCCTTGGAAAAACCTGTCGAACTGCTCGTGCAACATGGTGTGGTAGGTGATCGTGTGTTCGAACTTGGCGTATTCTGCCGCGCTCGGCAGTTCGGCGTGCAGCAGCAGATAGCAGGTGTCCAGGAAGGTCGATTTTTCAGCCAGTTCACCGATCGGGTACCCACGGTGCAGCAGCACGCCGGCGTCACCATCGATGTAGGTGATCTTGCTTTCGCAGCTCGCGGTCGAGGTAAAGCCCGGGTCGTACGTGAAGGCGTCGCTCTCAGCGTAGAATTTGCGAATGTCGACGACGTCAGGGCCCGTCGTGCCCTTCAGGATCGGCAGATCGATGGATTTGCCGCCAATGCTGATTTTCGCCGTGTCGGCCATGCCTTTTCTCCGGTAGCGCCTTGCAATGAAACACGTGTTTGACTGCGCTTATAACGGTTTAGCCGTTAAGCGAAAGCGCATCGTCGAGGCGACCCAGGCTTTCAGGTTTTCCGAGTGAAACAAGGGTGCCGGCAAGGTCAGGCGCGGGCGATCCGCCTGAGAGAACAGCGCGCAGCGAGGGGCCTATTTTGCCAAGTCCCACGCCCTCAGTTTCGGCAAACGCGCGATTGAGGGCTTCGAGGCTGGCAACGTCCCAAGTCGCGGCCGAGGCAAGCGCCCCACGAAGGCGACCAAGACGCGCACGGGTCTCCTCGTTCAACATTTCCTGTGCCTTGTCGGAAAGATCTAATGGCCGACGCTTTAAGGCGAAGATCGTAGCGTCGGCGAGTTCCAGGGTCGTCTTTGCGCCGTCGCGCACGAAGGGGATGACGTGGGTCAGAACCGCAAGGTGATCATCATGCAAGGGCCAGTCGCGGCTCCTGTGAATGTCGGCCACCAGGGCTGCCAGCTGTGCCGGCTCCGCCAGGCGGATGTAGTGATTATTCAGGTGGTTCAGCTTCGCCCAATCGAGCCGCGCTGGGGCACCCACGACGTCCGTAATGTCAAACCAGGCGATTGCTTGTTCGTCCGTGAAAATCTCGTCGTCCCCGTGACCCCAGCCCAGCTTGGCGAGATAGTTGCGCATGGCTTCGGGTAAGTAGCCCATATCGGCAAATTCGCTGACGGCTTGGGCTCCATGGCGCTTGGATAGCTTGGCCCCGTCCGGTCCGTGGATCAGGGGCAGGTGGGCCCAAACGGGCGGTGTCCAACCCAGACCTTGGTAGATCAGGGTCTGGCGCGCTGCATTGTTCAGGTGGTCATCGCCACGGATCACATGTGTGACGCCCATCTCATGATCATCGACGACGACCGCCAGGTTGTAGGTTGGCGTGCCATCCGTGCGCAGCAAGATCAGATCATCCAGATCTTTGTTCTGGAAAGTGACTGCGCCCTTCACTTGGTCGCCGATCAGCGTCTCACCGTCGAGGGGAGCTTTCAGGCGCACAACAAATGAGCGGTCTAGACCATCGTTGGGTAATCGGTCGCGCCAGGGCGAATGAACGACCCGGCCTTCGGCGCGCGCCAGGGTCCGCTCGGCCTCGAGCTCATCGGCTGTCATGTAGTCGCGATAGGCTGAGCCGCGAGCGAGCATTTCATCGACAGCCTTCACATGGCGATCCGCTCGGCTTGCCTGGAATACCGGTGGCTCGTCTGCTTGAAGACCTAGCCAGCTCAGACCATCAAAGATGACCTGCACCGCAGCCTCGGTTGAGCGTTCCCGGTCAGTGTCTTCAATGCGAAGCAGGAACTTGCCGCCTGTGTGGCGTGCATATAGCCAGTTGAATAGCGCGGTACGGGCCGTCCCAATGTGCATGGCCCCAGTGGGCGACGGGGCGATACGGGTGACGACGGTGCTGTCGGACATCAAAGTTGAAAAGCCTGGAGAAGCTGTGGCACCGGAGGCCCCGGGCGGCGGCTCATAGCACGCTGGCTCCAAGACGTCCTAGCCTGGGAGACATTGCGTGAGCGTGTAACTTCAAGCGGCCGCACGCGGCGGGGCGAGGGACAAAAAAATTTTGGGCACCCACCTGTGGACTTGGAGCCCGGAGGCTGGGTCCGTACGATGATGGGCAAGCAGCAGCCGTTAGCGCTGGCCACGCCCAGCGCCACCACCTGCCGCGTCAGAAGCTGTAAGGCCTGTTATTTAGAGATGGCGAGACGTCGTGGCCTAGGGTGGGCCCAATCGAGTTCGCGGCAAAAACTGAGATCTTGCTGCAGGAAGTCAGAACAGACCCGGCTGGTCGTTCCGCTTTCTTGGTGTTGCCGTTCTTCTGAAGGCTGCCAAACACGAGCCCATATATCGCCGTCTACTTAGCCTATTTCGATGAATGAGCGGCGTTATAAATCGCGATGTCGGAGCCCCGGCATCAAGCCAGGGCTCCATTTCGCTTACTTCTTCGCAGGCTCTGCGGGCTTCGCTGTGTCGGCCGCAGGCGCTGCCGGTGCGGCTGCTGCCGGAGCGGCGGCAGCGTCGGCAGGCTTCGCAGCATCGGTGCTGGCGGTCGTGGCGGCCGTCGAGGCCGCGGCAGCGTCGGTTTTAGCTGCGCCGGCGTCAGCAGCTTTGTCGGCTGGCTTGTTGCAGGCAGCGACGGTCAGGCTAAGCGCGGCGATAGCCGCCAAAGTAAGGATGCGCATTTCTGTTTTTTCTCTCCCTAGCGCCGCAGTGCCGCGGCGTTTTCGACAGCTGGGGTGACTGTCGTTGAATACCCCCCCAACTCCGCACCGAAGCCCGGAGCTCGAGGAAAGTTGCACCATTTTTGAGCTTAATGGTAGCGCCTGATCAGCCCCACGAGTTTACCCTGGACGGCCACCTGATCTGGTCCAAAAATAAGGGTTTCATAGGCGGGATTTGCGGCCTCCAAAGCGATCGAGGCACCCTTTCGACGCAGGCGCTTAAGCGTCGCCTCTTCTCCCATAACCAATGCAACCACGATGTCCCCTGAGGTCGCCGTGTCACCGCGCCGAATCACAACGAAGTCTCCGTCGAGGATTCCGGCGTTGATCATTGAGTCGCCCTGGATCTCTAGGACGAAGTGCTCACCGGCGCCCAACATGCTCTCAGGCACGGGAATCCGGTCTCGCTCCTGCTGGATCGCCGCGATCGGTGTGCCGGCGGCAATTCGGCCAAGGATCGGCAACTCACGCGTATCGTTGGCCGCGGGCGGCACAGAGGCGCTGCCATCGACGAGCTGCGGTTTAAATGGCGCACGCCCTTTGGGTGGCGCTGCCATGGTGGCTTGCTGTGGTAGCTTGACGACCTCTAGGGCACGGGCGCGATGGGGCAGTCGGCGGAGGAAGCCACGCTCCTCGAGCGCCGTAATGAGCCGGTGGATACCGGACTTTGACGCGAGGTCCAGAGCCTCCTTCATTTCATCGAACGAGGGAGATACGCCGCTTTCCTTGATCCGTTCATGGATGAACATCAGCAGTTCGTGTTGCTTGCGGGTGAGCATCGGAGTGAACCTCGAGCAAAGCACCTTGAGAACAAAGCGCAAACGTTGTCGATGTTCTCTAGACGTTCCGCATTAATGTCAAGTTACGGCGCTCGTCACGGAAATTGCACGGGAATTTGCGGCTTGGGGTTTAGCCTAGAGCGACTCAGGGCCCCAGCAAGGTCCTGGTCGCTTCGGCGACGTCGGCTTGCCGCATCAAGCTTTCGCCGACCAGCATTGCGGTTGCTCCGGACAATTCCAATCGCCTCGTATCGGCCGGCGTGAAAATGCCGCTTTCGGTGACCAGAAGTGCGTCCGATGGCGCAGCCTTCGCCAGGCGCTCTGTGACCGCCAGATCGACCTCGAAGGTGCGCAGGTTGCGATTGTTGACCCCGACCAGGTCGGCTCCAAGGCTGCCTGCGCGCGCCATCTCTTCGGCGTTATGGGTTTCGACCAGGACATCCATGCCGTAATCGCGGGCCGCCTCGATCAGGTCGGCCGCCAAGACATTGTCGACCATCGCTAGGATCACGAGGATCGCATCTGCGCCTAGAGCGCGGCTCTCGGCCACCTGCCAAACATCGACCAGAAAGTCTTTGCGGATGCATGGCAGGCGACAGGCGGCTCGCGCAGCGACGAGATAGCCATCTGCGCCTTGGAAGCTTGGGGCGTCCGTCAGCACCGACAGGCAGGCCGCTCCGCCAGTCTCATAGGCCTTGGCAAGTTCGGGCGGATCAAAATCCTCCCGGATCAGGCCTTTGGAGGGGGATGCCTTTTTTATCTCGGCGATTAGGGCAAGGCGCCCCGGTCCATGGGCCCGCTCCAGCGCGGCTCGAAATCCGCGGGGTGCCGAAGCCTGGCGGGCTTCCGCGTCGATCGCCGCTAGAGGTCGATCAACCTTTCGGCGCCTCACGTCCTGGCGCTTATAGGTCGCGATTTCCTCCAGAATATCACTCATGCGCCGGCCAAATTCACAAGCCTGTCGAGCGACCCTTTTGCTCTGCCATCGTCGATGACCTCGCCCGCCATTTCAACGCCCTCACGCAGGGTTTCCACCTTTTCGCCCACGAGAAGGGCGGCCGCAGCGTTCAGCATGACGATGTCGCGATAAGGTCCCTTTTCGCCGGCTAGGAGGCCTATCAGCGCCTTGGCGTTGTCCTTCGGCGTCCCGCCTGTCAGGTCCGCCAGGCCAACCCGCGGTAAACCGACGGCCTCGGGCGTTACCGTAAACAGGCGGACCTGGCCGTCACGAAGTTCTGCAACGCGCGTTTCGCCTGTTGTTGTCATCTCATCAAGGCCTGAGCCGTGAACCACCCAGGCCCGTTCAGATCCCAGCGCCTTCAATGCTTCCGCCAGGGGCCCCCACCCAACGCTCAGCGTAGACGCCGACGACCTGGCGTTCTGCGCCCGCCGGATTTGTTAGAGGGCCCAGGAGATTGAATATTGTGCGAAATCCAAGCTCGGCGCGGATCGGCGAAACGTGACGCATCGAACCGTGATGGGCCGGCGCAAACATGAAGCAGATGCCCGCTTCATCTAGAGCCTGCAATTGCCGATGCGTTGTCATGGCGATGTCAACGCCAAGTTCGATCAGAACGTCTGCCGTACCCGACTTCGAGGACAAGGCGCGATTACCGTGCTTCGAAACCTTCAATCCAGCGCCGGCCACAACGAAGCCAACCGCCGTGGAGATGTTCAGAGTGTGTAATCCGTCGCCGCCGGTCCCGCAGACATCAAGGGTTGGATACGGCGGCTCGATCTGAACGGCGGCCCTGCGCATAGCGCGCGCACAGGCGACAATCTCGCCCAAGGTCTCGCCGCGCATACGCATGGCGGTTAGCGCAGCACCGACTTGGGCCGGCGTCGGCTCGCCGCGTAAGCAGGCCGCGAAAAAGTCTCCGGCATTGTCCTCAGACAGCGTGCCGCCATCGGCAAGCAGGCTGAGCAGGGGCTTAAAGGTGTCAGACATTTAGGTGCGTCAGACTTCCGCCAGGCGCCTCACGCCGGCAATCTCTAGGAAGTTGGCCAGGAGTTCGTAGCCACATTCTGTGGCGATTGATTCAGGGTGAAACTGCACCCCGTGGATCGGCCGCGTCCTGTGCTGAACACCCATGATCTCGCCGTCATCCGTCCAGGCAGTGATCTCCAGCTCGGGGGAAAGCCCGTTCCTCTCTACTGAGAGGCTGTGATAGCGCGTCGCCGTATAGGGATTTTTCAACCCGGCGAAGACGCCCTTGCCCTGATGGTGGATCAAGCTCGTCTTGCCGTGCATCAAGGCCTTTGCATGAACCACCTGTCCGCCAAAAGCCTGACCGATGGCCTGATGACCCAGGCAGACACCAAGGATCGGGAGTTCGACAGGTGCGGCCTCAAGCAGGGCCAAGCAGATACCGGCATCGTTGGGTGTCTTAGGACCCGGCGACAACAGAACGCCCTGCGGCTTCATTCCGAGCGCTTCTATCACCGTCAGCGCATCGTTGCGCACGACATGCGTCTCCGCGCCCAGCTCATTCAGGTAATGAACGAGATTGTAGGTAAAACTGTCGTAGTTATCGATGACGAGGATCATGCCGCGATGAGCCTTATTCCGCTGTCCAGCCGCCGTCCACCGACAGATTGGCCCCGGTGATCTGCTTGGCCGCATCTCCGCAGAGGAAGATTGCGATGGCCGCCACCTCGTCAACGGTGACGAATTGTTTGGTCGGTTGGCTGTCCAATAGCACGTCGTTGATCACCTCTTCGCGCGTGAGCCCGCGGGCCTTCATCGTGTCAGGGATTTGGTTCTCGACCAGCGGCGTCCAGACATAACCGGGGCTGATGCAGTTGACCGTCACGCCATGGATAGCGAGTTCCAGGGCCACGGTCTTCGTTAGGCCCACGATGCCATGCTTTGCCGCGACATAAGCCGACTTGAACGGCGAGGCGACAAGGCTGTGGGCCGATGCCGTCGAGATGATACGGCCCCAGCCACGTTGCTTCATGCCCGGCACAGAAGCGCGAATTGCATGGAAGGCCGATGACAGATTGATCGCCAGGATCTGATCCCATTTTCCGACGGGAAAATCCTCCACGGGCGAGACGAACTGGATGCCCGCGTTGTTGACCAATATGTCGACAGATCCAAAGGTCGTCTCGGCCAGTGCGATCATGGCCGCAATCTCGGCAGGCCTCGTCATGTCGGCCGGGGAATAAATGGCCTTGCTGCCAAAGTCGGCCTCAATGGAGGCGCGTTCCTTTTCGATGTCTTCGGGCTTCCCGAAACCGTTGATAACGACGTTGGCACCCTCAGCAGCCATGGCGCGAGCGATCGCCAAACCGATGCCGCTGGTGGAGCCGGTAATGACGGCAGTTTTTGACTTCAGGATCATCTGTGAAGGTCCTTGGGCAGCTCGGAGGTTGGAAGTTCGAGGCCCGGGTCGACGCTTAGGGTGCCGCCGGGTGCGGGGTCAACCGGATGGATTTGCTTGCGTCGCAGGGCCTTTTCTCCGTCGGCGACGCCTGACGCCCAATGGTCTAGCTTTGTTCGGCGAGAAAATTCGACGTCCTTGAACGCGCCTTCGTAGGGACGATCTCGGTAGATCAGTTGAACGACGATGACTGAATTTTCTTCTGCGAATTCGGCAAGGAACTGAACATCTGGATCACTCAGGTGTTCCGGCGGCAAGGTCTTCAAGACAGCGGCCAAACTGGATTTCAGGCGGTGGATCCTCAGGTTGGCGTCCGTATTCAGCCGGGTGCGGCTAGAAAACCGGATGTCCTTTTCGCGTTCGGCGGCCTCTTGCATGGACCGAGGCATTGGTCCGCGTGCGTTGAATAGGTCGACTTGGTAGATGACCAGATCCTGCGTCGTGTTCTGGTCGAGCACATATTCCAGCGGTGTATAGGAAACTATTCCGCCGTCCCAATACCACTCGCCGGCAATCTCGATGGGCGGCAAGCCGGGTGGAAGCGCGCCCGATGCCATGATGTGCTCTGGCCCGAGTTTCTGATGGACGTTGTCGAAATAGACAAAATTGCCGGTCCGAATATTGACTGCGCCGACGCTGAGCCGTGTCTCGCCTGCATTGATCCTGTCAAAGTCGACAAGCCGCTCAAGCGTGGTCCTTAGCGGGCTGGAATCGTAAAAACTAAGCCCCTGGGGACCGCCTCCAGGCTGCAGAAGCGGCGAAATTGGCCGAGGCGTGAAAAACCCCGGCACGCCCTTCGTCATCGCCCAGCTGATGCTGGCATCCCCTGCGGCTGCACGCAGGGTGTCGCTCGTACTCGGCTGTTGGAAAGGCCACCCAGAAGTCACCAGGGTCCAGAATTCTTCAAGACGCGCCAATCGATCGCAAGGGGCGTTGCCTGCTATGATCGCAGCGTTGATCGCTCCGATTGATATGCCCGCCACCCATGTGGGCTCCGAGCCCGCTTGGCTGAGCGCCTGAAATACGCCGGCCTGATAGGCACCCAAGGCGCCGCCGCCTTGCAGAACCAGGACTGATCGTGGCGGGGTCGGTGGCACGGGGCGGAACGCCTTCTATTGGATTTCAGTCCAAACCAGTCATGTGCGCTGGACGGGGCCATATTGCACCGCGCAATGACCGCGATGCGCCCCGTCGCCAAGATCGTGTCTTCGATTGCACGCGGCAAGATATGAGCTGATCCTTTGAGGATGGCTGCCTCTTCTGCACTTGATTCCATCGCGTTGGCCCAAGCTTGGGCGTTCCTGGAGCCGACTCAGCAACGAGAGCCGGTAGGGCCGGTGCTCGGGGCAGCGGCGCTATTGGCCATTGCCGCGCTCAGCTTCGCCGGCGCTATGATCATGGCGCCGCCGGTCATAAGCGAACACGTCGCGCCCCAGCGCGCATCGCTCTAGCTCAAACGAACCGCCAGCTTTCCTCCGCAGCCCGCCGAAGCGCCCGCGCCTTATGCTGGGTCTCTTCATATTCAGCATTGGGATCGGAATCCGCCACCACGCCACCGCCGGCCTGGACGTACATGATCCCGTCCTTAAACAGCGCTGTGCGCAGCACGATGCAGGTGTCGACCGAACCGTCGCAACCGAAATAGCCCACGCCGCCAGCGTATCCCAGGCCCCGCTTTTCGATCTCAAGTTCGTCAATGATCTCCATCGCCCGAACCTTCGGTGCGCCAGAGAGTGTGCCAGCGGGCAGGGCGGCCATGACCACATCAACCGGGTCTAGTCCCTCTGGCGCGTCTCCCTCAACGTTGGAAACCAGGTGCATGACGTGGCTGTAGCGTTCGACGAAGAAGCTTGCGGTTACGCGAACGCGTGGTGAGGCCTTGCGGACTTGGGGCGTCTGAGGCGGAGTATTCGCCCCATGCGCCTTCAGCATTGCGACCCGACCGACATCGTTGCGTCCGAGATCGAGCAGCATCAGGTGCTCAGCTCGTTCTTTCGGATCTGCAACCAACTCCTGTTCCAGCGCGGCGTCCTCGGCGGGCGTTGCGCCCCGCGGACGGGTACCAGCGATCGGACGGATGGTGATCTTGCCGTCTCGCAGGCGAACGAGGATTTCGGGCGAGGAGCCGGCCAACTGGAAGTCGCCAAAGTTCAGATAGAACAGGAACGGTGAGGGGTTCGTTCGCCGCAGTGAGCGGTACAGGGAGAAGGGGTCGCGGTGAAAGGGGCTGCGGAAGCGGTGGCTTGGCACGACCTGGAAGACATCACCGGCTCGAACATAGTCCTTTGCCGTCTCCACGATCTCACAATACCGCTCCCGGCTGATCGGTGAGGTAAAAGCGTCCGGCTCAAGGATGCCAGCGCCCGTCAATGTGGGCGTCGGTCGCTTTAAATCGGCCATGACGGCCTTCAGGCGTTCCTGAGCGGCTTCGTAGGCAGCCTCCGCCGAAACCGCGTCAGGCCGCACGGGAGTGACGAGGATGATCTCTTGGGCAATTGCGTCGAAGATCGCCACGATCGAGGGGCGCGTCATGACGCCGTCAGGCAGGTTCAGCGGATCTGGATTGACATGGGGTAGGTGCTCGACCAGCCGGATCATATCGTAGCCGATAGCGCCGAACAGGCCAGCCGACGGCGGCGGCAACCCGGCCGGCAGTTCGATCCGCGAGGCAGCAACGAGGTCGCGCAAGCTGTCGAGCGCGCCGCCGGGCTGAAGCGTGAACCGTCCAGCCGCGATTTCATCGCCGAAAGCCAACTCGGCCTGATCACCACGACATCGCCAGACAAGGTCTGGGTTGAGGGTGATGATCGAATAACGCGCTCGGAACGCGCCCCCTTCGACGCTCTCGAACAGGAAGGCATAGGGCCGCCCGTGGCCGATCTTCAGATAAGCGGAAACCGGTGTCTCCAGATCATCGATCAGCCGGGTCCAGACGAGCTGCGCGGCCCCCGCCTGGTATGCCGGCTCGAAAGCGGAATACTCAGGCTCAACCCTCATTTCGCCAGCGCAGGCTTGCCCGACACGGGCTTGGCGTCGGCCTTCGGATCGATTGGCGCTAGACCAATGGCTTCACGCGCACGGTTGGCGTCGATGGTGACTTTTACCGCATGGCGAGCCGCCAGGTGAGCTGCCTCGTTCATCTCGGTGTAGAAGCCTTTGGTCATCTGCGGGCGGATTTGTTCGGCCGAACGCGCCAGTTCAACAGCGTCACTGGTATGCACCGCTTCCAGCTTGCCAACCACCAACCCGAAATGATTGTTCTGGGCCGTGAACACCTCGCCGGGGCGCGTGGTGAACACCTTCCCCAACATGTCCTGTGAAAGGGCGATGTTCTTCTGGGCGGTTTGACGGTCGATTCCCGGGACCTGCGTAACGCTGGCGCCCGCGGCGGCCGCGACCGCTTCTAGGCTTTCGCCTTTCTTCAGCCGGGCGGCGAAACCGTCGGCACGAGCCTGCATGGCCTTTACCAATTCACGTTGCGTCCAGGCGTTGGCCAGCATTGGCCGGATTTCGGCCAGGGGCGGCATTGCCGGCGGGGTAATTTTTTCAACGCGGACAGCAAAAGACTCACCATTTCCTTCGTCCTCGACCTCACTCTCGCCACCGGCGGGCAGCGCCCAGGCGGCCTGCACGACCTTGGGCGTGAGACCAGGGACAGGTTGGTTTTGCATGTCACGACCGCCCTGTGATAGCGGGCCCATGGTCACGACCGCAACGCCAGCCTTGGCGGCCGCTGCGACGAGGTTGGCACCGCCCTGGTGGGCATCATCATAGGCTTGGGTAAGGGCGTAGACTTTCTCTGCCGCCTGATCTTTGCGGATTTCAGCTTCGATAGCTGGGCGAACTTGTTCGAGGGTCACGGCATGGCCTGGTGTCACCGACAGCACTTTCACCACGGCAATGCCAAGGTCGCCCTTGACGGTGGCAACCTGGCCCGCGGGTGTCGCAAAAGCGGCTGCAGCGACTTTTTTGTCGGGGATCGCGGCTTGAGGCTTGTTCGGATAGGTGATCGCCTCAACGCCTGCGTCCTTGGCGACAAGTGTCGGGTCCGTACCCTTGGCCAAACCTTGGGCGATCTTGATTGCGGCAGCTGGATCCTTCGCTGAGATTTGGACAACCGTGCGCGTCTCGGGCGACGAAAGCGTGTCCTTACGGAAGTCGAAGCGCTTCTTGAGCTCCGCTGGATCGATCGGCGCAGTGGTTGTCACTTGCGATGGCGTGAAGCGGACAACCGTCAGGGTGCGGAATTCGGGCCGTGTCAATCGTGCGGCGTTTTCCTTCATCAGTTCGGTAAGCTGCGCGTCGGTGGGCGCAGGCGGTTTCGGTACGCTGGCAGGTTCGATGGCGAAGTATCCCACGTCGCGGCTCTCGAGCGTGTAGATCGCTGCAATCGCGGCGTAAGCGCGCGGGGCTTCAAGACCTGAAATCAAACCCGTGACTGCGTGCTGCTCGGTGATCTGGTCCCGCAGGTTCTTTTCGAAGGCCGTGGCCGTAAGGTTATTATCGGCCAGCTTGCGCGTATAGGTCGCTTTATCGAAGCGGCCGGATACCTGGTCAAAGAAGGCGGGGATTTTTTGAATCTCTGCCCCGATCAACTTGTCCGCCGGCCGAATTCCGATGTTTGCCAACAATTCAGCGTAGGCCTCTCGCATGGCGAGCCCTTCAGTGACCCGCCGGTCAAGTCCGTTTTGGGCGGCGAGTTCGGGGGTGATCTGTTGGTGGACCTGCTGTTCGACCTGGCTCTTGAAGCCTTCGAACGCGCGCTTGTAGTCAGCCGGACTGATGGAGCGCGATCCTGCCGTGATCACGTCATTGCTGATCCGGGGGCGTAGGAGATCGCGGTTTCCAATCCCGAACACCGCGAAGCTGACGATCAGGAGACCAAAGAGGACCATAGCGGCCTTGGATTTCGCGAAGGTGCGAATAGCAGAAAGCATTGAATCCCTTTCAGGGGCCGCGACCGGGACGCAGGCGTAGGCGTCCGTATAGTGGAGGCCGCTCCCGCCCTGCAAGCGCGTGACACGAGGCTCGCCGTGCCTTAACCGCCGTTTGGACGACAAAAGCGAGGCAATATGACAATTCCTAGACCCTTGATCGCCGGAAACTGGAAGATGAACGGTTCTTTGGCGGCCCTTGAGGAGGCTCGCACCTTAGCTGCGGCGCTAAGCGGGAAGAGCGTGCGTGTCGCGATCTGTCCGCCTTCGACCCTGGTGGGTCCGATGCGTCAGGCCTTACTGAACTCTCAGGTGTTGATCGGAGGTCAGGATTGTCACCCGGAAGTCGCCGGCCCCTTCACAGGTGACATTTCTGCCGAAATGCTGGCCGAAGCTGGCGCCGTCATGGTGATCCTCGGTCACTCTGAACGCAGGGCCGCGTACGGAGAAACCGATGACCGGGTTGCCGCCAAGGTCGGCGCAGCGCTGCGCGGCGGGCTCGAGCCCATCGTATGCGTTGGCGAAACACTCGATCAGCGAAAGGCGGGCGATGCCTTAAGCGTTGTGACCGCGCAGATCAGGGGCTCCTTGCCAGCGACGCTCGCGGGTCGCGTGTTTTCGGTGGCCTATGAGCCAATTTGGGCGATCGGTACTGGCCTGACGCCAACTCTCTCTGAGATCGAGGAGATGCACTTGGCGATCCGTGCGACGCTTGGCGATGTCTTCGGCACCGACGGGTCTTCACCGTTGATACTCTATGGCGGATCGGTAAAGCCCTCCAACGCCGCGGAAATTCTTCATGCCGCAGAAGTGGGTGGCGCTCTGGTTGGCGGTGCATCTTTGAAGGCGACGGACTTCTTGGGGATCATCGAGGCTGTCTAGCCTCAACGGCGCCAGCGGAAGAGACCGAATACGTGCCAGTCACGGCGCTCAGCATGTCGTAGGACGTGAACCCGCAGCACGCCTTCTTCCAGAAATCCAAGCTTCACCAGCAAACCTCCGGAGCGCTGGTTTCCCGGATGGGTGCGTGCCAGCAGCCCGCACCGTCCCCTGGGCTAGGCCTGGGTGACCGCCGCCTGTACGGCATCAAAGCTACAATCGTGGCCCCAGACGGGGGGCAAAAAACGAAGCCGACGTCTGCGCGATGGTGACGCCAATCGATCTCCGGAAGATCGCAAAGCCCCAGGCTTTGATCGACGATGAGCCCGCACACCGCCCGGCAGATGGTCTGTCCGCTGGCCATCTCTTTGATTTGGCCTTCGACGATGGCTGTGTTCAGTTCAGGGTCATCGCTTTCAGGCATGTCCCAAAATGCCATCGTCCCAGCCTGGCGCATCAGCGGGAAAATGAGCTCGGTATCATCGTCGGCGATCGGCGAAAGCCGCAACCGCTCAACATCTAGGATTGTCCGGTCGCTGGTTTCGGAACTCATGGGGCGTGAACAAACGCTTGCCTGAGGGCCGTGACGTCCTAGCTATGGCCTTGCGGCGGGCTCGGTGATAGAGCCCGCGCTTCATTTCGCCGCCTTGTCCTTCATTTCGGTGGAGGGCTGGGCGGCTACGCGCATCGGACTATAGAAGACTCATGCTGATTGGCATCCTGCTCGCCGCCCAGATCACCGTAAGCCTCGCCCTTGTGGCCGTTGTACTTTTGCAGCGTTCTGAAGGCGGTGGCTTCGTTGGGGGCGGCAGCCCTTCGGGTATGATGTCGGTGCGTGGCGCCGGCGACCTGCTAACGCGTACGACTTGGATTTTGGGTGCCAGCTTCTTCATCATAAGTTTGCTGCTGACCATCTTGGCAGGCCGCGAGAAGGGCGCTTCGTCGGTCGTCGATCGGCTGAAGATCGATTCAGTTGATCCGGCTCTGTTGAACCAGCAGAAGGCGCCGCAGCCGCCGGCGGGTACCGCTCAGCCGGGTGGTCCACTGAGCGCACCCGCGCCGCTGCAGGCCCCGGCGCCGCAAATTAACAATCCCTTCCTCAATGGAGCTCCAGCGGCGCCGTCTCCTGCTGCGCCGCAGAAGTAGTGGCCGCCCAAAAAGCAGGGGACGAGTCAATTCGGGTAGGGCGGCAACGCCCCGAATCACGGCTAGTCTGAACGCCCATGGCGCGGTACATTTTCATCACCGGCGGCGTGGTCTCGTCCCTAGGCAAGGGGCTCGCGTCTGCGGCTCTAGGCGCGCTGCTGCAGGCGAGGGGCTATGGCGTGCGCCTGCGCAAGCTCGACCCCTATCTGAACGTCGATCCTGGGACCATGAGCCCCTATCAGCACGGCGAAGTTTTCGTAACGGACGATGGCGCCGAAACCGATCTTGATCTGGGTCACTATGAGCGGTTCACCGGCGTAAACGCGACGAAGAACGACAACATCACCACGGGTCAGATCTACAAGACGATTATCGAGAAGGAGCGCCGTGGAGACTATCTCGGCGCGACCGTCCAGGTGATCCCCCACGTCACGGGGGAGATCAAAGATTTCGTTTTGGCGGACCCAGGCGTAGGCGTCGACTTTGTGCTCGTGGAGGTCGGCGGAACAGTTGGCGACATCGAAGGCTTGCCGTTTTTTGAGGCGATCCGTCAGCTTGGACAGGAGCTGCCCCGCGGTCATGCCTGCTTCATCCACCTGACCTTGCTGCCGTTTATCAAGACGGCTGGCGAGATGAAGACCAAACCAACCCAGCACTCAGTCAAGGAGTTGCGTTCGATCGGTATCCAGCCGGATATTTTGCTCTGCCGCTGCGAAATGCCGATCCCCGACAGTGAGCGTAAGAAGCTTGGTCTGTTCTGTAATGTGCGCCCGAGCGCCGTCATCCAGGCCATGGACAGCACCAACATCTACGCCGTGCCGCTGGACTATCACGAGCAAGGTCTCGACGCGGAGGTGCTCGATGTCTTCGGCTTGAAGGACACGGCGCCTGCGCCAGATCTTTCCCGCTGGGAAGCGATTTCCAACACGCTCGATCATCCAGATGGCGAGGTAAACATCGCCATCGTTGGCAAGTACACCGCCCTTACGGACGCCTATAAATCCTTGATTGAGGCGCTGACGCACGGCGGCGTTGCCAACAACGTCCGGGTCAAATTCGATTGGGTCGAGGGAGAGGCCTTCGAGAACGACGAGCGGATGATCGGCGAACGCCTAACCGGCGTGCATGGCGTCCTGGTTCCAGGCGCCTTCGGCGAGCGCGGATCGGAAGGAATGATACGCGCCGTAAAGTTTGCCCGGGAGCATGAGATTCCTTATTTCGGAATCTGCTTTGGAATGCAGATGGCGATGATCGAGGCCGCCCGGAATTTAGCGGGTATCCGCCAGGCTTCCTCGACAGAGTTCGGGCCTACGTCTGAGCCTATCGTCGGCCTGATGACAGAATGGGTCCGCGGCAATGCGAAAGAAACACGCGAGGAAGGCGGCGAACTTGGTGGCACGATGCGTTGCGGTGCCTACGAAGCGATTTTGGCGCCTGGCAGCCGGGTTGCTGAGATCTATGGCGGTTCATCGATCTTTGAGCGCCACCGACATCGTTACGAAGTCAATATTGCCTACCGTGATGCTATCGAGGGCACCGGCCTGAAGTTCACTGGCCTGTCGCCTGATGGCGTCCTACCTGAGTTGTGTGAGCGCGTGGACCACCCCTGGTTTGTTGGCGTTCAGTTCCACCCAGAACTCAAAAGCCGCCCGTTCGATCCGCACCCGCTTTTCGCCAGCTTCATCGGTGCGGCCCGTAAACGGAGCCGGTTGGTCTAGACTTGATCTTTAGCCGGGACGGTCTCTACGCCATCGTTGTTTCGCGTGCGCTCTGCCACAGTCCAATAAAGACCAGGGTGGTCGCCGCGCAGGCTGGCGCGGCCGCAATGGGCTTTTCGGCGGGCTCGGCGTTGCGCGGAACGAGACGTGCCTTGCCTGGCGCGGCCAGGGCGGCGTCACGGTCAGCAAACGCGGCTGTGAGCATCAACTGAGCCTGGCAGACGATCATCCCCAGGCGGGCCTTTTCGTAATCCCGGCTCCAAGGCTGACGCTGAGAGTCCGTTTGGAAAATCACGGGTGAGCGTTTCGGCGCATTAGATTGCCGCCCATGGCCACGAGGATCATGGCCTCGGAGACGTTGAGGCGCGCCTCGTAGTCGCGGACCCGTCGCCGCCAGCGGGTCATCCATCCGAAGGTGCGTTCGACGACCCAGCGGCGGGGCAGGACCTGGAAGCCCTTCTGGTCGTCGGACCGGCGGATCACTTCGATGACGAAGTCGAGTTAGGCGGCCTTGTCCATCAGCTGCAGCCGGTCGTAGGCCCCGTCGGCGAACAGATGCTTCACCCATGGCCAGCGCTTGCGGATGCCGTCCAAGATCACCTGGGCGCCAGCGCTGTCGGAGATGTCGGCGGGCGTCAGATGAACCATCAACAACCGTCCGTCGGTGTCGACGGCGATGTGCCGCTTGCGCCCGACGACCTTCTTGCCGGCGTCGTAACCTCTTGTCCCGCCAGCGGCCGGGGCCTTCACGGACTGGCTGTCGATCACCCCCGCCGAGGGGCTGGCTTCGCGCCCGGCCCGCTCGCGGTCCACCATCACGGCCAAGTCATGGATGGTCTGGAACAAGAAGCGGCGCGCCAGTTCCCGGAACCAGCCGTAGACCGTCTGCCAGGGACCAAAATGGATCGGCAGCATCCGCCAGCCG
>CAIOSI010000004.1 GCA_903860975.1 uncultured Alphaproteobacteria bacterium
CTTAGAATATCTGGCGCTCAACAATGGTTCCTATGTCCGGTCGCTCAGAAACGCTCGGGTAAACGGAGGCTAAACATGGTCGCCGCGATCATAGTATTGGTATTTGGCATAGAGGCAGGACGAGAGAACACATGATGCATAGGGCGGATAGTCACCTGCGAAACGCGCCGGTGGGCCGCAAAGGCAAGGGCACCGTCGATCGGATCATCGACGCCACTGCGGACGTGCTTGAAGCGAGGGGATACGAGGCCCTCACCACAAATCACATCGCCGAAGCCGCTGGCGTCAACATCGCAACGCTCTACAAGTACTTCGCAAACAAGCAGGCGATCCTAGTTGCGCTCCACGAGCGGATGTCACGGCGCTGGACGGAAGCATTGACGCACCTCGTCGATCAAATCCACGACGGGATGCCGTGGCGCGAAACCGTCTGCAAGACCATTGATGTCGCTGCGGAGCGCCGCCAGGCTGCGGCTGGCGCAGCCGCCATGCGGATCGCCATGAAAGTTTGTCCGGAGCTTCAATTTTACGACCGCGCCGAATCCGTCGAGTCGGGCACGCTCGTCGCGGATATGCTGATCGCCCGGGCAAGCGTCGACGCCGTGACCGCGGCAAGGGTTGGGCGCGTGGCGATCGAGGTGGGAATGGCTGTTCTGGACCTCCTGCTTCACGAGGAAGCGGCGGACGATGCAGCGTGGGTGGATGAAGCCAAGGCCGTGGTCTGCAACTACCTCGCGCCGTACTTCGAGGATCGCGCGCGCATCTGATCGTGCCGAGATCATGAAATAAGTAATCGCTTTCTTTTTGAATATATCCCAATCATGAGTCCGAGATGGTTCGGGCGAAGGGGATTGGCCATGCCACTTTATCGGTTTGCGGCACTCGCACCGTTGGCACTGCTGACCGCTTGTGCGGCAAACATTGAGCCGCCCAAACTCGCAGTGGCAGTTGCTGCGGCGCAATCCGCCGACACACTTTATGTACATGGCGATATTCTGACGATGGCAGGCAATGAGCCTGCCTACGTGGAAGCTCTTGCCGTAGACCATGGCCGCATCAGTTATGCCGGTCCGCGCGCGTCAGCACCTTCGGCCCAGCACACTGTGGATCTTGGCGGCAAGACCTTGCTGCCGGGCTTCATTGACAGTCACGGCCATATGGTTGCGTTCGGCAAGAACTTGATCGACGCAGATCTGGTCGGCACTCCCGACATTCCCGATCTTATTGCGCGCATGAAAACGCACGCGCCTCAGGTGCCGGCGGGCGCATGGATCGTTGGCTTTGGCTATTCAGCCAAGAAGATGAAAGAAAATCGCACGCCGACAGTTGAAGAGCTCGATACGATCTCGGCAAAAACACCGGTGATGATCGTTGACGGTTCAGGTCATCTTGGCGCCGGAAACTCCGCGCTGTTCGCTATTGCGGGCGTTGGTGCTTCAACTGCCGACCCGGTGGGCGGAACGTTTGCGCGCAAGGCCGATGGCAAAGCGCTGGCAGGCCCGATGGAGGAAACCGCGCTGAACATGGTGCGCGAGAAGCGTCCCCCCTTCGAAGGAAAATTGGCCGACGATGTCATCACAGGCGGTGCACGGGCTTGGGCCAGCATGGGCCAGACGTCGGCGCAAGATTGCGGCATTGGCATTGGCAATGACGACATGGCCATCCTGCGCAATGCAATCGCCAAGAAGCTCCTGCCGATTGACCTTTACGTCTGCGCCAAGAACACCATCCTTGATCCGATGCTGGCGCAGGCCAACGAAGTGCGGGCCGACGCGGCCGCTGGACGCGTGAAACTGGATACGCGCGTCGATGGCGATCCCCGCTATATCAACCGCGTCCGCATGGGTGGGGTCAAATTCTGGCTGGACGGGAGCGTCGACACGGCGTGGTTTACCGAGCCTTTCACCAACAACCCGCCCGGCAAGACCGGCGTCTATCGTGGCTATGAACAGATTCCCGATGCTGTGTTGAATGCAGCGTTTGACCGCTTGTGGACCTCGGACGTCCAGATCAACATGCACATGAACGGTGACGCGGCGGCCGATCAGGCGCTCCGTGCCATCGAACTGGCGGTCAAGAAATATGGCATGCGCGACCATCGTCCAGTGTTCATCCATGCAACGTATTTGCGGCCGGACCAGATCGCAAAAATGCGCGCTTATGGCGCTATTCCGACGTTCCTTGCGGCATCAATCCCTACGGCGGGCGACTTTGTGGTCCATTTCTGGGGCGCTGACCGCGCGGCGAAGGCTGCAGGTGGCGGTACGTTCGTAAAGGAAGGCCTGCCGTTCACGCTCAGCCACGATGCTCCGGTTTCACCATCGCCGTCTATTCTAGGCATCGTCGATGCTGCTGTGAACCGGATCGCCGCCGGAAGCGGAGCCGTCATTGGTCCCGATGAGCGTTTGACCCCCTATCAAGGCTTGCGGGCTGTGACAGCTTACAGCGCCTATCAGGTCCATGAAGAGAAGACCAAGGGCACGCTCGAAGTCGGAAAGCTCGCCGACCTGGTCATTCTCGATGCAAATCCGCTCAAGGTTGCGCCAACCTCGATCAAGTCGATCAAGGTCCTTGAAACGATCAAGGAAGGTGTGCCGATCTTCCATCTTGACGCAGCAAGGCCGTGAAACGCCGTTTGATCTTGGTGGCGGCGCTGGCGGCCTTGCCGACTGCCGCGGCGGCGGCGACGACGGATCAGGAAGCATTGGTTGCGGACCTGCAACGGCAGATCGCAGCCCAGCAGGCGCAGCTCGATGCGCAGGGCAAGGCAATCGCTGAACTGCGAGGGCTTGTCGTCGGCGAGGCAAGACCCGCACCTGTCGCCTCGGAGGTTTCTCCCCCGGTCATGGTCGCTGCGGAAACGGTAGCTGTGGCGTCCAGTCCTGCGTCAATGAAAGCACCCGAGCATGTCGTGCATATCGGTAATGCCGATGTGATGCTTGGCGGTGCCTTCACGCTGAATACGCTGGCGTCTGCGCGGCGGACTGTCGGGCCGGCGGGTTCAGTGTTCTTCCTCGCGCCGCCAGACGTGACCAGGCGTGACAACGTTCTCGACATCACCGCCCAGTACAGCCGCATTTCGCTCGGCATCGATATTCCAGCTGGTGACGACTGGACAGTATCGGCTCGAACGATGTTTACTTTCTATAATGGCAGCCTGCTCAACGCGAGTTACGGCTTCCAGCCGCTGTTCGGCTATGGTTCGGCAAGCAACGGCCGCTGGACGTTTTCAGCGGGTCTCATGTTTGAATTGTTCAGTCCGCGCCAGCCCGATGTCGTAGATAGCGTTTCGGCACTGTATTTTTCCGGGAACCCCGCCAATTCACCGCGCGCCCAGCTGCGAACAGAATGGCGCGCGCCCCTTGGCGGCGGCACAAACTTCGAGGCAGCCGTGGCACTGTCTGATCCTATTTCGACTTTTGTTTCCAAGGATCTGACCGACCGGACGGAAGACAATGGCATCCCCAATCTAGAAACACGATTGGTGGTGACGCACGCGCCTGATGGCTGGTCGAGCCTGTTGGATCGATCAATGTGGGAATTTGGTATTTCGGCCGTCTATGGCGAGTTCCGCAAATTCTACGGCCTTTCTGCTCCCTTTGATGTGCGAACCAATCACGTTCGGGGTATCTCTATCGATGGAGGGGTCAGCCTTTCCTCGCGGCTTGCGCTGCAAGGAGAGGTATGGACCGGCCAGGCCTTGGGCAATTATGGCGCCGCCATTGGCGCGAGCGTGAATCCGCTTACTCGGGGTGAAGTCCATGCCAGCGGCGGCTGGGGCGAAGTGGCGCTGGCATGGTCGGGCAAGGCATATTCAACCTTCGGCTATGGCCTCGACAGCCCTAACCGGGAGCAACTGGTTCCCGGTGACAAGACCCGCAACGAAACCGTGTGGGGCAACATATTCTGGCGGGCGGCTCCATGGCTGCGCCTAGGGCTTGAAGGCTCCTGGCGGCGTACGCAATATCTGCTCCCGACCGGCGGTTCACTTTCCAACGACGGCTTTGGCATGCTAATGACCACGGCGTTCCGCTACTGATGTCGCGGTTCGCCGTATCTGGCCGAGCCAGTATGCTGCTCGATCAATTTAAGTAGGGCAAAAGGGGCGCACGTAATGACAAAGAAGCTAACCGCCGAGTTTTTCGGCACATTTTGGCTTGTTTTTGGCGGATGCGGCTCGGCCGTTCTAGCGGCAGCCTTTCCGTCACTCGGCATTGGGTTCGCGGGGGTTTCGCTAGCCTTTGGGTTGACCGTGTTGACGATGGCCTATGCGGTTGGCGGGATATCAGGCGGTCACTTCAATCCGGCGGTGTCCCTTGGGCTTGCGGTGGCAAATCGTTTCGAGTGGCGCAATCTGCTGCTCTATTGGATCGCACAAGTCGCAGGTGCGGTCGTTGCCGGCGGGGTTCTGTTCGTGATCGCCAGCGGCAAACCCGAATTTGCCCCAGGCGGCTTCGCCTCGAACGGGTACGGCGCGCTCTCGCCGGGCGGCTATTCTCTCACAGCTGCGCTGCTGATCGAAGTCGTGCTGACGGCGGGCTTCCTTATCGTGATCCTGGGATCAACCTCGAAGGCCATTCCAGCCGGGTTTGCGCCAATCGCGATTGGCCTCGCGCTGACACTGATCCACCTTATCTCGATCCCTGTGACCAACACCTCGGTCAACCCCGCGCGCTCGACCGGTACGGCATTGTTCGCAACTACGGACGCGCTCGGCCAGCTTTGGCTGTTCTGGTTGGCTCCTATGCTGGGGGCGGCCGTGGGCGGACTAGGCTGGCGGTACCTCCTTGGGGACCAGGAAGCCGAATGAATCTGCAATCAAAGGGGGGCTCCCGTCTAACAACGACACGCCTGATGTTGCCCCACCGATACAACGCAGACCATTTATAAAATCCAGACAAGCGGAACGCTACATCAACAATACTTTAATTTATAAAGAAGCAAGCTCTTCCATAAAACCTTTATTACAGATGAATTAATTTTCATGATACCAGAACTATTTAGCTTATATTTCCAGGAGATCGTCATGAAGGTTAAGGTTCACTCTGCTCGCTATTTCCTAAAACTGACGCTTGGTATTGCTTCATGTTATATAGGCCTTGCAGTTTGCTCGACGAGCTATGCGCAAGCGTCGAGCAACAAGCCCGTTGTCTATCCAAGCAAGGGCCAAACAGTGGCCGTTCAAGAAAAGGACACGGCTGCGTGCAACGCCTGGGCGCAAAATCAAACTGGTTTCGATGCCACCGCAGCGTTGAGGGCGCAGCAGGACAACGCTGCTGACGCGCAAAATCGCGCGCAGGCTTTGCAGGACAAGCGGGCAACGGTGGGAGGCGAGGCCATTGGCGGTGCGGCGAGAGGCGCCATCACGGGGGTCGCCATTGGCGCTATTGCTGGCGATGCTGGTAGAGGGGCAGCCATCGGCGCCACCGTCGGCGCATTCAATGGTCGTGCCCGCAATCGCGCCAAACATCGCCAACTCCTAGCAGCCGAAGCGCATGCTCGCAGCATGCGAGCGCAACAGCAAGCAGTGGACAATCAGAAGTTTGCCGATTTCCAAAAGGCGGTAGCCGCCTGCATGGAAGGCCGTGGCTACGCTGTAAAGTAATGAAGACGCGGCACCCTAGCAGCGCGTTGCTGCGGGTATACACGCGTGCGTTTTGGCAAGCAAAGCCAAGAGTAGCGTACTTTGGCGATCGTCGGTTGCAGAGGTACTCCGACTTGGGCGGAAGCCCCACAGGCCAACCCCGCACTCCGCACGGTTGAGCTTCGAGTTATGCCGAATTCTATATCGACAGATATGGTGCACAGTATCGAGTACCATTTATGTAAATGAAAAAGTCTTGATTTCGGGATAAATATTATGTCGCACTCACGGTTTTTCGGCTTATTTTATGTAAGCATTATTTCAGCCTGCGCTTCGAATCCGACATCTTTAAACAACACACCGACCGCGACTAATGTGCAATCGGCTGGCACAGTCCAAGCTGCGGCTGAAACACGAAATTCAACCGAAGTTTCCAGCGATGGCACCGGAGATTCTATGCGCGGTCCGGCGCCGCTTCTTAGCCTTCTAGGCGAATGGCTCATTGAAGATGTAGATCAGCGCGGTGTCATGGACAATGTCCAACTGATTTTGACCTTTGATGACAAAGGGCGTGTCTCGGGCCAGCTGGGTTGCAATGCGGTAACGGGTCGCTTTACTGCCGATAAGGCTGAACTTAGCTTTGGCCCCTTGGTGTCGACCCGCAAAATGTGCCTGTCACCCGCCGTGATGAACCAGGAGAGCCTCGTTCTGCGTAGCCTTCAGATGCTCAACACCGTGAGCTGGTCAGACAACGGGGCCGCGATCCTTGGCGGACCGGAAGGGCACAGCATTATCATGCGAAAAATTGCACCCCTCTCGGCATCCGGGATGGCACACGGTGATATCAGCCCGAGACCAGGCATGTATCGCTGTGCAAATGAGGCCGTTGGCATAGCGTTTGAGACCGGAGCGGCCTATCTCACGGAAGCCGATGGAGTCACGGTCGTGCTCAAGAAGATCGATGGAGCCGGTGGCGACACTCCAGAGACTTTCACCAATGGGCGGGTAACCGTGTTTCGGCAAGCCGGGGCGGGCGGGCATGTCAGTTTTTCCAAGGGGCGGATGGCACCTGTGGAATGCCAACTCACTGCCGGCTGAGGTGGTGGTGGTCGCGGTGCGGCATGCGCTTGCTATGACTTCATGAAAGTCTCTTGACGCTTCACCGAGCCCAACCTCCAACTTTCATGGTTGCATGGATTCAACCGCATAAGAAACCGCCAAATCGACTTATGCTGTCCGGTGAATTCACGAGTGCCCAACTGTTAGCGTTGATCTGGATATTTGCTCCATAACACCAACTTCGCCGCCGGAAGGGGCCTAAGATAGTGATCGGGTCAGTTCAGCTACCGCAATGCCAAACGTGTGCCCCCCCAGCCACTGTCGGCCAGTTTCAGTCGGACCGAGATGGGGCTGTTTCAGGGGTAATCCGCGATGTTTGAACTTGCGCCGATCTGGGTGGAGGCGCTGGCGCTGTTTGCAACTATGACGTTGAGCAGCGTACTGGGAAACCAGCTCAACCGGTCCTTGCGCCGTAGCTCGCCCGAAGCGGCAGATAGAGACGAAGGCTATATCCTGTCGGGGATATTCGGGCTGCTGGCGCTGCTCATGGCATTTGCTTTCAGCTTGGCCGTTGGCCGCTATGAGGAGCGGCGCGAATTGGTGGTGGAGGAAGCAAACGCGCTGGGGACGCTGGCGAGCCGGCTCTCTCTGCTCACCTCGGCGCAGCAACAGGCTCTGCGGCCCGAATTGGCGGCCTATGCCGCAGCACGGGCAGAAGCTAGTCTGATCGCAGACGATGCCGCCTGGGAGCGAGCCAGCACGGCCGCCGCCGCTCGGCTCGATGGATTTTCTGCTCACCTTTATGCGGCCCTCGAAGCCGCGCCGCCCGACACCCGCGGTCCTCTTCTAGTGGAGGCCTTGAACACCACGGGCGATCTTGCGACCGCGCGGCACGCAGCACGCAAGGCGCGGCTACCGCGCGAGGTCATCCAGTTGCTCGCGCTGTTCTGCGTGGCCGGAGCCACGGTGCTGGGATATGCGCTGGAAGCTACCGGATTGCGCCATGCGATCGTTTCGCTGACTTTCTTCGCACTTCTGTCGTTGGCATTCGCGACAATTCTAGACCTCGACCGGCCGCGCGGCGGCACGATCCTGGTCCCGCAGGAAGAACTTATCCGAACCGCAGCAGCATTGGCGGTTTGAACGCAGACGCTTGTTGACGGGCGTCGGTTTCCCGAACGGCAGGTAGCTGACCTGATAGCCTTGCCTGAAACCCGCCGGTTGGCAACCGGCTTAAAAGGCGACAACCTGCGGTGCTATTTCTGGGATCCCAAGTCCGCCGTTGACGTAAACAGAACCCTCTCCAGAACATCGGCCAGGTCGCAACGCTTGTTGGCCGCGAGGCGGTCCAGATTCCGTTGCTTCCACAGGACAGCAGGTAAGCGCTGGGCTTCCGGTATCCCGAGAAGCTCCCAGTTCGGCTCTCCGCGCTTGAAACCTAGAAGGAAATGCCGGTGCGCTTCTGGCATGTCTGTGACCATCGCTGCGATGATTTCCTCACGTGCAGCTTCAAGATCGGCAAGTGCAACAGGTTCCTGCGTCATGCCCACAAACCCCCGTGCAAATTCCTCCGCCAGTGGCTTGCGGGTCGGCGCTAGGACCTCGGCCATCGGGCGGTTGTGGCTGATGAGATAGACAAGGAAAGCGCGCCGCAGTTCATTGCTGATGCCTTCGTGCGCCAACAGGTCGCGAACGTCGAAAAGATCGCGCGGATGCTGGCGGTCGAGCGCTGCCACGATCTTACCCGCATAGAGGTCGGCGAAGGACACAACCTGCATTTCCGCAAAGCCGAACTCTGCTTCCACGGTCGGTACCACGGGTTCCACCACAGGATCGTAAACCGTTCCGCGCAGCACGGGCGTAATCTCGATCTTGATCTGAACGCCTCCGGCGCGAACGATTAGCTTCGTGACGATTTTCTAGTCCGCCGAGCGGGACGGATTGACCTTCGCGCCGGGGATTCCAGCCTCGATCCGTTCCGCGATCTGCAGCATGGCTGCGTCGATTGCGGTAAGTGATGTGGTGCGGTCCTCGACGGGCAGTTATGTCAGGTCGATGTCCACCGACAGGCGCGGCACGTCGCGTACGAACAGGTTGATGGCCGTGTCGCCCTTGAGCGCGAATGCCGCTTCCTTCGCCACGAAGGGAATGGTCCGAATGAGAAGTGCGACCTGCTGCCGGTAGGTGTCGAGAAAGGCCATGAATTCAATTCTCTACCAGATTGGACGGCACGGTTATCTGGTAAGTGGGGTCGAGCTTGCCGCCTTTGGCAAGGACGCGCTTGCCCGATCCCAGATCTAAGCGGGACACGTCGAGTCGGGACCGCCAAGCATGACGGTGGCGGTCGGCAAAGAACAGGAACAGCCGCTTCACCTTCACGCTGACGCACGCTTCCAACAGGGTTTGCAGGCGGCGCGGACTGAGGTCGCTCAGGCCCTCCATCAGGGCGTCAACCTGGTGGAAGCTCTCACGATCGGGCAGCTCGTCCAACAACTCCAGCACGGCGCGTTCCTTGCTCGAATATTGGATCGGCAAGTGCATCCCTGCGGCGCTGGCCATGACGGGGCTCGGCTCTGGCGGTGCATCGGCATCGCCGGGAAACAGGCGCAGGCTGTTATGCCATTGGAATTTCACGTTAAGCGGCAGATCGCCCAGCCATGTCGGCGCTCGCTTTGGGCCGTAGAGATGGACCTCCTGCATTTCCGCCGAGAGGTAATGCGCATAGCCCAGTTGTTCGAGCGCGGTGCGCCCGCCAACGGCCAAGGGCAAGTCCAGCAAGGTCTGGAGAGAGACGACCACCTGTTGCCAAGTCAGCGGCGTGCGCGAACGGCGATAAACTCGCCGCGCCGGGCTTTCGAGCCAGCCAGCACGAACATACTGGCTACGGAGCGCCGATGAATACCCGTGGGCTTCTAGCCAGCCAGCATCGGCTAGGAGACCCTCGGGGAGTTCCTGCTGGAGCCGGTTTAGTTTTCCATCAGAACGCGTAGCCATGCTTAGCATTTTGGCACAGCTTCAAACTGGCGTCTAGTTTGCAATTATGCAATTTCACTAAGTCAAACTTAGCTTTTCCGTGCAATTATAAACCGTCGGTAAACTTCACTATGTTTGCGTCATGGCCGAGCAAGCCTATCTGTGTGCAAACAGGAGGACACTGGCACGGCTACCCGCAGTTAGGGAGCCGTCGCCGACGCAGAGCGGCACGATGGGTTGGAAGATCGCGTTTCGCAGCAGTCGATCTTTGGCTTCGGCCTCGACCAGTTGCCGGACGCTGGCAAGGACCGAGTCGTTGCCAGTCTGCGCGAGCGCCTGCTGCAAACCACCAACGATCTTGTCAGGCGCGGCTTCGACCAGCGTCCTGACAACCGCCATTTTTCGGTCTGAGAGGGCAGCCATCCATGGGTTCCAGCAGGGCGCAATCTCGGGCAGGCAGGGTATCGCCTCGCGGGTTAAGAGCCTGCCAATGTGAGTTGATTTAGGCCTGTGCGCGAGGCAGATCCGCACTCAGGCATAAGCCGCCCATCACGGAATCAGACAGGGTCAGCGACCCGCCATAGGCGCGTGCAAGCTCGTTGATGATCGATAGACCAAGCCCTGAGCCCGGCGCCGTCTCGTCAAGGCGCGTCCCGCGTTGGACGACCTCCGCGCGCTGCTCTGACGGCAGTCCCGGCCCATCGTCTTCCACGGTCAGGCCGAAGCGTTCCGGCCCCGCGGCTTGAGCTCGCACCCGCACGCGCGAGCGGCACCATTTGCACGCGTTCTCCACAGCATTGCCCGCAATTTCCAGAATGTCCTGGCGCTCGCCCAAGAAATAGAGGTCCTCCGCGGCGTCCCAATCGATCTCGACGCCTTGGTCCCGGTAGATCCGACCAAGGGTCCGTGAGAGTTCGTCCAGCACTTCAGCAACCGAGGTCCGTTCGCCTTGTCCTTGGGTACGCGCCGCGGCGCGGGCGCGGCGCAGGTGATGGTCGACCTGCTTCTGCATCACGCCCGCCTGGCGAGCCACGACATCGGCCAAAGGGCCCGGCCTCTGCTGCGCCTCGTTGATCATGACAGCGATCGGAGTTTTCAGCGCATGCGCAAGGTTTCCAACGTGCGTCCGCTGCCGCTCGACAACCTGCTGGTTGTGCTCCACGAGCGCATTTAATTCCTGAGCAAGCGGCATCAGCTCGCTGGGATAGGTCTGAGCCAGGCGCTGAGCCTTGCCACGCCGGACCGCGGCCACCTCGGTGCGGAGGTCGAACAAGGGACGAAGTCCCACCCGCACCTGGATCACGATCGCCAGGATCAACCCGGCACCCAGGAGAACGAACACTGCGGCGGTGGCGACGATGAATCGGGAAACTTCCCGGTCAACCGAGCTGCGGTCCTCTGCGGCCAGGAAGATCACCGGTGTCTTGCGGCCACGCAGCAGATGTTGTTCGGCGCGTACCCGGAGGGTCTGGTCCTCCGGCCCAGGTGCATCATAGCCGATCGGCTTTCCGGGATTGGCCCTGAGCCGTTCCGCCAGATCGGGAGGCGTTGCGATCACCGTGTCGAACAAAGAGTGCGAAACATTGCGATTGGTTGGCGTGACCTTGCCGTGGGCTGTCGGCTCGGCGATTTCCCAATAGCGGCCGGAAAATACACGCAGCGCGCGCTCGTCAGTGAACGGCGGCGCGAAGACCTGCCCGTCTTCAACCGTCGAATAGGCAAGATTATTCTTGTTCAGGTCGTTGAGGGTCTCATCTAGCCTTCCCAACGCCGCCTGCCGAAACAGTAAAGCCAGGAGAACGACAGTGACGGCCAAAGCCCCGACGCTCCAAACCAGCGCCAGCAGCACAAGCCGTCGAGCCAAGGACGAGCGTTGCAGCCCCGCCCGCATCCTCATCGGATGAAAGCGCGCGTCAAAGCCACCATCAGGAGGTTTGCGCCTGGCCGCCGAGCTCCTCTTCGGGGCAGGTCAGGCGGTAGCCTAAGCCACGCACGGTATCGATCCGATCAGAGCCGATCTTTTTGCGCACACGACCGATGAACACCTCGATGGTGTTGGAGTCCCGATCAAAGTCCTGATCGTAGAGATGCTCAACAAGCTCGGTGCGGCTAATCACTCGGGCCTGGTGCATCATCAAATAATGTAACAGCCGGTACTCTAAGGACGTCAGACGCAGCGGCTCGCCGTTGAGACTGGCGCGTGCGGCTCGGGGGTCAAGTCGCAGTCCGCCGCATGACAGATTGGGTGCTGCATGGCCGGCCGAGCGGCGCAAGAGGGCGCGCAAGCGCGCCAACAGTTCCTCGGTGTGGAAAGGCTTCGTCAGATAATCGTCCGCACCGGCATCGAACCCGGCCACCTTATCGCTCCACGCTGCGCGCGCGGTCAGGATCAGGACCGGCGTTGCTATGTTCCCGCGCCGCCAGCGTTCCAGCACCGAAACGCCATCGACCTTCGGCAGGCCCAGATCCAGGATCACGGCATCGTACGGTTCGGTTTCGCCCAGGAACTGGGCTTCCTCGCCATCCGGGGCTTGGTCGACCGCATAGCCGGCGTCGACCAGCGCCAACTTGAGCTGGCGGCTCAGATCGGGGTCATCTTCCACAAGCAGAATGCGCACGCTCGTGTCCCTTCTTACTGCGAACGGCAGATCGCCGTTCTATTGACTCACGACCTGGCCGGTCTGGGCATCGACGGTAAAGACGACAACCCGCCCGTTGGAGAGCTGCCATTGGACGAGGTAGGCTGGACGCCCGCCGACTTGCCCCATCGTCGTGTTGATCTGTTTACCCGGATAGTGCTGGGCGAGATCCTTCAGAACGCGCGAAAGCGGCGTTAGGCTGCCCGTGCCCTGCGCCTCGCGCGCCGCTTCCTCGTCTCGCGGACTTGCAATCGCTGTCATCGGCGCGAGGGTTGACGAGGCTGCAGCCAACAGCAAGGCGGCGATGATGAGCTGGCGTTTCATTGTAACCGCTCTAGGCACCCGGGGCTGAACCGGGCCTGAACGTAGAGCTTATGAGACGCCCCGCCGCGACTGTCACGCTTGCCCGTTCAAACCCGCCGCTTCGGCGAATAGGGCCGCTCACCCCGCCACTTTTCCGCCATCGCCTCAAGCTCTGCGTCCGGCTTTTCTGGAAGGGTCACGACAAGCCGCACAAAGAGGTCGCCGCGCTGACCTTTCGCATCTGACAACCCACGGCCTTTGAGCCGCAGGCGAGCGCCTGTATTGGCACCTTTGGGAATGGTCAGCGTCACCGGTCCATCGGGCGTAGGGGCCTCCACTTTGCCGCCCAATACCGCGTCATAGACCGTCACGGGCACGTCCATAATCAGGATCTCGCCCTCGCGTCGGTAGGTTGGGTGTGGGGCAAAGGCGAGCTCAATAAGGGCGTCGCCGGAACCTGCGCGGCCAGGAGAGCCTTGGCCTTTCAAACGTAAGGTTTGGCCTTCCTGCGCGCCCTTGGGAATCGTGACGTCGATCGTGCGTCCATCGGAAAAGGCGATTCGACGCTTGGCGCCCCGGATGGCGTCCTCTAGCTCTATCTCAAGGCGAGCGCGTACGTCGGATCCGCGCTGAGAAAAACCACCGCCTTGGGCCCCGCCGCGCGCGCCTCGAGCGCCACCGAACATTTCGCCCAGGATATCGCCCAGATCGACACCCTCGAAACTCTCGCGACCGGGCCCTTGGCCACCGCCGAACCCGCCTCCGGGCGGCGGTCCCCAGGGGCCGCCTTGGCCACCCGAAAAGCCACGAAATGTCTCACGCCCATCGTTGTCGATCTCTCCGGCGTCGAACTTCTTCTTTTTGGTTGCATCGCCCACGATGTCGAAGGCACCAGACACCTGCTTAAACCGCTCTTCGGCGGCCTTGTTGTTCGGATTGGTGTCAGGATGGTTGGCTTTGGCGAGCTTTCGGAACGCCTTGCGGATCTCATCCGCACTCGCCGTGCGGGGGACGCCCAGGACCTGATAGGGGTCGCTCGCCAAGTCGTTTCAGTCCTTCAAATTCTAAGTGTTCAGTGAACTTCTAGATTGGTCGGCCGCGCGATGCACGCAAGTGCTGGTGTGACAAAATTGCAACTCATTACCTATTGCCAAGTTCCATATTCGGTCTCTACTCCGCAGATCAACCTATGGTTGGCGTGGAGTTCAGTGTGCAATCCCTGTTTTTGTCGCGGGGCCGCAGTGACCGAAAACGATATTGGGCCATTGTTGGCGCGTTGTTTGTCCTGGGCGTTCTACTGCGACTGTTAGCAAATGTGTTGGGTTACATCCCCCTTATGATTTTCTCGATTCCGTTAGGCACCACCGGCGTCATAATCGGAATTAACAATGATATCAAGCGTTTGCACGACACGGGCCGGAGCGGTTGGTGGCTCCTGGCGTTGTTCGCCCTTTGCGTCGTGGCGGGTGGCCTAGCCACACGGCTCGAGGCCGGTAGTCCATCGGGCGCTTTGCCCCTCGAGGCACTTCTATATCTGATTTCGATAGGCTTCGTCGTGGCCTTGGGCTGTCTGCCCGGCGATCCCGAGGAAAACCAATTTGGACCTCCGCCAAACAAGGGGTGAAAGCGACCTTTCGATCGCCTAGCTTCGACCGCGCTCAGCGATCAGGTCGGATGCCGCGAAGTCTAGGGCATCCTCGGCCTGCGACAGGACCTCCTCGCTGATCGTCTGGCCACGCACCGAGACGCCGGCACGGTGAACGCCTTCGGGGTCACCTGAGATAAGCGGGTGCCAGTCGGCCAGATCACGGCCTTCGTGAATGCGGCGGTAGGCGCAAGAGGGTGGCATCCAGGCAAGCTTCTCAATGTTGTGCGGCGTCAGCTTCACGCAGTCAGGCACAAACTGCTGACGATTTGCGTAGTCCGTGCAGACGCAAGCCTGCGCATCGAACAGCTTGCAGTGCACTCGGGTCGGGATGATATCGCCGGTGTCTTCCTCTTCGAAGCGGACCAGACAACAGAGCCCACAGCCATCGCAGAGGCTCTCCCACTCGGCGACGGTCATTTGCTCAAGCGTCTTGCGACGCCAGAAGGGTTCACGGGCCATGCAGGCCGCATCTAGACCGATACGTCCCCATTCCCAAGTCAAAGAACCTCAAGCTGGCTTGCGCCCACCGCTGGGGCCGCTATCTGAGGCCCTTCAATGAGAGCTCCGATCCTCGCCCTTAAGGACGTCCGCTTGGCGGACGGTCCGCTGATGCTGTTCGACGGCGTCGACCTGGCGCTCGACGCCCGCGTTCGCGCCTGCCTGGTCGGACGCAACGGCGCAGGCAAGTCGACGCTCTTGCGCATCCTTGCCGGCCAGATCGACCCGGATGGCGGCGAGCGCAATCTTACGACCGGGACCCGCATCGCCTTCGTGCCGCAGGAGCCAGAGATCATCGGCGCGACCTTGCTGGACTATGCGACCAGCGGGGGCGCGCAGGACTATCAGGCGGAAGCCAGGCTCACCGATTTTGGCCTTGACCCAGCCAAGGGTACCCAAGGCCTGTCGGGCGGCGAGATTCGCCGTGCAGCGCTCGCCCGCGCCTTCGCTGAGGACGCCGAGGTCATCCTTTTGGACGAGCCCACCAACCACCTCGACATCCTGGCCATTGAGACGCTGGAGGAGGAACTCGCCGCCTCCAAGGCCGCCGCCCTGATTGTCAGCCATGACCGCGCCTTCCTGGAGCGGGTCACCAAGCGGTGCTTCTGGCTGGAATATCGCCTCGTCAAACGCCTCGACACAGGCTTCGCCGGCTTCGAGGAATGGGCTGAGAAGATCACCGCTCAGGAGGCCGAGGAGGCCCGGCGTCTTGATCGCTTCATCCAGCGCGAAGCTCACTGGATGGCTCGTGGCGTGACGGCCCGGCGCGCTCGAAATGAGGGTCGCAAACGCCGCCTGGAATCTCTGCGACAGGACAAGTCCGACCGGCTGAAGGATACCCGCAAGGAGCTCAATATGGGCTTGGCAAGTTCGGGGGTGTCCGGCAAGCGTGTGGTCGAGGCCAAGGGCGTCTCCAAGGCATTCGGCGACCGCGTGCTCCTGAAGACCTTTTCCACTCGCATTCTGCGCGGTGACCGCGTGGCCGTCGTAGGCCCGAACGGTGCGGGCAAGACGACCCTGGTGAAACTTCTGCTGGGCGAGATCCCGGCCGATACCGGAGAGGTGAAACTCGGGACCAACCTGGAGATCAGCTACATCGACCAGGCCCGCGCGACACTGGCCCCGGAGATGAAGTTGCGCGATGTTCTGCTACCGAAAGGCGGAGACCAGATCATGGTCCGCGGTGAGCCGCGCCACATCGTCTCCTATGCCAAGGACTTCCTGTTCACCGAGGCCCAGTTACGCCAGCCTGTCCGCAGCTTGTCGGGCGGAGAGCGCAACCGCTTGCTGCTGGCCAAGGCACTCGCCAACCCCGCCAATGTGCTGGTGCTCGACGAGCCAACCAACGACCTCGACATGGACACGCTCGATCTGCTGGAAGACCTGCTAGCGGATTACGAAGGCACCCTGATTCTCGTCAGCCACGACCGCGACTTTATCGACCGCTTGGCCACCTCCACCATTGGCCTCGACGGCAAAGGTCATGCGATTGAAACACCCGGCGGCTGGCAGGACTTCATCGCTCAGAACCCGGGCTTCTTCGCTCGTCTGCCGGTGGCGGCCTACACAGCGCCGAAGGCATCCGCCCTGCCGCCACCGAAGTCAGAGCCGCCGCGCGCCGCCAAACTCAGCTATAAGGACCAGCGGCGGTCGGAGGAGCTAGATCGGTTGATTGCGGGTGCTCCAGCGAAGATCAGCAGCCTCGAATCTGGCCTGGCCGATCCGGGCCTCTATGGCCGCGATCCAGCCGCTTTCCAACGCCTCACCCATGATCTGGAAACCGTCCGCACTCAGCTCAGTGCGGCCGAGGAGGAATGGCTATTGATTGAGGAGCGGAGAGAGGCTCTTGCGACCGGGCATTAGCGTGGTCCAGCTTTCCTGTGGATCGTTTTATCCATTTAAAATGGTTAAACGAATCCAGGTTCACGCCCAGGTTTTTAACGATCTATTCACAGAAACTTGACCCTCCGGTCACACCCCATTCGAAACCGCCGCTTGCCGGGACGGTGTATTGGGGTCACCGTTCTTCTGCCGAGAGGGACTGCGGCGCGGACGGATGGAGAGGCCGGAAACGGCGGACCTGGAAGTCAAACGAGCAGAAGGTTTCAAGAGGCGAGAACCGGAGAAATCCGGGACGGACTTCCCAGAGACACCGGACGTGACGGAAAACCAGCGGGGTAACCCGTGAACCGAAATCACGATCGACCTTGAAGGTACAGATCCCCCAACGGATCTGGATGAGAGGGCGGTGCCTCGGGAAACCGAAGCGCCGCCCTCTTGCTATGCGCATCTTCCAACCCGGGCCGGAGCACCCTAGGTTCGCAGATACGCAATTGGGGGTGTCCATGAAGATTCTGCGTTCCGTCGTTATCGCGCTCGCCACGATGCTGGCAGCCTGTTCGCCCGCAAAGAAAGAGGCAACGACCGCCCCTGGCCTCACGCCGATCCGCTTTGCGACCGATTGGCGCGCTGAGGCCGAGCATGGCGGCTTCTATGAAGCACTCGCCAATGGCGAATACGCAAAGCGCGGACTGGACGTGAAGATCATCCAAGGGGGCCCGGGCGTGAACGTGCCTCAACTCTTGGCGGCCGGGTCGGTGGACCTGGGCGTCGGCTCCAACGGCTTCGTCGTCTTGAACCTCGCCAGGGAAGGTGTGCCAGTAACGGCGGTCGCAGCCGTCTTCCAGAAAGATCCACAAGTGCTGATCGCTCACCCGGACGCCGGGGTGAACGCGCTGGCGGACATGAAGGGCCGCCCGATCCTGATTGGCGACGCCTCGGTCACGACCTTCTGGGTCTGGCTGAAGTCCAAGTATGGCTTCACCGACGATCAGGTGCGCAAATACGCCTTCAACAACGGCCCGTTCCTGGCTGACAAGCGGGCCATCCAGGAAGGCTATCTGACCTCTGAGCCCTACACCATTGAGAAGCAGGCCGGATTTAAGCCCAAGGTCTTCTTGCTCGCCGACAACGGCTATCCTGGCTATGCGACGATGATCTTGGCTCCCAACACCCTGATCACAAAGAACCCTGCCGCCGTGAAGGCCTTCATCGAGGCCACCGCCAAGGGATGGCGCGATTACCTGAACGGTGACCCCAAGCCCGCCGATGCCCTGATCTTGAAAGACAATCCGGAGATGACCCAAGATGTCCTCGATCAGGCGCGCGCCAAAATGAAGTCCAATGGCATCGTTGAGGGCGGCGATGCGGCGAGCGGCGGCATCGGAGCGATGACCGACGCTCGCTGGCAGACCTTTTTTGATATGGCGTTGTCGACCGGCGTTTATCCGAAGACCTTGGACGCCAAGAAGGCCTACACGCTGCAGTTCCTCAGTCCGTCGGCCAAATAGCGTGAGCGTCGCGGCCTTAACAGACGTCGAGGTCGACTACCCCCGCGGCCGGGCGCTGGGGCCGTTCAGTCTGGCAATCGAGGCCGGAGAGATCATCGCCCTCGTCGGGCCTTCGGGCTGCGGGAAGTCCACCGCGATGCGGCTGCTGGCCGGACTGGAATCCCCCAGCCGCGGCCAGGTCACCCGCGCTCCGGGACGCGGTCAGACCGCGGTCGTCTTTCAGGCGCCGACCCTGGCCCCCTGGCTGTCGGCACGCGCCAACGCCGCCTTGCCGCTGGAACTCGCCGGCGTTGGCCAAGTTGAGGCCGCCGCCCGGGCCGATCAGGCCCTGGAGCGGGTTGGCTTGGCCGGCGTCGAGGCAGCTCGACCCGCCCAGCTTTCTGGCGGCATGGCCATGCGCGTGTCACTTGCCCGCGCACTGATCACCGATCCCAAGCTCCTCTTGCTTGACGAGCCCTTCGCAGCCTTGGACGAGATCACGCGCCGCGCGCTCGCCGACGACGTCCTGGCGCTTTGGCCCGATGCACGTCCCGCCATCGTCTTCGTGACCCACAATGTGGAGGAGGCGGTCTATATGGCCTCACGCGTTGTCGTCATGACGAGGGGCCCGGGACGTATCGCTGGCGAGGTCGCCGTGAACGGTCCGCTGCCACGTCCTGAGGGCTTTCGCACCACAGCCCAGTTCCGCGCCCACGTGGAAGCCATATCGGGCCTATTGGCGAAAGGCATGAGCGCATGAGCAGACTCGCCCAGACGCTGGCCCCTTTCGTCCTGATCGCCATGCTCCTGGCAGCCTGGGAGACCGCCTGCCGGGTCCTCGCGGTGCCGACCTATTTCCTGCCTCCACCATCAGCTGTCGCGGTCTCGCTCATCAGTGACTGGCGAGTCTTGCTGCAGTCGGCCTGGAGCACATTGTCCATGGCCCTGATCGCCCTGGTGACCGCGAGTATCATCGCCCAGTGCCTGGCCCTGGCGGTGGGTCTAAGCCCAGTGCTGGAACGCGCCATCCGTCCGCTGGCGGTGGTGTTGCAGGTGACGCCCGTGGTGGCGATTGCGCCTCTGGTGGTTATCTGGGCTGGCCTCGATCATGCGGAACGGGCCATCGTCGCCCTGGCCGCACTCGTCGCGTTCTTTCCAATCTTCTCCGGCGCGGTAACGGGATTGAAGGCGGTTGATCCTGACCTCGAACGGCTATTCGACCTCTATGGCGCAAATCGGCTACAGCGCCTGTTGCGTCTGCGTCTACCCTCAGCTGTGCCTTATCTGTTGGAGGGGCACAAAGTCGCCGCTGGTCTGGCGCTCATCGGGGCGGTGGTTGCCGAATTCGTGGCGGGCTCTGGCGGAGCCCAAGGTCTCGCATGGCGGATCCTGGAGGCGAGCCATCGGATGCAAACGGCCAACATGTTCGCCGCAGTGGTGATTTTGGGGCTCATGGGCGCAATGCTGAATAGCCTCCTTCAAGCCCTTGAGCACGCGGGCCTGCGGTGGTGGCGTGGCCGCTAGGGTTGTTTCACCGGGGTTAGCGCGTAGCGGATAGGCAGCTTGATCCGGGCCCCGACAGTCGGCGTCCCATCCTGGCTCCATGGCACCAACCTGAACTTTGAGGCCAGCGCCAACGCTCCCTCGCCATAGCCCTGCCCAGGTGGATCCTCCTGGGCGACTGAACAGGCTCCCAGCGCCCCGCCCGCCTCGACCGTACAGCCAAGCACCACACGAACATTGTTCACGCCATTTTCGGTCTTAGGGAAACTTGCCTGAAAGTCCTGCACCGATGGCATCTGCGCCCACACCGGTTTGCTGACCATGGCGGCCCCGGTCAGGACGGCGGAGTCAAAGGTCACCGGGATGAAGATGTTTTTGCCGATCAAGTCCGGCGTATCGATCACCATTTTCTCGGCGAGTTTGCGGGCCGCAGCGCCGAAGCCGTAGCTGCCAGGCACCTCCTTGATGGCGTCGCAATCGCGAGGATGATTGTCGCGGCCGACCTGGCAGGTCAGGCTCACCGTCCCGCTGATGTTGCTGACCCTGGCCCGGGCCGGATAGACCGCTGCGACTTCGGCGACGCTCGGCGCCTGCGAGAAGCTCGGCGTGTAATCGGCAAGAGCGGCAGATGCACAGGCGGGCGTGGCCCAGACCATGAGGGCTCTAATTTTTGCGGACATGATCAGGTGCTCCGTGACTTACAGAGTTTCGCATACCGTCCGTCAGGTTGAGACGCGCCTAGCCGGCAATCCGCTTGGACGCTGGACCAGCCCGGAGCCGTTCTAGCGCGTCGAGGACCATGACGGTGAGCGAACGCAGGCCCTGCTCGCCAAACACATCTAGGGCCGCATCGAGCGCCAAGACGGCTGAGGCGCGCTCGCCACGGTCCTTGCCCGTGATGTCGAGGCGGGCCTCGTAGAGCCGGGCAAGATGCAGTTGAGCCAGCGCCCAGGCCACCGGATCACGCCGGGGCTGCAGGTTGGCGAGTTCAATCTTCAAAGCCGCTTCGGCGGTATCGAGCACGGCCAAGTCGCCCGTTAACTCGGCTGAACGCGCAAGACACATGGCCCGCTCGCCCGCAGCCAGGCCACGTAGTGGGGTCGCCGGGGCGTCTTTGAGCACCAAATTGGCGCGGTCATAGCAAGTGACAGCTTGTTCATAGGCACGCTCGTCAGATCTGGCTTCGCCCAGCGACTGAAGCGCATGGGCCAAAGCGACCTGCGTGCGAGCCCAGTCGAGCGGGCTGTGCTCGCGAGTGAGATGGCCCAACGCCCCAGCCAGGACCGTCGCGCCAACGGCCACGGCATCGATATCGCCCGCAGCCTCCCCCCACAGCGAAAGCGCCTGACCGCGCAGAATTTCCGAGCGCGCCCAGGTCAGCGGCTCATAAGCCAAGTCAATTCGGTCTGCGGCAGCGGCGGCATCATCGATGGCAGCACGCAGCAGTGTCTCATCTTTCAGCCGTGCGCCCCAACCACAGATCAGATCTGCCCGGATCAGTCGCGCCTCAGCCGTTAGCGGCTTAGCGGCCGGCGACCGCTTGGTCATCGCGTCAAGCGCCGAGATCGGGGCATTGAAACGCGTGAAGGCGGCCCACGCTGCAACGCTGTCGCCCCGGCTAAGCTCCGCGCGGGCTTGGACAAGCGCAATTCCCATATCCGCCAGCGCGGCTGCAAGACCCCCGCGTGCCACAGATCGAGCTTCGCGAAACGTCACTCCCGCAGCGGCGTCCAGACCCGGGTCGCCAAACAACTCGGCGCCCAGGAGGCCTGCGAAGGCTTGTTCGCAGCGGGCCCGCGCCCAGGCATCTGGGCGCCTGTTCGGATCGAAAGCCGCGCAGGCGGTTTCAGCGGCTGCGGCGGCTTTGCGCAGCGCCACAGCGTCGCCTGAACGGCGGGCGACCTCGCGCCAAACGACCGCCGCGTCGAGCCGAAGTTGGGCGCTATCCTGGGCGTTAACCCTGCCGGCGGCGACGTCAGCCGCCTTGGCTTCTTGCTTCAGCAGATTGAGATCGAGCAGTTCGAGAAGAGTGGCGTCGCCGCCGGTCAGACCGCCAGCAAGCGGTTTGCCCCGCTCACTGCCGAACAGCCGCATTAACTCTCGACCCAGCTCGAACATACTGACGCTCCCGTCTGGCCAGCGTCCCGTTATGAGACGAAGACCGCGCGCTCAGACGGTTAAGAGCAAAGCCGGAGCCGGCTTCGTAAACAAGTGGTTAATTTCGCAAGTATGGTTAACCGTGTCTTACCGTCCACAGTCATATGCTGACCTGTGCTTGGACCTGCCAAGCCTTGACTGAGGAATAAAAGACAATCAGCGAAAAATCGCGTTCTGCTCGGCAGGCGTCAGCACGCGCCACGCGCCTTCTCCAAGATCGGCTGGGAGGTCCAGACCGCCGATCCGGTCGCGGTGCAGGCCTTCAACATGATTGCCAACGGCGGCGAACATCCGGCGCACCTGATGGTAGCGCCCCTCGGTGATCGTCAGTTGAGCCACCGCCGCAGAAAGCGGCTCGAGTACAGCCGGCGCCAGGGCATCCTTTTCACCGTCCAGCATCAAGGTCCCGGCCGCGAAGATCTCCGTTTCATCACCGGCTAAAGGACGCGCCAGGGTCGCGACATAGCGCTTAGCCACATGGCTGCGCGGCGAGATCACACGGTGGAGAAACGGGCCATCGTCCGTAATCAGCAGCAAACCAGAAGTGTCCTTGTCGAGCCGACCGATCGTCGACAAGGCTGGAATTCTTGCCCGCCAGCGGAAGGGCAACAACTCATAGACGCTTCGTCCGGCCTCACGGTGCGAACAGACCACATCTCGCGGCTTGTGCATCAGCAAGGTCAGCGGCGCGGGCGGATCAAGCGGTTGGCCTGACACCAAAAGTCGATCTGGAAGGTCAGCCGTAATCGGAATTCGTGCGCCCGCGTCCTTCACGATCGCACCGTCCAGCACCACCTGGCGGCGCCCGACCAGATCGGTCACTTCCCGGCGCGAACCATAGCCAAGGTTGGCCAACAGCCGGTCGAGACGAGCCATCGGAAGCTTGCTCACTTGCGGGCCTCGAAAATCTTGTAGCCGCCGCTTTCGCCGCGCACCGTTGCGGTTGAAAAAGCGCTCGCAAGGACGGCTTCGTAAGGCAGGTGCCGGTTGGCGACGAGCCAGCAGACGCCCCGCTTTGACAGCATTCGAGATGCGGCTTCGATGAAGGCTACGCCCAAGGCGCGATCCTCGGCGCCACCATCGTGGAACGGCGGATTCATCACCACGAAGTCTAGATCGGCCAGCCCCTCCAACGGACGCCGCACGTCCGCCCAAATTACGTTCACCCGCGGGTCGTCCAGATTGTGTTCAGCGCAGGCGACTGCCCGCCCATCGATATCTGCGCAGGCCAAAGCCGTGACTTTCGCCGACGTAAGGATTTGGCGCGCCAAAAGACCGATACCACAGCCGAGGTCGGCACCTTGGCCGGAGAGCGCCGGAAGCGCCTCTAACAGACGCACGCTGCCGGGATCGGGGCGGTCCCAGCTGAATACGCCGGGTTGCGACCAAACGCCGAGCTCGGGCACGATCCGGGGTGCGCCGCCAGCGATGGCTTCTGAGAGACCACCAGGCGCAGCGGGCCGCATAACGCTGCAAAACCGATGATGCTTGCGGGCTGTCTCCGTCACAACGCAGCCAAACCCTTCAAGCGCCTTCTTAAGCCGCGCCCCGCCCTTGTCCTTTGGCGCGAAGGCGGTGAGCGAGGCGCCAGGCTCAAGGGCCCTCAGCGCATGGGCGAGCACGAAGTCCCGCTCCAGCGTGCCGGGCGGCGCCAGGACCGTTGCGCTATGGGCCTGGGCATCGGGCAAGGCTGCGATATCCGTCGAACCCGGAATTAGCGGCGAAAGTTGCACCGCCCCGACCGGCGTATCGATCAACCCCGGCGAAGGCGCGCCATAAATGAATGCTGCCGTCATCGCGGGCCTCAGGCCCGTTCCTTCGACCGCTCGAAGCGAACCTTGGCGTAACGCTCGGAGACGTAGTTGGTTTCCCAGGCGGTCTTGGCCAGAAACACCGGTTGTTGGTCGATATCGATCGCCATCTGCGAGCGATGCTTGCCCATGAAATCTTCCAAGTCGGCCTTATTGCCAACGATCCAGCGGGCCTCAGCGTAGGGGCTGGCCTCGAATATCACCTCAAGCTGGTATTCGTTCGCAAGACGGTCAGCCATAACTTCGAACTGCAGTTGACCAACCGCGCCGACGATGAAGTCCGAGCCCATCGTGGGGCGGAAGAGCTGGGTCACTCCCTCCTCGGCCAAGCTCTCCAGGGCCTTCTTCAGATGTTTGGCCTTGAGCGGATCCTTGACGCGAACCCGCTGCAGGATTTCGGGAGCGAAGTTTGGCAGGCCCGCGAACCGCAGGGTCCCGCTCTCCGAAAGGCTGTCGCCAACGCGCAGGACGCCATGGTTGGGGATGCCGATCACGTCGCCGGCATAGGCGTCTTCCGCCAGTTCCCGGTCCGAGGCGAAGAACATCATAGGCGCATTGACGCTGAGCTGCTTGCCGGTGTTCTGAACTTTCAGCTTCATCCCGCGGGTAAACTGGCCTGAGCAGAGCTTGAGAAAGGCGATCCGGTCTCGGTGATTGGGGTCCATGTTCGCCTGGACCTTGAAGACGAAGCCCGCGACTTCCTTGGCTCCTGGCTCGACCTTCGCTGGCTCGCCGCCCTTAACAGCAGGCACAGACTTAGGCGCCGGGCAGTGGGTGCCAATGCCTTCCAGGAGCTGGTCTACGCCGAAGTGGCGCAGGGCTGAGCCAAAGAACACAGGGGTCATATGACCTTCCAGGAAGGACTGGACGTCAAACGGCTTTGAGGCGCCGGTCACCAGCTCGGCGTTATCGGACAGTTCCTCGAACTCATCGGGATCAAGGTAATTCACCACCGCATTGCCGCGAAAGGCGATCGGTTGGGGGTGTCCCTGCTCACCGTCAGGGCCCTTCTTAGCAAACGGGATGAACATCTCCCGGGAGAGATCGAGCATTCCCTTGAACCGCCCGCCGGAGCCTGCCGGCCAGTAGAGCGGCGCCGGATCGAGCGCCAGTTTGGAGCCAATCTCGTCTAGCAAGGCAAAGGGATCCTGCGCCTCGCGGTCCATCTTGTTGATGAAGGTGATGATCGGGATGTCGCGCAGGCGACAGACCTCGAACAGTTTCAAGGTCTGGGGTTCGATCCCCTTGGCTGCGTCCAACACCATGATCGCTGCGTCCGCCGCGGTGAGCGTGCGATAGGTGTCCTCCGAGAAGTCCTCGTGGCCAGGGGTGTCCAGCAGGTTGAACATCAGGCCCGCGTGATCGAATGTCATGACGCTGGCGGAAACCGATATGCCGCGTTCACGCTCGATCTTCATCCAATCCGACCGCGTGCGGCGGTTCTCACCACGCGCCCGCACCTGACCGGCCGCACGGATCGCTCCGCCTGCAAGCAACAGGTTCTCGGTCAGCGTGGTCTTTCCGGCGTCAGGATGAGAGATGATCGCGAAGGTTCGCCGGCGGGCGGCCTGGACGGCGAGGGATGTTGTCATGGGCGCGGCAGGTAGCGCGCCCAAAAGTTTTTCGCAAACGGGGCCTCGATTTGCGAACCACGATCCCTAGGCCGCCATGCGTCGCCAGACCAATTTGTCGGCCGTCACCGCATCGAGGGCGCCGGCCTTCTGGTGCGTAAAAAGCGCCGCCATCACCTCAAACTCGCAGATCAAAAATCGCACCGTGACGTCAGCTGGTCGGCAATCAAGGGATGGAGCCACAAAAAGGGCCGCGTTGATCATCGGCGCTTTGGCAGCGATCAGCAGGCCCAAGCGACGCGCCCGCTCGAGGTTGGTCCGCTGCAGTAAAGGCTCGTGTGCAAACAGCTCCTGGCCCATGCGCAGAATCTCTGGAAAGGCCAAACGGTTTATCCGAGGGCCGCCAAGGCGGGAGTCCACAGCGACGCCGTCTAGGTGCAGGACGGTGTCGTTCATCAAGAAAAGCATACGAAACTTTGGACGGAGGTTGCGAACGGTCAACACGATCTCACGCCCAGGCTTTCAACGCCGTTGACGAGCGCGGTTAACCGACGAAACAAGCTTGGCCTTCAGCCGCTCTCCACCGGTTCGGTAAGGAAGTGGCGTCCCTCACGGTCGTCGATCTCGACCACCCAAATGTCGGGATCCACGCGAACGGCGCGCTCAATATAGGCATCAAGAACGGGCTCTTGATCAGAGGGCGTCGGTTGCATCCACACCCGCTCGCCGTCCAGCCGCGTCGCCTCAGCATAGAGCCTCGCCGTGCCCTGCGGCCGGTTGAGCGCCTTAACCAGCACCGCGCCCGCGCGGGCATCGCCCTTGCGAATGACCATCCCGAAGGCTCCAGACAACTCGGCCCGGCGGATAAGGGCTGAGACCCAGATATCGGTGGAAAGCAACATGGCCTGTCCAGGATGCGTGTCTGTTAGCGGGATAGCAACGCTCCCACGATAGCTTGGCCATAGGTCTTAGGGCCGTGATGGGAACGACGCATGAAGAGTTCGCGCAGAAAAGCGCGGCCGGCGTCTCGTTGGATGGGGTGTCTGGCAGCGGCCTTGGTCGTTGCGCCCGGCCTTGCGCATGCGCAGCCGGCGGACCTGTTCTATGAGCGTGCGGTGATGTCTGCGGCCGATACGCGCTGCGGACTTTTCGCGCCCGACGTGGCTGCTGCACTGGCGGCCGCGACGGCCCAAGCCCGTGGCGCGGCCCTGCGCGCGGGAACATCTTCTGATGTCCTGCGCGCCACCTCGCAGCAGGCCCAGGCCAAAGCCGCCGCTATAAATTGCCGTTCGAAGGATATGATCACCGCCGCCGCCCGTGTGCGCAACGGCTTTGCTGGCTTCGCCAAACTCAGTCGTCTGACCTATGCCGGTGACGTGGCCGGTTGGGCGGCCGACCGCGGCATCGGACGTACCGCCCGCTGGCGTCTGGGTCAGGAGACAACATTCCATGGTGACCGCATGGCCTTCGGGTTGGCGGGCCGTGAGGGTCTGGACGCGCTTATCGCCGTAGGCGCGTTTGCTGACGGAGCCGAGCCTTATGCGGCGCGCCTGGTGATGCGGGATCAAACTCGCAGCTCGCAGCCCTATCTGGCGCGCTTTGCCCGCGGATCAACCGCGAGCCTCCCGCTTGCCCAACGCCTTCCGCCAGGCAGCGTCCAGAAAGCCTATGCAGCTGGCGCGCGGGCGCCTGCGGGAGAGGAGCTTCTGCCCAAAGGCACGACCTCGGGCTGGGCCTTCCGCTTTTCAGATGAGGCATCCGCAGAGCTGGCCAAGCTCGACCCGCGCGAGTCCGTGGCGGTGGAATTCCTATTTCCCGGGGACATCGTCCGGCGCGCCTATGTGGAAGTCGGCGACTTCGCCGCAGGCTGCGCCTTTCTAAGGGTCGCGGCCCGCTAGGGCTGGCCCCAGGGGTCAGGTGCCGGACTAGGCCTCAGCGATCCGCGCGATCGGGAGGGCCTCCATCGGGGAAAGCAACACCGGCATTCTTACCGTGACGGTGGTTCCCTCACCCATCCGACTTTCCATCGTCATCTCGCCGCCGTGCAGCCGCGCAAATGCACGGACCAGCGAAAGGCCAAGACCGGAACCTGCCGCGCGGTGATCTGCGCCGCCGGCTTGTTCGTAAGGCCGGCCCAGCCGCCCCAGATCTTCTGGCGAAATGCCCATGCCCGTGTCGCGCACCACGATCTCAAGCATACTACCGATCGGTCGTGCGCTTACCGTCACCACACCGCCTTTTGGCGTGAACTTGAGCGCATTGGAAATGAGGTTGAAGGCGATCTGCTTGATCGCTCGGCGGTCGGCTTCAGCCTCTAGCGACTCGACCGAAAGGTCGCCCCGCAAGGTAACACCCTGCTGCTCGGCTTGTCCGCGCATGAGGCGAAGGACCGCAGCGATCGCATCTCGGGCATCGAACGCCTCGCGCACGAGCTCAAATCGCTGAGCCTCGATCTTCGACATATCGAGCACGTCGTTGATCAGCTCAAGCAGATGAGCGCCGCTTTCGTGAATCAGCTCGGCATACTCGGCGTAGCGATCCGACATCGGTCCAAAGAGGCGCTGCCGCATGATATCAGAAAAGCCCATGATGGCGTTTAGCGGCGTGCGTAGTTCGTGGCTCATATTGGCCAAAAAGCGCGATTTGCTGGCGCTCTGCTGCTCCGCCAGGTCGCGAGCTTTTTGCAGACCTGCCTCGCGGTTGCGTTGAGCGCGAGCGTCGCGAAGGGCCACGACGAGGCGCGTCGAACTCATCCGGCGGACCGTCAGTTCATACCAGCCTCGCGAATCATGCCCGGGTGTAAAGGCAATCTCGGCGGATCCATCGACCGCCGCATCCTTTAGCGCCGCCTCCACGAAGGCGCGGTCCCCAGCCGAGGCAAGGTCACCCAGATCGTGACCAGGCAGGTCGCAAACCGAGATGCCTTCGGGGGCTTCCCCAAACGCCTCAAAAACACGACCATCTCCATTGAGAGACATAATTAGCTGGGGCTGATGGTCCAGCGCCTCCCGCAGCGCCAGTTCCGACTCGCGTGCTCTTGCGTCCCCGCCGCGAACCTTGGCTTGCAAGGCGACCATGCCAGCGGCGAAACCCAAGCCCGTTGTGCCGATCGCAAGGAGACTGAGCCACGTCGAAAGCGGCTCTGGCGCCGGCGGCAGCGAAAGCACAGCGGCTCCAATCGCGCCCACCGCAGCGGCCCCTACGCCGGCAGCCGCCCCTGCCGCCAACAGCTTTGGCCGGCCGAAGGCTGCGCCCGCGGCAAGGGGTGCCAGACACCACGCTGTGAGCGGACCACCGGTTCCGCCCGTCAAAAGACAGGCTGCAGCCCCCGCCATGGCCCAAGCCACGAGCGCAATGACAGCGCCGCTTGCTCCACCGACCTGCGCCATGAGGGCACCCACGACGCTGGCTGCCCCCATGACGCCGAGCGCCGCCAGGGTTTCAATGGGCACAGGTGCCGTGCCCAGAACAAGCCCGCCCGCCATCAAGGCCACCGCGAACGTCCACGCCAGGTGCCAACTGACCGCAAAGCGCCGGTCTGCGCTCTCGGCCATTCTATGGCGGGAGTATTTTTGGGGGCTGATCAGCGTCAAACCTGAGGTATCTGTGCGCCGGACATGATTTGTAAGCTTAGCGCCCCAGGTGAGTCCCCCCAAGCTCGCTCTCACAAAGCGTCAACAGGGACTTTTACCCGGTGGTTCGCGGACCGGTCATCTAAAAGAAATCTTTAGCGCCAAGCCCGAGACTGCAACCTCCAGACAAGCGAAGGCGCGAAGACGCTGATGCCGACCACGGCTGACCCCCCTGAAACGATACCTGACCCCGGGCCCCCGAAGCCGGCCGCTCGGCGTGCGCGATCGCAGCGCAAGTCCGGCGCCATCGCGGCTTTGGAAGTCCAGAAGCGTTCATTCCTGCGCCTGATCAGCCACGAACTTCGCACGCCCCTAAATTCGATATTGGGTTTCTCCGATATCCTATCGGCGGAACTCTACGGGCCGCTGGGCGCCCATCAATACAAAGAATACGCCGAGATCATCCGCGGTAGCGGCAAGAAGCTGCTGAACTTGATTAATCAGGTGCTGGAGATCGGGCACCTTGAAGGCTTGAAGCTGGACGTCGGGCCGGAAGCCTTGGAACCGGCAATCGAGTCCGCAGTCACCCGCGCCCATGCCGATTTCAGCCGTGGCGTGCACCCCGTGATCATGGATCACGGCGAGCTTCCCTTGGTGCTTGCAGACCCGTGGGGCTTAAGCACGGTCCTGACCCACCTGCTGCAAAATGCTGCGACGTTCGCGCCCGACGAGGGCGAAGTCCGGGTTCGGACCGAGATCCACCAGGGCTATGTCGACGTCTTCGTCGAGGATGATGGCGACGGCATCGATCCAGCTGACTTGCCTCGGCTGATGTTGCCCTTCGAGAAAGGTGAGAACGCCCTGTTCCGCCGCGGGGAAGGCGCCGGCCTTGGCCTGCCGATCTGCGAGCTCACCTGTCGCGCTATGGGCGCACGCCTTCAGCTGAGCTCGGCCCCGGGCAAGGGATTGAGCGCCCGGGTCCGCCTTAAGACAGCCTGAGCCGGTTGCGCAGGGCAGTCGCGACGCCTAAGTCGCCGCCATGAGCGCAATCCAAACCGAACTTGCCGAACTCTCAGCTGAGTTTGAGGTCCTAGGCGACTGGGAAGAGCGCTATCGCTACGTGATCGATCTCGGGCGTAGTCTGGCCCCGCTTAGCGATGCGGAGCGGTCTGACGCCAACAAGGTGCGTGGCTGCGCCAGCCAGGTCTGGCTTGTTACCGAACCGCAGGATGACGGAACATTGAAATTCCGCGGGGACTCCGACGCCCATATCGTGCGCGGCCTAATCGCCATCGTCCTTCGCCTGTTCTCGGGCCGCCACCCCGCCGAGATCTTGGCCTTCGACGCTCCAGCCGCATTCGAGGCGCTGGGTCTTAAGGGCGCGCTGTCGCAGCAGCGGTCAAACGGGCTGGCCTCGATGGTCGAGCGTATTCTCAGGGACGCAAGGACTTAGGCTGCGCGAATACCGGTCTGGATCTGGGACATGCCGACCACGGCGTCGAGCCCCAGGATCATGTCCACTTCGTTTCCATCCGAGGCCAGCGGCAACCGCAGCCACAGGATTGAAAGATGCGAGGCACCGCGCCAGGCGAGATTGTGGACTCCAACGGCAGGTCTGCGCTCAGACACGACCTTGCTCAGTTCTGTCCGCCAGTAGTCCGCCGCAGAGCTGTTGTAGATGTCACTTAGCCGCTTGCCCGTGATTTCGTGGCCGTAGACACCATAGAGGCCAGTGCCCGCTAACCGCATGCGGAACTCAAGCGCGCCGGCTTTTCGGGCCTCCGGAAGGACGTCAATCAGGCTTACCGTCGGCAAAAGACGTTTGATCCCGTTCGGGTCCAGGTGCCGACGACCGGGCAGCCGGGCACCTTGCCTCAATGACGCCCAATAGGCGAAAAGCTCCTCGTGCGCGCGTACTGCCGCGCCGGGCGCCCCTATCTGCGCCGCCATGTGCAGATACCCCAGCAACCAGTTGGATTCACAACGAATCAACTATCGCCGATTGAGCGAATCGGCGGCAAGCGGAAAAGGGTTAATTCCTGCTGATTGTTCGGACAGAGTGGCGCCTTGGCGGTGGGCTCGAATAAGGCCTGCCGGCTTTCATTCGAGCCCGGGCAAGGCCATCGCACGCTTTGTCTGAGGGACGTGCGCGACCGGCCTGGGCCCCGGTTGCCTACAAGTCGGCCGGATTTACGCCGGTTCGCGGCTATCACGAGAGCTTCGCGGTTGATGGCCCGCTCGCTCAGCAAGACAGCTCCTCATATCCAGCGCTTCGTCATCAGCTCGCCGCTTCGATCCACGCTTTTTTCCCGGCGCATCCGGCTTCACGCAGCTTCGCTTCACGTTGCTCGGCGTGATCGGCTTACATCGGGACGTTCACCCACCGGACTGCGCCCTTGCTGGGCGCAAAATAAAAACGCCCGCCGAATCCGGCGGGCGTTCCTATTCGTTTTCATCTCGGCGAAGCGCCGCCTTGGTCTAGCGCTTCTTGCGCGGAGCCTGGCGACCACCCTGACCAAGGCCCATCTGCTTGGCCAGGTCCGAACGCGCCTTTGCATAGTTCGGCGCAACCATCGGATAGTCCTTCGGCAGGCCCCACTTCGCCCGATATTCCTCGGGGCTCATGTTGTACTTGGTGCGCAGGTGCCGCTTCAAGGACTTGAACTTGCGGCCATCTTCCAGACAGACCAGGAAATCGGGCGTGATCGAGCGGCGGATCGGCACCGCAGGCTCCTTCGGCGCGACTTCCGCCGCTTCGGCGCCCGAGGTGATCCCGGAAAGCGCGCGATGCACGCTCTGGATCAAGCTAGGCAAGTCAGCCGCAGTGACGGAGTTGTTGCCGACATAAGCCGAGACGATGTCTGCGGTCATCTCGATGACTTCCGACTTCTCATCCATTCTTGTTTTCCATGTGTAAAGGCGCTGTTTGAGAGCGCTGAAGTGAATCGCAACATCAGTAGCAAGCTGCAAGTCGTGACCTTATGACAAGGACAAGCACGCTTACACAAGTGTTTTGATACTGGCCGACAAAACTCTCAGGTCGAAACCCCTATTGGATCTCAAAGAACCGCTTTGGTCGAGTAAGCGGGAGGTTTTCTACCTGACAGCGACTCGCGCCCAAGGTGATATTTCTTATTTGAAATCTGGAGCATGCCAATGCGCCCAGATATCGGGAAGATCGCTCGAAACCTTATCCGGAAACGCAGGGGGCCGCTTCTCGAGAAAGGAAGTTACGCCCTCCCTCGCGTCGCCGGACTTTCCACGCGCCTGAATTCCGCGACTGTCAGCACGGTGAGCCTCCATTGGGTGTGACGCTCCGGCCATGCGCCAGATCAACTGGCGGGTCAGCGCCACCGACACGGGTGCGGCGTTATCTGCGATCTCACGGGCCAGGGCGCGCGCAGCCGGCAGGAGATCGGCCGGCGCGTGAAGTGAGCGCACAAGGCCGCGATCAAAGGCTTCCTGCGCCGGGAATATGCGACCCGTATAACACCACTCCAGCGCAGTCTGGACGCCCACAAGATGCGGCAGGAACCAGGACGATGCGGCCTCTGGATTGAGCCCCCGGCGAGCAAAAACAAATCCATAGCGCGCTTCTGTCGAGGCCAGCCGGATGTCCATCGCAAGCTGCATGGTCGCGCCCACGCCCACAGCGGCTCCATTCACGGCGGCGATGACCGGCTTCAGGCTCTCAAAGATACGAAGGGTCAGCAAACCGCCACCGTCACGCTGGGCGCCCTCACGCGTCCGCGCCGCCATCGCCTCGCCGCCCCTGGCATCATAATCGAACGTCGCCGCGCCAGCCGACAGATCGGCACCTGCGCAAAACGCCCGCCCTGCCCCGGTCACGATCACGCAACGCACGTCATCATCGCGATCTGTTTCATCAAAGACGGCGATCATGTCCTTCATCATCTGAGTGTTGAAGGCGTTGAGCTTATCGGGGCGGTTCAACGTCACCGTCGTGACCCCGTCCTCCAAAAGATAGGTGAGGGTTTCGAATATTGGTGCCGCCATAGTGTCCTCCGATGATTTTAGGGCCATGCCGCCCGCTTGACGGACGGTAGGTCAAGGCCCGCTATAGCGTCTGAACAAAGATAAGTTGGCGGCGCAAGCAACCTTAGAATGGGGGCGGCCGCACCGGGAGTGAGACCATGCATCCGTCGACCCATGCCAAGACCCATCCTGATAAGCCAGCCTTCATCATGGCCTACTCCGGAGAGACGGTGACCTATGGCGAGCTTGACGCGCGCTCAAATCAGGGCGCGCACCTGTTCCGCAACCTGGGCCTAAAGGCGGGCGATTCCATCGCCTGCTTCATCGACAACCATCCGCGTTACTATGAAATCCTCTGGGCAGCGCAGCGATCGGGCCTGCGCTTTACCTGTCTTTCGTCCAAACTGACGACCAGCGAGGTCGAATACATCATCAAAGATTGCGAGGCCAAGGTGTTCATCGCCTCGGCTGCGACCTCGGAGACGGCGGTTGCTGTCGCCTCCCAGATCTCAGGCGTGGCGCTTTATATGATCGGCGGGACGAGCGGGGCTTTCAAAAGCTTCGAGGAGGCCCGCGCATCGCTTCCGACGGCTCCAATCGCCGAGGAATCCGCCGGACGCCCGATGCTCTATTCTTCAGGTACGACCGGCCGCCCCAAGGGCGTCAAACGCGCCGGACCGGTTGAGCCGGCGATCGATGCGCCCAACCCGCTCGCAAACCTTGGCCAGGCGCTCTACGGGTGGACGTCGGACACGATTTACCTGTCGCCGGCCCCGCTCTACCACGCCGCACCCTTGGGCTGGTCAATGGCCCTACAGTCGATGGGCGGCACGGTCGTCATGATGGAACGTTTCGACGCTGAGGATGCGCTGCGCTTTATCGAGCAGTACAAAATCACCTCCGCGCAGTGGGTGCCGACTCACTTCGTCCGCATGCTGAAGCTCCCCAAGGGTGTGCGTGAACGCTACGACATGTCTTCCTTGAAGTCGGTATTCCACGCCGCCGCGCCCTGTCCGGTGCCGGTCAAAGAGCAGATGATCGCCTGGTGGGGCCCGATCGTGAATGAGTACTACGCCGGGACCGAGGGCAATGGATTTTGCATCATCAATTCGCAGGAATGGCTGACCCATAAGGGCTCGGTCGGGCGCGGGCTTACCGCTGCGGTCAAGATCTGTGACGAGGATGGCGAGCCTCTGCCACCGCGCGCCGAGGGCTTGGTATTTTTTGAAGGCGGCGGCCAGTTCGAATATCACGGCGACCCGGCCAAGACCGCGGAGTCTCGCAACCAGCACGGTTGGACGACGCTGGGAGATGTGGGCTGGCTGGACGAGGAAGGCTACCTCTACCTGACCGACCGCAAGAGCTTCATGATCATTTCTGGCGGCGTGAATATCTACCCGCAGGAACTTGAAAACGTTCTTATCGGCCACCCGAAGGTCGCTGACGCGGCCGTGGTTGGCGCGCCTGATGAAGAGATGGGCGAAAAGGTCGTTGCGGTTATTCAACCGTTGGATTGGGCCGACGCCGGCGATGATTTACGGGCCGAACTGATGGCCTATGCGCGCCAGCACCTGAGCCATGTGAAATCGCCCAAGGTGATCGACTTCATGGCGGAGCTGCCCCGCCACGCCACGGGCAAACTCTACAAACGCCTGATCCGCGACGCCTATTGGGGCAAAGACGGCGCGCGTATCGCCTAGGGCGTGCTAATAAATTTTTGAGTTCGAAAATCCAAGGAGAAGACGAATGAACCCGGTCGAGATCAAAGACCTGCCCGGCCTGGTAGGCACCGAAGTGGGCGTTTCCGATTGGCTGCTGGTGGATCAAGCGCGCGTCAACATGTTCGCCGAGGCCACCGGCGACCATCAGTGGATCCACGTCGACGTGGAGCGTGCAACGCGCGAGATCGGCGGCCCGATCGCCCATGGCTATCTGACGCTTTCACTGATCCCGTTCCTGGGACAGGGCATGCTGCCCGTCAAAGGCGTCACCCGCGGTATCAACTATGGCTCCGACAAGGTACGCTTCATCAATATGGTTCGCGTCGGCAAGCGCGTGCGCATGCGTCAAAAGCTGATCGGTGCCGAGCCCAAAGCCGGTGGAATGCAGCTAAAGAACGAGTGCACCATCGAGATCGAAGGCGAGGATAAGCCCGCCTGCATCGCCGAGACGATGTCGATCGTCTACGGAGGGTGACCCACTAATCCGGCCGGGCGGCTTCCTCAGCAGAAGCCGCCTTGGCTCCGGAGATCACGGGCTGACTCGCCACCTCAGTAACCTCTGCGTTCGGGTCTTTGATCAGCGCGATGGTCTCGCGGATGTACTTGGCGTTGGTGACGATGCCAATGTCGAGGCGCTCGCTGTTGAGCTCGACCTGCTGGGTCAAAAGGCCCGCGATAAACTGTAAATCCTGACGCGGCTGTCCGGGCTCGCCGGTGTTGCGTCGCGCCGGCCCGCTCATGAAGACCGGCCCGCCGGAGTTGCCGGGGAACACGGCGAAGTCGAGCAGAAAGGTCGGGAAGATCTTTGCCGGCGCGATCGGGTAGGACGCCACCTTGCCGGCCCGCAGGATCGGGAAGCCCGCGGCATTGGCCGCCAGGCCGCGCGGGAAGCCCAGCGCCATCATTTCGTCGCCCGCGCTAACTTCGTACTTTGCGAACGTCTCGTCGGCTGCGAGGTAGTCGTCGGGAACCGCAGCCTTGGTGAAGGCTGGCGGAGCCGTGATAGAGAGCGCAGCCACATCGCGCGACGGATGGTGCGTCCAAAGCGCGTGGCCCTGGGCGTCGCGAATTTTCAAAGGCTGCGGGGAATAGCTCCAGCTGCCGTCGGCATTGGCGATGCGGTAGCCGATGCGCGCCGTCTCCTTCGGCATCTTGTCGAAAACGTGGTTGGCCGTGACCAAGATGGTGTGGGTCTTGCCATCGGGCGTGGTCTCAGAGATCAAAAAGCCGGTGCCCACGGTTCGCGTACCATCGCCGAGCGGTTGCTCGAGCTGAACGGTCGCCTGCATCAGCTGGGCGGATAGGTCGATGACCATAAAGGCGGCCCCTGAGAGCTCTAAAATCCCTCGCATCTGCGCGCGATTTCGATGAGTCGATAGTGAATCATCGGAAGGTTTCCGCCAAGATAAGATGGAAACACTTGGCTGCGCCCAAGTGACACGTGACGTTGATGTGCGGCTGCGGGTCACGCAGCACCTTGAGGGCGAGCAGTGCGCGAGGCATCTAGCGCTTATGAGCAAGCTTTCGCCTCCCCTCGCCCCCAAACGCCCTAAGCGCATCGAACAGCTCGGCCGTGTGCGGATCGATGATTACGCCTGGATGAAGGACGACAATTGGCAGCAGGTGCTGCGCGACCCCAAAACCCTGCGCGGTGACGTCCATGACCATCTCGAAGTCGAAAACGCCTACACCAAGGCGATGTTGGCCGGCACCGAAGCGCTACAGGCGCAAATGTTCGGAGAGATGAAGGGGCGCATCAAGGAAGCCGACAGCTCCGTCCCTTCGCCTGACGGTCCCTGGGACTATTATGTGCGCTACGACCAGGGTGCCCAGCACCCAATCCATGCCCGGCGCCCCCGAGGCGAGCCTGCGGGCGAGCAGGTCCTGCTGAACGAAGAAGAACTCGCCAAGGACAAGCCTTTTTTCCAAGTTGGCGCCGCCAGCCATAGCCCTGACCACGCCCTCTACGCCTGGGCGGCCGACGAGCAGGGTTCAGAGTACTACACGATCCGGGTCAAGGATCTGGCGACCGGCGAAGCGCTCGGGACGCCCATTGAGAGCAGCTATGGCGCTCTCACCTTTTCGCCTGACAGCCAATACCTGTTCTGGATCTGGCGAGACGAAAACGCCCGGCCGGCCAAAGTCTTGCGCCGGCCCGCCCGCGGCGGCGAAGACCTGGTGGTCTATGAGGAGCCGGACGATGGCATGTTCCTTGGAATAGGAACCACCTCCGACGACAGCTACATCGTAATCAGCGCCGGTAACCAGGAGACGTCCGAATCCTGGTTGATCCCGGCAAACGAACCAACGGCCCAGCCCATGGTCGCCGCGCAGCGGCAATTGGGCGTGAAATACACCCTCGACCACTGGACGGACCACTGGGTGATCCACACCAACGCTGATGGGGCTGTGGACTTCAAGATCTCGACAAGTACCGCGTCAATCCCCACCAAAGCGACCTGGCTAGATTGGATCGAACACCAACCTGGCCGCTACATCACCGACGTCGCAGTCTTCGCCAGCCATCTGGTTCGCTCCGAGCGGGTCAACGCGCTGGACCGCCTCGTCGTAATGGCCCGAGATGGCGGCGAGCACGAAATCGCCTTCGACGAAGAGGCCTATGCGCTACATCAGGAAGGTGGATACGAGTACGACACGACGACGACGCGCTTCGTCTACCAATCCCCCACGACGCCCCGACAGACCTTCGACTATGACATGGCCAAGCGCGAGCGCACGCTGCGTAAGACCCAGGAGATCCCCTCAGGTCACGATCCGGCTCGCTACGTAGCGCGGCGTCTTTATGCCAAGGCGCCTGACGGCGCAGACGTCCCGATCACGGTCCTGATGCTGAAGGAAACCCCGCTCGACGGTTCGGCGCCGCTCCTGCTCTATGGCTATGGCGCCTACGGCATCCCGCTCGACGCCGGCTTCTCGATCCGCAATCTCAGCCTCGTAGACCGCGGCTGGATTTGGGCCAACGCGCACATCCGTGGAGGATCCGACAAGGGCTGGGGCTGGTTCCTAGACGGACGAAAGGAAAAGAAGCCGAACTCCTTTACCGACTTCATCGCTTGCGCTGAGCACCTGGCGACGAACGGTTATGCAACCCCTGGGAAAATCGCAGCCTATGGCGGCTCGGCGGGTGGCATGCTGATGGGCGCGATCGCCAATCTGAGACCCCAGCTATGGGGCGCGATCATCGCGGCGGTTCCCTTCGTCGACGTGCTCAACACCATGAGCGACACATCCCTGCCGCTCACGCCGCCGGAATGGCCGGAGTGGGGTAATCCCCTCGAAGACGCTGCAGCCTACGATCTAATCGAAGGCTACAGCCCCTACGATCAGGTCTCAGCCCAGGCCTACCCGCCGATCCTGGCCACCGGCGGTCTGTCCGATCCGCGCGTGACGTACTGGGAACCCGCGAAGTGGATCGCCAAACTCCGCGAATACTCGGCTGGCGATGCGCCCATGCTGCTGAAAATCAACATGGAGGCCGGTCACGGGGGGGCATCAGGTCGGTTCGATTTCCTGAAGGAGATCGCGCTCGACTATGCCTTTGCGGTCTGGGCGTTAGATAAGGGTTGGGAGCAGGCATGATCGTAAGAGACGCCGCTTCAGCCGACGCCGACAGCCTGAGCGCCATCTATGGCGATGCCGTTCTGCATGGTTTTGGAACGTTCGAAGAGGATCCGCCGAGCGCCGCCGAAATGGACACCCGTCGCTGCGCTATTCAAGATCAGGGCCTACCCTACCTGGTGGCTGAGATGGACGGTCGCATCCTGGGGTTCGCTTATGCCGGACCTTTCCGCCCACGGGCCGCCTATCGTTACACCCTGGAGGACAGCGTTTACGTATCGCCGCAGGCCAAGGGCAAAGGCGTGGGACGCGCGGTGCTGTCTGCGGTCATCTCGGCCTGTGAGGCGCTGGGTGTACGCCAGCTCATGGCGGTGATTGGCGATAAAGAGAACGCAGGTTCGATCGGGCTGCACAGCGCGCTCGGGTTCGAACAGACCGGGACCAGCAGGAGCGTTGGTTTCAAGCACGGCCGCTGGGTCGACGTTGTCTACATGCAAAAGGCGCTGAACGGAGGCGACACCCTGGTCCCCAGCGGCCCTGGCGTCTCGCTCAAGGGACACTAGCTGCGGCGGACACGCCGAGCCTAGCCCTGGGCGACCCAAGTCAACCATGATTGACATCTTGCTGAGCCTCGATCAGGATTTTCCTCCACAACGCCCTCAGAGACGGGCGATCTAAATGGGAGCGCCGCATGAACATCGCAGTGAAGGCAGAAGCCTCTGAGGCCGCCACAGAGGCCTCTATAACGCCGCTGGCCGAGCTCAATCCAGCAAAGGCCGAGCGCTTCCAGGACGACACCATCTGGCCGATCTTCGAGCGCCTTCGCCGCGAGGCGCCCGTCCACTTCACCGCCGACAGTGAATACGGGCCCTATTGGTCGATCAGCCGCTGGAACGACATCATGGCGGTGGATACCGACCATGAAGGCTTCTCCTCAGCTGAGGGTATCGGGCTGCCGAACCTCGAGGCGCTGAAAGAGCAAGAGCGGGTGATGGGCGAACGTCGCAAAGGCGGCGCAGGTTTCATCACGATGGATGAGCCGCAACATAGCGCCCACCGCAAAGCAGTAAGCCCCACGGTCGCCCCGTCCAACATCAGCAACATGGCCCCTGTGGTCCGCGAGCGTGCGGGTCAAATCCTGGATAGCTTGCCGATTGGCGTCGAATTCGACTGGGTCGACTTGGTATCAAAAGAGCTGACCGCCATGACGCTGGCGACACTCTTCGATTTCCCGTTCGAGGATCGGCGCAAGCTCACACACTGGTCGGACATGTTCACAAATATGCCTGGACACGGACCGGTGACGAGTTGGGAGCAGAAGGGCGCGGCGATCTTCGAATGCTTTGGTGCCTTTGGCGAGCTCTGGAACCAGCGGGTTAACGCTCCGCCGAGCATCGACCTGATCTCCATGCTGGCGCACAACGACGCCACCCGGAACATGGACATGCACCAGTATCAGGGCACAGTCGTGCTGCTGATCATCGGCGGCAATGACACAACCCGAAATACGATCTCGGGCAGCGTCTTTGCGCTGAACAAGTATCCCGACCAATATGACAAACTGCGCGCTAATCCAAGCCTGATTGGCTCGATGGTCTCTGAGACCATCCGCTGGCAGACACCTCTGGCCCACATGAGCCGCGTCGCGACGCGCGACATCGAGGTGGGCGGCAAGATGATCAAAAAGGGTGAGCGGGTCGTGATGTGGTACATCTCGGGCAATCGTGACGATGAAATGCTCGACAACCCCAACGCCTACATCATCGACCGCGAGCGGCCGCGCCAGCACCTCTCGTTCGGCTTTGGCGTTCACCGTTGCGTCGGCAATCGCGTGGCCGAAATGCAGCTGACCATCATCTGGGAAGAAATCCTCAAGCGCTTTCCGGTGATCAAGGTCGTGGGTGAACCGACGCGCACCTACTCTGCGTTCGTCCACGGCTACGAAAGCTTGCCCGTGATCATTCCGGCGCGCGTCTGACACCTGAGTTCGCAATGAGCGCCACCACAACGCTGAGCCGTGAACGTGCCGCGCCGCGCAGGCGCGACGCCGAAGCCACGCGCGCGGCGATCCTTGAGGCCGCCAAAACGCACTTCGCCCGATCCGGTTACGACCATGCCGCATTGCGCGATATCGCAGCCGACGCCGGCTGCGACGTGGCGTTGATCAAGCGCTATTTTGGAGGCAAGGACGCCCTCTTTGTCGAGGCTCTGAAGGCCTCGTTCCATCCTGACCGTCTGCGCGAATGGGATCGACGGGCTTTTCCACGCGACGCCGCGATCATGCTGGCAAACGCCGCCCCCATCGGCGAGGAGCCCACTCACAGCTTCCAGTTCCTACTGCGGACTGCGACGTCGCCGACAACCGCTCCGCTCCTGAACCTTGCCATGCAGGAACGCTTCCTTGCCCCCATCCGCGACTGGCTAGGCGGCGAGGACGCCCCTGCGCGAGCTCGCGTTATGGCCGCGGTCTATATCGGCTTCCTGGTCGAACGGCTCATTCGGGAAAAGCCGCTTCGCGGGCGAGAGCGCGACGTCTTCATCGACCGCGTGACCGCCATATTCGAGGCTATGATCGCGCCTTCGCCCTGAGCCTTGCCGACCCCCTTGTCGTGCGATCGATCCAATCCACCCAACCCTAAGCAAGTCCCCGCAGAGCGCGGGACAAAGGCAACAAATGGCCAAGATTACTTACATTGAGCACAACGGAACCGAACACGTCATCGACGTGAAGACCGGCCTTACGGTTATGGAGGGCGCGGTGAAGAATAACGTGCCCGGCATTGACGCCGACTGCGGGGGGGCGTGCGCATGCGCCACCTGCCACGTCTATGTGGACGAAGCCTGGCGC
>CAIOSI010000005.1 GCA_903860975.1 uncultured Alphaproteobacteria bacterium
GGCGCATAGCCGAGCGCGTTCAGTAAGCGCGCCGCTCCACGGGTGACAGCGGCCGTCGTTTCTGGCCGGGAGACCGAGGCGTTGGGATTGATAGCGTCCACGACCCCACAGTGTTCCGGCTTCGTTCCTTATGCAAGATGGTTGTGAACGCCGCGCTGCCCAGCAAGGGATCTTCGCTGACATCAGCCGCGCAAGGGCAGTGGGAATTCCAAGCGGCCGATGTCGTAACCGAGCTGTTTGATGCGGCTCACGGCCTCGGTCTTAATCGTCGCCGGCAGTATCGGCTTCTGCGACATCAGCCACAGGTATTTTCCGTCGTGGGTAGCCAGAATCAGCCAGCCTTCATCCGAGCGTTGATCAAGCACCCAGTATTCCTGGCTCAGCAGGCCACCAAAAAAGCTCATCTTGAATTTGGCGTTCGAGACGGGGTCTGCAATCCGCGCCTTAGCCTTCCATTCGGCCAAAGGGCCATCGGGCGTTCCCTTGTGGCAGGACTGAACCACAGAGAAACCCTCGCCTGTAGGTGTCCAGTCCGACGCCCCCGCCTGACACCCATGCTGGATCTGATTTGGAAGGCGAGCAACTTCGTACCACCGGCCCATCATATGGGTCACTTCAATGTGCGGCATCGGCTGAGCTGTCGTCTGAGCGTCCACCGGCATGATGCCGCCGGCGAGCGCCGCTAAGGCGGCCAATATCAGGGTCAGGCGCTTGAGCATGGAGCCGTTGAATATCTTCGCCTTGATGCAATTGAAATGCACGCAGCTAAATTGCCGGTCCATCGGGCATCAGCCATAGAACCTTGCCCTTTTCGAGGCGAGGTCTTCTGCCCGCGCTATTCCGCCACCATGACCACCCACCAATTGCGATTGCTGAAACCGATTGCCTGTAAGTCGCCGATGCCGTCTTCGGCGATGTCGGCATCCACCAGCCGCGGCAAGCTCATCGATGTCAACGTATATGGCGTCGATCTCAGCCATTTGACACTCCCAATGGGTCTGTCTCGGGTGGTCGAGAACGGCGGTCATAGAAAATCGCGCCGCACAAGCTGGGTGTCAAAAAGAAGCTTACACCTCGGGAAATCCCGTTCAGCACGTTTCGGGCCAACAGCTTGACGCGTCCAAACAAGAACGCCCGCCGGAACTCCGGCGGGCGTTTTGAATCGAGCGGGGCGCGGAACCCTATTCTGCGGCGATTAGAATCTTGCCGAGCGCTCGGTCCTTGAAATTGATCGCCTGGAGATACTGGATGCCCTCTTCGGCGATCGCGTCGCCGACCATGCCGTCGCCTTCATTCTTGAGCTCATCGATATCGACGTACATCGAGTAGAAGGCCTTGGTCCGCTCGGTAATAATTCCGGCGTTGACCAGCGTCTTCACCAGAACACGGAAGATGTTAGTGGCTTCCTTCATTTCCTCGCGACGAGTCTCATCGTTTACAAGCTTGCCCATCTCCTCGATTACCCGGTTCGGGTCGAGGCCGAATTCCTCGTAAAGACCGACGTTCTGGGTTGGTGCCACCAGATTGAAGAGCAACGTCTGGAAGCAGTGCGCAGCCCACATCTCGATGACCTCGTGTTCGGCCTCGCTCAGGTGCGGGATCGTCCGATCGGCCCAGATCTTCCCGAATTTGTGGTGGAAAGCTTCGTCGGTCATCACCAGCTGGGTCAGCTTCCTGGCCAGCGGATCATTCGTTTCGTTGAAAACGGTCGCGAAGGCGCCCATTGCCAGGCCCTCCACCAGCATCTGCATGCCGATGATTTTCTTGTAGACCTCAGGCGAGGCAATAATTTCGACAAGTAAGTCCTTAAGGATCGGGCCGCATTCCACGGGCCTGCCCCAGCGGGCCTTGATGTACTTGGCAAAGGCCGTGACGTGGCGGGCTTCTTCGCGGGTCTGGTTGGCGGCGTATTCCTGAGCGCCCTGATCCTTCAGCACATGGCAGAGGCTGGCGGAGAGGTTCAGTGCGCCCTGTTCGCCGTGTAGAATCGAGGAGAAGGTCCGAAGTGTCTGCGCATTCGCGAAGCGAATCCGCTCCTTCTGGCTTCCCAGGGTCTCATTGACGTAATCAAGCTGCAGCGGCCCGATCATCTTCTCAGGCAAGATCATGGTGTTTTCCATGTCGAAGGGCTCGGAGAAGTCGATGTACTTGGGATCCAGCGGATCCCAAAAATGGTCATGGGTCGCCGAGATGATCTTGTCGAAGGCGGTCGAGCGCGCGTTATACCGATCTAGCTCCAGCATGGACTCAAAGTCGTCAGGCGCCACGGCGTCGTAGATCAAGTCCTTGGTGATATTGCCGTCGGCCGCCATCAGTTTTCTCCGCGTTAATAAGGCAACGAGATCATCCAAACCGCGATCCGTCAAGAAAAGTGACGCCGGCGTCACCTTCATAAGGCGAAAACTGAGCCTGTCTCACGCCGATGCCGAAGGCCGCAGACGTCAGCCCGCGCTGGCCTCGATCGCATCGATGTCGGCATCAGAAAGCCCGATGTGGTGGCCGATCTCGTGGACCAAGACATGGTTCACAAGCTCCTCAAGGGTGATCTCACCGCGCTCGGCCCATTCGTCGAGGATAGGGCGACGATAAAGGAAGATCCTCGAGGCCCCAGGGGCGGGACCCAAGGTGTCGCGATGGCCGATGTGGACGCCCTGGTAGAGGCCCGTCAATCCAAACGGATCATCGATGTCCAGGTCGTTCAAAACATCGTCCGGCGGGAAATCATCGACGCGAAAGATGACGTCGCCGGTCAGCTTTCGAAAGCTCTCCGGCAAGGTCTGAAAGCCAGCCTCAGCAAGGGCGGCAAGCTCGTCAAGCGAAGGCGCCATGCCGAAACGTGAACGCGGCTCATTCATCGGGAATCAGGATGTGCGGCGCATCGGGCGGACGAATCTCGAAGAGGCCGACGTCAAGCGGCTGCTGTGGCTTGATCGGGCGCAGCGGTTCACTGGCGATAGCGCGCAGGGTCTCAGAATCTAGCGGCTGACGCTCCCGCCGCGCCTTGCGCGCCTGCGGTGTTGGGATCGGCCTTTCGGCCGATGCGACCCTCCAGTAGGAAACCATCAGTCGCCAGGCCGTGCGCGGTAGCGCGGCGCTGGGCACTGGCCAGCGGCGGCCGCCCTCGAAAGTCGGCTGGACATGGGTCGTTCTTTGGCCGGGCAGGATCTGCTCGACGAGCCGTGCCCAGGCCTCACCGATTGGTCCAGCGTAGGCCTCCAGCGCAGCCTCGCGTGTCGCGAACGCCGGCCCCGTGGGGTCGGTCGCAAACACCACGATCTCGCCGGTCACGCCCAGCGCTTCGCGCTCTCGCGACGCTTTACCCAGCGGTTGCGCCAGGGCCTGCTCCGCGTTCGCCGCGACGGGATAAAGAATTGCAGTCATCGTTCCTATCATGCGCCAAGTTAGCTTAGCATCATAAACGCGATGCGGATGCGGCGAGGTCCGGCGCGGCTTAGTGTGCGAGCGTTGTGATTCGCCGGAGCAACCCGAACCAGGGATGAGCGCCTATCAACTGATCCTTGCAGCGGCGGCAGGCGCGGTATCGCTCGCGATCTGCGCTGTGCTGTGGGCGCTGGCCCAGCGGCGGCAAGCCCAAGATTGCGTTGATGCGCTCGCTGCACGCCTTGCCAGCATAGAGACGCGCGCAGAAGCCGCCCAGGCGTCAGCGGAAGCCTTCGATTCCGCCCTCCTGGCAGTCGAAGACAGCCGCGCACTGCTGGCCTCAGGCGAAGAATCCCTCGCCGTTTGCGCCGAAGCGCTGGGCCTTTCCGATCCCGACCCGCAAAGCGTGGTCAACGCCCTGATGCGCGCTGACCCCGACCATGCACGGCACCTGCGCGCCCTTTTCGAGCGAGGCGAAGCCTGCGCGTTCGAAGTCCAAGGCGAAAGGGGGCTCGTGGCGGTTGAGGGCCGTGCGGCGGGCGCCATGGCCTGGCTCCGCTTGTCGGCGGCAGTCGGTGAAGATGCAGGCCTGCCAACTGCGCCGCGCTTCGCAGCCTTTCTTAACGCCCGAACCACACCCGCATGGATCGCCGCAGCGGATGGTTCGCCGGTATGGGTCAATGCCGCCTGGCTGCGGGCCGCAGACGCAGCCAGCCTGGATGACGCCGCCACCCGTGGCGCGGCCTTCGACAAGTCGGCCGACGCCCTTGCCAGCGAGGCTGCCAACCTTGGCCAGCGGCGTGAGGCCGTTCGGTGGGCCACCATTGCTGGCAAGCGTCGGGCCTTCTTTGTCACCGCCCAGCCGCTCGAGGGGGGCGGCGTCGGCGTCTGGACCGAGGACGTCAGTGAGCAGGAAGCCTTGCGCGAACTCCTACAACGCAATGTTGAAGCGCACGACGAGACCCTTAATCACATCGCCGAGGCTGTCGCTGTCTTTGACCGCGGCAAGAAGCTGATGTTTCACAACACGGCTTTCGCAGACATGTGGGGCCTCGAGCCCGCCTGGCTCGCCGAACAGCCCAGCCATTCCGAAGTGTTGGACCGCCTGCGTCAACGTCGCCGCCTGCCGGAGACCGCAGACTACACAAAGTGGAAAGCCGCTGAGCTGAGCCGCTATGAGCATTTGGCCGCAGGACCCGACGACATGTGGAGCCTGCCCGACGGCCGGACCCTGAAGGTCGTCCGCCAGCCGCACCCTATGGGCGGATTATTGCTGCTTTATTCAGATATCACCGGCGAGCTGAAGCTGACCAGTCAGTACAACGCCCTGATCCAGGTACAACAGGCGACTCTCGACAAGCTTTCCGACGCGGTAACCGTCTTCGGCTCAGATGGGCGTCTCCGACTTCATAATGAGTCATTCGCCCGTTTCTGGGAGGTCACCCCCGCCCAGGTCGAGGCGGCGGGCGATTTTGAGGGCGTCGTCGACCTTTGCATTCGAAAGCTGCACGACAAGAATTTCTGGGCGGAATTGAAGGGCCGTGTCGCCGACCCCGACCCACAAGCCCGCGCTCCCACGACCGGCGAAGTGAGGACCTCCGACGGCCGCATCGTGGTCTACCAGTCCCGCCCACTGCCGGACGGCGCGACCCTCATCGCCTTCACCGACGTCACTGACGCCAGAAAGCTGGAAGGCGCGCTAGAGGCCAAGGAGCAAGCCCTTGCCGACGCTGAGCGGCTAAAACGCGATTTCGTTGGTAACGTATCCTACGAACTACGAACCCCGCTTACCACGATCATAGGCTATTCCGAATTGCTGGAACGCTCTGGTGATGGCCTCTCTGAGCGCGGCCGCGGCTATGCGAGCTCTGTAAAATCTGCCGCAACCCAATTGGCCCGTTCCATCGACGACGTTCTCGACATGGCTCAGATCGATGCCGACGAGATGGCGCTCGACGTGGGCGATGTTCGGGTCATTGACCTGCTCACGGCGCAAGGGGAACGCTGGGCCGAGGCCGCGGCGTCTGGCAACGTCAAGATCGTGGTGGACGCGGCCCATGACGTCGGGCTGATCCGCGGCGACGCGCGACGCCTGGGCCAGATCCTGGAACACCTGGTGGAGAATGCGATCGGCCAAACACCCGCCGGTGGAACGGTTACAATGGCGGCAAGGAAGGCTCTAGGCGAGATTCAGCTGCAGGTCTCCGACACCGGGCGCGGCATCCCCTTCCACGTCCAGGCCCACATCTTCGACCGCTTCATTGGCCGCGAGCGAGGCGGCCCGGGCCTGGGGTTGGCGCTCGTCAAAGCACTCACCGAATTGCATGGGGGTTGGGTTGCGCTGGAGAGCGAACCTGGTGCCGGCGCCACCTTCACCTGCCACCTCCCAGAAGAGGCCATGGCCGGAGCAGCGCAGCCGGAGCTGGGCTTGCGGCGTTAGAGCAGCGCTGGTGAAAAAACCTGGGCTGCTGCAACCGACGCCTTGGGCTAGCCGAGGCTTGACGATCGAAAGATTGCGCGTGACCTCGTCTCTGCTGACGCTCGCTTCTCGCTACGGAACCGCCCTCATGGGCTGGGAGGTCACTTCTTCGCAGCGTCCTTCACAGTATCCTTAACGTCGCCCACGACGGTCTTGAAGCCTCCCACAACCTCGTCCTTCTTGCCGTCGCTTTTGAGTTTGGGGTCACCCGTAATCTCGCCAACGGCAGACTCGACACGGCCTGTCGCCTTCTGGCTCGCCCCGCTTTGATTGTCCCTGTCACACGCTACGAGCGTTACGGACGAGAGCGTGAGCGCCACGAGCAGCGCCAGTTGGGTATTCGACATGAGGGGATATCCAGAAGGTCAGCCGCAAACGTGGGCCACACCCTAACGGCGCAGCTTCCAATGGGTTCAAAAGGGCGCAGCCGTCAAAGGGCCGTCCGCAGGATCAGCTGTTCGGGTAACAGCTGCTGGTCCCGCGCCTTGACCCGACGCGAAACGCCATCCGAGCCAGCGGCGGCGCGCCTAAAGCCGAGGATCGGTTTCGCGGTCTTCAGGTGTTTGACGCACCACTGTTGCGCGCACCAAGCCACGCGAGCGGCTTGCCGCCCAGGTCGTAGAGATCGCGGAATCCGTCAAAGCTGGAGTGCGGAAAACACCGCCAGATCCAATTCGTTTCAACCAGCGCCCAATCGGGACCCCAGATCGGCACCGAATAGGGACCCCTTCATCACCGGTGTTTGCCTTCGCCCGGCTGCGTAGCGCGGCTGATCGCTGACGATGAACATCAGCTCTTCGGGCGCGTGGGTGGCCTGGATCTTTATGCTGAGCCGTGCGTCGAGCTACAGATCGACACCATAATCCATGACCTCGGCCCTTAAACGCTAGGCCTGCGAAGGCCTAGGTTAAGGACGAGCCATTGGCGCCGCCCGCCTCTAGTGCTGGCTCTCGGGCATCCGTACGACAAGGCCGTCCAGCGCGTCTGTCACCTTGATCTGGCATGCAAGCCGGCTGGTGGGCTCCACGTTTTCTGCAAAATCGAGCATAGATTCCTCCATGGCCGAGGAGGTTCCTGTCTTGTCGCGCCAGGCTTCGTCCACATAGACGTGGCAGGTGGCGCATGCGCACGCCCCCCCGCAGTCGGCGTCAATGCCGGGCACGTTATTCTTCACCGCGCCCTCCATAACC
>CAIOSI010000006.1 GCA_903860975.1 uncultured Alphaproteobacteria bacterium
CCGCCGTTGCTGCGGTGATCGCCGACGAGCCGTTGCCCTTCAGAACCCCGGTCAAGGCAACGCTCATCGGGCCGCCCCAGATCAGCGCGTCACCGGCAGTCGTTGGATTCCCTAGCCCCGTAATCTTGAAGCCGTGCATCGACAGGTTCGCGGTCGGCGTCTGCGTGCCGTCCTTGAGCATTGCCGTGGACAGACCCGTCGCCACGTCCGTCGTGAAGGCATTGAACATGGTGGTCGAGATGACCGTCGAGGTCACCACAGGAAGTCCCGTGGAGTTAGCGGTCCATGTACCTGCGCCGTTGTAGCTCAAAGCTCATCTCCTATCGAAAAGGTCTGCTCGATGCAGACGAACGTGAGCAAAATGGAAAAGAACAGCATCATGGGAGAATCCCAATCACATGGCCGCCAACGGCGCTGCTTATGCCAAGGCTGGCGCCGATGCCGAGGGCGATCCGTTTGCGAAGCGCAGCTTTCTTTGCTGCCGTGTCCGCTGCGTTTAGCTGAGCCATATATTGCTCATGTTCTGCGGGCGTGATGATGCCGTCCGTGCGAAGCCCAGACATGATGCTCTCCGTCTTTTTGGCCACCTGCTTGTCTGGCCCCGATAGACTGGTGAGTTGCGCTCCGTAGTTGCGGGCTTTCTGTTCGGCATCCAGGGCCTGTTGGGCAAACGCCTTGGCCGTTCCCGTCGCGGTTTCGGCGTCCTGAAGGTTCTGGATGTGCGCCATTACCTTGGCCTTCAGCGGCGCAAGCTCGGGGCTTTGCAGGATGTCACCGATCTTGCTTCCGGGGCCTACGGCAGCCATGGCAGTTTTGTAGCTAACGGGCGCTTTGGTCGCGGGATCGAAAAGCTGCGTCTCGATGGTGTCGCGCACCATCTTTTCAGCCACGTCGGGACTGGTGGCCGTGACGAGGTTCTGATAGCCGCCACGACCCTGATTGATGATGTTTGCCGGGATCTGCGACGGAGTGGACCGGGTGATGCCCGTATCACCCTGTTCGGCGGTAAGCAGCTTTCCGATCTTGGTGTCCTGATAGGGCGCGCTGGCATCTAGCCCCGCCTTCCACGCATCCTTCGCCGGCTGGCTTAGGCCCGACGTGTACTCGTCTTCAGCCTTGGACAAGAGCGCATAGAGACGTTCCTTGGCTTTCCCCACGATGGCCGCCGACCCTTGAACGCCGTCGAACGTCCCATTCGCAATGCCACGACGAAGGTTCTCAATCGTCAGAAGGTCGGGCTTCTGGGTGATCGTAAACGTGCTGGGCTCGGGCGCTCCGAATATAGCCGCTGGCTTGCCGGGAATCTCATTCACGGTCTGCCCCTTGGCCTTGAGGGCCGCAGCTTGTTCAGGCGTGATCGGAATGGTCTTCGGGGTCAGGTCGTTGGCTATCTTCTGATAGACCACCTTTTCGGGATCTGTCAGGTTAGTGACGACGTTCCCTATGGGGTTAAGCCGCTGTTGCGCGTCGGCGACAAGAGCCTTGACTGTTGGCATATCGGACATGCCGCTACCTTTGGCCGCTTGCTCTTTTGCCGCCGCATCGGCAGCCGAACGGGCCTGACCATAAGCCGCGTCCTGATCGGTCTTGATTTGCGCCACGCGGGCCTGGGCCGCTTCCTGCACGGGCTGGCCGATATCCGTGGGGGAGTTTACATCGCCCACTCCAACAGGACCCGGAGTAGGAACGGCCTCGGCCACACCCTGCGCGGCCTTCGCATCGGCGGCAGCCTGCGTTTGCTGGGCGAGAAGGTCGGCCAAACGGGAACGAACCGGCGCGACAACCTGCGTTGCTGCCGGCTTGGCGCCTGCGTCTAGGAACGCAGCGACCGGCCTGACTGTAGCGGCGCCAGCGGTCTTGGCCCCATTGCCCAATGCCGCAGCCATCTTTCCGCCGCTCGACAGCGCGCTCTTCGCAGCAGCCGACACATAGGGAGCCGCGACTTCCATGCCCTTGCCGATCAGCGGTCCAGCCGGTCCAGCAGGAGCGTTGTCGGCGAAGTCCTTCAGACCAACACGAAGCTGGTCTGCAAGGCGTTGGTTCTTTCCGGCAAAGCGGTCATAGATGCTTCCGCCGATAGCGCCGCCAAGGCCGATGGCGCCAGCTTCCGTGGCCATGCTGCCAAGGCCAAGGGTGGGGATCGCTGCGGCCGCCGCTTCAGGGGCCGCGATCATGCCGCCGACAACAGCCCCCGCCCCCGTTGCCAGGTCACGTCCGTACCGGTCAACGAATCCCTTGGTCGCATCGCTTACGTTTTGGGCGACGTTGCTGACCTGATCCATGAAGGAAGGCTTGGCGTTCAGCTTCGCCAGCAATGCCGGATCGGTGACGGGCTTGAGACCGGGGGAGTTTAGCTGCGCGAGCAGTTCTGGATCAGTGACGACGCCCATTAC
>CAIOSI010000007.1 GCA_903860975.1 uncultured Alphaproteobacteria bacterium
TGTCAAACGGCGCGCAATCGGGACCCCCTATGGGCGCCGAAGAGGGACCCCTTTCTCCGGTGTTCGAGCGGCGAGGCGCGTAGCCATCAACCAGCGCAGAGCGTCGCCGCGGGGTGAGCCACGGACGTTTCAGCTGCGTCTGGAGGGGGGTGTGGGGGGAGTTCGGATCTGTGGATAATTTGGGGGACGCGAGCCGGATCAGTTGCGGTTCCTGAGCCGCCAACTGTCGTTGCCGGTCTCGACGATGTCGCAGTGGTGGGTGAGGCGGTCGAGCAAGGCCGTGGTCATCTTGGCGTCGCCGAACACGCTGGGCCATTCGCCGAAGGCCAGGTTGGTAGTGATGATCACCGAGGTGCGCTCGTAGAGCTTGCTGACTAGGTGGAACAGGCGCTGGCCGCCGGCCTGGGCGAGCGGCAGGTAGCCCAACTCGTCGAGGACCACGAGGTCCAGACGGGAGAGTTGGGCGGCCAGGGTCCCGGCCTTGCCTCGGCGGGCCTCATCTTCCAGCTGGTTGACCAGATCGACGGTGTTGAAGTAGCGGCCGCGCGCCCCGGCGCGCACCACGTTGGCGGTGATGGCGATGGCAAGGTGGGTCTTGCCGGTCCCGGTCCCGCCGACCAGGACGATGTTGCGATGGTTGGCCAGGAAGGCGCCGTCGTGCAGGGAGCGGACCAGGCCCTCGTTGATCGGTGAGCCTTCGAAGGTGAAGGCTGCGAGGTCCTTCATCACCGGCAGCTTGGCGGAGCTCAGGCGATAACGGATCGAGGCGGCCTGACGATGGGCGGTCTCGGCCTTGAGCAGATCGGCCAGGATCTCCATGGCCGTGCGGTTGCGCTGAATGCCTGTGGTGACTGTTTCGTCGAAAGCGCCGGCCATGCCCTTCAGGCCCAGTTGAGCGAAGGCTTGGATCATCTCATGCCGCTGCACGGGAGCCTCGCAGCAGATCGTAACGGGCGCAGTCGGCGATGGGCGGATGGCGCAGGGCCAGGGCTTCGCAGGTGGTGATCGGTTCCGGCGCCGGCGGCTCGCGCCGCCTGGCCAGGATGTTGAGGATGACCTCGTCGCTGGCGACCCCGGCGTCCAGGGCTTCGCGGACCGCGTCATCGACCGCGTCCAGGCCGTCGAGCAGCACCGCCGCCAGCACGCGCACGAAGCGCCGATCAGCCTCGTCGCCGCGGCCCAGCTTGCGCCTCAGCCGGGTCAGGGCCGGCGGCAGCGACCAGTCCATGAACGGCGCGCCGTTGCGCAGAGCGCCGGGCTTGCGGGCCAGGACCGGCAGGTAATGCCAGGGATCATAAATCGTCCGGCCTCGGCCGAAGCAGCGGGCGTGCTCGGCCACCACCTCGCCGGCGCAGCGCACGACGATGCGATCGGCGTAGGCGCGCACTTGCACCGTACACTTGGCGGCCTTGGCCATCACCGAGTAGCGGTTGCGGTCGAAGGTGATCAGGCAGGTGCCGCTGACGGCGTGCTGGGCCTCGTGGAAGCCGTCGAACGGCGCCAGGATCTGCTGCAGCGCCGGCCGCTCGGCCTCCAGGGCCTGGGCCAGAGTGATCTCATGCTGCTCCGGATGGGGATGCTGGCGCGCCCAACGGCGGCACTCCGCTTCCAGCCAACCGTTCAACTCCTCCAGGCTGGCAAACTTCAAGCGCGGCTTGAAGAACCGATCCCGGCTGATCTTCACCTGGTTCTCGACCTGGCCCTTCTCCCAGCCCGAGGCGGGCGTGCAGGCCGTCGGCTCGAACATGTAATGGTCGGTCATCAGCAGGAAGCGGCGGTTGAACACCCGCTGCTTGCCGACGAACACCGCGTCCACGGCGGTCTTCATGTTGTCGTAGATGCCCCGCATCGGCACGCCGCCGAAAAACACGAAGGCCCGCTGGTGGGCGTCGAACACCATCTCCTGGGTCTCGCGTGGATAGGCCCGCAGATAGATCGCCCGCGACGCACACAGGCGAACATGGGCCACCTTCACCCGCATCGGCTGGCCGGCGATCTCCACGTCCTCGTGGCTGAAGTCGAACTGGAACGCCTCGCCCGGCGCAAACATCAGCGGCACGAACGCCGTCCCGCCATCGCTGGGCGCCGTCTTGGTCTCTTCGCGCCAGCGCGCCGCATAGCGCCGCACCGAGCAATAGGAGCCGTCGTAGCCTTCCCGCACCAGCAGGTCCCAAACCCGGGTCAGCTTCAATCGATCTCGCCGCGGCCGCGCCTCGTTCTCGACCAGCAACTGTTCCAGCCGCTCGCGCACCGGCCCGATCTTCGGAAACGGCTGGGTCGTGCGCTGGTAGCTGAAAGCGCCTTCCTCGGCCCTGATCGCCTTGCGCACCACCTTGCGCGACAGCCTCAGGTCCCGAGAGATCGCCTTGATAGCCTTGCCCGCCGCGTGCTCCCGGCGGATCCGAACCACTGTCTCCACTATCAACATCCCGATCTTGACCGCCTGGCTGAACCCAAGCGGACGTGCCTAAACCATCGGAATGAGGGGTCCCTCTTCGGCGCCTATCACCCCGTTAGGGGGTCCTTGTTCCACGCCCGCGCACA
>CAIOSI010000008.1 GCA_903860975.1 uncultured Alphaproteobacteria bacterium
ACGCCATCTTCGCTGACGCCATCGACGACAGTGCGGCGGCCTTCTACGCAGCCTTCGGCTTCGCGCCTTTGGTGCGGCAGCCACGCACCCTCTATCTGCCGGTGGCGACGGCGCTGAACCTGTTATCGCCATGACGACCACATGCGCCCCTACGCGGTTTCCGCTCCACGCCGCCGCGCGCAAGTCTTTTTGCGCCAAGGTACGCGGGTGCTTCCAGCGTAAGAAAAGGCTATTCTTTCATGCGCCGAGTTCGGCGATTCTGGCGCAATGGCCAGACTTCGCAAAGAACGCCCTCCGACCGCATCGGAGCAACTTGAAGCGTTGCTCGGCCAACCCTGGCCGTTTCCGGGCCGGCCGCCGAAGCATGACCTTTCGACCTGGATCGTCACCGACGACTGGCCCGAGCATGTCCCGGTCACGGAAGCCGAGGTGGATGTGTTCGAGGCGTGGTTCGGCGATATCTTCGATGAGTTGTTCGGGTCGTGCCGATGATGTGACAGGGAGACATACGCCATGACCGTGCCGCTACGGGCCGCCCTTTACTTGCGCGTCTCGACGGCGCGGCAGGCCGAGCATGATGTCTCGATCCCAGATCAGAAGCGTCAGGGTGAAGTCTATTGCGCTTCACGCGGCTACGAACTGGTCGAGACCTTCATCGAAGCGGGCGCGTCCGCCACCAACGACCGCCGCCCCGAGTTCCAGCGCATGATCGAGGCGGGCACGTCGAAGCCAGCGCCCTTCGATATTGTCGTGGTCCACAGCTTCTCGCGTTTCTTCCGCGACCATTTCGAGCTGGAGTTTTACGTTCGGAAGCTCGCCAAGAACGGGGTGAAGCTCGTCTCCATCACCCAGGAGATGGGCGACGACCCCATGCACGTCATGATGCGGCAGATCATGGCCCTGTTCGACGAATATCAGTCGAAGGAAAACGCCAAGCACGTCCTGCGGGCCATGAACGAGAACGCCCGTCAGGGCTTTTGGAACGGCGCCCTGGCGCCGATCGGCTATCGCATCGTCGCCGCCGAGCAACGGGGATCGAAGACCAAGAAGAAGCTGGAGATCGACCCGCTACATGCCGAGACGGTGCGGCTGATCTATCGGCTATTCCTCGAAGGCGATGGCGTGAAGGGGCCGATGGGCGTCAAGGCCATCACCTGCCATCTCAACGAACGGCGCATCTTCACCCGTGACGGCGGGCGCTGGGGGCTGGCTTCGATCCATCAGATTCTCACCCGCACGACCTATATCGGCGAGCACAAGTTCAATAAGCGATCCTTCAAGAGCCGGGAGAAGAAGCACGAGAGCGAGGTGGCGGTCATGGCCTGCCCGCCGCTGATCGACCGCGAGACGTTCGAGGTGGTGCAGGCACGCCTCAAGGCTCGCGATCCCCGGATGACGCCCGCGCGCGTTACCAGCGGCCCCACCCTCCTGACCGGCATCTGCTTCTGCGCCAAATGCGGGGGTGCGATGACCTTGCGCACGGGCAAGGGCAGCGCCGGCGGCGTCTATCGCTACTACACCTGCTCGACCAAGGCCCGGCAGGGCAAGACCGGCTGCGAGGGCCGCTCGATCCCGATGGACCGGCTCGATCAACTGGTCGCGGGCCACCTGGAAGATCGCCTGCTTCAACCCGAGCGGCTAGAAACCATCCTTGCCAGCGTCCTCGACCGCCGCCAGGAGCGCACCGAGCGCCGACGCGAGCACCTGGCCGAATTGCACAAGCGAATCGCCGAGACCGATCAGCGCCTCAACCGGCTCTTTGACGCCATCGAGTCCGGTGTCGCCGATCTCGACGCCCCCGGCCTGAAGGAGCGCATCGGCGGCCTCAAAGCGATTCGGGAACAGGCCAGCGCGGACGCCGAGCGCGCCCAGGCCGCGTTCGATCATGCCGGCAATCAGGCTGTCAGCCCCGATATGGTGAGAACCTTCGCCCGCGCGGCCCGCCAGCGCATCCGGCTGGACAGCGGCGGCTATCGCCGCGACCACCTCCGCGCGCTGGCCCAGCGTGTCGAGGTCGCGGATAAGGAAGTCCGCATCATGGGATCGAAATCCGAACTGCTGCGCACCCTGGTCGCCGCCTCAGGCGGGAAGCCCGGCGTAGCCGGTGTTCAGAGTTCTGTTCTGAAATGGCGCACCCGACACGATTCGAACGTGTGACCTTTGCCTTCGGAG
>CAIOSI010000009.1 GCA_903860975.1 uncultured Alphaproteobacteria bacterium
GACGCCGACATTTATGGCCCATCTGCGCCACACATGATGGGGATCAAGGATGAGCCGACCTTCGATGCGGACAAGCGACTGATTCCGCTCACCGCCTGGGGCGTGAAGGTGATGTCGATCGGCTTTATCGTCGAAGATGGCACCGCCAATATCTGGCGCGGACCTATGGCGTCTTCAGCCCTGCGCACACTGATGAATAGTGTCTGGGGCACCGCGAAGGACCCGTTGGAGGTCTTGATTGTCGACCTGCCTCCGGGCACCGGTGACATCCAGCTGACATTGGTTCAGCGGCTGCAGCTGGATGGGGTCGTGATCGTCTCAACGCCGCAGGAGATCGCTCTGATCGATGCGCGTCGCGCGGCCACGATGTTTCGCAAGACCGGCGCCGCTATCCTTGGCGTCGTTGAGAACATGGCCTGGTTCGCCGATCCGGCGACGGGCGCGCATATCCCGATCTTCGGCGAAGGCGGAGCCGTGGCCGAGGCGCAGCGGTTGGGCGTGCCATTGCTGGGTCAGGTCGCAATTGACGTCGCCTTGCGTCAGGGCGGCGATGCCGGCGCACCCCTGGTGGCCACAGCGCCCGAAAGCACCACGGCTCAGGTGTTCATCGAGATGGCGCGCCGGCTACGCTGAGTCGCTAGGCCGGGATGGATTCTCCGTGCCCCAGCAAGCTCTCGGCTCCTGCGCCCTCCTCGGCGGCTCGCAGAGCATCGAGCTGCGTCCGGATTTCATCCTGCCGTTCTGCCGTGAGCGAGTAGCCGAAGAACATCGCGCCCCCTACCAGAACCAGCAGGATCGGGGCGAAAAGGTAGCACATCTCAAGACCCCAGATGGCGTAGGGCGTATTGACGGCACCGTCTTTGGCGTTGAACCCCACCATCGCCAAGATCGGGTAGACGATCGAGATCGTGATCGAGGTCCCAAACTTCTGGGTCATAGTGACGAGGGCAAAGAGCACACCCGAGCGCTCCTGGCCGGTTTCCAGACGGAGCTGATCGGCCACGTCTGCCACCATCGAGCGAACAAGCAAGACGAAAGCGCTGGCGCAGAAGCCCACCGAGGCCATACCGATCGCGGTGATGAGAAATTGGCCGGCCGGCAGCACCATCAGAATCGTTTGCGTAACGGCGTAAGCGACGCAAGCGACCTGAAGTGTCCGGTGCTTGCCAAGCAGCTGCGCCATTCTTCCCCAGAAGGGCGCGCCGAACACGCCGGCGGCCACATAGGGGATCAGCAGGATCGGGACCTCCACGAGCGAGAACTTTTTCGCTTCGTGGAAAAAGAAAATGTAGATCGGGGCCGTGGTGCCAGGGCCCAGCGTCAGGAAAAGATCCGCCAGGATCAGCCGCAGCATCGAGGGATTGGCCACAACAGCCAGGTAGTCCTTGATCGACGTTGTTTCCTTCTTGGCGACCGGGATCTTACCTTCTGGCGCAAAGAGCAGAGCCAGCGGAATGGTGATCAAAGAGGCACCAATGATGATCCAGCCGATGGTCGGAATGCTCGCCGACTTGGCCGGATTGATCGCGCCGCTTGTGAGCAGCGGCAAAAGATTGACGCTGACGCTGCCGGCCAAGGCCAGGCCCATCATCCAGCCGAAGATACGCGAGCGTTCATTGTACTCGCCCGAGATGGTGCCGGCCCAGGCCGAGTGGCCCAGTACCACCAGAGAATAGGCCACATAGAGCAGGCTGTACCAGACCATCATATAGCTGACCCCAGCGTCGACCGGAGGGTTGAACGCCTTGAAAACCGCCAAGATCAAAACCGGTAAGCCCAAAAGATACCAGGGCTTGTAGCGGCCAATTGGAGTCTTGGTTTTGTCCATCAGGATGCCGAGAACCAGATCGATGCCCAGGTCGGCCAGTCGGATGATGGCGATGGCGCCGCCCACCTGCAGCAGGCTCATGCCCAAGTGCCCGACATAGAACCGGGGCAGGTAGACGCCCATGATGCCAAGGAGGAGGTAGCCAGGGATGCTACCTGCCGAAAACGCAAGCAGGCGCGGTAATGGCAAGCGGCCCCCAGGGGCGCCGGAGCTTGAGGTCACTGAACATCTCCCAACATGAATAGGGCACCCTCTTGAGGGGTGCTTATCTCGCTAGGAGAGCTTGCACAGAGCCGACGCGCAAGAGCTTTCCGCATGGGGTGCTGTGAGTTGGAAAACTCCGCTTCGGTATCCGGGACGCGATGTCCCTTCATATTGATGTCGGGAACGTGCCGGCGCATTCGACAATCGTCGCAGAAAATTATCCGCGGCGGCCGAAATGAGACGTCGGGCAATGGCGAAGCCAACAAGCCCCCGCGAGGCGCCTCGTCCAAGTCCGACTTCAACGTGCGGATCAGCCTTTCAATCCTGCGCGCGTTCCCGGACCTCTGTCCCTTTTGCCTCTTCGATGGTGCCGACGTGTTTTCGCTTGAGGCCAAATGGCAGGCGGTCGAAAGCCGGTCTGGCCGTTGGATTGCCATTCAGCGCGTTGGCCAGGTCCGGTGGCTCCGGCACTTTTTCAGCTGGGTATCAATCTCAAGATCAATTTCAATGACTTCGCGTTCGGCGATACCGCACGCGGTGCGATTTGCGCGACTGATCCCGACCAGGCGTTGAGCTCGCATCGCCGCGACCCTGCGGCCCTTCAGGGCCAGCGAACCCTGCATCGAGAGCATCTCTTTTTTCCCGAGGCTTTCCCGAGATGCCGCGTCGGATTTCGGCGACCGTCAGTGAGGCGATAAACAGGTCATCGTCACGTTGTGCCGCCATCCAACCAAGCAGCAGTTCCGAAAGCTGCGGCTTGACGACATGGCTGATGATGTTCGTGTCGAGAAGATCGCGTGTCACAGGTCGACAGTTCGCCCCTCTTCACGAGGGCGCGAGAGGTCGAGTTCGGCCCCCACCAAAGGCGAGCGCCGCAGAGCGGTCAGGATGCCACCCGACCTGGGCGGCTCACCCATCGCATCAACCGCCCCGCACGCCGTCTTCAATTCATTGAATCGGCTCACTATTTACCAAATTTTCCGGTCAAAGTCCCAAGATCATCTGCGGAATCCGCGATTAGGGATTGGTGACAGTGACTTCACCGGGGGGGCCAGACACGCGCTGCACGATCGCGCGCTCCTCGTGGAGAGCGTCACGCGCGTCGAGTTGGCGACGGATCTCGCTATGGCGCTCGGCGGAGAGTTTGTAGCCTAAGAAGCAGGCCCCCCCGATCATCACGAAGACGATAGGCCCGATCGCATAGGCAAGTTCCAGACCGCGGATCTGCGCGACACCGTTCACGGCGTGCTCACTGGGGTTGTAGCCCACGACGCCCAGAACCCAGAAGGTAAAGGTTACGGCAAGCGCGCCTGCCGCTTTGGTTGTACCGCTGGTCAAGGCATAGAGCAGGCCGATCTGATGGTGGCCCTTTTCGAGGCGAATTTCGTCGCCGATATCTGCCGTAAGCGAACGGATCATGACGACGCTTCCTGCGGCGAGCCCGCCGGCCAGAAACATCGCTGGTGCGGCGATCGCAAAGCTGGCTTTGGGCGATAGATAGATCACGATCAGCATCACTGAATAGGCGACGGCCGTGATCGCGAGCGCCCAGTGTTTGTTGATGCGATTGGCGAGCCAAGCCGTGGCGGGTGCGCCAAACAATCCGGCGGTGATGTAGATCACCAGCAGTCCATTGGCGGCCGAGGTTGAGAACCCTCTGCTGTCGGTAAAGAAAAACAGGTAGAGCGCGCTCATCCAGGCCGGGCCCATGATGATGAAGAAGTCGGCTGCGATGATGCGAAGGACATTGGGATGAGCGAGCAGGTTGGCGTAATCTGACAGACTTACGTGGCTTTCCTGGACCTTCCCGAGCGGTTCGGGTGTGCGGATCGTGGCTAGCCCGATCGCCAGCGGTGCCATGCAAACAAGGAACCAGCCAACGGCCTGAATGCCTTGCGCATCTGTGCGATGCAGCGCCTGGGCCGTGATGATTGGGATCACCAAGATCGCCATGGAGCCAAGCGTACCCAGGCCCTGCATGGCGCCAAATATCCGCGAGCGTTGCGTATAGCTCGTCGCCAGTGCTGCGGCCCAGGCGTTCGCCGCCAGGAGCAGGAACGACATGCCCATGTACATCACCAGGAGCCAGATCAGCAGGTAGCCGCCGGATACGCCAACCGGTGCTTCGTACATCATGTAAATCGCCAGCATCAGCACAGGTGCGCCAACGATCATCCAGGGTCGGTAGCGGCCAATCGGGGTGCGCGTGCGGTCCATCAGCAGACCCAGAAGCGGATCCAGCGGAATATCGATCAGTCGGATGAGGCCGAAAATTCCGCCGACGGTGAGGCCCAAACCGATATGGCGCGCAAAATAGTTGGGCACCTGCACGGCCAAAGAGGTGTTGAGCGCCGAGTAAGGAAGATAACAACAGGCGAAGGTCAGAACCGACGCCAGTGTCATGGGTGCGCGCGCCGGCGGCTTGGCCTCAGACAACCTACTACTCCCCACCACGCCGCGCCTTCGCCGGGCGCGGTCAGGCAAGCAGGTTTGGCGCAAGCACCCCGCGCGTTGCAAGTAGATTCGGCGTAATGCGGCTTGGTTTAACCGCCTTGCATCTTGCGGAAGAATTTGGCCGATTGCTCACCACCGGCCTGGTAGGCCTGCTGGCCTTGCGGGTCGGAGATCTTGGCCCAATTGTCGCGAACTTCCTCGACCGACAGGCCGCCGTCGCCCAGATAGACACCTTCGGTTTCAACGATGCGCGAGAGTGAGAACGCACCGGCGCCGGCCGCCAGAATGCATCCGGTAGGCGCATCTTCCGAGCAGAGGAACACCACGCCTGGCGTGACGTATTCGGGCTTAAGACGCGCCAGGATCTCCGGCGGCATCAGGTTCTCGGTCATCCGCGTCGCGGCGACCGGGGAGACGGCGTTAACGTGGATGTTGTTTTTCTGACCTTCGAGTTTCAGCGTGTTCATGAAGCCAATGATGCCGAGCTTGGCTGCGCCGTAGTTCGACTGACCGAAGTTGCCGTAGAGCCCAGATGACGAGGTGGTGCAAACGATGCGCCCGTAGTTCTGGGTGCGCATGATTTCCCAAATGGCCTTGGCGGGCTTCACGGTGCCCATCAGGTGGACGTTGAGCACGAACTCGAAGTCGGCGATCTCCATCTTGGAGAAGGTCTTGTCGCGCAACACCCCGGCGTTCGCGACCAGCACGTCAATACGGCCCCAGGCGTCCATGGCCTGCTGGACCATCAACGCCACCCCGGCGTCGTCTGTGACCGAGCTGCCGTTGGCGATGGCTTCGCCGCCAAAAGCCTTGATCTCTTCGACGACGGCATGGGCCGCCTGAGAGCCGCCGCCGGAACCATCAACGGAGCCGCCGAGATCATTGACCACGACGCGTGCGCCCCGGCGGGCCAGCTCCAGTGCATGCTGGCGGCCAAGACCCCCGCCCGAGCCGGTGACGATGGCCACTTTGCCGTCGAAACGGATATCCGCCATAGGGAAGTCCTCTCATGAGCCGCGTTGTACGAATTTGGCGGCCTTGTGCGGGGAGAGCAGGGGTGGCGTCAAGCCAAGCGATCCCTCGCGGCTTCGTAGGCCGGGCCTGGCAAGGGCCTGATACCTGTCGTCCGCTGGGGCCGACGATCTTAGAGCGCTACCGCCTATGACAGCGGAAGGTATGGCCTGGGCGCGCGATCGCACCCGTCTTTGCAGGGCTGAGGTGAAGGGCGATCAACCCCAAGGAGACACGAGGCAGCGTCGTCAGATGCGGTGCGCCCGCGATTAAACCACTGCAATCCGGGGCCGCAGCTACTCGCCGGGCTTGTTCTTGGACGGAACGGGGTTTTCGAATGTGCCGGTCACATGGACGGCTTGATGTGCTGACTTCCTTGGATCCGGAGATCCGACCGAAAGATTTCCCAAATTGAGAACTTTCACATGTTTCCCGCATTGGGAACGGATATGAAAAGCCCGACATGAACGTGGTGGCTTTGCGAACTCTTAAGGTGTTCTGGACCCGGCACCCGAACGCCAAGGGGCCGATCACGACCTGGTACAAACTGGCGCGCGCTGCCGAGTGGGCAACGCCGCAAGATGTAAAGGAAACGTTTGGCTCCGCTGACGTCCTTGCCGACAACCGCGTTGTTTTCGATATCGGTGGGAACAACTTTCGGTTGGTCGCTAGGATCTCCTACCCGTTCAAGCAGGTGCTGGTGAAGTTCGTCGGTACCCAGGCAGAATATGATCGGATCGATGCGACCTCGATCTGATGGCCCTAGGCTATTGGAGGCCGGCATGAATTTGGACACGACCCTGCGCCCGCTCCGCGGCGAGGCTGATTTCGACGCAGCCTTGCAGGAATATGAGGGTTATTTCGACAATGAGCCAAAGCCGGATACAGCGTCGTCGTATCGGTTCGAAGTGCTTGGCCTCCTGCTCGCCAAGTATGAGGAAGACCACTACCCGGTCGCCCCGCAGAACCCCGCAGACGCCCTGGTTCAGGTGATGGAGGCCAAGGGAAAAACGCAATCGGATCTGGCTGCCGTCATCGGCGCGCCGCGGGCTTCCGAGGTTCTTAAGCGAAAAAGATCCCTTTCTCTGGAGCAGGTACGGAAGATCCGAACCAAATGGGGCGTCCCTGCAGACGCTTTGATATGAGCCTCAGCGGCACAAGCCAGGGACGCAGCTACTCGCCGGGCTTGTTCTTGGACGGAATGGGCGTGCCGAAGATACCTGGTCCCATGGACGGCTTGACGCCCTGGGCCTCCTGGGATCGAGCGCCGCTCAAAATCCCGGCCATAGCATAGTTGCCTTCATGGCAGGCGTATTCGAAAACCCGGTCCTTACGGGCATTCAAGCTCATCTCAGCGCGCCAGACTTGCGTGTAGTAGACGGGGTCTTCGACCTGGAATTCATAAAGGATCTGCTCGGCGGATGCCCGCGTGAACCGCTCGGTGACGTGACCTTTGGCCGAAAGGTAGATCGGCCCTGTGCGGCCCTGCTCGGGGTTCACGTTGACTGTGTCAACGACCAAGGTGTCGCCATCCCACCATCCGACACTGTCGCCCAGCCAAAGAGTCATTGACGCCGGACGATGGTGAGCGAGCGCCTCGGACTTGTCTTTGAAGAGCGGAATGACACGCGCGTCGTGAACCATTTCCACGTCGATCACGACGGCGTCGGGTGTCTCCACAATGTCGTAGTTGTTATTGTAGATTGTGTTGAGCATCCCTGGCCCGCCCGCGCCGGTAAAGCCAATCAGACAACGCTCGGAAACGGGCAAAAACTCCGGGCCCGCAAACAGATTCTTCTGGCGTACGGACCGCGCCTCGCCAAGGAGCTGCTTGCCGACGTCTGAGAGGGGAAGCTGTCCGTTTGCCGGCTCGACGATCCAGGAGGTCCGGAACTGGCCCTTCACATTGGCGAGGCTCTTGCCGGGGTCGATCCAAAACGTGTTGTAACCGCGGTCGTTGTTGCCATCTTTCAGCAGGCCATCGTTGAGGTTTGAGGGGCCCTCCTCGGCCGCCGCCAATTTCTCGAAAGGGCTTTCCTTGGCCAGTTTGGTCGCCTCGGCCTGATCGACGACCAATTTGCCTACGCCCGGCGCACGGGTGAGGTTGGTCACCGAGGCGTTGGACCAGACGCCCGTCAGATCGGGCTTGCCGTAGCTGGTGCGCGGTGGGCTCCAGGCTTTCGCCGGGGCGGCTGAGGCAGGCCCGGCCGCCGTCAAAACGCCTGCCAGGACCGCAGCGATCGAAACGCCATATCTCATAGCTTTGCTCCCTTGCGCGGGCGCTGCGCCAAAAGGCCGGCCTGCGTCTGTTTCTGATCACGACGCTATCAGAGTCCGGCTTTGCAGGCAGCAATCTTGCGCGAACCTCGCTTCTCCGCCTCTATCGGGCCAGGGGGCCGCCGGAGTCGCGGCCGGCTGGGGTCGTTGGATGTTCCGTATCGAGAATGCACAGAGCCTGGTGGGCATCGCAGTGGCGATCGGTATCTGCTGGGGACTTTCGGAAAATCGGCGGGCCTTCCCATGGCGGCTGGCGATTGGCGCTGTCCTGGTTCAGGCGATCCTGGTCTTGGCCCTATTCGGCCTACCGGCCCTGCGCAGCGCCCTGCACGGTGTCGGCCAAGCCGTTGATGGGCTTTCCGCATCGACCCAGGCCGGCGTCGCCTTTGTGTTCGGCTTCTTGGCCGGCACACCCAATCAACCCTACGCCTTAACCGATCCTGGCTCGCTTTTTGTCTTCGCTTTCCGTGTCCTGCCGGTGATCCTGGTGGTCTGCGCACTGGCTGCATTGCTCTGGCACTGGCGCATTCTGCGCTGGATTACTCAGGGTTTTGGTGTGGTCTTCGAAAAGACGATGGGCTTGCGTGGCCCCCCAGCGCTCGCCACAGCGGCCACGGTCTTCATGGGTCAGGTCGAAGGCCCGATCTTCATCCGCTCCTACCTGCCGACGCTTTCGCGCTCCGAACTCTTTATGCTCCTCGCCGTGGGAATGAGCTGCGTCTCTGGCTCGACCATGGTGGCCTATGCAACGATCCTGAAGGACGTTCTGCCGAATGCCGCCAGTCACGTGCTGACCGCCTCAATCATTTCAGCGCCTGCCGGCGTCCTGCTGGCCCGCATCCTTGTACCTCGGGTGCCGGAAAGCGAAGTCTCTCTGCCGCTCGAGGCAGAGCAGGACAAGGTCTATGAAAGCTCGGTCGACGCTCTGATCAAAGGAACGACGGATGGACTGTCTATTGTCCTGAATGTCGCTGCGACCCTGATCGTGTTTGTGGCGCTGGTCGCCATGGTCAACGGCATCTTGGGCATGCTGGGCCAGGTGCACGGCGCGCCTGTGTCGGTCGAGCGCATCTTAGGTTTCATATTCGCGCCGCTGGCCTGGGCTCTGGGCATTCGCTGGGCCGATGCGCCGACTGCGGGCTCCTTATTGGGGGTCAAGCTGGTGCTAACGGAGTTCACGGCCTTTATCCGCATGGGGGCAATCCCTAACGGCATGATCGACGAGCGGACACGGGTGATCATGACCTATGCGCTTTGCGGCTTCGCCAACATCGCCTCGGTGGGCATTAACGTCGCCGGCTATTCCGTGCTGGTTCCCCAACGTCGGGGCGAGATCATGGGCATGGTCTGGAAGGCCATGATGGCGGGCTTCCTGGCGACCTGTCTGACCGCCTCGGTGGTGGGCGTCATGCCGAGCGAGCTTTTCGGACATGAACCCAAGCCGCCCGCCAAGGCCACCGTTCCTGTGTTGAAGCCCACCCTTGCGCCATCGCCTGCGGCGAGCGCACCAGAACCGGTGACGCCATGAAGATCTACGACGCTGCGATCGCGCCAAACCCGCGCCGCGTCCGCTGGGTGATGTCGGAAAAGGGAATCGTCGACGTTGACGTGACGCCGATCAACATCCCTGCGGGCGAACATAAGACGGCGGATTATCTGGCTAAGGCCGGTCTGCCGAACCTGCCCATGCTGGAAATGGATGATGGGACCACGATCACTGAGTCCTTGGCCATCTGCCGCTACCTGGAGAGCCTCTATCCCGAGCCCAACCTGTTCGGCCGTGAGCCCAAGGAGACGGCGGTCATCGAGATGTGGACGCGTCGGGCGGAGCTGATGGTGGCCACGCCCTTCATGTTGGGGGTGCGGCTAAGTCACCCCGGGTTTGCGGCGCTGGAAACCCCTCAGCCTGAGGTCGCGGCCTGGAACCAGCAGGGCGCGCTTCGAGCCTTGAGCGTGCTCGACCGGCAGCTTGAGGGCCGTGACTGGCTGGCCGCCGAGCGGCTGACGATCGCCGATATCGTGGCCTTCATTGGTATCGACTTTGCTCGCATCGTGCGCCTGCGTCCGCCGCAGGAACTGACCAACGTCGTGCGCTGGGCCCAGGTGATGGGCGAGCGGCCTGCGGCAAAGGCTTAGGTGTCGGCGTCCTGGCTTGGCACCTGAATTCGGGGCTCGGATGGCTGGGTTGCCTCGCTCCAGGCCGCAGGGCGGTCTGGTGCCAGCAAGTCCCGGTTTTGCGAAGACCACAGTCGCCCTCAGGATCGCGCGTCTTATGCTGGGATCGTGTGCATCTGCGCGATCAGCTCCAGTGAGCGGATTCGCGCCGCAAGGGATGGACCAGTGGCCATGACGAAGACTTCATCGGCCTTGGCCTCGCGCGTTTTTTCCACCAGCCGGGTATAGACACTCGCCGCGTCGGCAGCGATCGAGCGACCCTCAACGAGCGCCAAAACGGGCGTGCCGGCATGCTCGGCCAGGAACGTTTCGGCGCTGGCGAGATCGAGGAATCGCCGGCGATGGCCTGACAGCATCGAGACGTTGGCTGCGCGACGCAGTGCATCCTCGCGCCAAGCCTGCTCGGCCGTCTTGGCCGCATAGGCGATCAGCGCGATCCCCGCCCAAGGTTCGGTGCGGAAGAGAGAGGGTTGGAAGGCTTGGTGATAGGCGGCCACGGCGGGTCCGCCATCTGTCCGCGCGATGAACTCGGCGAAGACCATGCCAACCCCCATCTGGCCGGCGAAGGCCGCGCTTTCCTGCGATGTGCAAAGGACGAAGACATCTGGATGTGAAGGCCCTGCTGGGTTGGCGTGAAGGTCGTGCAGCGGATGCGCCTCGCCGATGGGCGCTTTGCCTGAGGCGTCCAACAGCCACGATGTCAGCAAGTGGAAATACTGCGGAAATGCGTCGGACCCGACCGAGCGCAAGGCCCCGCCGGTCCGCGCGTCGGTCCCCAGCGCCCGGCCCAGGCCCAGATCGATGCGGCCCGGCGCCAGCGCCTCCAGTTCCATGAACACCTCCGCCACCTTGAGCGGCGAATAGTTGACCAACATGACGCCGCCCGAACCCAGGCGAATGGTGCGTGTGGCCTGAGTGAGGGCTGCGATCAGGATTTCAGGCGCAGCCGAGCCCAGGCCCTGAATGTTGTGATGCTCAGCCAGCCAAAGGCGGTGATAGCCGAACCGCTCGGCTGCTTTCGCAATGTCGAGGGTCTCGCGAACGGCCTGAGCCTGGGTCGCATCGCCGGTCACCGGCGAAAGGTCGAGAGCTGAAAGGATCATGCGCGCTGATCTGGGGGGCCGTTCAACCTTCGTCCAGATATTTCCATGTATCGGCACCGTCGAAGTGCCGAACGGGCATATCGGACCAATCGATCGCATCGAACAGGCGCGCGTTGATCGCCATGCGATTCTGCGCCCCGTCGAGACTCTGCCAGTGGGTGGTGACGCCGCAGGTTTTGCAACGGTGGAACGCCAGCATCCGGTCGCCCCATACGTAGGGTTGGGTGGAGCCTGCCTTGGGCATGCCCACCTCAGATGGCGAGTAGTAGGCCCAGCGCGCGGCGAGCTTGCGGCAGATCGAGCAGTTGCATTCCGTCACGGCTTCGGGCGACGTCGGAGCGGTCAGGCGAACGGCCCCGCAGTGGCAGGCGGCCTCAATCATTCAGCGTCTCCTCATCCACCATGGGGGACGATGGGCGAGGCGCTGTCCAGCTTTGAATGACTGGACAGGTCGGGCCGTTCACGCCGGGACGGACGGAAAAGGCTTCATCGCCTGGCCGCCCGTGGAGCGAATTTGACGCCCAAACACCTTGCTGCGGGCGTGTTATTTGCTCGGCCCTTGGTCACTGATGTCATGACTATCATCGACGCCTTAGTGGCCGGGTTTGCGCGGCGATAAGAAGTCGGCCAGCCGTTGCCCGTCGCGATCGTTAAGGGCGAGGACCAGTCTTCTTCAGGACAGACGAAAAACTCATCATCGCCTCGCCTGCGGTAGAGATAATTCCACGCACAAAAATCATGCTGCGCCCGGCCTTTACGATCTCGCCGGAGCACTCGACGATATCGCCGACATGGGCTGTGCCCACAAACTCTCCATTGAAGGTCGCCGTCACGCAGTGGCTGCCGACAATGGCGTCTTGGGCGATCCAGAAGAGGCAGAAGTCGGCGAACGTCATGACGCAACCGCCGTGCATGAATCCGCCGCCGTTCATGTGCCTGGCTTCCGCGCGGAAGGCGCAAACGCGTCGGCCCTGATCATCGATGCGGCAATAGAACGGGCCCGCCAAATCCTCGAAGGGATCGCCCCCGGGATAATAAGACCAGCCCGCCCATTCGCCTTGCGTCACGATGGTCAGCTTTGAAGCGTAGTTGTCGATATTGTCGCCGCCGTCCATCGATCCTCCAAAGCCTCAGCGAAGGGTTTGCCCCGCGCCTCTTCAAACACTAGTTTGCCGACGCCTCAGCGCCTGCAAGGAGCCATAATGAAACGCGCCGCTATCGTCTCCCCCATCCGCACCGGTGTCGGCAAGTACCTGGGGGCGCTCTCCGACATGACGGCGGGCGAGCTTGGGGCTGTGGTCCTGAAGGCTTTGGTCGAGCGGACGAAGATCGATCCCGCCCGAATCGACGACGTGATCTTCGCCCAAGGCTACGCTTCGGGTGAGGCACCCTGTATCGCGCGCTATTCCGCGCTGGCCGCAGGCCTGCCGATTGAAATCCCGGGCTACCAGCTTGACCGCCGCTGCGGTTCTGGCCTGCAGGCGGTGATTGACGCCGCGATGATGGTGCAGACGGGCGTGGCCGACGTGGTGATCGCCGGCGGCGTCGAGAGCATGAGCAACGCCGAATACTACACCAACGACATGCGCAAGGGTGCCAGGGCCGGCTCGGTGACGCTGCATGACCGGTTGGCGCGGGGCCGGGTGATGAGCCAGCCGATCGAACGCTTCGGGGTGATCAGCGGCATGATCGAGACCGCCGACAATCTGGCGCGTGACTACCAGATCAGTCGCGAGGCCTCCGACGAATACGCCGCTGAGAGCCACCGACGCGCAGCGGCGGCCTGGGCGGCAGGCAAATTCGACGATGAGATGGTGCCGATCTCGCTGAAGCAGAAGAAGGGCGACCCGATCATTTTCGCTATGGACGAGGGCGTGCGCGCCGACGCCACGGCCGAGAGCATGGGAAAGCTGCGCCCCATCGAGAAAGATGGCGTCGTCACCGCCGGCAACGCCAGCCAGCAGAACGACGCAGCCGCCGCTTGCCTGGTGGTCTCTGAGGACAAGCTCGCCGAGCTGAACCTCGATCCCATGGGCTGGTTTGTGAGCTGGGCCGCCGCGGGTTGCGAGCCCTCGCGCATGGGGATTGGCCCTGTGCCGGCGGTAAAGCGCCTCTTCGAGCGGACAGGCATGGGCTGGGACGACATCGATCTCGTGGAGTTGAACGAAGCCTTCGCCCCCCAGGTGCTGTCGGTCTTGAAGGGCTGGGGTTGGGACGAGCGCGACCGGCTTAACGTCAATGGCTCTGGCATCTCGCTTGGCCATCCGATCGGAGCCACCGGCGGCCGCATCTTGGCCAACCTGCTGCGCGAGCTCCAGCGCCGCGACGGCAAGTACGGCCTTGAGACCATGTGTATCGGCGGCGGTCAGGGCATCGCTGCGATCTTCGAGCGGGCGTAACGGTCGTGGCTCTGGATCTGGAAACCCGCGAACAGCTGATCGAAACCGTCCGCCGGTTTGTCGCCGAGCGGCTGCGTCCGTTAGAGGCCAAAGTGGCCGACGAAGACGCCATGCCGCCGGAGCTCGTCGAAGAAATGAAGGCGCTTGGCCTCTTCGGTCTTTCGATCCCGGAACAATACGGCGGCCTGGACTTGTCCATGGAGGATGAGTGTCTGGTGGCCGTCGAGCTCGGACGCACCAGTCCCGCCTTCCGCTCAACCTTTGGCACGAACGTCGGCATCGGTAGCCAGGGGCTGGTGATGTTTGGCTCCGAGGAACAAAAGCAGAGGTATCTTCCCGCCATCGCGTCTGGCGAAATCATTACGTCGTTCGCGCTCACCGAGCCCGAAGCGGGTTCCGACAGCGCCAACGTGCAGACCCGCGCGATCCTCGACGGCGACGCCTACGTTCTGAACGGCGCCAAACGCTACATCACCAATGCCAACAAGGCAGACCTCTTCACGGTGATGGCCCGGAGCGATCCGGACAAGGCTGGCGCAGGCGGCGTCTCGGCTTTCCTCGTGGAACGCAATCTGCCGGGTCTGTCGGTCGGCAAGCCTGAGAAGAAGATGGGCCAGCAGGGCGCCCATATCTGCGACGTGACCTTCGACAATGTCCGTGTGCCCATCGCCAACCGTCTGGGGCGGGAAGGCGAGGGCTTCAAGGTCGCCATGCAGGTCCTGGATCGTGGCAGGCTGCACATCTCGGCGGTCTGTATCGGCGTCGCTGAACGGCTGATCAAGGACTGCGTCGCCTACATGGGCGAGCGTAAGCAGTTCGGCCAGGCGCTCTCCAACTTTCAGCTCCTCCAGGGCATGATCGCCGACAGCAAGACCGAAAGCCTGGCCGCCAAGGCCCTCACAATGGAGACGGCCCGCAAGCGCGACGCCGGTGAGAGCGTGACCATGGAGGCTGCAGCGGCCAAGTACTTCGCCTCGGAGATGGTTGGCCGTGTCGCAGACCGGGCTGTCCAGATCTTCGGAGGCGCAGGCTATGTTGCCGACTACGGTATTGAGCGCCTCTACCGCGACGTGCGGATCTTTCGGATCTACGAAGGCACCAGCCAGATTCAACAAGTGGTCATCGCGCGCGAGACCCTTAAGCGAGGCGGCTGATGTCGGCTGAAGTCGAGACCGCGATCTTCACTCTGCTGAACGCCAAGGTTGCGCCTGGGAAATCGGTGTCGCCTGAGGAGGTGGCCCGTGCGGTCGATGCCGAGGGCTGGCGCAGGCTCTTGGGTCATGTCCGTGCCGTGTCACGGGGGTTGGCGCGTCAGGGCCAGCTGGTCATCCTGCGTCACAACAAGCCGGCGGACCCGGGCGATTTCAAGGGTGTCTACCGGCTGCGCCTGCCTATGCCCGGCGATCCGCCGGTGTTGGAGCCGGTGGCGGATATGCTCGAGCCGGACGCCGGATGATCATCTATGGGTCCACCTTTTCGCCCTATGTGCGCAAGGCCGTGGTCTTCGCCGCCGAGAAGGGCATCGACTTTGAGATCCAGCCCTCGAACGGGCCTGCTGCGCCGCCGGAATTCAAGTTGGCCAGCCCCTTTGGCAAGATGCCGGGCTTGAAGGACGGCGACTTCGCGATCAGCGACTCGACGGCAATCATTACCTATATCGACGCGATCAAGCCGGATCCGAACCTAATCCCGATCGAGGCCAAGGCGCGGGCTCGGACGATATGGTACGAGGAATTCGGCGACACGATGGTGGCGGCCTGTGGTGGAAAGATCTTCTTCAACCGCGTCGTGTCACCGAAATTCTACGGTCGACCTGGTGATCTAGCCCTGGCCGACCAGGCGCAGAACACCGAGTTCCCTGAACTGATCGCCTATCTTGAAGGCGTGATGCCGGCCAGCGGCTATCTCGTAGAGGATCGCTTCACTCTGGCCGATATTGCCGTCGTCAGCCCGCTGCTGACGATGAGCTTGGCTGACTGCTTGGTGGATAGCGGCGCATACCCCAAGGCCGCAGCCTATGTGGCCAAGATCGCCGAGCGTCCCACATTCGCTAAGCTTATCGCCCGGGAAAAGGCTCAGCTGTCGGCGTGACCCCAAGGATGATCCGTCACGCTCGCGGCGCGATGGGGTTGCGGTCGGATCGCGGCGCAATGACACGATGTCTCGCCGTCCTGTTTGCTGCGCTGCTGTTGGCCGGCTGTACGCCGCTGATGGTGCAGCAGGCTGGCAAACCTCCAATGGGTTTTCTGGGCGCTCGTATCGAGGAAGACGCGATCGTCAGCTTCGACGGTGCGCGGCTGGGGCTGTCCGAATGGGATGCAACTGGCGATCCGTGGGCGGTGATTGTCGGCGTCCACGGCATGAACGACTACGCCAACGCCTTCCACCTGGCCGCGCCCTGGTGGGCTGAGCAAGGTGTAACCACTATCGCCTATGACCAGCGCGGGTTTGGCCGTTCGCCCGGGCGCGGCGTATGGGCTGGCGACGATTTGATGCAGGAGGATCTGCGCACGGTCGCAGCGCTGGTTCGCCAGAAGTACCCCCATGCCGTGGTCGTGGTCGCAGGCGAGAGCTTGGGCGGCGCCGTCGCCGTAGAGGCTTTCGCATCGGATCGCCCACCCACGGCAGACCGATTGGTGTTGCTGTCTCCGGCGGTCTGGGGCTGGCGGGAACAACCGTTGCCCAACAAGACGCTGCTCTGGTTGGCCGCCAACTTCACGGGTCACAAGGTCTACACCCCGCCCCGTTGGTTAACTTCCAAAGTCAGCCCCACCGACAACCGCGAGGAACTCAGCGCAATGGGCCGCGATAAGCTGATGATCTGGGGCGCGCGGTCGGACGCTCTCTATGGCCTGGTTAGCACCATGGGCAAGGCGGCCAATGAGGTGGGAAAGGCCAGCCTGCCGACACTTTACCTTTACGGCGCACACGATCAGATCATCCCCAAGACCTCAGCCTTTAAGGCCGCCGGCCGACTGAGGCCTGTCGATCGTTCCGTCTACTACGCTCAAGGCTGGCACCTGATGATGCGTGATCATGAGGGACCGATGGTCTGGAAGGATATTCTGGCCTTTGTCCGTGATCCCAACGCAACCTTGCCGTCTGGCGCGCCCAAAATCCCCGCGCCAACACCTGACGGATAGATCCGGGCGCCTGGCAGGTCGTTAGCGGGGTTGTTCCGTGAACCGGTCGGGCGTAGAGGCTGGCCCCATTCTTCTCCGATCATCAGTGATGTCCGCGGCATGACCTTGTTTGATTCCCCCGCCTTCGAGGGCCACGAAGGCGTCCATGCGTTTTCAGACGAAAAAACCGGCCTCAAATGCATCATCGCCGTGCATTCAACGGCCCGCGGCCCTGCGGCGGGCGGTTGCCGCATGTGGCCCTTCCCAAGCGCCGAGGCAGCGCTCGAGGATGCGCTTCGGCTCTCACGGGCCATGTCTTACAAGAACGCGATGGCCGACCTGGAGCTGGGCGGCGGCAAGGCCGTGATCATCGGCGATAGCCACACTCAGAAGACGCCGGCGCTGTTCGAAGCCTTCGGCCGCGCGATCGAGGACGTGGGCGGCAAATATTGGACCGCTGAGGACGTCGGCGTTTCCCCCGCCGACCTGATGCATGCCCGTAAGACGACGCGCTATGTCGCCGGCCTCACCGGCCACAGCGCAGCCTCAGGCGACCCAAGCCCAGTGACGGCCGAGGGCGTATTCAGAGGTGTGGTTCTAGGTGTGCGTCGGGCGCTGAACCGTGACCTCGATGGGATCACCGTAGCGATCCAGGGCGTGGGCCACGTTGGTGCCCATCTGGCCGAGAAACTCTCCGCCGCCGGCGCCAAGCTGATTATCACCGACGTCAATGAAAACGCGCTGCGCCAGGTGGCCGCGCGGACCGGAGCCAAGATCGTTGCACCGCATGCGATCTTCGACGCAGACGCCGAAGTTTTTGCGCCGTGCGCACTCGGTGGCGCGATCAATGCTGACACCTTGCCGCATCTGAAAGCAAAGGTGATCGCTGGCGGCGCCAACAACCAACTGGCCGATCCCGAAATCGGCCGCGCCGTCTACGATCGCGGCATGCTTTATCTGCCGGATTACGTGATTAATGGCGGAGGGATCATCAACGTGGCTGGTGAAATCCGCGCGCTTGATCGTCAGGAAGCCTTCGATCCAGCTTGGGTGGAAATGAAGCTCGCCCACCTGATGGAGACCTTGGGCGAGGTCCTCGATCGCTCGAACTCAGAGCACCGCGCGACCCATGAGGTCGCCAACGAAATGGCCAAGGCCCGGATCCGTCTGGCGGCGGAACAAAAGGCGGCGGCTTAGCGAGCCTATATCGCCGCCATGCGCGCGGTGCGGGGCTCTTTTACCGCGACGACCAGTAGAATTAGGCCCGCGATAAGCACGCCGATGGAAAGCCCAAAGACGACATTGTAACCGAGCAGGTCGGCCACCTGGCCGCCGATCAGCGGTGCCAGCGTCGCTGTGATGCTCTCAGCTGTGGCGGAGACAGCAATTCGCATCGGCAGGTCGTCTCGCTGGCCGAACTCCAGGATCATCGTCTGCGCGGACATCATGTAGCCTGCCTGTCCTGCGCCCAATCCGAAGAAGGCCAGGAATACCGCCCAGGTCGTGTGCACCTCGATCAGCAAAAGGGTCGATGCGGCCCAGGCCATTAAGGAGAACAGCAGAACCAAGCGAAAGCCCGTCTTGTCGCCCAGATATCCCCAGACGAGGTTCGAAAGCGCATCGGCGCCGATATAGGCGAATGAGAGCGCCCCAATCAGCTTTCCCGTCATATGCATCGAGGCGCCGACGTAGAGAATGTAAAACGGTGTCGCGATCCTGCCGCAGCTTGAGAGCATCTGCACCACGAGGAAGTAGGCATAGGCGCGATCTTCAGTGATCAGGCGCGGAAACTCCCGAAGACGATCACGGAACCGGCTCTGCTTGCGCGTCGTCGGCGGCTCGGGCTCCTTCAGCAAAAGCTGGAGCGCGGTCAAGCCGAGAGTCGTCAGGATGACGGCGAGAACGAACGTCGTGCCATAGCCGTTGCCGAACACATTTGGGCCGATGAGAAAACGCCCGGCCACGTAGGCCAACGCCGCGGCGATCAGGCTGCCTGTCGCGTTGCGCCAGGCCTGCAGTCGTCCGCGCCGGCTGATCGGGATCACTTTGGCCATCAATAGTGAGAAGACGACCCGCTGAGCGCCCATGAAGATGCCGAACATCAGCATGAAGCCCAGGATCGATCCGACGAGGGCATTGCCTTTAAGCAGCCAGCCGGAGATTGCGATACCGGCAACGGCCGTGCGCGCCAGTCCGCCCATCCACATGGCGGCCGGCATGACCTTGGTCCGATGCTCGATCTGGCTGGCGCCAAAGATCGGCGAGATCACGCCGCCAACCTGTTGCAGCGCCAGGCCCAGCCCGACAATTGTGTTCGAGCCGGAGATCATGTGCAGATAGGCCGGCAGAAATGTCGGGGTGTTCACCAGCCGAAAGCCGGTCATGCCCAGCATGCCGTGCAGGTAGTTGCCGAGGTAGTTGCGCCTCAGATTGTCCCAGACAAACTTTTCGTATTCAGCCTCGCGCGTGGCGAGATCCGTCTCATCGGCAACGCCGGCGCCAGGTGCAATCTTAGCGTCCAAATGACCTACGCCGTTCAAGAGCGACAAAACTGCCGGCTCCGGCGCCCTTCAGCAAAGGTATGACTTCAATCGGCCTGGTCTATCAGAGTCCTGTGCGGCCGCGAAAGGGTGAGGTTTGTCTCACGCAACAGTCTGCGATCTCCAATGTTGCCACCAGGCTCGCAGCCGGTCTCGGCGCAAGAAACCCAAGGAGGTGCCCCTATTGGCGCGCCGACGGCGCGGTTGAGCGCACCCCGATAGGATCAATCGGCGCAAACTTCGCAACCCAGATCATCGTGGCGTTCAAAGGGTCTATCCGCCTGAAGGGCGGATCCACGTCTTCGGATCAGCCCCTCGTCCAGCTATGGGCGTCTCTGCCGCAAACCCGAGGGTGCGCCGTTTTTTCAGGTGGATTTTGAAGGTCGTGGTTGCGATGACGAGCAAGAGGGCGGCTTTCGACGCCAACGCGCGCTACAGCGCCGACATGATGGGACCTGGGTAGCTGAGAACGGCCGGGTCGGCGCTAAGGAGTATGATCCCCTCGGTGATCGCTTGAGCGATCAGGATCCGATCAAAAGGGTCCTTGTGCAGGTCTTGCAGCGTTGAGACGCCGACTGAGTGAGCGCCGGTGATGGGCACTTCCTTGTAGCCACTCTCCAAGAGTGCGCGTCGAAATAAGTTGGGTTCGACAGAAAAATCGGGCTTTCCGAGTGAAGACTTGATGGCGATCTCCCAGATGCTCGCAGCACTGAAATGCAGCGCGTTGTCCTCGTCATTGATAAGGCTGACGGCGCGCGGCGAAAGCCCGATGCCTTCCGCGGCCCAAAGGAGGAGATGTGTATCGAGCAGCAGTTTCATCGTTCATCTTCGAACAGGGCTTGGATCTCCTTGCCCTGCAGCGTGTCGAAGTTTTCTGGAACCTTAAGGTGGCCCTTCATAAAGCCGATGCGCGGATTTGTTGGCTCGGACTGATTTAGCGGAATCACCTTGACCATCGGTCTCCCCGATTTGGCGATGATGAAGGCCTCTCCCCTCGCAACCGTCTGCTCGACGAGCTTGGAAAGGTTCGTTTTCGCCTCATGCATGTTCACGGTTTGCAGGATGGGATTCCTCAAAAATAGATCTAGTCTAATAAACTTAGTTTACTTTGATGGGCGGTTCAAGAAACCTTGTCCTTTGGAGGTGGGTCCGCGTCGCGAACTCAGCCGATTAACGCCTCCGGCAAAGCGATGACGCTCACTGAAAGCCCTGGGGCGAGGGTCTTGCTTGAGCGTCGAAGGCTCGCCCTGTAGATATCCAAGGTCTTACCCCGCGCCACGGGACCGCTACGTTTGGGCCACACATTAAAGGTCACCGCTCATGATTTAACTTGAGCAGACTTCGGGGATTTGGACGGGTGATGCAGCGTTTCGCGATATTGGCCCTGGGGCTGTTCTGCACGGCCTGTGGTCAATTGGCAGGCGCTCAGGGAAAGCTTGTTGAGACCCTGCGTGTCAGAAGCGCGCTCAACGATTATGAAAAGTCAGCTGCGCCCTTGGATCGATGCCTGAAGGCCAAGCTTGTCGCCGCAGCCTATTACGATGCCAAGGAGAGGGTCGAAAGTCAGGCCTGGCAGGCTAGGGAGCACGAAGATTGCGTGCAAGCGCTCGCAGCGCTGCGGGGCAAGCCAGCCAGACCTTTGAAACCCTAGGTTCGCGCTAAGGGGCCAGGAAGCCCGCCTCAGCGAAGTCGAGCATGCGATTGAGAAGTCCGGCCACGTCGCCTTCTCGGGTCAGACCGCCCGAGAGGTGGTGCAGGCGATCGAATTCCACGAAACGATTATTGTGGACCATGCCCAGGACAAAGTGCAGCCGCCAGTAGATACTCTCTTGCGCAAGGTCGGGATGTGCCGCCTTCAGCGCCTCGGCGAAACGCGCCAGGTGGGAGACGTCATTCTGCAGCGCGTCGCGCATCTGCGCTGTGCCCTCGGACCGAGCACGGATGATGAACTGCATGCTGATCCGCCGATCATTGGCAGGGTCGGCCCAGCGCAAAGGCGGCGCAAATAGCGCCTCCAGAATCTCACGGACGGGCGGCTTGCCCGCGTGGCGGTCATTGGCCTCGTGAAGCATGCGCGCACGTTCGCGATTGAGCTCACCGGTTCGGCGGCGGAAGATCTCGAAGAGCAGGGCGTCTTTCGACCCAAAATGGTAGTTCACGCTGGCCAGATTAACGCCCGCTTCGGCGGTGATGTCGCGCACCGAAACGTTTTGAAATCCGTGCAAAGCAAACAGTCGCTCAGCCGCTGCGAACACCGCAGCTTTGGTGGCCGCATGGGTCTCTTCGCCAGCCGGCACCTCGAGCGCGTCTGGCGAGATTTGATCGGTCATTTCAGCCCCCTTAGCGGGAGAGCTCCTTCATGGCTTTCTCCAGGCCTGACAGTGTCAGCGGGTACATCCGGTCGCCGACCAGTTGCTTGATGATCCCGACAGAGGGCGTGTAGTCCCAATGACGTTCCGCCGTCGGGTTCAGCCAAATCATACGCTCATAGATGTTGGCCACACGATCCATCCAGACCGCGCCGGCTTCTTCGTTCCAGTGTTCCACCGAACCGCCCGGGTAGGTGACCTCGTAGGGGCTCATGGTCGCGTCACCCACGAAGATAACTTTGTAATCGTGCGGGAATTTATGGAGGATATCCCAGGTGTTGAGCTTTTCGGCATGACGGCGCCGGTTATCCTTCCACACGCTCTCGTAGAGGCAGTTGTGGAAGTAGTAGAATTCCATGTTCTTGAACTCGGTGCGGGCTGCGGAAAACAACTCCTCGCAGACCTTGATGTGGCTATCCATCGAGCCACCGATGTCGAAAAAGATCAGCACACTGATCTTATTTCGGCGCTCGGGGCGCATGTGAATGTCGAGGTAGCCCTTTTCGGCCGTACCATGGATGGTGCCGTTCATATCCAGCTCGTCGGGCGAGCCTTCACGCACCCATTTGCGCAGGCGGCGTAGGGCGACCTTGATGTTGCGGGTGCCAAGTTCGACCTGGTCGTCCAGGTTCTTGTACTCGCGCTTGTCCCAAACCTTGATCGCCTTACCGTGGCGACCCTTGTCCTGGCCGATGCGCACACCTTCGGGGTGATATCCATTGGCGCCGAAGGGCGAGGTGCCGCCGGTGCCGATCGCCTTGTCACCTTTTTCGTGGCGTTCCTTCTGCTCGCGGATGCGCTCAGCGAGCGCCTCCATGAGCTTGTCGAAGCCTCCCATCGCCTCGATCTGCGCCTTCTCTTCGTCCGTAAGAAATTGGTCGGAGAGTTTCTTCAACCACTCGGCGGGGATGTCTGCGGTGACGTCGTCGCCCATCCGCTCTAGGCCCTTGAAGACCTGGGCGAAGACCTGATCGAATTTATCGATATTTTTTTCGTCTTTCACGAGAGCGGCGCGCGACAGGTAATAGAAATCGTCGACGGATCGGTCGATCACCTGCTTGTCCAGGCCCTCCATGAGCATGAGGTATTCCTTCAGCGTCACCGGCACCTTGGCTTGGCGAAGCTCAGTGAAAAAACGCATGAACATGGGCGGTCTCGTGCGACGAACGTCTGTTTGAACCCCGAAGATGCGGTCTGGGCTTCGGGATGTCCAGAGCGTGGAGGGGCGGCCTAAGCGCGCGTGCCAAATGCTTTCAGGAAGGTCCTGGCTGCCGACGATGCTTCGGCCTCGATTTGCGGCTGCGTCAGTGCGGTAGTGGCGTTGCAGAGTCTGGCTTTGAAGTCGCGGCTCAAAACCAGGCCTAGGAACGGGTGAGTGGCTTGGAGCGGATCATCGACCTCCAGCTGACCCGTCTTGGACATGGCCGTCAGACGTTCGGTGACCCACTCTGCGCCCTTTCGGGATCCGGCATCATAGAAGGTCGGGCCAATGTCGGCAGAGCATTCGGCCTGCGCCGCGATCCGGCGGAAATTGCGCAGGTTAAACTCAGTAAGTGCTCGGGTCAGATAAGCTCGGCCGATTCGGCGAAGCCTCGTCCGTGGTTTCGTTTTCCACAGGCGCGACGAAAATCTTATCCTGCCAAAGGCAGCGTCGCTCGACGTCGGCGTTGAAGCGCTCGCCTCTGATTTTGCAGTCGTTATAGAGCGTGCCCTTAGACCCGCCGAGGCACGCAGCAAGGGTCGACATCGAGGCCATCGCGAAGCCCTCTTCGAGAAACATGCCTTGAGCTGCATCTAAGATCAGGTCGCGCCGGGCATCGCGATCCCGCCGGGTTTTCGCCGCATGCATCTTTATGTCTAAACGTACCGTAAAGTGACGATTGATGCGCCGGGGCGGCGCCCCTTATACCCGTCATCAGATTTATATGACCGTAGCGTATGGTATTACGAGAGGGCTGACCATGAGAGCCTCCCAAGGCCGCGAAATCGTGCTGAGCCTTCTGGCGGCCACGGCGCTGAGCGCGTGCGCAGGCCTGCCGGCGGCTGCCCCGGCGCGTGCCTTCAAGGCGCCTGAGGTCTATGCCACAGCCAAGATCTCGCAGGGGCCAAGCCGTGACTGGCCCTCTGACGCATGGTGGACGGCCTACGGCGACCCTCAGCTCGATACTTTGATGAACGACGCCCTGAGCGGGTCTCCAACGCTTGCTTCGGCGCAGGCCCGTATCCGCAAAGCCCTGTCGGTGGCTGCCTTTACCCATGGGCGTGAACTTCCATTGCTCAGCGGCAACGCCAGCGCCGAGGAGATGAAGCAGAGCTATAACCTCGGCATTCCGCCACAATTTGTGCCTCAGGGTTACAACGACTACGGTCGCGTCACCTTGGATTTCAGCTGGGAGCTGGACTTCTGGGGTAAGAACCGCGCGGCGGTGGCCGCCTCGACATCGGATGCGCGCGCAGCTGAGGCTGACGCAGCTGAGGCGCGGCTGATGCTTTCGACCAACATTGCGGCGGCCTATGCCGACCTTGCCCGTCTTTATGCAGAACGTGACGTCGCCGAACGCGCCTTGAGCGTGCAAAGCCAGACCAGTAAGTTGGTGAGCGATCGCGTAGCAAACGGTCTTGATACCTTGGGTGAGCAGCGCCTGGCAGAAGCTAACCCGCTGCAGTCAAGGGCCGATCTCAGCGCCATCGACGAGCAAATCGCACGCAACCGAAATCACCTTGCGGCTCTTGCCGGCGCAGGGCCTGACCGTGGCCTCCTGCTCACGCGCCCCAATATTGCGACGCTGAAGCCCTTTGGGGTTCCCACGCAGCTCGCCGCCAATCTGGTCGGCCGCCGCCCAGACGTGACCGCCGCGCGCTGGCGCGCCGAAGCCGCGACGGAACGGGTCCACCAGGCTCGCGCGAGTTTCTATCCTGACGTCAATATGGCGGCCTCCATCGGCCTCCAATCGCTACTCTTAAACAAGCTTGCCGTTGCAGGGTCTGACATCGGTTCAGCTGGCCCTGCGATCAGCCTTCCGATTTTCGACGGTGTCCGCCTGAAAGCTGGACTGCGCGGGGCCGAAGCCGATCGCGACGCGGCGGTCGCCAACTACGACGCGGCCGTAACGGAGGCCTTCCGCCAAGTCGCCGACGTCTTGGCCTCCAGCCGGGCTCTGCAGTCGCAACTTGCCGACTCCCGTGCTGCCTTGGCGGCCAGTGAAGATGCCTATCGGATCGCCAAGCTGCGATACCAAGGCGGTCTTTCCACCTATCCCGCCGTGCTTTTGGCCGAACAGGGGGTTTTGCAACGCCGGCGCACCATCACGGACCTGGATGCACGCGCCCTAGCCCTTGATGTCCAGCTCGTTCGGGCCCTTGGGGGCGGCTATAAAGCCGCCGCCTGAGGCCCGTTTTTGTAAAAATCACGACACCACGTTTCTCCAAGGACCACCCCGATGTCCGACACCGCTACGCTCGCCAAGACCTCCGCCGCATCCGGACTTGGCGTCGGCCAAGGCGTCACCGTTGCCAAAACGCGACGCCGCCGGCTCTTGACCTGGCTTGCCATCGTCGTCGTCCTTGGTGCGCTGCTGTTCGGTGGCTGGTGGCTGCTGACCTCCGGGAAGTCCGTGGAGACCGACAACGCTTACGTTGGCGCTGACGTGGCCCAGGTGACGCCGCTTATCGCGGGTCCGGTCGCCAAGGTGTTGGTGCGCGAGACCGAGTTGGTGAAGGCTGGGGCGCCGGTGGTCGTGCTCGACGATGCTGACGCCAGGATCGCCGTCGAACAAGCCCAAGCCGCGCTTGGCCAAGCCGAACGCAAAGTCCAGGCCTACGCGGCCAGTGACGTGGCGCTCGCCGGCCAGATCGGCGCACGCGACGCCGACATCGCGCGCGCGAAATCGGACTTGGATCGCGCCAAGACCGACATGGATCGGCGTCAGGCCTTGGCGGCTTCTGGCGCCGTGTCTGGTGACGAATTGACCAGCGCGCGCAACCGCTTCGCCGAGGCGCAATCGGCCCTGGCACAGGCTCAGGCCAGTCGTGCCGCAGCCGTCGGCAGCAGGCAGGCCAATCGTGTCCTGATCGAAGGCGTCAGCCTGGAGCAGAATCCAGAGGTGGCCGCTGCCAGAGCTCGTTTGGACGCCGCCCGGTTGATGCACGATCGCACCGTGTTACGCGCGCCGCTGGACGGCATCGTTTCGAAAAAGCAGGTCGAGGTCGGCCAGCAGGTCGCGGTCGGCGCGCCGCTGATGGCGATCGTCCCGGCCAACGAGGCCTTTGTCGACGCGAACTTCAAGGAAGTGCAGCTTGCCAAGGTTCGGCCTGGGCAGGCTGCAACCCTGACGTCAGACCTTTACGGAAAGTCGGTGACGTTCCACGGAAAGGTGCGCGGCCTTTCGGGCGGCACCGGCTCAGCCTTTTCGCTGATCCCGGCGCAAAACGCTTCCGGCAACTGGATAAAGGTCGTGCAACGCTTGCCTGTCCGCATCGACCTCGACCCCAAGGAGTTGGCCCAACACCCGCTACGCGTCGGCCTGTCCATGAAGGTCGCCGTCGACATCTCCGGCGCGCACTGAGCCCTCGATCGCGAAGGACTGAAGCCATGGCCAACACCGGCTCTGCGCCCGGCATGCCCCTCGCTATGACGGGCTCGCTCCTGGCCATTACCTCGATCGCATTGGCGCTCGGTACATTCATGCAGGTGCTGGACTCGACGATCGCCAACGTCTCGATCCCGACCATTGCTGGAAACCTGGGCGTCTCGACGAGCCAGGGCACTTGGGTGATTACGTCATTTGCCGTTGCCAATGGCGTCTCCGTGCCACTGACCGGCTGGCTCATGCTGCGCTATGGCGTCGTAAAAACCTTCGTCGGGTCCGTGACGATGTTCACGATCGCTTCGTTCCTTTGCGGCATCTCCTGGAACCTGCCGTCTCTGATCATCTTCCGCGTGCTGCAGGGCGCGGTTTCCGGGCCGATGATCCCGGGCTCGCAGGCGCTGTTGATCATGATCTTTCCGGCCGCGCAGCGCGGGACGGCCCTGGCGATTTGGTCGATGACGACGCTGGTGGCCCCGATCTGTGGGCCGATCCTGGGCGGGTACATCTCCGACAATATCTCCTGGCCCTGGATATTTCTGATCAATCTGCCGGTGGGGATCGTCTGTAGCGTGGTCTGTTGGCGCAACATGCGAAGTCGCGAAACGCCAACGCGTAGTCTGCCCATTGATCGCACAGGCTTCTTTCTGCTTTTGACCTGGGTCGGCGCGCTTCAGGTCATGCTCGACACCGGCAAGGACGCTGACTGGTTCAATTCCTCGGCGATCATCGTTGAGGCGATCATTGCGATTGTGGCTTTCGTCGCGTGGGTGATCTGGGAGCTCAACGAAGAGTTTCCGATGGTCGACCTGACCTTGATGAAGACACGGAATTTCGTCATCGCGAGCCTGGTCTCGTGCGTCGGCTATGCGCTGTTCTTCGGCGCAAATCTCCTTCAGCCGCTCTGGCTGCAGACCCGCATGGGCTACATCGCCACCTGGGCCGGTTTGGTGGCCGCGCCCGCCGGTATTGTCGCGGTCTTCCTAACCCCGTTCACGGCTCGGCTCCTGAACCGGATCGACGCCCGTTGGACGGCGAGCCTGTCCCTGGTGGCTTTCGCGGCCACCTACTACCTCCGCTCGCGGTTGACGACGGATGCTGATTTCTACGCTCTTGTGCTGCCCAGTCTCGTTCAAGGCATCGCCATGTCGACCTTTTTCGTTTCGATGATCACCCTCACGCTCAACGGCGTGCCGGGACAGCAGATTCCACAGGCCTCAGGTCTCTATAACTTCATGCGCATCACCGGCGGGAGCTTTGCGGCGTCTTTGGTAAGTACGGTGTGGGAGCAGACCGCCACGTTCCATCAGAGCCGGCTGTCTGAGGTCATGGCCTCAGGCGATCCTGCCTTCATCGCCGCAATTCACAAGCTGCAAGCCGCAGGGCTGAGCGCGACGCAGGCCGTGGGCGCTGTGACCAATCAGGTCACGAACCAGTCTTACCTTCTGGCCACCACCGAAATCTTTCGGATCGCAGCGGGGCTGATGGTTATTTTGGTGCCCTGCGTCTGGCTGACCAAGAAGACCCTGAGCGCTGGGGCCGCCGCGGCGGACTAGGCGACGGCCTTCGTCGCACTTGATCGGCAGCAAGGCTCGCCGACGACGGGCCTCTTGGTCGACGCTCCGTAGGCCCAGGTCCGTCTTCAAGCCACGGCCGCATTTGCGGCCCGCAATGGCTCAGAGATCGGAAAAAAAACTGGCGCCGTCACGCCGAAGTATGAATTCGAGATCGACAGTGTCTCCGACCTCGAAGCCGTACTCGCCCACTTTCGTATATCCCTGGCGGGCGTAAAACCGCTGGGCTCCATGGTTTTCCGACCAGACGCCGATCCAGACGGTTCGCGGCCCGCGGCTCTGCAGCCAGGCGGTGGCCTCTGCAAACAGGCGGGTGCCGAGCCCACCGCCCTGCCAGGCCTTTCGGAAATAGAGCCGCTTCAATTCCCCGCAGTCCGGCGTGACGTTGGCATGGGGCAGGCCGCAGGGGCCGACAAGGGCAAAGCCAACAACTTGGCCATCGGCCTCAACGATCCAGGAGGCCTTGGCGGGATCGTTCAGATCCTGGAGGGTGCGCTCAAGGCTGTAGGCCTGGGCAAGGTAGCGCTCCAGGTCGGCAGGCGGATAAAGGTGACCAAACGTCTCGCAAAAGGTCTCAGCGCCGATGGCAGCCAGGGCTTCAGCGTCGTCGAAACCTGCGCGGCGGATCAAGGTTTCGGACATCGGAGACACTGAGAATCTGGGCTAAGGTGAAGCATGACTGTCGCGCTCTACACCCATCTGGACATGCTCGACCACCGCCCTGGTGAGCGACACCCCGAACGACCGGAACGACTGAAAGCGGTGACCGATGCCCTCGGTGACAGCGACCTTTCGTTGAGGATCTGCGAGGCGCCCCTGGTGGAAGACGCAGACCTCGCCTTTGTGCACAGCTCGGCCTACCTCGAGGCGATCTTCGCCAGCCGGCCCGGGTCTGGGCGTCTGAAGCTCGACGAGGACACCTTCATGTCGGCCGGCAGCCTGAACGCTGCGCGACGCGCGGCCGGCGCGGTCGTTGCCGCCGTGCGTGACGTGGCCGCGGGTGAGGCGGACCGTGCCTTCTGCGCTGTGCGGCCACCGGGTCACCATGCCGAGCCAGGTCTACCGATGGGCTTTTGCATCTTTTCCAACGTCGCGATCGCAGCCCGCGCCGCCCAGAAAGCAGGTCTGGCCAAGGTGGCCGTTGTGGATTTCGATATCCATCATGGCAATGGCACCCAGGCCGTATTCGACGGCAAGGACGGGCTGTTTTTGGCCTCCATCCAGCAGTGGCCCATGTGGCCCGGCACGGGCCATCCCTCTGAGCCGACCTGCGCTAACATTGTCAACGCCGTGGCCCCCGAGGGCGGCTCGCGTGATGTCTGGCGAAAGGCGTTCGAGAGCCTGATGCCCAAGGTCGATGCGTTCGCGCCCGATCTCATCATCATATCGGCTGGCTTTGACGCCCATGTGCGCGATCCGGTTGGGGCTGGCGGCCAGTCGCTGGAAGCCGAAGACTTCGCTTGGGCGACGCGAGCCATTGCGTCTGTGGCCAACAGACACGCCAAGGGCCGGGTTGTGTCCTCGCTTGAGGGCGGTTACGACCTTCAGGCTCTGGGCCGCTCTGCGCTTGCGCATGTGCGGGCTCTTTCCGAGGAATAGGGAACGACGGGTGAGGGGTTGGAGGCGAGCCGTTCGAATGGACCGGCCAGCGCGTTGACCGCCGAGGCTCCCCTTGCGCCCGCTGCGCTGCAACCGGCGAAGCCATCGTCGGGTGCGATTACGCTGGCGCGCCATGGCGAACCTGCGCTTTCGCGCAAAGTCTGGCTGACGGCCGCAGAATACCGCCAGTTCTGGGCCCGCTACGAGATTGGCGGCTTGCTTCCTGGCCAGACGCCGCCAGCGCGACTGTCGGGTTTCGTAAGACAATGCGATGTCCTTGTCGCCTCAACACGACTTCGCGCGATCGAAAGCGCCCGCACGGTTGGCGAGGGGCGGGATTTTATCCAAGACGAGGTGCTTATCGAAGCCCCGCTGCCCCCGCCGCCATGGCCATCTTGGGTGCGGATGTCACCGAAGATCTGGGGCTTTTTCGCCCGGTTCTGGTGGTGGTTCTTCAACCATCACGCCGGCGAGGAAAATCGTCGGCAGGCCGAGGCGCGAGCCGATGTGGCTGCGGACAAATTGATCGCGTTGGCGGCGTCTGGCCAAAACGTTGTTGTCTTGGCTCACGGCTTCTTCAACGTGTTGATCGGCCGCGCCCTGCTCAAGCGCGGCTGGCGTCGGACGCTGCGCGAAGGCCACAAATATTGGTCGACGCGGCGCTTCGAGCGGTTCTAGGAAGACCTCATGTCTGAACTTGTCGATATCGCTGCTCTGAGCTTCGAACAGGCGCTGGCCGAGCTTGAGCAGATTGTGGCTCGGCTGGAGAGCGGCCAGGCACCGCTGGAGGACTCGATCCGCATGTATGAGCGTGGCGCAGCCCTCAAGGCGCAATGCGAGACCCGGCTGGAGGCGGCGCGTCTTCGCGTGGAGAAGATTGTCGTGGGCGCAGCTGGCGCTCAAGGTGTCGAGCCCGCCGAGTTCAACTGATGCCGCAATCCCTCGCTCAGCGGGTGGCCCAAGCCGCCGACTTGGTGACGGTGGCGCTGGATGAATTGCTGCCGCGGGCTGACGGGCCCGAATCACGGCTGACAGAGGCGATGCGCTACGCCGCGCTCGGTCCCGGAAAACGCCTTCGGACCTTCTTCGCCCTGGAGGCCGGCAAAATGTTCAACGTCCCAGAGCGTTCGGTGCTGCGGGCCGCGTGCGCTCTGGAATGCATTCAGGCTTACAGTCTGATCCATGATGATCTGCCCTGTATGGACGACGATGACATGCGGCGTGGTCGGCCGACTGTGCACAAGGCTTATGACGAGGCGACAGCCGTTCTTGCGGGCGATGCGCTGCAAACCGCGGCGTTTGAGATCCTGGCCCACCCCGACACCCACTCTGATGGTGCAATCCGTGCGGAGCTTGTGATGAAGCTGGCGCAGGCGGCCGGGGCGAAGGGAATGGCTGGCGGCCAGATGATCGACATCCTGGGCGTGCGCGACGATCTGGGCGGCGTCGCCAGAATGCAGCGTCTGAAGACCGGGGCTCTGATCGCATGCGCCTTTGAGCTGCCGCTGGTGCTGGCCCGGGCAAAGGAGTCCCAACGTCACGCCATGATGGGCTTTGCCCAGGACCTGGGTCTTGCCTACCAGATCGTCGATGACCTGCTGGATGCGCAGGGCGATGCGGACACCCTTGGCAAGGCCGTTGGCAAGGATGCGGCCAAGGGCAAGGTGAACTTCGTCACTCTGCTCGGCATCGATGCCGCTCACGAGCGGCTGAGCCTGCTTTCGAGCCAGACCAAGGCACATCTGGAGCCCTTTGGTGAAGCGGCCGAATTCCTGCGGGCGAGCGTCGATTTCGTGTTAGAGCGCCAGAACTAGTCCCTGTCCGGTTCCTCGCTTAGCTCATGCCGACAACTCCGCTCCTCGACACCGTCGCCTTGCCCGCCGACACGCGGGACATGTCGATCGCGCAGCTGAGACAGCTTGCCGACGAACTTCGCGCCGAGACCATCGATGCGGTCTCCCAGACGGGCGGACATTTGGGCGCAGGCCTTGGCGTCGTCGAACTGACGGTCGCTCTGCACCACGTGTATGAGACGCCGAAAGACATCCTGATCTGGGATGTCGGCCATCAGGCCTATCCCCACAAAATCCTCACCGGCCGACGCGATCGCATCCGCACGCTGCGCCAAGGTGGCGGTCTGTCGGGCTTCACCAAGCGGGCGGAGAGCCAATACGATCCCTTCGGTGCGGCGCACGCAGCGACCTCGATTTCGGCCGCGCTGGGATTTGCGTCGGCGCGTGACCAGAAGCGGGAGGACAACCGGGTCGTCGCGGTTATCGGCGACGGCTCGATGAGCGCCGGCATGGCCTATGAGGCGATGAACAAGGCCGCCGAGACCACCAAACAGTTGACGGTCATCCTCAACGACAATGACATGTCGATCGCCCCGCCGGTGGGCGGGATGAGCGCCTACATGGCCCGCCTGGTTTCCGGAAGCGGCTATCGTTCGATCCGGAACCTGGGCAAGGCTGTGTCCAAGGTGTTCCCCAAGCCGATGCAGGAAGCGGCCCGCAAGGCTGAGGAATTCGCCCGCGGTATGGTGACCGGCGGCACGTTTTTCGAAGAGCTGGGCTTCTATTACGTGGGCCCGATCGACGGTCACGACATGGATGCGCTGGTCCATGTTCTGCAAAACGCCCGCGCCATCGCCGACAAGCCCGTTCTCGTCCACGTGGTGACGCAAAAGGGCAAGGGCTATGGACCGGCCGAGAACGCTGCCGACAAGCACCACGCGGTGGTCAAATTCGACGTGATCACCGGACAGCAGGCCAAGGCCCAGGCCGTGGCACCAAGCTACACCAAGGTCTTTGCCCAAGAATTGATCAAGCGGGCCGAGATCGATCCAGCCATTGTCGCCATCACCGCGGCCATGCCGTCCGGCACGGGATTGGACCTCTTCGAACAGCGCTTTCCGGACCGAACGTTCGACGTGGGCATCGCTGAGCAACATGCTGTGACCTTCGCCGCAGGCCTGGCGGCTGACGGGATGAAGCCGTTTGCGGCGATCTATTCGACCTTCCTGCAGCGCGGCTATGATCAGGTCGTCCACGACGTTGCCATCCAGAGGTTGCCCGTCCGTTTCGCCATGGACCGGGCAGGCCTCGTGGGTGCCGACGGGCCAACGCATGCGGGCTCGTTCGACATTGGCTTCATGGGCGCGCTGCCGGGCATGGTGCTGATGGGCCCGTCAGATGAGGCGGAGTTGTCGCGCGCGATCGCCACCGCCGTTCAGATCGACGACCGACCCTCAGCCTTCCGCTATCCACGCGGCGAAGGCACAGGCGTCGAAATTCCGGTGCTTGCGGAGCCCTACGAAATTGGGCGGGGACGGATCGTTCGCGAAGGCACAGCCGTCGCAATCCTGTCTTTTGGCACGCGGCTCAGCGAAGCCCTGAAAGCCGCCGACATGTTGGCCGCCCGCGGGCTTTCCGCCACGGTGGCCGACGCTCGCTTCGCCAAGCCCCTGGATGTCGACCTGATCTTGCGGCTTGCACGAAACCACGAAGCCCTGATTACGGTGGAAGAGGGTGCCGTCGGCGGCTTCGGCTCGTTTGTGCTTCAGGCGCTGGCTGAACACGGTGCGCTCGATCGCGGCTTGAAGGTGAGAAGCCTGGTCTTGCCCGATATTTTCCAAGATCAGGACAAGCCAGAAACCATGTACGCTCAGGCTGGCCTCGATGCCGAGGGCATCGTGCGCGGAGCCCTTGCTGCCCTTGGCGCCGACAACATCGCGGCCAAGGGCTGGCGAGCCTGACCTGGCGCTTGCGCCCGCCCGGGCGTTAGAACGGCGAGAACCTCTCGATCAGTGCCTGGCCAGCTGGCGTCTTCTGCACGCGGCTGATGTCACCGCGGCCACCGTAGTTGATCCGCGCCTCGGCGATCTGCGTGTGCTGGATCGTATTGGTCGACGATATATCCTCCGGGCGCACGATGCCGGCGACAGTGAGCTGACGTATTTCGGTGTTGGTCCGCACTTCCTGGGTGCCCTGGATCACCATGTTGCCGTTCGGCAGCACCGCTGAGACGACGGCTGCGATGGTCAGACTGATTTTTTCCTGGCGGCTCACCGAACCTGCCCCGTCGTTTGCCGTCTTGGAGTTTGTCGAAAGCGCGTTTGCCGGGTCGAAGCCACCCGGCAGAACTTTCCCAAGGCTCGATTCTAAGCCCAAGAGATGCGGGAACCCAGCGGTGACGCCGGAGGTGCGCGAGCTCGTCGTGGCGTTGCTGGTCTTGGCGCTGTCGTCGATGTTGATCATGACGGTCAGGATGTCGCCAACCTTGGATGCGCGCTGATCGTTGAAGAAGGTTCTGGCACCCGTCCGCCACAGCGAGTTGGCGGTCGGCGCTGTCGATACGGCAATGATCCTCTGGTCCATCGGGGCCAGGGCAGCCGGATAGCCCACGGGGGCAAGGTCGGGCCCCTTTATCGCTTCCTTGACGGTGGAGCAGGCGCCCAGCGGGGCGATCAGGACCAGGGCGGCGGCGGCGAAACGGATATGCATCTGGATCTTCCTCTTAACGGCCGGCGTAGCGGAGCGAGCGGGCGGATTTCATCTGATCGGCTGCGGGACCGACGACGGCGGCCCCCGGACCGGTGACGATGGCTTGAACAAGCTTCTTGGAGGCTGTGTTTTGAACGGCCAGCAGATCGCCTACGCCGGCAGTGCCCATGGCTTTGCCCTGCAAGGACAAGGTGACGGCGTCTGCGTCATAGGTGACGGTGACGAGGTCGCCGGCCTTGATGACTTGGGCGGCCCCGACATCGTGGGCGGTGACGATGGCTCCGGCCCGCAGTGGCCGTTTGGCCGCCTGGCCGATCACCATGTCGGTGTCGTTGGGTGAATCGCTGGGTGCGCCGGCGACCTTGACCCAGGCGAGGTCGGCGGGCTGCACGATCTCGCCGACGTTAAGGCTTCGGGTGTAGGTCAGCACCTCGACATTGCCATGTGCACTGGGCGCTGCAACGAAGACCTGCCCAGCTGCACCCTCTACGATGATCTTGTGCAAACCTTCCGTGTTCGCCCAGTCGAGGCCGACCCGACGCGCGGCAAGCTGCACGGTGCCAGCGTCGAGTACGACGCTTGAGCCGGAACGGGTGGCCACGACCGTGCGACCCGCCGCGCCGGCTCCGTCGAAGAGATCGCCTAGGGTGACGGTTGCGCCTGAACTGCGGGTCTCGGCCTTCAAGCTGACGATCTGGCCGGCGAAGGCCGGGCTTGCGATCGCCAGAGCGGCTGCGAGCGCGGTGAAGAGCCGCATGGCCTAGGACTTCACTTGGTTGGCGACACCCAACATGGTGTCGGCCGTGGAGATCACCTTGGAGTTCATCTCGTAGGCGCGCTGCGCAACGATGAGGGCGGTGATCTCGGTCACCGGGTCGACGTTTGACGCCTCGGTATAGCCTTGCATCAACTGGCCAAATCCCGTCTGGCCGGGCGTGCCGGTGACGGGCGCGCCGGAGGCGCCGGTCTGTAGGAACAGGTTGCTGCCCTGAGCCGAAAGGCCGCCTTCGTTCATGAAGCTGGCGAGCTCGAGTTGACCAACGACGCTTGGCACCGGATTTCCGGGCTGGGTGACCTGCACTTGACCCGATTGTGAGATGGTGACGTTGGTGGCGTCCTGGGCGATGGAGATCGCCGGCTGCACTTGGTAGCCGTCCTGGGTCACCAACTGGCCTTGGTCGTTGATGGAGAAATTGCCAGCCCGGGTATAGGCCGTCTCGCCGGTGGGCGTCAGAACCTGGAAGTAGCCGCGACCGTTGATCGCCAGGTCGTACTGGTTTGAGGTGGCGGTCATCGCCCCTTGCGTGCTGATCCGGTAGACCGAGCCGGTTTTGACGCCGGCGCCGATCTGAATGCCGGTCGGAACGATCGTGCCTTGGTCCGAAGACTGAGCGCCAGCCTGCTGCACGGTTTGGTAGAGCAAGTCCTGGAATTCGGCGCGCTGCTTCTTGAAGCCGACGGTGTTCATGTTGGCGATGTTGTTCGAGATAACCTCGACGTTCATCTGCTGTGCGGCCATGCCGGTCGCGGCGGTACGAAGGGCTTGCATCGCTCAGATCCTCACTATTGCAGCTTGCCGAGGCGCGCGACGGAGTTGCGCGACAAATCGGCTTGGGCGGACATCATTTGGGTGACTTGTTCGTAGGCCCGATTGACCTCGATCATCTTGGTGATCTGGACGATCGGATTGACGTTGGAACTTTCCAGCATCCCCTGGCGGACCTTGGCATCGGTGGCCGCGCTGGCCTGCTGGTTGGAGGCGTTCTGGTAGAGGTTGTCGCCCGTCTTCTCGAGCGCCGAGAGGCTACCGAACTTGAAGACGCCGATCTTGCCAATCCGCTCGGTGCCCTGGCTGACAACGCCATCAGACGAAATGCTGATCTGACCGGGCTTGCTGACGTCGACGGTGATTTCGCCGCCGCCTTCGTCGGCAACGGGGGCACCTGTCTGAGTGGTGATGCGGCCCGTGTCATCGGTACGGAAGCGGCCGTCGCGGGTGTAGCGATCGCCGGCCTTGGTCGTGACCTTGAAGAAGCCTTGACCCTCGATGGCGAGGTCCAGGGTTGAGTCGGTGCGGCGAAGGCCCCCCTGACTGAAGTCACGCGCGACGCCGTCTGAGCCCACGAACTTGATCGGGCTTGGGCCTTGCAAGGTGAAGGCGGGAGGCCCTGGGACCTCCTTGGTCATCAGGGATTCAAATTTGAAGCCGGTGGTGTCGGCATTGGCGATGTTGTTCGCGACGATATCCATCTCGCGCCTCAGCACCATCTGCTTCGACAGTCCGACGTAGATAGAGTTGTCCATGCGATTTTTCTTTAAGTCGTTGAGGCGTGACACTTTCGCTTTTGGAGGCTGCAAAGTTCGGGCCAACCCAAAAATTGAGTAAATTCAACAAATAATAAAGTTAACGGGCCCATGGCGGCGGAAAATGCCGGGCAGCCTTCGCACTCATTAACGAGCCTTAAAAACCGCGCGTTAACCAACTTGGCCCATCGGTGAGTGCGTAAGTTTCTAAGGAATGCGCGCGTGGCCGAGGCCAAGGTCAAAGAGGCTCCTCCCGAAGAGGCGCCCGTCGAAGGCGAGGAGGGCGATGCCCCTCCCGCCAAGAAGAAGCTGCCGATGATGTTCCTCATCGCCGGCGCAGTCGCGCTTGTGCTGGTGCTGGGCGGCGGCGGCGGCGCTGCCTACTTCTTCTTCCTCAAGCCCAAACCCGAAGCTGCGGCCGGCAAGGATGCGAAGAAGAAGCCCGAAAAGAAGGGCAAGAAAGAAGAAAAAGGCAAGAAGGACGACAAGGCTGCCGCCCAGGTCCGCGAGGGACCAGATGGCGTACTTTTCTACACCCTGCCCGAGATCGTGGTGAACATGCAGACGGCTGATGGTCGGCCCACCTTCTTGAAGCTGAAGCTCACGCTCGAACTGCCAGACCAAGCCACGGTCGACGGCCTCGAGCCCAACATGCCGAGGCTGCAGGACATGTTCCAAACCTTCCTTCGCGAGCTTCGCCCCGAAGACCTGTCGGGCAGCCAGGGCTCCTATCAGCTGCGCATGGAAATTCTGCGCCGGGTTAACCTGGTGATCGCCCCGTCCAAGGCTAACGCCGTCCTCATTGAGGAGATGCTGATCAACTAGCGCTCCCCCAAAGGAGCGCCTGCGATCGAATTGCGCATGGCCGACGAACCTGAAAATCCCGCCGAAGACGACATGAGCGCCGCACCTGTTGGCGGTGAGGAGGTCAACTCATGGGCCGATAGTGGCGCAAGCGATGAGCGCATCCTCAATCAGGACGAGATCGACAGCCTTCTGGGCTTCGACATGTCTGAAGAACCGGGCGGCGAGCGGACGGGCATCCGCGCCATCATCAACTCGGCATTGGTGTCCTATGAGCGCCTGCCGATGCTGGAGATCGTCTTTGACCGCCTTGTGCGGTTGATGACCACCAGCCTGCGGAATTTTACCTCCGACAACGTCGAAGTGAGCCTGGACAACATCTCCTCGATCCGGTTCGGCGACTATCTGAACTCGATCCCGCTGCCGGCGATCCTGTCGGTGTTCCGCGCCGAAGAGCTCAACAATTACGGCCTGCTGACGGTCGACTCCAACCTGATCTACTCGATTGTCGACGTGCTGCTTGGCGGCAGACGTGGCACGGCCGCCATGCGCATTGAAGGCCGCCCGTACACGACCATCGAGCGGGTGCTCGTGCAGCGGATGGTCGAGGTCGTTCTGGCTGATGCCCGAGAGGCCTTCGAGCCTTTGACCTCTGTAAACTTCACACTGGACCGCCTGGAAACAAACCCGCGCTTCGCGGCCATCGCGCGGCCGGCGAACGCTGCGATCTTGGTGAAGCTGCGCATCGACATGGAAGACCGGGGCGGCCGCATCGAGCTGCTTTTGCCCTACGCCACGCTCGAACCCATCCGGAAAATGCTGCTGCAGCAGTTCATGGGTGAGAAATTCGGACGCGACAACATCTGGGAAGGCCACTTGGCCACGGAGTTGTGGACCACGACCATGGAGGTTCGCGCCGTGCTCGACGAGCAGCAACTCGGCCTTAAACAGGTGCTCGACCTGAAGGTCGGTGACACCTTGATGCTGAACGCCACCCCCGACAGCCTGGTCGAGCTTCGCGCTGGCGTCATTCCGCTCACCCGCGGCCGAATGGGCCGCCGCAACACCCATATCGCCGTTCGCGTCGAGGCGCCTTTGACGCCTCACGCCCGACAAGCCGTGCAGAGGTCCCTATGAGTCTCATCGGACTAGCGATGAATGTGCTTCTGGCGTGCCTATTGCTCGCCGCATTGAGCCTGGGATGGCGCCTTAATCGCCGGCTGAAGGCCTTGCGAGACAGTCATGATGGCTTCGCGGTCGCCGTCGCTGAGCTGAACCATGCCGCAGCGCGCGCTGAACAAGGCCTTTCTGATCTTCGCGCCGCAACCGACGAGGCGGTCGATATTCTCGGCGATCGCATCGAAAAGGGCCGCGCCCTGGCGATCAGGCTGGAGCGCCTGAATGAGCGGGTCGAAACGGCCTCGCCGCCGCAGCGCCCGGTGTCACCGCCTGTCGAAGCTGTGCAAGACGATCCTGTCGCCGAGCGCCGCCTTAGCGCGCTTCTCGCCGCTGCGCGCGAAATGCGCGCCGGACGCGTCGCCTCGTCTCCTCGGGCCACGGACCGACCCCTGCTTGATCCGCGCCCGGCACCGCGTTTCCGCCGCGACGCCGATGACGACCTGTTTGACGATGAGCCGCTGGTTCTTGACGTTGTCCGTGGAGCCACCCGTTGAAATCTATGCCTCGCATTCTTCCATTGGTCGGCATCGCCGTCGGTGGTGTCTTGGCGATCAACGCGCTGAGCGGCGCCCGCGATCTGCCGGACATGATCTCTGGGGCGAAGGCCTTCGCCGAAGAGGCCGCCGCCAAGCCCGCCAAGCCCGCCAAGCCCGGCAAGCCCGCAGCCAAGGCCGTGACCGCAAAAGCAGCCGATCCGACGACGGCGGCAGCTGCACCGGCAATCGTCGGTGGCGCAACGGCTGCCTCGGCTCCGACGGGCGATGCAAAGGACGCCGCCGCAACGGCTGGCCTTCCGCCGGCGTCCATTCAGCCGAAAAGTGTCTGTGCGCCCACGGCCGCCGAACTCGCCAAGGAGGCCGGTCTTTCGCCCGGTGAGCTGCAGGTGCTGCAAAACCTGGGTGCCCGCCGCGGCCAACTCGATCAACGTGAGGCCGATCTTTCGACCCAACTTGCGCTTCTCGCTGCTGCCGAGGCCAAGCTCGACGCAAAGACCAAGGTCTTGGCCGGACTAAAGGCCGATGTTCAGGCCCTGCTGGCCCAGGCAGACGGACGCGAGGCCGGCGAAGTCGAGCGCCTGGTGAAAGTCTATGAAGGCATGAAGCCGAAGGACGCGGCACTTCGCATGGCGATCCTGGACGACAATGTCCGCCTGCCAATCGCGGCAAAAATGAAAGAGCGCGCACTTTCCGCTGTCATCGGACAGATGCAGCCGGCGGAAGCTAAGAAGCTTACCGAGTCCCTGGCGCACCGCTTTTCCGCAGCCCAGACACTCGCCCAGAATGCCTCGGCCCAGGCAGATGCCGCAGCTTCGGCCACGGGGGGGGCGGCGACACCCAAGGCGCCAGCCAAAGCCAAGCCGGTTCGTGCCGCGACGAAGGCTGCGCCGCGCAAAAAAGCTCCGGCTGATGCTGAAGCCGCCGCCTCGCCGCCGGCCGAAAAACCTGCGGCGGCTGCCCCAGCGGCGGCGGCAACGCCACCTGCCAAGGCCGGGTAGGGCTCGTGACCCTGCGCCATACCCTGCGCGCAGGTGTGGCGGCGATCGCCGTCGCGAGCGTCGTTGCGCCTGCCGGTGCGGCACCGAGCGGCATCGATGTGCGGGTCGCTCAAGCCGACGGCTTCTCACGCGTTGAGTTCAAGGGTGCGCCTCAGGCGGCGATCAAGCGCGACGGTCAGGTCCTGACCCTCAATTTTCCCCGCGACGCTGACCCCGACATTGCGCGTCTGCGCACGGCGCCGCCGAAGTGGATTAAGACGGCTGAGAAGCGTCATGTCGGCGGCCACCTGCAGATCCTGCTGACCCTATCCGACGACGCCGACTTCAAGGCGGGCTCGTCTGACGGTGCGATGTACGTCAACGTTTTCCAAAAGCCCCCGCCGAGCGCAGCGGAACTTGCCGCCGCCAAGGCCCTGGCTGCCGATCCGCCGCGACCCAACCCCGTTCCGGCGGGCGGCGTGGTCCACATGGTCTCGAAGATCGACAACGCGCAGGTACAGTTCAGCTTCGAATGGGCCAATCCAGCTGGCGCGGCGGTATTTCGGCGCGGCGACGCAATCTGGGTGGTGTTTGACGCACCTGCCGTAATTGACGTTGCCCATGCCCCGCGGGGTCTGGTTCAGTTTACGGCCGTTTCGGCGACCCGCGGTACGGACTACGCCGCCGTCCGCATCGAAGCCGGGCATGGCATTCCGGTGTTCGCCAATTCGATTGGCAACACCTGGACGGTCTCGCTCGGCCCCGGATATGAGAGCTCACCCAGCGTCATCCGCGTCCAGCGCGATGACGCCGAGGGTCCTGCCACACTGAAGGCTGCCGTCGCCGGCTCCACCAAAATCGTGCAGCTTGCTGATCCGCAGGCTGGCGACACCCTCAGCGTTGTCACCGCACTCGGCCCGTCGAAAGGGCTCCCCAGCCGACGAGACTATGCCCAGGTGTCCGTGCTGTCATCGGCGCAGGGCTTGGCGGTCGAGTCTCACATTGAAGATCTGACGGTTCGGCGCGACGGCGACATCATTCGTATGGGCCGCCCCATCGGGCTGGCTTTGTCGCCAAGCTTTGCGACCGAAGAGACCGCGCGGCTGACGGTGGATGCGCCCAGGCCGGCCATCATGCCGGCTTTGATCAACTACGAGGACTGGCCGAAGACCGGGCCCAAAGGCTTCTTGGATCGCTACCATAGGCTGTTGAACGCTGCGACGATCGAGGGCGCCAACAAGGAGCGCGCCGCCCCCGTCGGCGCGCGCATGGCCTTGGCGCGCTTCCTCGTGGGCTCCGAACTTTCGTTCGAGGCGATCGGCGTTCTGAACGATGCCGCCCGGGCCAACCCCGCGGTGATGGAGAACCCGGAATTCCGCGGACTTCGCGGCATCGCCCGGGTCATGGCGCGTCGTTACAAAGAGGCCGAAGCGGACTTCTCGGTTCCGGCCCTGGTCGAAGATCGTTCGAGCTCGCTCTGGCGGGCCTATATCGCTGCCCAACAGGCGCAATGGCCAGAAGCACGCGCGCAATTCGCCAAGGGCTCAGAAGCCTTCAACATGTTCTCGCCGACGTGGAAGGCGCGCTTTGCGCGGGCCGACGCGCAGGCTGCGCTCGCCCAGGGCGACTTCCCGCACGCCAATGCGCGTATCCAACTGGCTCTGGCTGACAAGACAGACGTCTGGGAAGAGCTTGCTACACGCCTGGTTCAGGCCCGCATTCTCGAGCAAGAGGGCCATAAGGACCGCGCGCTGCGGATGTACACGGCCATCGCCTCGGTCCCGCGGGTATCGCTGTCTTCACCTGCTCTTTTGCGCGCGACCCAGATTAAGCTGGAAACGGGCAAGGTGACGCCGCTCCAGGCCGCCACAGTCTTCGACGGGCTTCGCTACCGCTGGCGTGGTGATGCATCCGAGCTTGAAACGATCCGCGCCCTGGGCCAGCTCTACCTGGGCCAGGGCCGCTACCGCGAGGCGCTTGAAACCTTGCGCTCGGCCGGCGCGCGGCAATCCGAACTGCCTGAGGCCTTGCAACTGCAATCAGATCTGGCGGCGGCTTTCCGCGCTCTCTTCCTGAACGGCAACGCGGATGGGCTGGAGCCGGTGCAGGCGTTGGCGTTGTTCAAGGATTTCAAGGAACTGACGCCGATTGGATCTGACGGCGACCTCATGGTCCGCAAGCTGGTGCGGCGACTCGTCGACGTCGATCTTCTCGATGAGGCGGCGGTGCTGCTGAAGTACCAGACTGAAAACCGGCTAGATGGCGTGCCCAAGGCCCAGGTCGCGACCGACCTGGCGGTCATCTATCTGATGGATAAGAAGCCTGAGCTGGCTTTGGAGGCGATTAATAATTCCCGCACGACCACTCTGCCGGCCGCCCTTACCGCCGAGCGTCGACTGGTGGAGGCCCGCGCATGGTCCGGCGTTGGCCGCTATGACTCGTCGTTGGAAATCATCGAGAAAGACAACTCCAAGGACGCCACAGAGCTGCGCGCCGAAATCAACTGGAAGCAGAAGGACTGGGCCAAGGCCGGACCTCAGTTCGAAAAATCCCTTGGAGACCGCTGGAAGAACCCTGCTGCGCTATCTGCCGATGACGAGGGCAAGCTTCTGCGCGCCGGGGTCGCCTACAGCCTGGCAGGCGAGGATGGGGCGCTTCTTCGCTTGAGTGGCCTGTACAAGGGCTTCTTCGAAGGTGCCCACAACCCAGAGGCGCTGCGGATCGCGCTGACTGGGGTATCGACCAATCGCTTGAGCGTGGCCGACTTCGGTCGCGTTAGTGCCGACAACGAGGCCTTTAGCGGCTGGGTCAACAAGATGAAGGTCCGCTTCAAGACGCAGCCAGCACCCTTAGGCACGGGCAAGCCGCCGATCGCGCCCGCCAAAGCCCCGGCCAAGCAGGCGCTTGCCACGCCAGCTGTCAGCCCCACCAAGGGCTGATTGCTTAGCTCAAGGTGACGCTAGGTCACTTTCTGCTCTGACTTTGTTGAAATAATTCTGAACCGATCCAATGGTATCAGAAGGCAACAAAATGGGAGTCGACGCCATGAAACGCGCCTTATTGGCCACCGCCGCCGTTGTTGCTGGCCTCGTTGTTGCGGGTCTTGCTGCGCCGGTCGGGATCGCTGCAGATACGCCAAACGCGACGCCGCAACACGTGGATGACTTCCAGCTGACCGACCAAACACGGTTGGCCCAGCGCCTCTATTACTTCGGCTATACGCCCGCGATTGTGGTGATGACCCGGTCCAATGGATCGGCCTACTCGCACGCGGCGGATGCTGAGCTGCAGAAGTTGAATGCAGCCTACAAGGACAAGGGCGTCATCGTCTGGGCGCTGGACTCCAATTTGGCCGACACGCGGGATGCTGTCGCTGCTGATGTGGCCAAGGAAGGCCTGAGCGTGCCCGTCCTGATCGATGAGCAGCAGCTGGTCGGCGAGTCCTTGGGCGTTCAGCGCGAAGGGGAGGTCTTCGTGATCAACCCGAAGACTTGGACCGTGGCCTATCGCGGACCGATGGACGGCCGCGCCAGCAAAGCGGTCGATGCGTTGCTGGCCGGCCATGCGCCTGAGATTACCCGTGTTGCCTTGAGCGCCGGTAAGCCAGTCGCCTTCCCGGAAAAGGCGCATGCCGCCGAGTTCGCCAATATTTCCTACACGAAAGACGTCGCCCCGATTCTTCAGGAAAAGTGCGTCTCCTGCCACGTGAACGGCGGCATCGGCCCCTTCGCGATGAATAGCTACGAGGTCGTCAAGGGCTTCTCGCCGATGATCCGCGAGACTGTGCGGACCCGCCGCATGCCTCCCTATTTCGCCGATCCGCATATCGGAGCCTTCAAGAACGACCAAGGCCTGACGGCAGAGCAGACCAAGACCTTGGTCCACTGGATCGAGGCCGGATCGCCTCGCGGACAGGGTCTGGATCCGCTCCTGTCTAACGCCAGCAAGACGGCACCTGAGTGGCCGGTGGAACTTGGTAAGCCTGACGTCGTCGTCGATCTGCCGGCCTTCAAGGTGCCGGCCTCAGGCCTGGTCGAATACCAGAACCAGGTTGTGCCCAATCCCTTCAACGAAAACACCTGGCTCAAGGCGATCGCCATGAAGCCAGGCGACCGGCGCGTGCTGCACCACGTCGTTTCCAACCATGTTCCCGACCCGAACATGCCGGCCGCAGCGATTCCCGGCGGCTCTGTGGGCTCCTATACCCCAGGTTCTCAGCCGCAGATCATGGCCGACAATTCCGGCGCGCCCGTGCCTGCAGGCGGTCGGCTGCACTTCCAGATGCACTACACGACGATGGGCAAGGAGACGGTCGATAAGACACAAGTCGGCTTCTACACGCTGAAAACGGCACCGGAGTACATCAAGCGCTCAACGGTGATCTCGACCTTTGCTCTGATGATCCCGGCCGGAGAGGCTCGCCACCAAGAGGTGGCCTACCTGACGTTCCCGGCTGACGCCTATCTCTACACGCTCTATCCGCACGCCCATTACCGCGGCTATCACGTGGAGCTGAAACAGGTGACGCCGGATGGCAAGGAGGCCATGCTGCTTAGCCTGCCCAAGTACGACTTCAACTGGCAGCGCGACTACGATCCGGTGAAGCCGATCCTGGTGAAGGCCGGAACCAAGCTGGTGGCGACCTGGGTTTACGACAATTCCGAGCACAATCCGGCCAACCCCGACCCCAAGCGCAACGTCACCTGGGGTGAGCAAACCCCCGATGAGATGATGTACTTCCGGATCAACTATCGCTGGGCTGACGAGACGGTCACCCACATCCGTGACGATCTGCAGTCCAAGCTCTACGCCTCTCAGATGATGGGCTCGCTCGACTCCAACCTGGACGGCTTCATCGAGCCTAACGAGTTGAAGGGCCCGTTGGGGGGCCTCAGGGCGCGGTTTGCAGAATTCGACACCAACCATGACGGCAAGCTCGACGCGGCCGAACTGTCCAAGGCTATGCCCAGCCGCCGGATGGCCCGGAACAAGCAGGCGACGCCAGACCTATAGGCGATCTGAATAGCGGCTCCGGACTTGCCCGGGAGATGGTGAAAAGAGGCCCCTTGCAGGGCCTCTTTTTATTTGATCCCTGGCTTTGAGAAGGTCGGCCGCGGCGCTCGCGGCCTTGATGAGGGCGCTGGAGCCTTGGCGATCAAATCGCCTTATCAGAACCAGCCGGCCTCGCGCAGGGCCCGGGCGAAGGTGCGGCTGACCGGCGCATCAATGCCGGATTTCAGGGTGAGGCGGGCGCGGCCGTTCCCGCGCTGGGCTGAATTTATCCCCTCTCGCGCCACCCACCAGGACCGATGGGTCTGGGCACCCTCAAGGCCCTCCAGTTCAGCGATGGCGTCTGACAGGCGCATCAAGATCAGGTCCTGGCCCCGGCTGGTATGGATGCGCAGATAGTGATCCTCGGCCTGGACAGCCCAGATGTCACCGCCGCGCAGGCGCAGGGGCAGGCGATCTAGGAAGCGGGGCGGCGCGGCGCCGGCGGCTGCGGCGTGGGTCTCACGCGGGTCGCGCTCGGCCAGGTAGTTCAGACAGGTCACCGCCGCACTGATCACCAGAACCGGTAGGGTTATGGCCGCGACAGCGGCGCCCGTCACCGGACGCTGAAACGCCTGGGCGTTGGCCGCGGCGACGATCAGGATCTGAGGTGCAGAAAGGCCCAGGGTTACGGCCGAGTACTGCAAAAAGGGCCGGTCCCCGAGAATGTCATAGTGCCGGGCGGTTTCCAGCAGCGCCAAGCCGATCATCGTGCCCGAGAGCATCAGTGTCAGCCAATAAAAGGCGCGGGCCCACAGCGTTAGGGCGTCCGTCCCGACTGGGCCAATGACGGTCATGAACAGGGCCGCGACGGTGGCGACTGCAAGGCCACGCAGCTGGCGGCCAACCCACCCCGCCATTGGCGAAGCGTGAGTTACACCGCCAGGCTGGTCACGCAGCCTTCGCGTTATCTGGCGCAAATCCGGCTGCACAGCATTTATCTGTTCCCTATCGATCCGGCACGCCGTCAACCTAAAGGAGCCGACGACATGTCCCCGCCGACGATCAAGACTCTAGCCGCCATGGTGTCAATCGCGACCCTGTTTACCTTCGCCGCCGTGCCCGCCCACGCCCAGGGCTCGACCGCCGCCCAGACTGCCAGTCTGACGGTGACTTTCATGGGGCTGAAGTCGACGCAAGGCGCGCTGATGATAGCGCTGTTTGATACCGAGGCGGCCTATTCCGGCGGCCAACCGGTGCAAGCGGTCAAGCTGGCCGCCAACGCCGCCAGCCTTAGCGTCCCCTTCATCGCCCTGAAGCCTGGCCGATACGCGATCAAGGCCTTCCACGACCTGAACGAGGACGGCAAGCTCAACACCAACCCCTTCGGCGGGCCGAGCGAGCCTTACGCCTTCTCCAACGGTGCCAAAGCCAATATGCGCCCGCCCGCCTGGTCCGAGGCCGCCTTCACGGTCAACTTGGGGCCCTCCGTTCAGACCCTGGTTATCGAATAGCGCTGTGGAGCCAACGACCATGAACCGCCGATCCTTCCTCACGGCTGGCGTAGGCCTCGCCGCCCTGGCGCTGAGCCCTGAAGCTCTCCAAGCCGCCGCCGCGAACCAGATGGCGGGTGACTGGCGCCTGGGCTTCGCCGACATCGAGGCCGATATTGTGCGCGCGCCGATGCGTCTTCTGCATGGCCGCCCGCCCCCAGGCCTCGCCGGAGCCCTATACCGAAACGGGTCGGGAAAGATCCGGCGGCCAGGCCGCAGCGCCACGCACTGGTTCGACGGCGACGGCCTGATCCGCGCTTTCCGAATCCATGACGGCGCCGCCACCCTGGAAGCCCGTTTCGTCGACACGCCCAAGCGTCGGCGCGATACGGCCGCTGATGCCGTGATAACCCCTGGCTTCGGAACCTCTTCGGCGCCAGGCGCCTCGATTGGCTCGCCTGATAGTGCCAACGCCGCCAATATCTCGGTGCTGCCCATGGGCGAGGAGCTCTGGGCCTTGTGGGAGGCTGGCTCGCCCACGGTCATGGACCCGCAGACCCTGGCGACGCGGGAGGTCAAGACCCTGCGTCCGGATCTGGCCGGCATGCCTTTCCTGGCCCACCCCCGGCGCGAGCCCGATGGTCGGGTTTGGAATCTGGGCGTAAACGGCGACAAGGCCGTTGTCTGGCGTTTGTCGTCCAAGGGCGCTCTGGAATCTGCCGACGTCATCGAACTGCCACGCGCCAGCTATGTGCACGACTTCACGGCCACAGCCCGGCACCTGATTATCGTGCTGCAGCCCTGGGTCCAGCAAGCTATGGGCCAGTCCTATATGGACGGCCTCTCGTGGCAGCCGCAGTTGGGAACCCAGGTGCTGGTCCTGGACAAGGCCGACCTAAGCAAACGTCGCCTCTATGACCTGCCAAGCTTCTTCTGCTTCCATATGGGCGACGCCTGGGAGGATGGCGGCGGCGAAATCCGCTTCGATGCTTGCATCGCGCCGGATCCCAGCTTTCCGCTCCAGGGCGCCCGCAACGTCCTGCTGGGCGAAGAAACCCACGGCAGTGAAGCCTCCAGGCTGGCCATGATCACCCTGAAGCCGAACGGCGCGGCCGACCTTGTCCGCACCGAAATGGTCGCCGAGTTCCCCCGTTCTGACCGCCGCTTCGCCGGCCAGGCGCGACGCTTCACCGTCCATGCGACCGGCCTGACGCCGGGCCGACCTCTCTTCGACGCGGTGGCGGTTCACGACTGGAAACGCAATATCGCGCAGCGGTTCAGCTTTGGCCCCTCCCAGATGATCGAGGAGGCGGTGTTCACGGCGCGGCCCGGCTCGACCGAGGAATTCGACGGCTGGCTGCTGGCCCCGACCCTCAATCTTGCGGCCGGTGCCACTGAACTTCACGTGTTCGACGCTCGCGCCGTGGAGGCTGGGCCGATCTGCGCCTGGCGTGGGGCGGTGGCCTTACCCGTCGGGCTGCATGGGGTCTTCGTCGCGGCCTAGGGGTAGGCGTCTGCGTGGGCCTGGCTAACGCTGGCGGCGAGGGGCTTTGCGCTCAACGCCGAAGCTCAGGTCCCCGGGCCGTGGTGGAAGCTCTGTACAAGGCTTCCGCAGACCAGTCCCCAGCCGTCGACAAGCACGAAGAAAATCAGTTTGAAGGGGAGGCTGACCACCACAGGGGGCAACATCATCATCCCCATGCTCATCAGGACGCTTGCCACCACCAGGTCGATGACCAGGAACGGCACGAAGAGCAGGAAGCCGATCTCGAAGGCGCGCTTCAGTTCGGAGATCATGAACGCCGGTGTGACCACCTGCAGGGGCGTCTCCATGGCTGTCTTCGGGGTCGGGATTTTTGAGAGCTTGATGAAGAGGCCAAGGTCTCCCCGGTCCACCTGCTGCAGCATGAACTGCTTCAGCGGACCGCCTGCGGCGTTGAAGGCGGCGGGCAGTTCCATTTGCTGGTTCATCAGCGGCTTGATGCCGTCATCGTAGGAGCGCTGCAGCGTGGGGCCCATGACGATGGCACTAAGGAAGAGCGACAGCGAGATGATCACCGAATTGGGCGGGCTTTGCTGCAGGCCCAAGGCCGTGCGCAGCAGTGACAGAACCACCACGATGCGGACGAAAGAGGTGGTCATGATGACAATGGATGGCGCCAGCGACAGCACGGTCATCAGACCAATCAACTGGACGACCCGCTCGGTCAGGCCCGCGCCGGAGCCCAGGTTGATATTCACGGCCTGGGCGAGCGCTGCGGCCGGGAAGATCAGGCTGGCGATAGCCGTCAAGGCCGCGAGCGCGGCGGCGCGCCGCCACTCGTCTGCCGGCAGAGCGCGGATCGCTTTGAGGAGTTCGCCCATCAGCTCCGGGCCTCTGCCGTGCTGAGCGATCTTACGATCTGGCCCTCGCCCAACAGCAGCAATTGTTCGTGGCCGTCGCATGAGACCAGGACGAGCCGACGTGCAGGGTCCAGCACCAGGCTTTCGATAACCGCCAGGCGACGTTCCTTTTTTGCTTTGGAGAACCGGCCCAATGCATCTGGGCCGTAGCGGCGCAAGGCGACGGCGGCCAGCCCGATCAAGCCCAGCGTCAGAGCCAGAGCGAAAATAGCACGGAGAAAATCGGAAATGTAGGGCATGTACGCTTCTGCGGCTCACGTTCGCGGACGGGCTACAGAAGACGTGAGAGTCTCTTAAGTCTGAGTTAACCCTGTTTCTTCACCATGGCCCGCATGGACCTTGGCGATATTCCCCTTTTCGCGATGCTGAAGAGCCGTTTGGGATATCTGTCCGCGCGCCAGAAGACGATTGCCGAAAATGTCGCCAACGCCAATACGCCCGGCTACACGGCCCACGACTTGAAGCCGTTCAGTTTCCAAAGCCACATGCAGGCCGCCGCCAGCGGCCCAGCCGGCGCCACGACGATCGCGGCTACCCCCGCCGGGACGATGGCCGTTACCCAACCTGGGCACATGCAAGCGCCGGGCTCGAAGTCCGGCGTCAAGGCTATAATCACCCCTGACTCCGAGAAGACGCTGGACGGGACCAGCGTCGTGCTGGAGGACGAGATGGTCAAAATGACCGACACCCGCATGGATTACGATGCCGCCATCGGCTTCTACCAACAGTCGTTGAGCATGCTGAAAATGGCCTCGCGGCGGCCCGGCAGCGCCTGAGGAGGGCGGTCTAGATGGCGGATAATAAATCCATTTCGAGCACCACTCAGTCGATCGCGGTCTCCGCGCTTCGCGCCCAGCAGGCGCGCATGCGGATCATTGCGGAGAACCTGGCGAATTCGAACTCCACCTCACGCACGGCCGGCGGCGACCCCTATCGCAGGCAGGCTCCTGTTTTTCGCGCGACCCCCGTCTCCGGCGGCGGGACGGGCGTCAAAATGGAGCGCGCGGTGCCGGACAAGGCGCCGTTCAACTCGACTTACGATCCCGGCAATCCCTCGGCCGATGCGACCGGCTATGTGAAGACCCCAAACGTCGATCCGTTGGTTGAGGCGATGGATATGCGCGATGCTCAACGCGCCTATGAAGCCAACCTCAATGTGATCGAGGCCGCGCGCTCCATGAACCAGCGCACGCTCGATCTCCTGAAACAGTAGGCGAGATCTAAGCCATGATGACCGCGCTTTCCGCCGCCAAGGCCTACGCCACCGCCCAAAAGGCAGCGGGTGTCGATCCGTCCGCCATGGGCTCCGAAGTCGCGGCCCCCGGTGGCGGATTTGGCGATATCCTGAAGACCGCGATGTCTGACGTCATGACGTCCACCAAGAACGCCGAGACGCAGATCTCCAACCAGGTTCAGGGCAAGGCCCAATTGATCGACGTGGTGACGGCCGTCACCTCTGCGGAACAAAGCCTCAATACGGTTATGGCGATCCGCGATCAGGTCATCAGCGCCTACCAGGAAATCCTGCGGATGCCGCTCTAAGCGGGCAACCTCAGCTGACCCTGCCGGGACAGACTTGCGCTCAATCGGCAAACTCGTGCTACGCCTGGGTCATGGCGGGACCGGCGATAGAGCTTTTGGGGGTTGAGAAGCGGTACGGCGGGCTTGCCGCCTTAGCCGGCGTCAGCCTTTCGCTCGCGCCTGGCGAGTTCACCGCCCTGGTCGGTGGCTCGGGGTCCGGAAAAACCACCCTGCTCAAAACCATCAACAGGTTGGTCACGCCCGACGCGGGCTCTGTGCGCGTGTTCGGCGAAGATATCGCCACAGCCTTGCCGGCCGTCCTGCGGCGCAAGATCGGCTACGTGTTTCAGGAAGTTGGCCTGTTCCCACACCTGACGGTGGCCGAGAACATCGCCATTACGCCCAAACTGCTGGGCTGGGATAAGAAACGCATCGAAGCGCGCGTCGCCAACCTGCTGGGGTTGGTCGACCTGCCTCTAGAGATCGCCGTCCGCCCACCCGTGGCTTTGTCGGGCGGTCAACGGCAGCGGATCGGGGTCGCCCGCGCGCTCGCCGCCGAGCCCAGGCTGATGTTGATGGATGAGCCCTTTGGCGCGCTCGACCCTTTGACCCGTGACGCCTTGGGCATCGACTATCGCTCGCTGCACGATCGGTTGGGTCTGACCACGGTGATGGTCACCCATGACATGGCCGAGGCGGTCGTCTTGGCCGACCGGATCATCGTGCTGCGCAACGGCAGGATTGTCGCTGACGGTGCGCCTGCTGAACTCCTCGCCAAGACCCAAGATGAAGGGGTCCGCGCCCTCTTGGAGGCGCCCAAGCGCCAGGCCGAGCGGCTGGCCGCCAAGTTGGAAGGGACGCAATGAGCCCCAAGCTCGCCGCGGCCTTTGCCCTGCTGCCGGAATATCTGGGCTGGCATGTGCTGCTGAGTTTTGCAGCCCTGGTGCTGGGCGTCGCGATCAGCTTGCCGCTGGCTGTGGCCGCGAGCCGAAGCCCGCGGCTGCGTTGGCCCGTCTTGGCAGGGGCGAGCCTGATCCAGACGATCCCAAGCCTGGCTCTGCTGGCGCTCTTCTATCCCCTGCTCCTGGCGCTTTCGACGCTTGCCAAGGCGACGCTTGGGCACGGCTTCTCGGCTCTGGGTTTTCTGCCCTCGCTCCTGGCTTTGACGCTCTACTCGATGCTGCCGATCCTCAGGAACGGGGCTGCTGGAATCATCGGCGTCGATGCGGCGATCAAGGAGGCCGCAGACGGGGTTGGTATGACCTCGCGCCAACGGCTCTTCCAGGTCGAGCTGCCCTTGGCCACACCCGTGATTATGGCGGGTGTCAGGACAGCGGCTGTCTGGACAATAGGGGCCGCGACGCTTTCGACGCCGGTCGGTCAGACCAGTCTTGGCAACTATATCTTCGCAGGATTGCAGACCGAAAACTGGGTCTTTGTCCTGTTTGGTTGCGCCGCCTCTGCCGTACTGGCTCTGGCGGCCGACCAACTTCTAGGTCTAATCGAAGTCGGGACCCGTAAACGCAACGCGCGTCTGGTCGCCATCGGTGCCGCGGGCTTGCTGATCGGCGTGGCTACAGCCGTCGCGCCTTTGGCTGGGCTAGGGAAGACCGGCTCCTACGTCGTCGGCGCCAAGAACTTTTCCGAACAGTACATCTTGGCCGAACTGATGGCTGGCCGGCTGGAGAAGGCTGGCGCGCAGGTGAGCCGCAAGGAAGACCTGGGCTCGGCTGTCGCTTACCGGGCCCTGGCTGCCGGCGAGCTCGATGTCTACGTCGATTATTCCGGAACACTTTGGACCAATGTCCTGAACCGAAAGGATAATCCCGGCCGCGCTGAAGTCATGAAACAGCTTACCGCCGAGCTGAAACGGCGCGATGGCGTGCAGGTGCTGGGCTCGCTCGGGTTCGAGAACGCCTATGCGCTCACGATGCGACCGGATCGGGCGAAGGCCTTGGGCGTGGCGTCCATCGCCGATCTTGCAAGGGATGCCCCCAGGCTGACCCTGGGCTCGGACCTTGAGTTCCTGTCTCGGCCGGAATGGAAAGCCGTGGAAGGCGCTTACGGCCTCAGTTTCAAGGCCAAACACGCTTATCAGCCGACCTTCATGTACCGCGCGTTGATGGGCGGCGAGGCCGACGTGATCAGCGCGTTTTCGTCGGACGGCCGGATCGCGGCGGACAGGCTTGTGATCTTAAGCGACCCCAAGTCGGCCATTCCGCCCTATGACGCGGTGGTCCTCATCTCGCCGCGGCGCGCGAGCGATCAAAGGCTGCTCCAGGCCCTGCAGCCGCTCGTGGGCAAGATCTCTGTTGCGGCCATGCAGGCGGCCAATCTGAGCGTCGATCGAGACCAGCAGAAAGCCTCGCCAGCCGAGGCCGCAAGGGCGTTAGAGCGGCAGATTCTGCCCAGCCCGTAGGCTTTCATTAACCATGCCGGACCCATGGTGGCGGCGTTCGCTTGCGGGCGAATTCGTCAAGCTTTCTCAAGTCTTCGAGCTTTCCCAAGTCTTCGAGCTTTCCAAGAGGTCTTCATGAACAGCGCCGAGGTTCTCGACGTCGGCCGCGACGCAATCTGGCTGACGCTCCAGCTTTCCGCGCCGATCCTGATTGTGGGCCTGGTTGTCGGCGTGGGTATCGGTCTGCTTCAGGCGCTGACGCAGATCCAGGAAGCCACACTTGTCTATGCGCCGAAGATCGTGGCGATCTTCGTATCGCTGCTGATTTTCCTGCCCTTGATGGGGTCATTGCTGAGCGGCTTCATGCATCACATCGCCGCTCGCATCGCCAGTCTGTAGCGGCGGGGCAGGTCAGCCCCCATGGAACATTACGCCACGGGTCAGCAGATGTTCGCCGGCATCCTGATCTTTTCCCGGCTGGGCCCCATCCTGATGCTGATCCCGGGGTTTGGTGAGGCCTTCGTTCCCGTCCGCATCCGACTCTCCCTGGGCTTGGCGTTGGCGTTTGTGTTGTTCCCGGTGGTGGGAGGAGCCGTGCCCACGATCCCAGCCGATATCAGCGGCGTCGCCGGTGCCGTGATCAAGGAAACCGCCATCGGCCTGATGATCGGCACGATTCTGCGGATGTTCATGAGCTCGCTGGTCGCGGCAGGTGAACTCGTTTCGATCCAGACCACGCTGGGGTTCGCCCAAACCGCGAACCCCGGCCAGGCTGCGCCGTCCACGACGATCGGCACCTTCCTAGGGCTTCTGGGTCTGGTGCTGATCTTGACCACCAATCTGCATTATCTGTTCCTGTCTGCGATCGTGCGCTCTTACACAATCTTCCCGTTCACCCGGGCGATCCCGCTGGGCGACGCCAATGCCTTGGCGATCCAGACCGTCGCCCAGTCCTTTGCCTTGGGCTTCCAGTTGGCCGCGCCGGTCGTGGCCTTCTCGATCGTTTTCAACGTCGCCGTGGGTCTGGTGGGTCGGGTTATGCCTCAGTTCCAGATCTTCTTCGTCGCTTCGCCCTTGATGGTGCTGCTGGGCTTGTCGATCTTCGCATTGAGCCTGGGGTTGATGGGCATGGTGTGGATCGACCACTATCAAAACCTGGCCGCAAGGTTCGGCTAGGCCATGAGCGATACAAACGACGCGGCCTCACGCACAGAAGAGGCGACACCTCGAAAACTTGAGCAGGCGCGCGAGCGCGGCGAAGTCGTCAAGACGCCGGACCTGGCGGCTATGGCGTCGTTGTCGGGTGCCGCAGCGGTGCTGGCCCTGGGCGGGGGGTGGCTCAGCCGAAATCTCGCCGACTCGCTGACGCCCTTCCTCGCCAGTCCAGACACCATGAGCTTTGATGGCCATGGGGGCGTGGTGATCATGCGCGCGGCCGTGACGGCCGCAGCTCCGATCATTGGGGCGGTGCTGCTGACAGCTTGCGCCGCCGGCATCGCGGGCAACCTGATCCAGACGGGCTTCATGTTCAGCCCCGAGCGACTCTCCTTCGACTTCAAGAAGGTCTCCCCCATCGAAGGCTTCAAGCGCGTCTTCGGCATTGACGGCTTTGTGCAGTTCCTGAAGTCGCTGTTGAAGGTTGCCCTGACCGGACTGCTCGCCTGGTGGGTGCTCAATCCCCACGTCTCGGAGATGGAAAATCTCGTCGGCATGGATCCGATCGCCATGATGTCCTTCGCCGTCGATATTCTGCGGCGTCTGGTCTTCGCGGTTGCGGCTTTCCTGCTCCTTGTCGCCGGCGCCGACTGGTTTTGGCAGCGCCAGCGGTTCATGGCCAAGATGCGGATGAGCAAAGAGGAACTGAAAGAGGACTACAGGCAGGCCGAAGGCGACCCCCACATCAAGGCCCGCCAGAAGCAGCTGCGTATTGAGCGTGCTCGCCGCCGGATGATGCAGGCGGTGCCGAAGGCGACTGTGGTGGTGATGAACCCGACCCACTTTGCCGTGGCGCTAAAGTACGACTCCAGCGAGGCGCCGGCGCCGCTCTGCGTGGCCAAGGGCATGGACTCGCTTGCGCTGAAGATCCGCGAGGTCGCCAAGGCCCATGGCGTGCCGGTCATCGAAGATCCACCCTTGGCCCGTGCGCTTTATGCCACCGTGGACGTGGACGAGATCATTCCGCCAGCTCACTATGAGGCTGTGGCCAAGATCATCGGCTTCATCTTGAGCACCGGACGCAAAGTCGCGGCTCGGAGCCTTCGAAGCGATGCGCTTTAACCCGGTGATTTCTGTGAAAGAATGTCAGTGACCGATTCTCCGGGCGAGATTGTCCGCGGGCCTGTCCCTTTCAAGAAGGGATTGTCCAATAAGGAGGCGTTGTCGCCAGGCATGGCCGAGCCGCATGTGCGAAAAGTCCGCAAGGGCCTGTTCGAGCCGCTGACCGCTGCTGCGGTGGTCTTCTTCTTGATGGCCGTCGTCTTTGCCGCTGCGCCAGCGATGAACGCGGGGCCCACCACGATTGCGGGGTTGTTACTGTTAATCGGCCTGGCTGGCGTGGCTTGCCTTGGCCTGTTTGTGCTGCGCGGTTCGAGCGATGCGCCCATCGACAATCCGCTGGGTGGAGAGCTGCTGGTCGACGCGCTGATGGAGCCTGCCGTCATCGCGGCCTCGGATGGCCGGGTTCACGCGGCCAATGCGGCGTGGAAATCGACCATCGGGCTTGGCGCGCGCCTTCCGAAGTCAGGCCCCTCGGCCTCCAGCCTCTTTGCGGCCCTCAACGCGGCGCGACGCGGCGATACCAGCCACGCGACCATCAAGGTCGGTGGGGCTGAATACGAGACAATTGTTTCCCCGATTGGGGAGCGGCGCTTCCTGGTTCGCCTGACCGGACCGGGTTCCGGCGCCTTGGCGCTGCCGTCAGCCGCCATGGAGGTGCTGAAAGCCTTTAACGGCGCGCTCCCGCCGCCGCCCAAAGTGCTGGACGCCTTCGCTGCGGCCTCCCCGTTCGGCGCGGCCTTGCTGGAGGGCGAAGATCCTTTCGAGTCCAAGATCGTGGAGGCTAACCCCGCACTGAAGGCTGTGGCTGGCGGCGGGGAAAAAGGCCAAGCCTTTGGCGAACTGATCGAGGCTGCCAGTCGCGCTGAGGCTTCCCAGAAGCTGGCCGCCGGGCAGGGCTCGGGGGCGCCGGTGGAGGTCCGCCTGGCGCACGACCCTGCGCGCATCGCTCACCTCTATCTGTCCAAAAGCGATGGCCGCTGGGTGGCCTATCTTGTCGATGTTTCCGAACAAAAACAGATCGAGCTGCAGCTTGCCCAGAGCCAGAAGATGCAGGCCATTGGCCAGCTGGCCGGTGGCGTCGCCCACGATTTTAATAACCTGCTGACGGCAATCTTCATGCAGCTCGACGTGCTGGCCACGCGCCATCCCGTGGGCGATCCCTCCTACGAGGGCTTGAACGAGATCAAGCAAACGTCAACGCGCGCCGCTGACCTGGTGCGCAAGCTTCTCGCCTTCTCACGCAAACAGACCGTGCAGCGCGAGATCCTCGATCTGGGCGAACTGATCAGCGAATTTGAAGTGCTGCTGCGCAGAGTGCTCTATGAAGACGTCAAGCTCAGCACAGACTACGGCCGCAACTTGCCGCAAGTGCGCGCCGACCGAGGCCAGCTGGAAACCGCGGTGATGAACCTGGCCGTCAATGCCAGGGACTCGGTGCGGGCGCATGGCGGCGGATCGGTGAGTATCCGCACCGCGCGTGTCACCCAAGAGCAGGCGAATGCGATGGGTTATCCCAGCGCCCAGGGCGATCAGGCCATGATCGAGGTGTCAGACGATGGCCCGGGCATCGCGCCAGATGTTCTGGACAAGATCTTTGATCCGTTCTTCACGACCAAACCGGTGGGCGAGGGCACGGGGCTTGGTCTGGCCACCGTCTACGGGATCGTCAAACAGTCGGACGGCTGGATCAGCGTCGACAGCAAACCCGGCGAAGGTGCGGCTTTCCGCATCTTCCTGCCGGTTCATATCCCGGTCGCTGGCGTTGCGTCTGCGCCCGTGCCCGTTGCGCCAAAGCGCCCGGTCGCACGCGACCTTTCCGGTGCCGGCCGGATCCTGTTTGTCGAGGATGAAGACGCCGTTCGGGGGGTGGCTGCTAAGCTGCTTCGGGCGCGTGGCTATGAGGTGATTGAGGCCGCCAGTGGCGAAGAAGCCCTGGAACTGGCCGAGACCCATGCCGGGACCATCGACCTGATGATTTCCGACGTCGTGATGCCGGGCATGCAGGGGCCCGACCTGTTGAAACAGGCGCGAGCCTACCTGGGCGCAGCGCCGGTCATGTTTATCTCCGGCTACGCGGAGAGCGAATTCTCCGATCTTCTGGAAGGCGAGACCAACGTCTCCTTCCTGCGCAAACCGATCGATATCAAGACGCTTGCCGAGCGTGTGAAGCAGGAACTGCAAAACGCCGCTTGAGACGCCCAGTCGGGCTTTCTGAGGTCGGAACTCGAGCGCCGATCGCCGCCAGGAGATGGGTTATGAATGAGCTTGCGCCGGTCAAAGGAGCCCTGCCGCTGACGGCTTTGCTCGCCACAGCCCTGGGTGCAGCTGCGCTGGGCGCCATCGCAGTCGGCGCAGTTTCCATTGGCGCCCTGGCGATAGGCCGCGTGCGCATCAGGTGCCTCGCGGTGGACGAACTCACCGTTAAGCGGCTGAACGTGCAGAATGGCGACTAGCGCCCGGCCGGAACGGTTGCAGAATAGGGCGTCAGGTCGATACCGCTATAGCGTAGGGCCACATCGCTGAGCGTCTGGTCATTCCAGTAAGGATCGCCCGGTGGCGGCCACCCGAACAGATCCCGCTGGCGCGGTGTCATATTGACCATTGCTTCCTTCCAGCCGGGATTGAGCGTCCGGTCAGGCCAGGCCAGTTTTCCCTGCCAGCGCCAGCCACGTGGCTTAAAATCTACCGGCATGACAAAGCGTGAGCGGCCAGGTGCCCTAAAGTTGGAGCCGCGGTGGAAGACGTCGGTTTTGTAGATCAGCATGGAGCCGGCTGGTCCGGTCACCGCGACCTCGTCTTCGAAGAAATCTCCCATCTGCGTCTGTGTAATGCCGATCGGGACGTGGGCCGTCTTGTCGAGCGGCACAGCTTTGGTCGGTCCGTCGAGTTCGGTAACGTCAGACAGCAGGATGAAACACGTCATCTGCGCCATCAGCTGGTCGGCGCGGGGGACCACAATGGTGTGGTTCTCATAGTCGCGATGGTGGTGCTGATCGTAGTCGATCGCCCCTGAATATTTCGCCCAGAGCTCGATCTTGTAGCAATCGACCTCCTTGGTCTGCAGGAAGCGCTCAGCGGCATCCACGAGGTCGGGATAGACCGGGATCTTGTTTAGGGCCCACGACGGGTAGGGGAAGAAGCGTAAGCCCGCGAACTGGCTCTTGGCGAACTTGGGGTAAGCCTCGGGGTTCGCAAAATAGGTCTCGGGCCTGGGGTAGATTTCCCACAATGCAGTCTGGGCATCGCTGAGGGTCGCCTGATCCAGGAAGCCTTCGACGACGGTGAATCCCCGGTCGAAAACCTCCGCCAACGTTTCGTCAGGTATTCGCATCCGAACTCCTTGGCCGCCGTCGGCCAATGAACCGCTGCGGGGTGTTTTGCGCAACTGCCCTTGCGTCGCGCGCTCAGCCGCGCGAGCGTTGGGTATTAGAAAAAAGCAATTTGGAGGACACGGTCATGAGCCAACCCCGCATCAATCCCAATGGCGCGTTGAAGGGCAAAAACGCCCTGATCACCGGTGCCAGTCGCGGCATCGGCGAAGCGATCGCTGCACGGCTCGCCATGGAAGGGGCAAATGTGGTGGTCTCGGCGCGAACCGCCGAAAGTGGCGAGAGCCGGCTTTCAGGTACGCTCCATGAGACGGTCGACCGTATCAAGCGCGCCGGCGGTCAGGCGACCTTCATCAAGGCTGATCTTGCCCAGAGCGTTGAACGTGAGCGTCTGGTGGAGGAAGCCGCAGCGGCCTATGGCCCGATCGATATTCTCGTCAACAACGCCGCCATCACCTATTTCATACCGGTTAGTGAATTTCCCGAGAAGCGCTTCAAGCTGATGATGGAGGTGCAGGTCTATGCGCCCTTCCATCTGTCACAGCTGGTCTTGCCGTCGATGCGCGAGAAGAAACAGGGCTGGATCGTCAACATCTCGTCCGGCGCCGGTTTGCATCCGAAACTCCCCTACACCCGCCGCGGCGGTGGCACGGTCTATGGTATGTGCAAGGCCGCCCTTGAACGGTTTACGACCGGTCTAGCCTCGGAGGTCTACGACGACGGCATTGCCGTCAACGTGGTCTCGCCGGGCCTTGTCGACACCCCTGGCGTCGCCGTGCATGGCCTGATCAACGAAGCCACCAAGGACCGCGTTCAGCCGATCAAGTATATCGCCGAGGCGGTTTATCAGCTGGCGTCAGCCGATCCCAAGACGCTGACGGGCACGATCAATTATGCGGAGCCGTTCCTGAAGAGCCTCGCGATCGAACCGGCAGAACTGGTCTAGGGAGCCGCTCACCATGATCGAACAGACCGTCGATATCGCCACGAAGCACGGAAAGACTGCGACGTTTATCGTTCACCCGGAAAGGGAGGGCGCCCATCCTGTCGTGATGTTCTTTATGGACGCCCCGGCGATCCGTGAGGAACTTCGCGACATGGCCCGCAGGATCGCTGCCGTGGGCTACTATGTCATGCTGCCCAACCTCTACTATCGCTCAGGTGTGATGGAGCTGGCCGACCTGCCGACGTTGCCGGAGAAAGAGGCGCGGGCGCGGATGTTCGAGTTTATGGGCTCGCTGACGATTCCCTTGGTGATGTCCGATGGCGATGCGCTGCTGGACTACGCTGACCGCGATCCGGCCGCCAGCAACGGCAAGATCGCCACACTGGGCTACTGCATGAGCGGCCAGTATGCGATCAACTTCGCCGCCCGCTATCCCGATCGGGTGGCCGCGGCGGCTTCGATCTACGGGGTGCAGTTGGTGACCGACCAGGCCAATAGCCCCCACCTGGCAGCCCAGAAGGCCAAGGCGGAGATGTACTTCGCCTGCGCCGAGCACGATTCCTATGCGCCGCTCGAGATGGTCGAGGCCCTGGATCAGACCGTGAAGTCCAAAAATCTCAATGCCGAAGTCGAGCTCTACGCGGGCGTCCACCACGGCTTTGCGTTTCCGCAGCGCGGTTCAGTGTTCGACAAACCAGCGGCGGAGCGACATTGGGAACGGCTGTTTGCGATGTGGAGGCGCCGGCTCACCTAGAGGTGTTTTGCGTCACAATCGGCGGCACAAAATCTAGAGCCAGCGCCTTCTTCGGATGTGATCCTGTCACCATGCCCATGAAGCTGGGCCACAGCTCATAGCCCAGCAGAGCCTGGGCGCGGGGCGACATGGCGCGGACGATCTCTTTCGGTACCGACAGGAAGAAGTTCTCCTGAGGCCGGGCCCAGCCTGCGCAATACTGATTGGTGAAGGCCAGTCTCGGTTTTTGCGTGCGGTTTGCGCCGCCGCGATGCATCAGCTTGCCGGGAAAAACGAAGCCGGCGCCGGCCGGGATTTCCATCGGTACCAGCAGGGCCTCCAGACCCGCCGGGTCTTTGCGCCGTTCTGCGACCTCCTCGTCGCTCCAAAGGTGGCTGCCCGGGATGATCTCGGTGGCACCATTGGCGGCCGTGAAGGCGTCGATCGCGCCAATCACCGAATAGCCGACGGCCGGACTTGATCTTGGCTGTCGGTAGAAACCATCGTCGATATGGATCGATTGGGCCGTCTCGCCAGGCTTGAGGTTGATGGCGTGGGTGGCCGACAGAAGAAAGTTTCCCTCCAGAAAAAGGCTCAGCAGGGACAGGAGCCTGGGCTCCGTGGCCAGATCTTCAAAGACCTTGCCCCGGGCCACCAGCGTGTAGACGCGTTCGGTCTCGAAACCCTCGAAGTCGTTCCGTCCGCGGTGGCTTCCCAGCAAGGGCGCAATTGCGACCCGGAAAGCGGCGATCCCGGCCTCGTCCAGGAAATCTTCGATGACCGTAAAGCCCTGGTCGCGAAGTCTCGCAGCGTGGCCCCGGGCGTTGAACTGATCGGTCGTTGCGTCCATAGCCAGCAGCCTCCTGACGCCCGTATATCACGCGCTCTTTGGTTGCACGCCAAGTCGGCGCAGCAGCCCATCAGCGGCCGCTGCACCGGTGGCGAAACTCGCCTGCAGCAAATAGCCTCCGGTGGGCGCTTCCCAGTCCAGCATCTCGCCTGCCACAAAGACGCCGGGCTTTTGCGTCAGCATCAGGCCGTCATCGAGGGCTTCGAACGCAACGCCGCCGGCCGTGGAGATGGCTCGCTCGATCGGGCGAACGCCGGTGAGTGTGAGCGGCGCACCCTTAATGGCGCTCGCCAGCGCGGCGGGATCAGACGGCAAGTCCTTGCCATGCGCCTCTCGCAGCAGATTGGTCTCCAGCGGCGTCAGGTGGACCGACTTGCGCAGGCGATTGGCGAGCGACTGGTCGGCAGGGGCAAGCGCGATACGCGCCTCAAGCTGGGCCGCACTCGCCTCGGGCCGCAGATCAATCCATAGGCGTGCCGAGCCGTCCTTACCGATCGCGTCGCGTAGGGCTGCCGAGAGCGCATAGATGGCTCCGCCCTCAAGCCCGTGGCGCGTGACCATCGCCTCGCCGCGCACCCTGGTGCGGCCAAAAGTCACGGCGACACCCTTTAGCGGCTCGCCCGCAAAGCGGTCGCGCAAGATGTGGCTCCAGGCGACCTCGAAGCCCGCGTTGGCGGGCTTCAACGGATTGACGCGAACCCCTTGGCCCTCGAGCAGGTTCGTCCACGCGCCGTTGGAGCCGAGCTTTGGCCAGCTTGCGCCGCCGAGCGCAAGAACCGTCGCGTCGGGCAGAGCCGTACTTTCACCCTCCGGGGTTTTGAAGCGAAGGCGTCCTTCAACATCCCAACCTGTCCAATCGTGTCGGGGCCGCAGCTGCACGCCCAAGCCTTGCAGCCGCGCCAGCCACGCGCGCAGCAGCGGCGAGGCCTTGAGCGCCTTTGGGAAGACCCGTCCCGAGGACCCGACGAAAGTCGGCTGTCCCAGACCTTCGGCCCACGCGATCAGAGTTTGCGGCGTAAAGCCTTCAATCAGCGGTTCCAGGCGACCAGCGGCTGATCCATAGCGCGGCAAGAACCGGTCCATCGGCTCTGAGTGCGTCAGGTTGAGGCCGCCGCGCCCGGCCATCAGAAACTTCCGGCCGGCCGAAGGCATGCGGTCGTAAACCGTCACCGCAAGGCCAGCCTCAGCCAGCACTTCTGCCGCCATCAGGCCAGCGGGGCCGGCCCCTATGATGGCGATGTCGGCCAACTCTAGACGCCTGCCATCGCCAGCAACGCCGCCAGGCCGACGCTCATGCCTCGCACGCTCTCAGGCTTGGCCACGTCGATCCATTCGTCGAGCGCATGCGCTCGGCCGCCGCCACCGCCGGAGCCGATGGTGACGGCGGGGATTCCAAGGCTGATAGGGATATTGGAATCGGTCGAAGCGGCGTCGAGTTCGGGCGCGTAACCCGCGGCGCGGGCCGCGGCCTGGACGGTGCGCACGATCAAGGCCTCAGGGCTGGTCGAACCGGTGGGACGCTCTCCGATCAGCTTGGGTGTGACTGTGATCTTGCCAAGGCGCGTGTCGCGCGCTGCGTTTTCATGGTCGGCGGAGTCTTTGAGGATTTGCAGGAAGCGCGCGTCGAGCTTGGCCAGTTCGTCCCTGTTCTGCGAGCGCATATCGACCTCCAAAGTCACATCTGCTGGGATCGAATTGACGCTGACGCCACCGCTGACGACGCTCGCTGAATAGGTCACTTTCGGGGTGGTCGGGAGCTTTATCTCATAGAGCTGGTCTACCGCGTGCCCCATCGCGGCCATCGGATTGACGATGCCGAAGGCACCGTAGCTGTGGCCGCCTGGGCCGTGGAAGGACACGCGATAGCGTCGCGAGCCCACGGCACCATAAACGATATTGGCAGGGCTCAGGCCATCCATGGAGAAAAAGGCCTTGATGCGGTCCTTGTACTTGCTCTGGGCGAAGAGATAGCGCGTGCCACGCAGGTCGCCTGGACCTTCCTCGCCGACATCGCCCAGGAAAAGGATGTCGGATTTGGTCTGAATCTTCGCGGCGTCGAGCGCGCGGACGTAAGCCAGCAGGACCGCAAGGCTGCGCGTGTCGTCACCAACGCCCGGCGCATAGAGTTTTGTTCCTTCGCGCCTGACCTTGACGGGCGTGCCGTCCGGAAAAACGGTATCCAGGTGCGCAGCAAAGACCACCAACGGGCCGCCGGCCGCACCGGTTCCACGGCGCAGGCCCGTGACATTGCCTTCTGGGTCCATCTCGACATCGCCGAGACCCTCGGCTTTCAGCATGGCCATGAAGACCTTGCCTTTGGCGGCTTCCTTGAAGGGCGGCGCTGCGATCTCGGTCAGAGTGACAATGTCAGCGACCGTGCGTTCATGCTCGCGCTCGAGGGTGGTGAGGGCCGTCTTGAACCCCGAGCTTGCAATAATCTTCTGCACGGTCTGGTCGGCGGGATCGAGCTTGGCGGGTGCTGCGCTGAAACCCATGACGCCGAGCGTGGCGGCCAAGCAGACGGCCAGACGAGGCGACATGGGCGAACTCCGCAACCAACAGACCGCCTCGCCCTATCAGCCGGGAAGCTTCAACGCCACTGATCCCCTTAGCCGCAGGCACCCTTGCCGGCCCGCGCCTTGGGGTCATGACTGAGGTCGGCGCCGGTTGGCCGGGGATAGGTCGTCTTGCCAGTCATCCCGATCCAGAGCGCGCGATTATAGCGCGTGGTGTCGAGGTGGTCTTCCTCATCGAAGTTCAAGCCGGCCATGGCCTTGGCCCAGTAAGCCGTGGTGCGCGGTGCGCGGCAGGAAGCCTCGCTTGAGGTCTCAGCGGTCCGGGCCGGCAAGGGCAGGGCCGTGGTCCGCAAGATCTCGGGAACCTGCGCCTTGAAGCTCCAACTTGCCTGTTTCGGGTCGAAGATTTCACTCATGGGATGGGCCAGACCATCATTGAGCGACATCGGTGAAAGACCCAGGACGTCCTCCATCGTGCGGACCATGCTTACGGTCGTATAGTGACGGGAGACGACGACATGTTGTTTCACGTAAGGCCCAGCCACATAGGCTGTGGTGCGCCGGGCGCTGATGTGGTCCGGGCCGTCTTGAGAATCGTCTTCAATGACGAAGATCAAGGTGTCCTTGGCGAAGCGACTTTCGGCGACGGCCTGGATGACCAGCCCCACAGCGTAGTCGTTATCGGCAATCTCTTTTTCGACCGTGTTGACCCCGTCGATCGCCTCGGCGAAGCGGCCGGTATGATCGTGCGGCAAACGCAGCAGGGTCAGGCCTGGTAAGTCGCCTTTGGCGACGTTGAGATCGAACTCGCGTTTCCACTCCTGGAACCGCCAGAAATCGGGAAACGACTGATCAAATCCGCGGAAATAGAGGTCGCTGACCGGGATCAACGCGGCCTTGGCCGGAAACGAGACCGGCAGTTTCTTGGAGAACGGATCGCGTTCCAATGGCACAACATCGGGTGCCTGGGGCTCGTAACGGGCGAGGTCGGCGAAGAAGCCATAGTTGCGAACGCTGACACCGGCGCGCAGGGCTGCGTCCCAGATATAGCCTTGGCCTTCTTCGCCGCTCGGGCCATCGGGCGCAGCCACGTCGGCTGTTCCGGGGAGCAGGTCTGGATCCTTGGGCGTCGAGGCGCTGGCCGCTAGCCGGGTTGCATGGTCGCCGATGCCGACATTGACGTTGCGGTTGGGCCCTTCCTGATCGTACTGCAGGCCGCGATCGGCATAGTTCACCGGGGCCTCGCGCTCCGTGAAGTCGTTGGTTCGGGCGGCCGTCGACCAGTCCCACCCTGTGTTGGAACTTTCGCCTGAGGCAAAGAAACGATCCAGCGTGACGAATTGTCGGGCGATTGCGTGCTGATTGGGTGTCATTGCGCGCGGAAAGATCGCAAGCTTCGGATCGCCGTCGCCGACCTCCAAATCCCCCAGAACCTGATCGTAGGTGCGGTTTTCTTTGACGATGTAGATGACGTGTTTGATGTGCGAACGCACCTCGGCCATCACGGCCGCGTCGCGAGCCGCGCTGGGACTGGCGGTGAAGCCCACGTTGGCTGCGACCTGCTGCGTAAGCTTCGCCAGTTCAGCTGGGTGAGGGACCGGGAAGCTGAGGAAGCCCGCCTTCTGCAGCTGCCAGACGTAACTGTTGGACGTCGAGCAAGGGACTGAGTCTTCGCTCTTCAGGCTCAGCGTGTTGCGGCAGGCCAGCGGATTGGGGCCAGGTTCGCTCTTGCCGTTGACGACGTAGAGTTTGCCGCCAGCCGCTGCGAGGCCTGTGGGGTACCAGCCGGTAGGGACCAAACCGGTGACGTGGGCGCCGCCTTTCGATTTGCCACCGCTCAGGGCCACGACCGCAACGGCGTTTTCGCCGCCGTTGGAGACGTAGAGCGTACGCCCGTCAGGGCTGAGCGCGAGCGCATTGCTGTTGGCTCCGCCCTTGAACCGCTTGCCTACCATCAACGCAGGCGTCGCAAGGGTCGGCGTCGAATCGACAATTCGCCCGCTGGCCGGATCGATCACGGCGACACTGTCGGTGTTACCCAACGCGACGTAGAGCCGTTTGCCGCCAGGGCCTGCAAGCAGCGCCGTGGGCTGACCTTCAGTGCGAATGCGGCGGGTGAGCTTCAGGGCGCCTTCGGTGAGGGAAAGGGCGATCACTTCACGATCACGCTCGGTGGCCACAAAGGCCTGAGCGTTTCCTGTCCAGGCGACCGCGAGCGGAAAGCCGCCGCCAGAGACGCCGTGTTGTGCAGGATCGATCTTACCGGGGCGCAGATCCAGCTCTGCGGCCAGTTTGCCGGAAGCCAGGTCGATAAGGCTAACGGACTCGTTCTGCAGATTTGCAGCCAGCAGCCAATGGCCATCTGGGCTGACGGCCAAGCCGGCGGTCAGGGCCTGAACTTGAATGCCAAGGCCTGCGGCGTGGCGAAGCGCGAACTGGCGCCCAGCCTGGTAGCCGTGATCGCCGGATTTGTACTCCAGGACGGCGTCATCGACCCCGGCCGAGACGTAGAAGCTTCGCCCGGACGCAGCCCAGGCAATGCCTAAGAAGGTGTTTGGCACCTGGAGAACCTGGCGCTTCACCGGCGTTGCGCCGGATACATCGTAGACGAAGACGTATTCGTGGCTCTGATTTTCGACCCTTTTGTCGTCTGGGCCTGTGTTGCGGTTGTAGCCGCTGGTCAGGATCAGAAGTGTTTTTCGGTCAGGCGACAGGGCGATCGCTGAGGCCTGACCTGCGGTGAAACCCGGCAAGCTGGGAAGGTCCGGATTGAGCGGTTGGAAGATCGCGCCGCGCGCGACTTCCGGGGTGAGGCGCTGCCCGGTTGGAAGCACCGTTTGCGCCTGAACTGGACCTGCGTTGGCCAGCAGGGCCGACGCAAGGGCAGAGGTCAGAATCAAGCCAATTGTGCGCATGTCTTGTATCCTCGGGTCCGCTCGTGACAGTTTTTCGGTGCTGCGATGTCGCACGCGAGGGTTAGGCGCCAACGTGGTGCAATCCTAGTCCGGGTCCTGGCCGCATCAAACTCTGCCGCGTTTTCCGCCGACCCAATTTGGAGCCCATATCTTTTGTTTAGCCGCCGAAACGTTCTTCTCACGGCCGGCGCAAGCCTGGCACTCACTGGGTTCGCCAGGGCTGGCCACGCCGCCACAGGGGCTGAGGCCCAGCTCGACAAGGCGCTAGCCGATTTCTTCATCCAACGTCTTGAGTTTAGCCCGGAGCTTTCGACCTCGCTGGGCCTCGATGTCGGCGCTCGCCTGGCCGATAAGTCGAAACTCAGCGAGGCTTCGCTCGCGTCCGTCGCGCGCAACAAGAAGCTCAACAGTGACCAGCTCGGCCGATTACGTAGGATTGCGCGCACCTCGCTCACCGGCATGGCGGCGGTCAACTACGACTGCGTCCTCTATGACCTGGAGACCTCGGAGCGCGGCAACAAGCGCTTTGCCTATGGCCACGAGGGGGCAGCCGGCCCCTACATGATCAGCCAGATCAACGGCTCGTGGTGCGATGTTCCCGATTTCCTGGACAGCCAACATACCATCGCGACCAAGGCCGACTGCGAGGCCTACCTCGCCCGCCTCGAGGCCTTCGCGCGGGTCATGGACGAGGAATGCGAACGCGTGCGCCACGACGCGGGCCTGGGCGTCATCGCCCCGGATTTCGCCATCGATGGTGCCATCGCCCAGATGAAGGTGCTGCACCAGCCGGCGGACACATCGACCCTGGTCGCCTCGCTGCGAGATCGCGCCGCCAACAAGGGCATTGTGGGCCTCTGGGACGCTCAGGCCAAGCGGATCTATGTCGAGAAAATCCTTCCGGCCCTGGAGCGCCAGATCGCTTTGATGCAGAGCCTGCGGCCAAGGGCGGTGCACGAAGCCGGCGTCTGGCGGCTGCCGGACGGGGAGGCCTACTACGCTCAGGCCCTGCAGGCGCAAACAACCAGCACGATGAACCCCGTTGAAGTCCACAAGCTGGGTCTGGATATCACCGCCCAGCTTTCCGCGCGCGCCGATGTCTTGTTCAGGAAACTCGGGATGAGCCAAGGCACGGTCGCCCAGCGCTATTCCGCGCTCTTCAAGGACCCGAAGTACCTCTATCCCAACACGGACGCCGGCAAGGCCAAGGAGGTTGGCGACCTCAATATGCTCGTCCAGCGGATGCAGTCGCGACTTGCGGATTTTTTCGGGACTCTCCCGAAAACGCCGCTGGAAATTCGCCGCATCCCGGCGTCCACCGAGGCTGGTGCCTCCACCCACTATACCAACGGCAGCCTCGATGGGACGCGACCTGGCATCTATTGGCTGAACCTGCGCGATACCGCAGAGGCACCCTTCTGGGACATGCCGACCACGACCTTTCACGAGGGGATACCTGGCCATCACCTGCAGCTCACCCTGCAGCAAGCGGCGGACTTACCGATGCTCCGAAAGGCGGGAGGCTTTGGCGCCTACATTGAAGGTTGGGCACTTTATGCGGAGCAACTCGCTGACGAGATGGGCTTCTACAAAGACGAGCCGGCGTGGGAGTTGGGCTACCTCCACGACGCCCTGCTGCGCTCGGGCCGGCTGGTGACCGACACGGGTCTGCATGCCTTGCGCTGGAGCCGGGAGAAGGCCAGCCAGGCTCTGGCCGACATCGATGGCGACCCCATCGCCCTGGCCCAGCAGGAGATCGAACGCTACGCGGTCAATCCGGGCCAAGCCTGCAGCTACATGGTGGGAAAGGTTTCGATCCTGCGGCTACGCCAAAAGGCCAAGGCAGCGCTGGGTCCAAAGTTCGACATCCGCCAATTCCACGACACCGTGCTCGCAGCCGGCTCTATGCCATTGACCGTATTGGGGCAGGTCGTCGACAGCTACATCGCCGCGCACAGGGCCTGATCCGGCTTGATAGGTCGAACGATCAATGGGGAACGAACTTTGAGCCAATTCCACCGCCGAAGCTTCTTGATTGCGGGGGCCTCGATGCCGCTGGCCGGGGTCGGTCGGGCCCAAGCCGGGACCGAGAACGCGCAGGCCGAGCTGAACCGGACGTTCGACGACTTCTTCAACCAGTCGTTGGACAACAGCCCCGAGCAGGCCACCTCACTGGGTCTCGATAAGGGCGTTCGGGCCGCGCAGAAATTCAAGCTCCACAAGGGCTCCCTGGCGGAGATTGAACGGCGCAAGGCCGAGACCGCCTCGCAGCTCGCACGACTGCGCCGCATCGATCGCAAGGCTCTGACGGGCATGGCCGCGGTGAACTACGACTGCGTGCTCTATAATCTTGAGGCCGCCGATCAGGGCAATCGGCGCTTTGCCTATCCCACGGGCAATTCGCCCTACGTGATCAGTCAGATCAGCGGAGCCTACCAGTCAACGCCTGATTTCCTTGACAGCCAGCACACCATCGCAACGCGCGAGGACTGCGAGGCCTATCTGTCGCGCCTGTCTGAGTTCGCCCGGGTGATGGACGAAGAGTGCGAGCGTGTGCGCCACGATGTTGCCCTGGGGGTCATCGCGCCAGACTTCTGCATTTCCGGTGCGCTCAGCCAGATGGGGAGCCTGCACGCCTCAGCCGACAAATCGACGCTGGTGTCGTCTTTGGCCGATCGCGCCAAGGCCAAAGGCATCGACGGCGATTGGTCTGGACAAGCCAGCGCCGTCTTTGAGCAAAAGGTTCTGCCGGCGCTGGAGCGTCAGATGGCGTTGATGGAAAGTTTGAAGGGCAAGGCCACGCACGAGGCTGGCGTCTGGCGTCTGCCGGACGGCGAGGCCTATTACGCGCTCGCTCTGCAAACCCGCACCACCACCCAAATGACGCCCGCTGAGGTGCACAAATTGGGGCTGGAGGTGAGCGTCGAGCTCACCGCGCGCGCCGATGTCTTGTTCAGGAAACTCGGGATGAGCCAGGGCACGGTCGCCCAGCGCTATTCCGCGCTCTTCAAGGACCCCAAGTACCTCTATCCCAACACGGACGCCGGCAAGGCCAAGGAGGTTGGCGACCTCAATGCCCTGGTTCAGGCCATGCAGGCGCGGCTGGCGGAGTCCTTCGCGACCTTGCCGAAGACGCCGCTTGAGATTCGCCGCATCCCAGCAGCGACCGAGCAGAGCTCGTCGACGCACTACACCGGTGGAAGTCTGGATGGGACGCGACCGGGTATCTATTGGCTGAACCTGCGCGACACAGCCGAGGCACCCTTCTGGGACATGCCAACGACCACGTTCCACGAGGGCGTTCCGGGCCACCACCTACAGATCACGCTGCAGAGGCAGGCCGACCTGCCCTTGATCCGCAAGGCCGCAGGGTTCGGCGCCTATGCTGAGGGATGGGCGCTTTATTCGGAACAGCTCGCTCAGGAGATGGGATTTTACAAAGACCACCCCGACTGGGAGCTAGGTTATATCCACGATGCCCTGCTGCGTTCTGGCCGCCTGGTCACGGATACGGGACTGCATGGGCTGCGCTGGAGCCGGGAGAAGGCCAGCCAGGCTCTGGCCGACATCGATGGCGACCCCATCGCACTGGCCCAGCAGGAGATCGAACGCTACTGCGTCACACCCGGTCAGGCCTGCAGCTACATGGTGGGAAAGGTCTCGATCCTGCGGCTTCGCCAAAAGGCCAAGGCAGCGCTTGGTCCAAAGTTCGACATCCGCCAATTCCACGACACCATATTGGCGGCAGGGTCGATGCCACTGACCGTCCTGGGGCACGTGGTTGACACCTACATTGCCTCACGTCGCGCCTGAATATTTCTTCCTTAGGATATGAAAAAATGAATAAATTTGATCGTCGGGCCTTTCTCGCAACCACAGCCGGGGCTGCCCTGCTAACGGCTGCGCCGGCTTTGGCTGAAGGCCCCTCTGAAGACACCAAACTGCGATCGATGCTCGATCAGATGTTCGAGACCCAGGTCGACGAGAGCCCCAGGCGCGCGACGTCGCTGGGCTTGGACAAGGGCAAGCGCGCCGCGCTCAAATCAAAGCTCGACGACAATTCCCTGGAGGCCCGCGCAAAGCGCCTGGAGCGTGCGCGCGGCCGCGTGAAGGCGCTTCACACCATCGATCGCGCCAAGCTTTCGGCGGCATCGAAGGTCGATCTTGACGTTGTGCTCTATGGCCAAGAGCAGTCGGTGCGGTCCGGCGACAAATGGAAGTTCGGCGACACCGGTGGCAACTTCCGACCCTATGTCATCAGCCAGCAGTCAGGCTCCTATCAAGAGATCCCAGACTTCCTCGACAGTTCGCACAAGGTGGCCAACACGGAAGATGCGGAGGCTTATCTTTCCCGTCTCAGCGCCTTTGGCCGGGTCATGGACCAGGACCTAGATCGCCAGAAACACGACGTGGCGCTGGGCGCGATCCCGCCGGCGTTCATCTGCGAGCTCTCCGTTGGTCAGATGAAGGCGCTTCGCGACCAGCCGGCCGGTAAGACCATTTTGGTCAGCTCGATCCTCAAGAAGGCGAAGGCTGCGAACCTGTCGGGTGATTGGGAAGGCCGTGCGACCAGGATCGTCGAGGGCGAGGTCTTCCCGGCACTGGACCGCCAGATCGCCGCCATGACGGCGCTAAAGGCCAAGGCCAAGCCCGACAGCGGGGCCTGGGCGCTACCGAACGGCGAGGCCTACTACGCCGACGCGGTGAAGGCCTCGACCACCACGGACTACACGCCACAACAGGTCCATCAGCTGGGCCGGGATCAGGTCGCCGAGATTTCCAGCCGGCTGGACGCGATCCTCAAGGCGCGGGGTCTGACGAAGGGCACGGTTGGCGCGCGCCTTGTGGCGCTCAACAACCAGCCTGATCAGGTTTTTGCCAACACTGACGAAGGCCGGGCCGAAATCCTGAAGCTGCTCAACCTTCATATCGCCGACGTCTACAAGGTGCTTCCGAGGGCCTTTCGAACCCTGCCGAAAGCCAAGGTCGAAGTCCGCCGCGTGCCGGTGTTCATCCAAGATGGCGCGGCCAACGGCTACTATAACGGCGCGTCCCTGGACGGGTCTCGTCCGGCGGCCTTCAACATCAACCTGAAAGAAACCAGCGACTGGCCGCGCTACAACCTTTGGACGCTGGCGCACCACGAGACGATCCCGGGACATCATCTGCAGATTGCGCTCAGCCAGGAATCGACCGCGATCCCGATCATCCGGCGCACGGGCGGCGGCTTCTCAGCCTTCACCGAAGGCTGGGCGCTCTATGCCGAGCAACTTGCTCAAGAGCTGGGCGCCAACGACTTTGATCCCTTGGGTGAGGCGGGCTACCTGCAGTCTTTGCTGTTCCGCGCCGCGCGCCTGGTCACAGACACCGGCATTCACGCCAAGCGTTGGACCCGCGATCAGGCGACCCAGTACATGGTCGACACCATCGGCAACACCAAGACGCGCGCCCAACGCGAGGTGGAGCGCTATTTCGCCGGGCCCGGCCAGGCCAATAGCTACAAGGTCGGACATACGGTCTGGGTGAAGGTGCGAGACGAGGCCAAGGCAAGGCTTGGGTCGAAGTTTGACCTTAAGGCCTACCACGACGCGGTGCTGCTCTCAGGGTCCATGCCACTGACGGTGCTACAGCGCCATGTTTCAGAATGGATCGCGACCCAAGTTTAAGACAAGGGATCAGAACCCGCCAGCGGCCTTCAGCCGGGCCTCATAGGTCCGGCTGACGGGCGCTGTGAGCCCGCCGGTCAGGCGTAACTCGCTGCGGCTGCGGCGTCATTGCAAGACAACTCTGAAATCCGCGGCATGTTCGCAAAGTTCGCGGACATCGTGGCCAGACGAACGCCTCGGCGGCAGGTCCGCGCAGAGTTCGGCGTCGACGGCTTCTTCTGCCGCCACGAAAAGCGCTTCATCTCCTGGCGTGTGCTGCAAGCCGCTGCAGGGCATCTGATCCGTGGACATCCCAACCCCAAGTCCTGGCGGGGCGTCCTTGAGCTCGTGAAGACCTAACGTCCGCTATCCCCCGCAGCAGACCTAAAACGGGTCCGCTTTCGTCAAGCCGACCCAGCACCGTTTTCCCCAAAAAGCACGACGAGCGCTGGTGTCGCCGTACGTTCAGGCTAATCTCGCCCACAAAACGTGGGGGTTTTCTGATGCTGCCGTGGATCCGGGCGTTCGCCCTTGCAATGGCGCTGCTTGCCGCCGCACCGGCCGCGGCCCAGCCGACGCCGCTGGACCGCTACGTGCATGCGCCGGACAAGGTTTATGGCTGGAAGCTCGTCCGTTCGATCTCCGGGGCCGAGCAGACCACCTATGTCCTGGAGCTGACATCGCAGTCCTGGCGCAGCGCCAAGGATGTGGACCGGCCCGTCTGGAAGCACTGGCTGACGATTGTGCGGCCAAAGATGTTGAAAAGCTCGACCGCGCTGCTGGTGATCGGCGAAGGCTCGAACACCGACCTCGCGCCTGAGAAGGCCAGCGACTGGACGATGCGGATCGCCCTGGAGACACACACGGCCGTCGCCGAGCTGCGCATGGTCCCCAACCAGCCGCTGCGGTTCACGGACAGCCCGGAACAGGCCCGATCCGAGGATGGCATCATTGCCTACAGCCGCGTGAAGCACTTCACGACCAAGGACGACACCTGGCTGGTTCGACTGGCGATGGTGAAGAGCGGCGTACGCGCGATGGACGCCGTGCAGGCCTTCCTGGCCAGCGAAGCGGGTGCCCGGACGAAGATTGATCGGTTTGTGGTCACTGGCGGCTCCAAGCGTGGCTGGACGACCTGGCTGGTGGGGGCCACTGACAAGCGTGTCGTGGCGATCATCCCTCTGGTGATCGATGCCCTGAATAGCGAGGCGATTACCAGACACCACTTCGAGGCCTACGGCTTCTTCTCCTCGTCGCTGGACGACTATGTGAACCAGGGTCTGTTTCCCGGGAAGATCGGCACGCCCGAGTACCAGGCGGTGCTTAGAATCGAGGATCCCTATAATTACCTCAGCCGCGCGGCGTTAAAGATGCCCAAGCTGATGATCAACGCGGCCGGGGACCAGTTTTTCCTGCCCGACGGCTCGCAGTTCTACTGGGACAAGATCCAGCCAGAGAAGCACATCCGCTACGTGCCAAACGCAAGGCACAACTTGATGGGATCTGACGCCGTCGACACCTTGATCGCCTTCTATGACGACGTGGTGAGCGGCCGTCCGCGCCCACGGTTCGATTGGACGAAGCAGTCAGACGGGACCTTGGTTGTTAAGCCGGTCGACAAGCCGAAAGAGGTGCGCCTTTGGCAGGCGACCAATCCGAAGGCCCGTGACTTCCGCCTGGACGTGATCGGACCCGCCTATACGAGCACTGTGCTGAAGCCGCGGGCGGACGGCACCTATGCGGCGAAAGCTGGGAGGCCAGGAATTGGCTGGACGGCCTATTTCATCGAGCTGACTTATGACCACGGCGCACCGCACCCGGAAAAATTCACGACCCAGGTTGTGGTGACGCCTGACGTGCTGCCGTTCCGCTGGGAGGACGCTGCGAAGAAATATCCGCCGAGGCCCTGAGCCAGACAGTCAGGTCGCGCACATAGCTTTAGCGAGCTATCGGCGGATTTGTGTGGATTCTGGAGAGCGGCGTCACCAAAACCCAACACTTTCCTCCGCCCTGGCCGGTGTCAGTCGTGAGCGTAAAGCCAAGCTTTTCGACATAAAAACCAATCGCTTCATCGTAATCGCCGACCAGAAGGGCTGTAAGCGTGAGAGGCCTCGACACCTATGGGCTCCCGGCTAGAGGCCGTCGGCCACGTCGCGAATAACGTCGTGCATCCAGGCGACCGCGGGTTCGGCGAGGCGGTCCTTCAGATAAAGCAAGGTCACGTCCACCGCGGGAGAATCGTAGGGCGGCTCGATAAGCTTCACCCGACCGCTTTGGGCCGATAGCAGGGCGAGCCGGCGCGGGAGCAGCGTGGCCATGTCGGTGCGGATAGCCACAGCGAGCGCGGTGTAAGTGTCGGGGACCGAAACGCCGATCCGCCGGGTTAGGCCGCAAGCCGCCAGCGCAGCTTCAAAGGCCCCGGCGTCTTCCCAGCTCGCGCGGCTTACAAAAGGACGACGCTCGCCGCCTTCTTCGATGAGGCCGGGCAAGCTACGCGCCATGACGATGTGAGGAACGCAGACGAGGGTCTCGAGGTCGACGTGACGCCCCTGAAAGGTTGGATGATCGTTGCGAACCACCCAGACCAGCTCTTCCGTCAGGATGGTTTCGCGCGCGAAGCGCTCCGGTGCGGCAAGCACGTTTCCGACCAGGAAGTCGGCGCGTTGGGCGTCCAACCGCTCGAGGACGTCGAGGGCAAGTTCAGCGATCATCAGCTCCGATTGCGGTGCCACTTGCGAGAGCCGGCTGGCGATCGGCGGGGCCAGGATGGCGCTGGCGTAGGTGCCGGCCACAAGCGTAAAGCGCCGCTCACTGGTGGCGGGGTCGAAATCAGAGGGAGCCAGGGCGGCTTGCAGCTGGTTGAGCGCGGCATGCACCTGGGGCCCCATTTCCACTGCTCTGGGTGTCGGTTGCATGCCGCCGGGACCGCGGACGAAAAGCTCATCGCTCAGCATGTAGCGAAGACGGTTCAGCGCGTGGCTCACTGCCGATTGGGTCAGGCCCAGGCGCGCGCCAGCCCGCGTGACGCTGCGTTCCTCAAGCAGGACGTCAAACACCCGCAAAAGGTTCAGATCGAGATTATGAGTTGGGTTCATTTGTGTCGTGACGACATATAATTTTGATCATCGACCTGTCAGCTCTATCTGGGGTCTGACGGGAACTCTGGCGTGGCCATACATGGCCAACGTCCGTTCTTACTTTTGCGGTTTCCCAGCCCGCAGCAGCCATAAGTGAAAAGGGGCTCGCGTGAGCGGACCTGATGCCATCCCGCTCCGCGGCAACGCCGAAGTCGATACCAGGGTCAAGCCTGGCCTAATGCGTCGGCTGCGTTGGCCCCTCATCGTTGGGGGCCCGTTGTTGATCCTGGGCGTCGTCGCCTATTTCATCTCGACGGGCGGACGTACGCAATCGACAGACAACGCCTATGTGCAGATTGCCAAGGCGCCCGTCGCGCCGTCGATCGCCGGCCGTGTGAGCGATGTCTATGTCCACGAGAACCAATTTGTGAAACGCGGCCAGGTGCTGTTCCGGCTGGATGCCCGGGACATGCAGGCCAACGCCGAGGCCGCTGCCGCATCGGTGGCGAACGCTGCCTTGCAGGTGCGCGCACTGCGCGCGAGTTACCAGGCGCAGCAGGCCATGGTGCAGGCGGCTAAGGACCAGCTCGCCTACGCTACAACAGAGGCTGCCCGCGAAAAGAACCTGGCCAATGTCGGTGTCGTTTCGCAGGCGCAGGTCGATCAGGCCAACCACGCCGTCTTGGCGGCTCGCCAGCAGCTTGCGGCCGCCCAACAGCAGGCCGAGCAGGTGCTGGCAAATCTTGGCGGCGACCCGAAACTTGCCCCGCAGTCGGCGCCGGCTGTGATGCAGGCCCAGGCCCAACTGGACAAGGCCAGGCTCAACGTCTCCTACGGAACCGTCTTGGCACCTGCCGACGGAATTGTGACACGCGTCGATCAGATGCCGGTCGGGACCTATCTCAACGCCGCCCAGACGGGTTTTTGGCTTCTGTCGGGTCAGCCCTGGATCGAGGCCAATTTCAAGGAAGACCAACTCGCGCACATGAAGGTGGGGCAGCCGGTGACGATCAAGGTCGACGCCGATCCGGACGCTGCGATCAAGGGACATGTGGCGAGCTTCTCGCCGGGCACGGGACAGGCGTTTTCAGCCCTGCCGGCACAGAACGCGACGGGCAACTGGGTCAAGGTCGTTCAGCGGTTGCCAGTGCGTATCAGCTTCGACAAACCGCCGCCGGACATGGCAGGACGCGCGGGGCTTTCAGCCAAGGTCACTGTCGATGTTCAGGCCTCCGCCCATGCGCCTGGTGCGCGCTAGGGCCTGACGGCCATGGTGACCCAACACGACGCCAAGAACCGCTGGCCGATCACCATCTCGATCATGCTGGCCACGGTGATGAACTCGCTGGACACGACGATCGCCAACGTCGCCTTGCCGCATATTCAAGGGTCAGTTTCAGCCTCGCCTGAGCAGATCACCTGGGTTTTGACCTCTTACATCGTCTCGGCCGCCATCATGACGCCGCTGTCGGGTTGGCTCGCCGATCGGATCGGCCGCAAGCGGATGTTCCTGATCTCGATCGGGGGCTTCACGCTGGCTTCAATGCTTTGCGCTGCTGCCACCAGCCTGCCGCAGATCGTGCTGTTTCGTGTCCTGCAAGGCGCCTTTGGCGCGGCCCTGATCCCGCTGTCGCAAGCGGTGCTGCTCGATATTAATCCGCCGCAGAAGCACGGCCAGGCCATGGCGATCTGGGGGGCCGGCGCGATCCTGGGGCCGATCCTGGGGCCTGCGTTGGGAGGCTATTTCACCCAGAACTTCTCTTGGCGATTGTGTTTTTACATCAACCTTCCCATTGGAATCCTGGCCTTTCTGGGGGTCTTGTTTTTCATCTCCGGCGATCACCTGCAGCGCGCCAAGAAGTTCGATTTTCTAGGCTTTGGGATGCTCACCCTGTTCATCGCCGCGTTCCAGTTGGTGCTGGACCGTGGGCCAAGCCAGGACTGGTTTCATTCCAGGGAAATCTGGACCGAGACAATCTTGGCCGCGGTCGGCCTGTGGGTCTTCGTGGTTCACGCCCTCACCACAGACCACCCGTTCTTTGACAAGGCCTTGATGCGGGACCGCAACTTCGTGACGGCCAGCATCTTCGGCTTTTTCATCGGAATCCTGCTATTTTCGACCATGGCGCTCCTGCCGCCGATGATGCAGACGCTGATGGGCTATCCGGTGATGACCTCGGGCCTCGTCAGCATGCCGCGCGGTGTCGGCTCATTCGTGGCGATGTTCTTCGTCGGCCGGTTGATCGGTAAGGTCGACACCCGGCTTATCCTCTTCACGGGATTGCTGATTTCCACCGTCGCTCTGATGCAAATGATGCGTTTTGATCTGTCCATGACCGTCTGGCCGTTCATCACCTCCGGCGTCGTCCAAGGACTGGGCGTTGGTCTGTTGTTCGTACCGCTTTCGACGCTGGCCTTCGCAACCATCCCGGCGCATCTGCGGCCAGAGGGCTCATCGGTCTATACCCTGGTGCGCAACTTGGGCTCCAGCGTGGGGATCTCGATCATGAACGCCTTGGTCGTGGCCAACACTCAGACCATGCACGCCGCGTTGGCCGCCAAGGTTGTCTTGTCTGACGCCATGACCCGAGCGACCTTGCCTGCGATATTCAATCCTGCGACGGCAGCCGGGATTACCGCGCTGAACGTTGAGATCACCCGCCAAGGATCGATGGTCGCCTTTATCGACGACTTCAAATTGATGCTCATTATCACCATCGCCTGCATGCCGATGCTGCTGCTCTTGCGCAGACCCAGGCGCGCTGGCGCGGAGCCCTTACATGCTGCAATCGACTAAACATCTCCGTCTGCCGGCGCTCTGCGTCACGGCCCTTGCTCTGAGCGCATGTACGACCGTGGGGCCGAATTTCAAAGCCTCGGAGGGGCCAATGGGGTCGGCGGCGGCTGGCTACGTCATGGCTGGAGATGCGGTTGCGCCGGGCGTCCGGTTGAGCCCGGACGTTCGCGCCGCTGGGCCATGGTGGCAGGCGTTCGGCTCACCGGAGTTGGACCATGTCATCCGCCAGGCCTTAGCCGATAGCCCCTCCATCGCTCAGGCGCGCGCATCGCTGGACAAGGCGCAAGCTGAAGCCCGCGCCAAACGCGGCGCCCAATTCGTCCAGGTCGACGCCAATGCCGCGGCCGAACGTGAGCGGATCAATCTGGCGGCATTCGGCTTCAGCGGCTTTCCAGGCGGCCCGCCGGTCTCGAACCCGACGATCAACCTCTACCAGGTTGGTGCCTCGGTGAGTTATGATCTTGACCTCTTCGGGGGGCGCAAGCGGGCCACGGAGGAAGCCAACGCCCGGGCCGAGGCTGCGGCGCGCCAAGCTGACGCCGCCTATCTGACGCTGTCGGCCAACGTCGCGATGCAGGCGATGAAAATTGCCACTCTGCGCGCGCAGATGTCCGAGGCTCGCGCCATCGTGACCGACGACCGCCGGGTCATCGACATGGCCCAGAGAGCGGAGGCGGCGGGCGGTGCGTCGCACTCGGCGCTGTCTGGCGGCGTGACGCAGCTGGCGGAGGACGAGGCCCAGATTCCGGCCTTGCAGCGCGCGCTCGACGCCGCACGCCATCAGCTGGCGCTGCTGATCGGTAAGTCGCCGGCAGAGTGGGCCGCACCGGACTTTGATCTGGTCAAGTTCAAAGCTGAGGCCGACATCCCCATAAGCCTGCCGTCGGGTCTGGTCCGAAACCGACCCGATATTCTGGCGGCAGAGGCCAATCTGCACGTGGCGACCGCCGCGGTTGGTGTGGCGATCGCTCACCAGTATCCCGACATCAGGCTCTCGGCCGTCCTCACCCAGGAAGCCATCAAGCCCGGGAATATTTTCCAGGCCGACGCGGCGGCTTGGACGATCCTTGGGGGGCTGTCTGCGCCCGTCTTCCATGGCGGAACCCTGAAGGCTGAGCGAGCGGCGGCCGAAGCCGAGGCCCGGATCTCGCTTGCTCGCTATGAGCAGACGGTGCTGCGGGCCTTCGTGCAGGTCTCAGACGTGCTGTCGAGCCTGGGGGCTGATCAGCAAGCCATCACCTCGCTTGAGCTCGTCAACCGCGCCGCAGAGTCGGCCGCCGACGATGCTCAAAATGCGCTGCGTCTTGGCGGGGGCCCCATGATCGATGTCGTCCAGGCCCAAAGGACGCTTAGCCGGGCGCGTCGCGCTCTGGTGGAAGCCCAAGGCCGCCGGATGAGTGATCTTGTCGAACTCTACGCCGCCACCGCCGCCGATTGGCGTGCCGCGAGCTAGGAGCGAAAAACACGGACTCATTTCTCAGCTTTTGAGCCGAACCGCGGGCCCGCCATTTGGCGTCTCTGCGGCCGCAAGGAATACGATGCCGGACTGATCAAGGGCCTGTCGCATCGCCTCGACGTGAGCGGCCGAACTTCGGCCAGGACCGAGGGGGCCTTCCATGTCGACGATGGTTGGCCGCGAAAGCCAAGACGCTTTCGCCAGAGCTGGCTGGCTCCAGCTCAGCAATGCACGAGCCGCGACTGACTTGTCTCATCCTGATTGTCGCGCTGCTCGCATCCAGATTGTCGCGCCACAGCTCACGTCAAAAGACGGGGACCCGGTCGCGCGCCTGCCGAACCTGAAAAGGCGCGTGGTCATCGCTGGCGCCTCGGCTGCCAGCTCGGGCGTAAGATCCGCCTCGGCTGTGCCCGTGCCCGATGCCGACAACCCATCGGCGGCTGACTCCGATGCGCGAGGCGAGATCAGCTCTAGGATGCGTCCATGACCCGCCGATGTTCGCGGCTGTGGGTCTCGGCAAGCAAGAAGACCGAGAGCAGCGATATGGCGCACAATGCGGCCATGTAGGCGGAAACCGCCATGCCGCTGCCGTAATGCGCGAAAAGCGCGGTGGCGATAATGGGGGCAAAGGCACCGCCAAAGATCGCGCCAATCTGATAGCCCAACGAAGCGCCGGAATAACGGAATTCCGTATCGAAGAGCTCGGCCATCAGTGCAGCCTGGGGGCCGTACATGACGTCGTTGAAGATTGAGCCCACTGTGATCGCCAGCAGCATCAAGGGAAACGCGCCTGTATCCAGCAGTCGGAAGAAGGGCACAGCCCAAAGACCCATGAGCAGGGCGCCGGCCATGAAGACGGTGCGCCGTCCGATCTTGTCGGAGAGCCAGGCCATGAGCGGCAAAAAGGGCGCCGAGATCAGGCTGCCCAACATCACCGCCATTAGAATCGTCTGCCGCGGCACGTGAGGCGCGTGGTGGGCGTCGGTGGCATAGGCCAACGCATAGTTGATCATCACGTAGAAGGTGCCGTTGGCTGCGACGAAGGCGCCCGCGGCCAGCAGGATCTCTTTCGGACGCTGGGCGATCACCTTGAGGATCGGCGAGCCTTTGGCTGCGCGAAGCATGGCCTTGGCCTTGTCGACGCTGACGCCTTTCTCAGTGGCTAGCGCCTTGGCGGCGGCCTCCTGTTGTTGGGCTTCCTGCGCCTGCAGGGCCTGGAATTCGGCCGTGTCCTCAAGCCGGAGCTGCACATAGAGGCCCAAGGCTACCAGCAGGATGGAGAGCAGGAACGGAATTCGCCAGGCCCAGATCAGGAAATTATCAGGTGCGACGGTGGCGCCGATCACCAGGAAGATCAGGTTCGCCAGCACCACGCCCGTGGGCACACCCATCTGGGCGAAGCTTCCATAGAGCCCGCGCTGCTTAGGCGGAGCGTTCTCGAAAGCCAGCAACATGGCACCGCCCCACTGGCCGCCGACGGCAAGGCCCTGGATGAAGCGCAGCGCGATCAACAACAGCGGTGCCAGAATTCCCACCGTGGCATAGGTGGGAAGCAGACCGATCGCCGTCGTCGACAAACCCATCATCAGCAGCGCCGTCACGAGCGCGCGCTTTCGGCCAAACTGATCGCCGAAGTGTCCGAAAATGATGCCGCCTACAGGCCGGGCGATGAAGCCGACCGCAAAGGTTGAGAATGCCGCCAACTGCGCGACTGCAGGCGGCAGGCTCGATGCGAAGAATAGCTTGGGGAAGACCAGCGCTGCGGCGGTCCCATAGATGAAAAAGTCGTACCACTCGATGCTGGACGCTGCGAGCGAGGTCATGGCGACCTTGGCGATATTGATCTTTACGGGCGCGGCGCCAGCGGCTGCGGTCATGAAAAGTCCCCCAGGGTGGTTGCGCGGAGTCGCCCCGCGCTTGGACGAATGGGTAGCCTAGCGGCGGTCATAGGGTAAGTCGGTTCGTTAGGAGATTTTCGACCCGCCACTGCGCCACGTTTCAAGCCTTGAGCCCAAGGCGACCTTCAGCGGCCCCAGCCACGGTTCGTAGGCGCGCGATTGGCCAAGGCCACTTCGCAAGAGGCACCGCCGAGTGTAAAGGAGCGGGTCTTAATCGTCGTTTCAGATTGGCGCGCAGGCTTTCTCCAGCCAGGCCCCGACGTCAGCCGGGACCAGCAGGCCGATCACCGCCAGGACGCGGGCGTGGTAGGCGTCGAGCTGGGCGATCTCTTCGGGCGACAGGATCGCCTTTGCGACCAGACGTCGGTCGATTGGGGCCAGCGTCAGGGTCTCAAAACCCAGCATGGGCCTTTCGCCCCCGTCGATCATCGTGGCCGCCGTGACGAACTGCAGGGTCTCGATACGGATGCCGTAGGCACCTTCCTTATAGTAGCCAGGCTCGTTGGAAACGATCATCCCTGGGCGTAGCGCGACGGCGTTCGGCATCTTGGCGATCCGATGCGGCCCTTCATGCACGCCAAGGTAGGATCCCACACCGTGGCCGGTGCCGTGGTCATAATCGAGGCCGTGAGCCCAAAGGGCCTGACGTGCCAGGGCATCGAGCGCCGATCCGGTCGTTCCGGCTGGAAATCTCACGCGCGCCAAAGCCAGGTGGCCCTTGAGCACCAGGGTGAAGCGCTCGCACATTTCAGCTGTCGGATCGCCGATGGCCACGGTGCGGGTGACGTCGGTCGTACCGTCCAGGTACTGCGCGCCCGAATCAACCAGCAGCAGCGAGCCTTTTTCCGTGCGCTTATTGAGGCGTTCCGTCGGCCGATAGTGGACGATGGCCCCATTGGACGCGGCGCCGGCAATGGTGTCGAAGGACAGGTCCTTCAGTGCGCCGGTCGCTTCGCGGAAACCTTCCAGCTTGGAGACAGCCTCAATCTCGTCGGGTGGATTGATCTGACCTTCAGTGGCGACCCAATGCAGAAAACGCGTCAGGGCTGCACCATCGCGCACGTGAGCGCGCTGGGTTCCTTCGATCTCGGTGGCGTTCTTGCAAGCCCTGGGCATGACGCAGGGGTCTTCGCCGCGTCGCACCTCGGCACCCGCGTTGGTCAGCGCCTCAAAATACCAGGATGAGGACACACCTGGATCGATCAGGACGGACTTGCCGCTCAGTTCGGCGAGCGCCTGAGGCAGGTCAGCGGGCGTTTCCAGCCGCACCTCGTTGCCCAGCCAGGCCGGGAGTTCTGCCGTCACCTTGGCCGGATCGAGGAAGAGCCGCGCCGAGCCATCTGCGCCCAGGATCGCCTGGCCGATGGGCAATGGCGAGCGGATGACATCGCCGCCCCGGACGTTGAACAACCAGGCAATTGAGGACGGGGCCGTGATCACCGCAGCGTGTGCGCCGCAGCTGATCAGGCTCTGGCCTAGCCGATGGCGCTTGGATGCGGAGTCCTCACCGGCAAATTGCAGCGGGTGCGGCACGACAGGGGCTGCTGGCTGAGGTGGCCGGGCCTGGCCCCAGGCGATATCCAATGGATTGGGCGTTACGGCGCGTAGCTGCACCCCAGCTTTTGTCGCAGCCGCTTTTAGCCGATCTAGCGCGTCTGGACTGTGTAGCCTCGGGTCGTAACCGATCACCTGGCCGCGCGCCGTGGCGAGCTCGATGTAGGCGGGCACACCGCCCTCGACGAGGTCGCGGATCTCAAAGGTGGCCTGGTCTACCTGGTCGCGAACCTGCAACGTGTAGCGGCCGTCCACGAAGATTGCAGCCTTGTCCTTGAGGATCACCGTGGCTCCTGCCGAACCGGTAAAACCGGTTGCCCAGGCCAGCCGATCGTTCGCGGCCGGCAGGTACTCGTTCTGATGCTCGTCCTCATGGGGCACCACGAAGCCGTCGATGCCCTGGTCAGCCATGGCCTTGCGGATGAGGGGAACGTGGCGGGGCCCGAAGGCGCGATCGGTGGATTCGTCGAAGGTCTGGCGCATGAGGCGATGTAATCCCTTCGGAAGGCCTCGGCAAAGGGGCCTGGCACCAAGCGAGCCTGTGTATAATTATACCCGGGCAAAATTGACAATCGGGACCCGACGGGTTAGATCTGCGCCATGGACAATCAAGCCCGCCGCGACGCTATCCGCGCCTACAAGGAGCGCAAGTTCCAGCAAGGGATCTTCGCGATGCGCTGTGCCGTAACCGGTGAGGCCTGGGTGGGCCAGTCGCGGAACCTCGAGCAACAGCCGAACGGGATCTGGATGTCGCTGCGACGCGGCGGCCATCCCAATCCCAAGCTTCGTGCTGCGTTTGCTGCGCATGGGGAGGCTGCGTTTTCCTTCGATGTGCTGGAGGTCATCGACGACGAGGGCCTGAGCGCTTATGCGCTCGGCAACCTGCTGAAGGAACGTGACGCCCATTGGCGGGCCACGCTTAGCGCCACAAAGATCGTAGGCTAGTGGATAGAACCTCACATTTGAGTCCTGCTGGCGCATCGCCGGAACGTCCGGTTCCAGTCCTCAAGGCTATGACCGCTTTCGACTGTGGGGGTGACACAATCGAGCGTCCAGAAGCTGGAGCGCTCTGAACAGGCAGATACGATCCAGCTAGGCAGTCTGCGGCGTCTCGCCGCGGCGCTGGATTGCGAGCTGGTCCATGTGTTCGTTCCTATACAGCCGCTTGAGCTACGCTATGAGACGGCCGATCGAACAGTCGCTCAGCGCGAACTGGCGGCGATCAGCCATTCGATGGTGTGTGGAACGGCTTCGAGGCGGGACCCCGCCATGTTACCGCTTACTGGATTGATATATATAACGAAATTTAGCAAATTGACGGGTCCCAATCGGCGCCGATCAGGACCCCAGCAAGGCGGAAGTTTCCCTTTTAATTTAGGCTCATGGCCGGGAATCGGCGGGGTTCCGCTTCGACGCCGATTCACAGCCCACGCGACCCGTATATGCGCCTTTGTCCTCAATCTGCCCTTCGAGCCCAAATCGGCAAGCCCCGAAACCGAGGCCAGGTGGGCGCAGCAACCAGTCCCAAACCCTGGGCGATTGGAACGGTGCAAAGGGATCTCTGACCTTGAGCCTGATCGAAATCACGAAACGACGAAAGTTGTCAGTGCGCGCTTACACGTTGACTGTCGTCAACGTCGCTTGAGCGGTAAACAAGGCCCATGGCCACGCCGCTTGCATTGTTCGGTACGGGGGATCTCGCAACCCGCTGGGGCTACTCCCGCCAAGGGGTGCACAAGCTCGCCGTCGGTCCGGATTTTCCGGCGCCCGTGGGGACCGTGAACGGCGGTCGTATTCGGGTCTGGTTGCTCGCGGACATCGAGGCCTGTGAGCAGGGCCGTCCCGAGCTGGGCGACCAGGCCGCCAAGCAGAGCAAACAGCGGGGCTACTACCTGGCCAGGCTTAAGGGACCGCCGTCGGGTTAGGGGTGGCCGAGCAGACTCTGGGGCGCACGATCGACAAGGCGATGGGGGTGGCGGGGCCGCGTCTGGGCAAGGTGGCGTCGCTGTTCGAGCCGTCGCAGGGCGCGGGCCTGGCTGCCTCGATCGCCAGCCCGGCCACCCAGCGCGGCATGGGCGAGCTGGCCAACCAGGCGCGCGCGGCCGAACAGGAGCGGTCGCGGTAACTGGAGCTGGAGCGACAGCGGGAGCGATCCCGAAAGCGGGATATCGATCTGCCGGATATGTGAGCCGGCGGCGCACCGAACAAAGGGCTGGTGTCCAAAATCTTGACAAAGGTCAGCTAAGTCGTATTTTACGACTAATCCAGCAGCGTGGCCTAGGGCTGCGCGAGCCTAAGGGGCGCGGTGGAGTGTAATGATATGACAGCGGTAATAGAGCAAAATCTAGCCCGGACAGTCACGTCCAAGGAAGCGCTCCGACATTGGAAGGAAGTCACCGATAAAGCTCTGCGTGAACCCGTTGTGATCACCGCCCATGGGCGGCCCCGTCATGTGCTGTTGGCCTACGAAGACTATGAACGTCTCCGAGATCAGGAGCGCCAGGTTCATCTGACCTCGGAACTTCCGGCTGATCTGGCCAGCGCCATCCTTGAGGATCTAGACAACCTCCGGGCTCCTAGCGGAGTCATCGCGGATGGCGACACCATCATCGGCTAATACGCGCGTGCCCGAACGGGGCGACGTCATTGAATTTTCGTTTCTCTGGAAACACGAGCGAGACGCCGGCCTTCTGGAAGGCGTCAAGGATCGGCGCTGTGTCATCGTGGCGATTCTGGAGGGCGGCCGGCGCGTGGTTGTCATGCCGATCACGGGCACCGAACCCGACCACGACAACAAGATTCCGCTTCCGGGCGGCGCCCTTGGGCTTGAGCGCCAGAGCTGGATCGTAACCTCGGAACTCAACATCACCCTTTGGCCAGGCCATGATCTTAGACCGGCGCGCAAGGCAAGCGGCGCGTGGTGGCGATACGGCCGACTGTCCGACGCCCTTCGCCAACGCGTCGCCGACGCGATGCAAGCGCTGATCAGGGCGGGCCAGGCCAATGTCGTGACGCGAACCTAAAGCGTGGCGGCGGACCAGGAGAAAGACAGGGGCTGAGAATCCAGTCTGTCCCGAAACCGGGGGGCCTATGCGCCGCGACGCGCGGCCGATGACCCTCGATTACAAGGGCCAGTCGATCACCTTCGACATGCCGGGATGGTATTGTGACGCCTCGGATCAGAGCATCCACACCGGCGAGGATATGAAGGTGTCTGACCGGATGTTGAACCAACTCAAGCGCCAAAGCTCGCAGCAGGCCGAGAACTAAGCGAATAATACACTAAGCGAATATCCGATTGCGGGAACCAGCGACTAAGCCGTCAAGCTCGCTGAAACCATTATTCGCTTAGAGGCTTAGTCTGTGGAACGGCTTCGAAGCGGGACCCCGCCATGTTACCGCTTACTGGATTGATATATATAACGAAATTTAGCAAATTGACGGGTCCCAATCGGCGCCGATCAGGACCCCAGCAAGGCGGAAGTTTCCCTTTTAATTCAGGCTCATGGCCGGGAATCGGCGGGGTTCCGCTTCGACGCCGATTCACACACCTATGGCACCAAGACCGACGCCCATACCCTCTTCCGGGGGATGTTGGACAAGGATACCCCGCCCGATAGCTCGGACGCTCTGTTGAAGGCCGCCGCGGATGCGGCGGCCGTTCAGCGCCTGACGGGCGCGGGTCCTGCTCCAACCGAAGGCGGTTAGTCCTCGTCGCTGTCGGTGTTCGGGCCGGCCTGGGCCTTGCCAACCTTGGGGCGCTGCTCGGTCGCGAGCGTGATCGAGCGGTAATAGCCGAAGTCGTCGCGGACGGTGGCGAGGTCGACGTCGCGGTAGGTCGTGGGTTGGTCGGATTTGAAGAGGTTGAGGCGATATTCGCCCTGCCGGTTGAAAGGTCAGGTCGTAGGCGGTCGTCGGCTTCTGGCCGATGGCCGTGGCTGGTCACTTAACGATGGCCAAAGTCATTGAGGGATGGCTTGGGTCCAGAAGCCGGTTGAGCTCTGCTCGCCTCGAGACCGCGGCCAAGGGCCAATTGACAGGCGCGGGCCTTGCGCCGAGCGTCCAATCATGCGCCGCCTGATCCTGATTGCTGCTCTCGTCTTGGCTGCTGGCGTTCCGGCTCGCGCCGATGAGCGGGGCCGTGAGATAAAGGCGGTCATGGAGACGTACATCGATCTCTGGAACGCCCACGATGCGGCGGCCGTCACCTCTCGCATCTATCGGTTCGACGCGCCCAACCCGATGGAAACCGAAGCGGGGCTTGCCGCTGAGTTCGCGCGGCTGAAGGCCCAAGGCTACGACCACTCCGTGATCTTAGCGCTCGAAGCCTGTGTGATCGGGCCCGATCAGGCGATGGCTGAGCTTCGCTACTCTCGGCTTAAGGCCGATGGGACGCCTTTGGCGCCGAAGGACCGCGCGACGCTTTATCTGTTGCGCCGTTTTCCGGATGGCTGGCGGATCAATCGGTTGATCCCGCTCAGCGCGACGGCAAAGGTTTCCTGCAGGTCGGCCGCGGACTAAGCCCGACGCTTCAATACCAAGGTGGCCCAGGCGTCGCGATGCAGTCGGCCTTCCAGCTGGAAGCCTTTTGATAGATAGGCCGCTAGAACGCGGCGCTCCTGGGTTCGAAGCAGTCCCGACAGAATGGCAATGCCGCCGGGCTTCAGCGCAAGCCTGATATCCTGCGAAAGGGCGACGAGTGGCGGCGCCAAGATGTTGGCGAAAACCAAGTCATAGGGCGCGGGCTTGCGGATGCGGGCAGCATTTAGGCCGCTGGCGTGAACGAAGCGGGCTTTGGCGCGGTTGAGCGCTGCGTTTTCGTTGGCGATACGAACCGAAGGTGCGTCGATATCCGTTCCCAGCACGACCGCAGAGCCGGTCCGCGCGGCTGCGATTCCAAGCACGCCGGTCCCACAACCCACATCCAGAACGCGCCGGAAGGCCCGTCGCTTAAGCAGGCGATCGAAGGCCGAAAGACAGCCTTCGGTGGTGCCGTGATGTCCGGTGCCAAAGGCTGCGCCAGCCTCGATCCTTAAGGCGATAGCGCTGAGCGGGACCAGGCCTTTGTCGTGTGCCCCATAGACAAAAAACCGACCCGCTCGGACCGGCGGCAGGCCTGAGAGCGCCATGGCCAGCCAGTCGGCGTCTGCCAGCTTTTCAGTGGCCACGCGAAGCGCCGGGAATTGCGCGAGTGTCTGGACCAGGGCGGCCTGTTCCTCGGCGGTCGTTGGAAAGGCGTCGATCCGCCAAATGTCGCGATCTTCGTCCTCTTCGAGAATGGAATAGGTCAGGCTTTCGGTGGCCGTTTCGGCGTCAATCGCCAAGGCGGCGGCTTCAGCCTCGGTGCGCGGGCCTCGAGCGGTGGTCTGGACGGCGTCGGCGATCATCGCCCGCCTCTAGCGGGCGGGAGGCAGAAAGGCGAGGGCCTTCACGGATAAGGGTCAGGGATAGCGATGTCTCTATTGGGTTTTAAGGGGCATGGCTTACCTGAGCGGCGCGGTAATCGCGAACGTGCGAACAACCGTCCGTGCGTGCCGCGCCCCTTGGGCCAGAGCGCGCGGCCATCTGGCGCTTCCCAGAGACATCGCCGGCGTCATCGAAGGTCAACTTCAGATCATCCTGCCTGCCGAGGCTCGATAAGCAAAACGCCCGAACCCTCACACCTCTTGCTCCGTTGAAAGTCCATGGCTGGGGCCACGCTCGCCATCGCGGCCGAAGCTGACCAGGACCGGTCGTCCAACCTTTATGTCTCTACCCCCAGGTCTCGGGCGTTTGAGCGATCTCGATCACCGAAGGGTGCTCGCCTCTCATGGAGGGATAGTCATGCGCCTGTGGCGGGTTGTCGTTTGCAACGCGCGCATCGACGGCGGTCTCGGCTGTCGCAGCAGGCGCAGGGCTTTCGACATCGCGCGGCTCGGCGATGACGACGTCCGGCGAATTTATCAATCTCTTCATTTTCGTGGCCAGGACGTCGTCTGGAAACACCCCGGAATAACTCGCCAAAGCGGCTTCGGTCTCAAAGGGCCCTTCCGATCGAGCACCGGAGGCCTGGACAGCCATCTGAGGACCGGCGGGATGACTGTCGTCGATGTTGAGCTCGGGTTGCAGAGCTGAGCCCAGCAGCAGGCCGGCTGCGAGGGATAGGGCTGCACCCGACAAAAAGACTTTCACGTGTCTTCCGATTCTGCCGGAGAAGTCGGGCTGTAGAGCGCGCGGAAGGCCTATTGGTTCAGGGTCAGGCTGAGATTGAGACCGGTTTGGCCCGGGGGTGGGCAGGACGGAGCCATCGTCGAGACCGGCAATGCCAGCTGGCGGCTCAAATATCGTCCCCAAATCGACCAGCTCGGGTGCGCCCTTGGGCTCCGAGCTGCGCTGCGCGATCGCTCCGCGCTAGGTTTCCGGGCGACGGACGAGGCCTGCGTTGCAGGGGTCATTTTTTGCACGCCGTTATGCAGCTCGCGCGACAAGACGCCGTGGGCCAGACACGGCTTCGGGGCTGAGCCTTCGGACATTGTCTTTTTCTGGCGTCTCGCTCTTCGCCCGAACTCAAATCAGTTCGATTTGCACCTTGCGACCGAGAACGGCGGCGGCGCGCTGTAGCGTTTCGAGGGTGACGTTCCCATCCTTTGGGTCGAGTACACGGTCAACCTGAGTGCGGCTGGTGTGCATCATCATCGCTAGCTTTCGCTTGCTTAGATGCTGTTCCTTCATCGTCTGGTCGAGTTGCCGGGCGATGACCTCTTTGACGGCGCGGGCCTGAAACTCTTCGAGCACGCCTTCCTCTTTCAGAAGGTCGTCGATCCCCGAGCCCATGTGCCTATTGGTCATTTTCGACCTCCTTCAGACGCTTGCGTGCAATCGCCAGATCCTCGTCCGGCGGTTTCTGAGTTTTCTTGATGAAGCCATGGAGGGCGAAGAGCACCCCGTCATGGAAGCAGATGAGCACCCGCGAAATCGACTTGCCCGCCAGGCTGGTACGTACGTCTTAAAGCCCGCCCTTCAACGCGCGGCAGAGCGGCGTTCCGACTGGCCAGCGATATTGGACACGCTGCAAGTCGCCACCGACTTCGAGCCGGTCGTCGCGATCCAACGCCTTCAGCCAATCGCCTCATTGCCGGTCCTTGATTTGAAGAAGACCAGCGGGATTTTCGGGGTCTGTTCGTCGTCGATCATCGTGCACTATAAAGAGTGCCATTGAACCATAAAAGGTGCCAAATGTCGACGACAGTATGTGGCCGGCGGAAATAAGCGCTCAGACCTTCTCGACGAAACTGTCGATCACCTTCTTTTCGCCGGCCTTCTCAAAGGCGACCGTGAGCTTGTTTCCCTCGACGGCATTTACCGCCCCATAGCCAAATTTCTGGTGAAACACCCGCTCGCCGCGCTTGAAGTCACTGGCTGGGCTTTCAGCCGAGGTGGCAACCAGACGACCTTCGCCTTCAATGATCGATTGTCGACCTGGATGGCTGCCTTTGTAGTTGGTGGTCTGGGCGCGGCGCCAACCCGGGGAGGAATAGCCCGCACCGAAGCTTGGGGTCTCGTCCCAACGGCTGCCATGCTGCTGCATACCAGGACCGCCGCCATAATAGCCGGTCTCCGATGAGGCCTCGACATTGGCCAGCGGCAGCTCATCGACGAAGCGGCTGGGAAGCTGGCTGGTCCAGCGGCCATAGACCTGTCGGTTTGCCGCGAAGGAGACGCGGGCTTCTTCACGGGCGCGCGTGATGCCGACATAGGCCAGGCGCCGTTCCTCTTCGAGGCCTTTTTCCCCTTTCTCATCCACACTGCGCTGAGAGGGGAAGACGCCTTCCTCCCAGCCCGGCAGGAAGACCAGTGGGAACTCCAGGCCCTTGGCCGAGTGCAGGGTCATGATCTGCACCGCGTCCGCCTGAGGCCCGCGGTCGAGATCCATCACCAGGGCGACATGCTCAAGGTAGGCTTCAAGCGTCTCGAAATTGCTCATCGACTGGACGAGCTCTTTCAGGTTTTCCAGCCGGGTCTGGGCGGTCGGACTTTTGTCCAGGCGCAAAGCGTCAGTGTAGCCGCTCTCCTCCAGCACCGCCTCCATGACACGAGGATGGGCGGTCCCTTCGGCCTGCGCGCGCCAACGATCAAGGTCGCGAAGAAAGTTGGCCAGGGAGGTGCGGGTGCGCGCCGCCAGCTCATCGGTCATCACCACCTCGCGCGCAGCCGCCACCGCCGAGACGCCGCGCGCACGAGCCACCTGCAACAGCTTCTGGATGGAGGTGTCGCCGATGCCGCGCTTGGGCACGTTGACGATCCGCTCGAAGGCAAGGTCGTCGTCCGGCGACTGGATCAGGCGCAAATAGGCGTGCGCATCGCGGATTTCGGCGCGCTCGAAGAACCTGGGACCCCCCACCACGATGTAGGGGATCTGCAGCAGGACGAACCGCTCTTCGAAGGCCCGCATCTGAAACGACGCGCGCACCAAAATCGCCATGTCGCGAAACTTGCGAGGTGTTTTGTCGGTTGAGCCGCTCTTGGCCCGCTCGATCTCATCGGCGATCAGGCGGCTCTCAGCCTCGCCATCCCAGACGCCGCGGACGATGACTTTTTCGCCGCCTTCTTCCTGGGTCCAGAGGGTCTTGCCCAGCCGGCTCTTGTTGGCCGCGATCAAGCCTGAAGCCGCGGCGAGGATGTGGCTTGTGGAGCGGTAGTTGCGCTCCAGCCGGATCACCTTGGCGCCTGGAAAATCACGCTCGAAGCGCAGGATATTATCGACCTCAGCGCCTCGCCAACCATAGATCGACTGGTCGTCATCGCCGACGCAGCAGACGTTTTGCCGCTTCTGAGCCAACAGGCGCAGCCAAAGGTATTGGGCGACGTTGGTGTCCTGGTACTCATCGACCAGTACGTAGCGGAACTTGTCGTGGAATTCGGCCAGGACGTCAGGGCGCGATGTAAAGATCGTCAGATTGTGCAGCAGCAAGTCGCCGAAGTCGCAGGCGTTCAGGACCTTCAGGCGCTCCTGATAGAGCCGATAGAGAGTTTGTCCCTTGCCATTGGCAAATTGCGAACTCTCCGCCGGTGGCACTTGATCCGGCCGCCAGCCGCGGTTCTTCCAGTGGTCGATCAGCCCGGCCAGCATCTTGGCCGGCCAGCGTTTGGTCTCGACGTTCTCAGCCTCCAGCACTTGCCTGAGCAGCCGCTCGCAATCGTCCTGATCGATGATCGTGTAGTTCGACTTCAATCCCACCAGTTCGGCGTGGCGTCGCAGAACCTGAGCGGCCACGGAGTGGAAGGTCCCAAGCCAGCGCAAACCCTCGGCTTGAGGCCCGATGATGTGGGTGATCCGCTCGCGCATTTCGCGTGCAGCCTTGTTGGTGAAGGTGACAACCAGCAACTCCCAAGGCCGCGCCTTGCCCGTGGCCAGAATATGGGCCAGGCGGGTGGTCAGCACCCGGGTTTTGCCGGTACCGGCACCGGCAAGGACAAGGACGGGTCCTTCCGTGGCCTCGACCGCGGCGCGCTGCTCCGGGTTCAGACCGTCGAGGTAGTCGGCGGGACGCAGATCGGCCCGGGCCAGATCGCTGACCCGTGTGGCCGGCGGCTCAAAGCCGGAAATGGGGGGAGAGTCGGGTGTTGGCATTGGAACATATGTAGCACACGCCCCGCCGGACATCTTTGCAAATACGACCGGCTGACGCCGCTGGCTCGGGTGTGGGCGCCCAAGGTCGCGCAAATCCGGCGAGGGCGCGCCAAGGCGCGGGAGCGTAGGCTCGCTCCTTTGGAGGGAGGCTTCGCAGAACGAACCACGCTGACAAGGGGCAGGTCGGCCACGCCCTGGGGCAAACTCAGCGTGGGCGGGTTTGCGCAAAAGCTAGCGCGGCCAGGCGGCAGGCCGAGGCGAGGGGGCGGCCCGATCGTGCGTCGTCGATGCGACCGATGAGGCCCGCCAGGCTCATGGCCTCAGCCGAGGCCATGGCTTCAAGGACGGACCAGAACTCCGGTTCAAGCGCGATCGAGGTCGCGTGGCCAGACAGTTGAACGGAGCGCTTTCTTAAGGTGACCATGGATCGATCGTCCGTCGTTTTGCCCCTCGGTGCAAATCGGATCCACAAAGTTGACGCCTGTGTCATCTTTGGGGTTGCAATAGCTTGACGCAGGCGTCACCTTCGCTTTGTGAGCTCAAGTGAGGGAATTGAGATGGCGATGGTTGATGCGGCTGGGCCTGCAGCCTTGCGCGCGGCCTCGTCAAAGCTGGACTGGATCCATGCGCTGAAGTCTTTGCGCCTCCTGCTCAAAGACAAGGAAGATACCCGTCAGGTCTTCGAGATCATGCGGGCGCTGAACGGCAGCTCAACAGCCAAGGGCTACCAACGCCTGCTGGCGACGCGCGAGGGAGAGCGCATCGCGATGGCGCGCCCTGAGTTCGCTCCGCGCCTGATGGACCAAGCTTGGCTGGACAGCCTGCCAGACGGTAGCGTTGGGGCTGCCTATCGCGCGTTTATCCGCACCGAACAGATCTCCGCCGAGGGGCTGGTAGAAATCAGCCGCGAGAGTACGCCAGCCGTCGACGACCAGCAGCCCTATGCCTGGATGGGCCGCAGGACCCGCGACGTCCACGATATCTGGCATATTCTGACCGGCTATCATCGCGATGGCTTGGGTGAAGCCTGCCTGGTGGCATTCTCCTTCGCCCAGACCCAGGGGCTGGGTTGGGCGCTGATCGCTCTAGGCGCAGCCGCACGGGCGCGCAAGGCCAAGACCTATCCCTATACGCAGACGATCTGGCAGGGCTTCCAGCGTGGCAAGGCTGCCAAGTGGCTCTTGGGCGAGGACTATGAGCGGCTGATGGCCGAGCCTCTGGAGGACGCCCGTCGCCGGCTCAATATTACCCCGCCTACCCTCTACGACGCGATTCCCGCAGACGCGCGCGATGAGTCTCTCGCGAAGGCAGCCTGAGCGCTGCTGACAGTCTGCGCGATGGGTTGTAGCGTTCCTCCACGACAGTTCGGGGACTTCGATGCTGAGCGCCATATTCCTGATCGCGGCCCTCTTCGCCCAGGCCGCGGCCGAAACACCCGCTGGGCCTGCCCCCGCCGCGGCGGCGAGCGTCAGCTCGGTTGTGGTGCGGGGACAAAAGAGCGGCATGGCGCGCGACAACGAGGTTGTCTGCCACAAGGAAAAGGTACTGGGCACCTTGTTCCCCAAGGAGGTCTGCGCCCGTCGGGCGGATCTTGCCGAGCGGCGACAGATGGATCAGGAGCAGACGCGCGCGGCGACGAGCCTGCGGCCCTACAGCGCCACCTCGCACTAGCGGCCGTCGTGATCTGGCGAGCCTCGAGCCGACCTGCGCCTCAGTCTTCTCGCCTGGTCTGATCATGCTTCTGGCGGGCCCGCTCGGCCTCCATTTCGGCCACGATCTTCTCCGTCTTCTTGAGGCCAAACAGGGTGCGGTTTTGTGCGCCTTTCGCCTTGGCCGCGGCCTTGGCGCGATCCTTGCGGACCTTGTTGAGATTGATTGGCTCAACCATCGAGGAAACCTCCCGGCCTCTGCGCCGTTCCCCAAGCCTCACCCGCTTTAGGAAACGAAACAATGATTCAATCCTCTCAAATTCGCGAGCACATGGATGTGCTGGGCTCCGACGGCGGCCATGTCGGTCGGGTCGACAAAGTCATGGGCGACGAAATCGAGCTGACCAAGTTCGATCTGGCCTCTGGTCTCAGGCACCATATGATCCCGGTGAGCTGGGTCGAGATGATCGACGACGACACGCTGCGCCTCAACATGACGAAAGACGCCGCTAAAGCCGCCTGGCGCACAAAGCACTAGCTGGCGCGCTTTTTCGCCCCATGCCAATTTCACCCCTGGTATGGGGCGAAGCCGTCGCCTGGCGTTGATCCGGAGCTTCGGTGAAGTCATCAGTCTTTTTTGCAGCGGTTGGCGCAGCGGTCCTCTTGTTGATCGCGCCCTGCGCGCCCTCTGCCGCCAAGCCCGTTGTCTGCGCCGAATGCGTCAAGGCCAACATGCAGCGACTGGCCGGAGATGAGCTGCATGGTCGCGGATGTGGCTCTGAAGATGAGCATGCCGCGGCCCGCTTTTTGGGCGAGGCACTGCGCCAGTCAAAGATTTCGCCAGCCTTCGGCGATGGCGTCTACCTGCAAGCTGTCCAGCTCCAGACGCCCACGGCGGCGGCGGTGCCCAAGCTCGAAATCGTAAGCGGAAACACGCATCTTTCCTTCCTTCAGGGCCAGGACATCGTGGCGATACAGCCGCCTGAGACCCTGCGGGCGGCGACCCTCTATCTGACCGACGCCAAGTCCGCGACCGAGGCGATCAAGGGCAAGGTCGTCATCTATGACAGCGCCTTTTTCGACCAGCCAGGAATCCAGGCTCTGCTGGGTGCCGGTGCCTTGGCCGTGATCAGCCCGCTCAGCGATCAGAACGCGCAGCATTGGAACGAACTCTCGACCAGGTCGCCTGGCCGCACGCGCGTCGTTGGTGTGGAAAGCCCAGAGCCCGCGCCGATCGGCGCTACGATCTATGCCATGCCCCAGACGATGGCCGCGCTCAGACACATAGGCCAGGGCGAAGCTCAACTGACGGCGCCCAGGGGCGAGCCACGGGCCCGGACGACTTACAACGTCATGGGCGTTCTGCACGGTAAGGCTTCGGACGCCGACCACCATGCGCTCCTGTTGACCGCCCACTATGACCACCTGGGCGTTCGAAACAGCGTCACCTTCCATGGCGCAAATGACGACGCCTCCGGAACCGCGGCCGTGCTGGAGTTTGCACGCATCCTTGGGCAAAGTGCGAGGCACCGCCGCACCGTCTATTTCGGCCTCTTCGGTTGCGAGGAGGAGGGCGAGCTGGGCGCCCAGTACATTCAAGCCCACGCCCCCATGGCCATCAGCGACCTGATGGCCAATCTGGAATTCGAGATGATCGGCGTTGACGACCCCAAGCGGCCAGGCGCGCTGATGCTGACCGGCTGGGAACGCACCAACCTGGGACCCGCCTTGCAGGCACAGGGCGCCCGTCTTGGTCCTGACCTTTATCCGCAGCAGCATTTCTTCCGGCGCTCGGATAACTATCAGCTGGCGCGGCGTGGCGTGATCGCCCAGACGGTCAGCGCCTGGCCGTTGCCGCCGACCTATCACGCCGCCAGTGACGACCTTGCCCATGTGGACCTGGCCTTCATGAATAGCGTGATCACCTCGATGGTGAAGCCGGTGACCTGGCTATTGGACAGTGATTTCCAGCCGCAGTGGCTTCCTGGTCAGAAGCCCTAGGATGGCGGATGCCCAGCTCGCGGGACCCCGCGAGCCGGGCAATGGCGGCTACTTCACGGCTGCGCAGAACCGCTGGATGCGCGTGCAGGCGTCTTCAAGCGCCGCATTCGACGTCGCATAGCTGATGCGGAAGAAGGGCGACAGGCCGAAGGCTGCGCCAAACACCACTGAGACCCCTTCGGTCTCCAGCAGCTCGACGGCGAAATCGGCGTCGTTGGCGATGATTTTTCCAGAAGGCGCGGTCTTTCCGATCAGCTCGGCGACCGAGGGATAGACGTAGAAGGCGCCTTCCGGCGTCGGGCAGTGAATGCCTTGCGCCTGGTTCAACATCGAGACCACCAGGTCGCGCCGTTCTTCGAACAGCTTGGCGTTGGGCTTGATGAACGCCTGCGTGCCGTTCAGCGCCTCGACGGCCGCCCATTGGGAGATCGAGGAGGGGTTGGACGTGGTCTGGCTCATCACCTTGGCCATCAACTTGATGAGCGGCTCAGGGCCTGCGGCATATCCGATCCGCCAGCCGGTCATGGCGTAGGCCTTGGAGACCCCGTTCATGGTGAGCGTGCGCTCATAAAGCGCCGGCTCCACCTGGGCGATGGTCGAGAACTGGAAGTCTCCAAACACCAGGTGCTCATACATGTCGTCGGTCAGGATCCAGACGTGCGGATGACGCAGCAGGACCTCGGCCAGCGCCTTCAGCTCAGCGCGCGTATAGGCCGCGCCGGAAGGGTTTGAGGGCGAGTTCAGGAACACCCAGCGCGTTTTGGGCGAGATCGCCTTTTCAAGGCCTTCGGGGCTGAGCTTGAAGCCGCTCTCAGCGCTCGTCGGTGCTGCAATCGGCTCGCCGCCAGCCAGGCGCACGATATCCCAATAGCTGACCCAATAGGGTGTCGGGATCACCACTTCGTCGCCGGGATTCAGCGTCGAGATCATGGCGTTCCAGATCACCGGCTTGCCGCCTGGCGAGACGTTCACCTGGCTGGTCTTGTAGGTCAGACCATTCTCGCGGCCGAACTTGGCGACGATCGCCTCCTTCAGCTCAACGATGCCGTCGACGTTGGTGTACTTGGTCTTGCCGTCGCGGATCGCCTTGATCGCGGCTTCCTTGATGTTTTCCGGCGTGTCGAAGTCGGGCTCGCCGGCCGCCAGGGAAATGATGTCGCGCCCGGCCGCTTTCAGCTCGCGCCCTTTTTGGTCGGCCGCCAGAGTGGCGGACGGCTTGACGCGCGACAGGGCGGTGGATTCAAGCGACATGGCGCGGAGAACTCCCGGAAGGTTGAGTTAAAGGAACGCGCGGGGTTTAGCCTAAGCTGCCCCGTCGGTGAACCCGCCGTTTCGCGCCATCGCTTGACCCCTTGGACATGATCGGCGACCTGAGCCGTGATATGCGCCGCCTCTTTCAAGTCCTGTCGGAGATCGACGCCCAGGCGTGGCGCACCTTGCTGATCTCGTTTGTCGTGTTCGCAGCCTCAGGGCTGCTGTTCGTGTTTGGCCTCCCGATGCTGGGATTGAACGGCGAGGCGATTGTCCAGCAATGGCTGCGCGCTGCGCCAGGGCCTTGGTCGCTGCCGGTCGCGGTGCTGGCGTTTGCGGTCCTTGCGTTCTTAGGGGTGCCGCAGATCATGTTGATCGCAGCCACCGTGTTGGCGTTCGGACCCTTAAGCGGCTTCGTCGATAGCTGGATCGGCACAATGGTGTCTGCCCTGGTGGGGTTCTACCTGGGCCGCGCAGCCGGCGCGAAGGCGCTTGAACGGTTCTCGGGTCATACGCTCAGGCAATTTATGGAATTGGTGGGGCGCAACGGATTGTTTGCCAGTTTCATCGTTCGCCTGGTGCCTTCGGTGCCTTTCATCGTCGTCAACATGGCGGCTGGCGTTACGCCGATGCGCCTGGTCGATTTCACGCTAGGAACGGCGATCGGCATCGTGCCTAAGATCGGGCTGACGGCGTTTGCAGGCCATTCGATCGGGCGTCTCCTGACGGGCGAGATCGACAGGCGCGTTTTATGGCCGGCGGCGATCGCGCTGGCCTGGGTCGCCATTGGCCTCATTGCGCGCACCTGGCTGCGCCGCCGACAAAAGGAGAGTGTTTGATGCTGAAGCTATTCCACGCCTGGGGTTCGTGTTCGCTCGCCTCGGCGATTGCGCTGGAAGAGGCGCAGGCCGATTTTGAGCTGGTGATGATGAGCACCAAGGACGGTGACCAGCGAAGGCCCGAGTATCTGGCGATCAACCCCAAGGCACGTATTCCAGCACTTGTCACAGACCACGGCGTCCTGACCGAGACCCCGGCGATTTTGGCCTATGTCGCTCAGGCCTTTCCGGCCGCGAACCTTGCCCCGCTGCACGACCCATTCGCCTTCGCTCAGGCCCAAGCCTTCAACAGCTACCTTTGCTCGACGGTCCACGTCGCCCACGCTCACAAACATCGCGGCTACCGCTGGACGGACGATCCTGTGGCGCAGGCGGCCATGACCCGCCAGGTCCCGCAAAACGAGATCGCCTGTTTCCGCCTGATCGAAGACGAGATGTTCCAAGGCCCCTGGGTCTTGGGCGATGCCTATTCCATTTGCGACGCCTATCTCTACACCGTCATGGGCTGGCTGCCTGGGGACGGGGTGGACATCGCCCAATTTCCCCGCCTGGCAGACCATAGCCGACGCCTGGCCGAGCGACCCGCCGTGCGCAAGGTTCTTGCTCTGCAGGCGGCTTAGAGGCGCATTCGGCGCAAGATGCTTGCGGCGGGAGGGGCATTTCGGTAGACGATGTCGCGATGGGTTCGCACACGTCCAGCCTGCTTCTACTTACGCTGGGGCTTAGCCGCCCCTGGGCGCCTCTCTAGGCTGCGCGTCTTCGTGGCCGGGCGTTCAGGGGTTTTCTCCTCCGCCTGACCCCCATAAACTCCGCGAAGAGACCTGAGCCATGACCAACCCCACCGATGAATCCGTAGCCCCACGCGCCGAACGCGACCGGGTCATCGTCTTCGACACCACCATGCGAGACGGCGAGCAATCGCCTGGCGCCTCCATGTCGCTGGAAGAGAAGATCGAACTTGCCAAGATCTTGGAAGAGATGCGCGTCGACGTAATCGAGGCGGGGTTCCCGATCGCGTCGAACGGCGACTTCGAGGCGGTCCGCCAGATCGCGGGGCTGGTGAGCGAAAGCACGGTCTGTGGCCTGGCCCGCGCCGGCATGGCCGATATTGAACGTTGCGCCGAGGCGATCAGGAAGGCCAAGCGCGGCCGGATTCACACGTTCCTGTCGACCAGCCCCTCTCACCGCGACCACATCTTGCATGCGAGCCAGGAAGACATCCTGGAGATGATCACCAAGTCGGTCGGTCACGCGCGAAATCTCTGCGGCGATGTGGAGTGGTCGGCGCAAGACGCCACCCGCACGGAGCAGGATTTCCTGCGCCGCTGCGTCGAGGCCGCTATTCGTGCCGGCGCCGGCACCATCAATCTGCCGGACACCGTGGGCTACTCCTACCCCAGCGAATACGCCGACATGTTCCGCGATATCCTTGAGAATGTGGAGGGCGCCGACAAGGTGATCTTGTCCACCCACTGCCACAACGACTTAGGGCTTGCCGTGGCCAATTCGTTGGCCGGCGTCCAGGGCGGCGCGCGTCAGGTGGAAGTGGCGATCAACGGCATTGGCGAGCGGGCCGGCAACGCGGCCCTTGAAGAGATCGTCATGGCGCTGAAGGTGCGGGGCGACGCCTTGCCCTACCACACCGGTGTCGAGACCCAGCACATCACCCGCGCCAGCCGCTACGTCTCGGCGATCACCGGGTTCCCCGTTCAGTTCAACAAGGCGATCGTGGGCAAGAACGCGTTCGCCCACGAGAGCGGCATCCATCAGGATGGCATGCTGAAAGACCGGGGCACCTACGAGATCATGAGCCCAGAGACGGTCGGGCAGGGCGCGTCCAACCTGGTCATGGGCAAGCACGCCGGCCGCGCGGGCTTCCGCGAGAAGCTGCGCACCTTAGGCTATGAGCTGGGCCAGAACGCGCTCAACGAGGCGTTCCAGCGGTTCAAGGACCTGGCGGACAAGAAGAAACACGTCTTCGATGACGACATCGTAGCCCTCGTCGACGATGCGCTGGCCTCGGGAGCTGATCGCATCCAGGTGAAGAATCTGCGCGTCATTGCCGGCACCGAAGGCCCGCAGGAGGCGTTCCTGACCGTCACCGTCGATGGCGAAGAAAAGTCCGCAAACGCCACCGGCGACGGTCCGGTCGATGCGGTCTTCAACGCCATCCACAAGGTTGCGCCTCATGAGGCCATTCTGCGTCTCTTCCAGGTGCATGCCGTCACCGAAGGGACTGACGCGCAGGCTCAGGTCTCCGTGCGGCTTGAGGAAGACGGCCGGATCGCGACGGGCCAGGCCGCCGACACCGATACCCTGACCGCCTCGGCCAAGGCCTACATCAACGCCCTCAACAACCTCACCGCGCGCAAGGAAAAGACCGTCCCAGGCGCGATTGCGTCAGGGTTCTGACGTTTCGATCATTTCCGCCAAGTCGAAAACCTAGTCCGTTTCTCTGCCAGGCCAGGAGCCCAAAGGGTCTGGGCTTGCGCCTGCATGATCGGGATTTGCTGAAATGCTCTGGATAATCCTGACGGCGGCGGCAGCCCCTTTGCAGGTCGCGCGCAATGCCCTGCAACGGGGACTGGTCGGCGATGCGGGCCCCTGGGGGGCGACCCTCGTGCGCTTCTTGTTTGGGTTGCCGTTCTCACTGACGATCTTCGCGGTCGTGGCCTATCTGACACCGGGTGCAAGCCCGCATCCGGGTTGGCGGTTTGCGATCGCTGTTGCGGCCGGCGCCGTCAGCCAGGTGGGTGCCACGGCGGCCCTGTTGATGGCGATGCGCACCTCCGGCTTCGCCGTGGCGACCTTCATGCAGCAGTCGTCGCTTCCGTTGGGTGCGCTCATGGGGCTCTTCGTGTTCGGCGATCGGCTGAGCCAGGTGCAATGGGCGGGTCTGGCGGCGACCTCGCTGGCGCTCTTGATCCTTTCGTGGCCCGCCCGCACCCAAGGCGCAGGCCTGGCGGCCGGGTCACTCTATGGCCTGGCTTCGGGTGCAGCTTTCGCCGTCGCGCTGAACGGTTATCGACAGGCGGGCTTGGCGCTGGAGCCAGCCCACCCGATCTATTCGGCGACCGCAGCACTTTGTGTCGCCCAGGCGCTTCAGTCTGTGGTGATGGTGCTGCTCCTTGCCGCTATGAAGCCCAGCGCTCTGAGAGCCGTCGGCGCGTCTTGGCGAACCTCGCTTGGCGCGGGCTTCTTTGGCACCGTCGCCTCGGCCTGCTGGTTTTCGGCGCTTGCGTTGGCGCCCGCCGGACAAGTTCGCGCAGTGGGCGTGATTGAGGGGCCGATTGCAGCAGCCGCCGGTCGTGGCCTCTTCAAGGAGCGCCTCACGCCGCGTCAGCTCTTCGGTGGCGCGATGGCCGCGCTGGGCGTGGTCGCAACGGCCCTGGGTTGAGCCGGGCGTGACAGCCAACAATTCACTGGTAGGGTCGTTATGTCGTTCGACCGCACAACGAGGTGCTGTGGTTTCTCCCTTGCTCAACGCCGCCCTTTCTTTGCGCCGAGGCGATGGCTCGCGTGTCGGCGGCGAGCGTATCGCGCTGCTGGAAGTCTTGGGCGAGGTACATTCGATCCGAGCTGCCGCCGAGCAGATGGGCCTAAGTTACCGTGGTGCCTGGGACGCGGTTCAGGCGCTGAACAACCTCTTTGACGCGCCCTTGGTTACCACACAGACGGGTGGACCCAAGGGCGGAGCCGCTGAGCTAACCGCTGCTGGCCGTGCCGTAATTGCGGCGTTCCATCGCCTCGAAGCCGAACTGGCCGAGGTTATGGACCGCCTGGATCAAGGCCTCGCAGGCGCGCGCTCAGACGACATCGGCCAGATCTTTTGGAGCCTTGGCATGCAGACCAGTGCGCGCAATGCGCTTCGCGGGACCGTCACATCGATCACGGATGGCGCGGTCAATGCGGAGATCGGCCTGGCGGTTGGGGGCGGCGTTGAAATCGTTGCGGTGGTGACCCGCGAAAGCCTGGCCGCGCTTCGCCTGGCCATAGGCCGACCGGCCATCGCGTTGATCAAGTCGAGCTTCGTGGTGCTGGCCAAAGGCGAAGGGCTGGTCACATCTGCCCGTAACCAGATCAAGGGCGTGGTCGCCGAACGGGTTGATGGCCCCGTTTCCAGCGAAATCACGCTGGCAATCGCCAGCGAGAAGACCTTGGTCGCCACGATCACGCGCGAAAGCGCTGAGGTCATGGGGTTGGCGGCGGGCCAAACCGTCACGGCGCTGATCAAAGCGCCTCATGTCATCTTGGCCGTCGAGTAGGGGGGGCGCACGGTTGGCCTGGCCAAAGTCAGGCAAGCGCCGCCTTTTTAGGACGATCTAAGGGGCGTTGGCACTTGCAAACCGTGTCGGGTTGCATCGCGGTTTGCCGCCTCGAGACGTCATCGAAATCTGAGGTCAGGCCGTGACAGATGAACTTCGCGGACGGCTGGAACCGGCACGTGGCTCATTATGCCTTGAATTCGACCAATGGGCAGGGCAGAGGGTAGGCGAAGCCTTCCGGTAAATCGTAACGACTCCACACGCGTTTTGGGCGTAGACGAAGTTGTTTCGGACTGCCGGCCGGCAGCCCTTCTTCCAGCCCCCAGTTTCCAGGGCCATCCATGATCTCTTCGCTCTTCGGCGCCATCTCCAACGACATCGCCATCGACCTCGGCACGGCCAACACCCTCATCTACATGAAGGGCAAGGGTATCGTGTTGAATGAACCCTCGGTGGTGGCGCTGCGCAATGTTGGCGGACGCAAGGTCGTCCACGCCGTTGGCATTGAGGCCAAGCAGATGCTGGGGCGCACGCCAGGTCACATGGAAGCTATTCGTCCGATGCGCGACGGCGTCATCGCCGACTTCGAAGTCGCCGAGGAGATGATCAAGTACTTCATCCGCAAGGTTCACAACCGCAAAGGCTTCGTAAACCCCAAGGTCATCGTCTGCGTGCCGTCAGGTGCGACGGCCGTGGAGCGCCGTGCGATCAACGACAGCTGCCTGAACGCCGGCGGCCGTCGCGTGGGTCTGATCGATGAGCCGATGGCGGCGGCGATCGGTGCCGGCCTTCCGATCCATGAGCCGACCGGCTCCATGGTTGTCGATATCGGCGGCGGCACGACCGAAGTGGCCGTGCTGTCGCTCTCAGGCATCGTCTATTCGCGCTCGGTCCGGGTCGGCGGCGACAAGATGGACGAGGCGATCATTTCCTATATGCGCCGCAACCATAACCTTCTGATCGGCGAGACGACCGCAGAGCGGATCAAGAAGGAAATCGGCACGGCGCGGGCTCCGGCCGATGGCGAAGGGCTTTCCATCGAGGTCAAGGGCCGCGACCTGATGCAGGGCGTGCCGCGCGAAGTACGGATTAGTGAAAAGCAGGCCTCAGATGCGCTCTCCGAGCCGGTCGGCCAGATCGTTGATGCGGTCAAGATGGCGCTGGAAGCCACCCCGCCGGAGCTGGCCTCCGACATTGCAGACAAGGGCATCATGCTGACCGGCGGCGGCGCTCTGCTGCGCGGCCTGGACGCTGAAATTCGCGACCACACCGGCCTGCCGGTAACCGTCGCGGACGATCCTTTGTCGTGCGTGGCGCTGGGATGCGGTAAGGTGCTGGAACATCCGAAATGGATGAAGGGCGTGCTCGAATCCACGCTAGCCTAAGCCCATCTGAGTCGCTGCGCAGCGGGGGCTGTCGCAACCCGCTCGAACGAGGCGCCTAAGTGTCCTTCAGGGACAATCCGCTCGGTGAATTGAAGGTCCCCCTGACCTGGGCGGCCGCAATTGCGCTGATTGTCGCGGTCGTCGCTGCGACCGCGATTTTGCTGTCTGATCGCCGCGAGATCTTTAAGTCCCAGGCCTATGGGGTGTCTCGCAAAGCGAGTGACACCGTGTTGGCGCCGGTAGGCAATGTGCTTTCCGTACCCGGGCGTTGGACCGGGCAGGGCGTCGAAAACATCAAAGACTATTTTGCGGCGGGCTCGCAAAACAGCGAGCTGAAGGCTGAGCTGCGCGAGATGAAGCAGTGGCGCGACACTGCGATCGCTCTGAGAGACGAGAACGCACGCTTTCGCAATCTCCTGGGGCTGAAAACCGACCCGCCGATCGCGATGGTGGCGGCGCGTGTCGTCACCGACAGCCGCGGGCCCTTCGCCGACACCCGGCTCGCCAATGCCGGCCGCGAGCGCGGGGTGAAGGTTGGCAATCCGGTGATGAGCGAAAATGGCCTCGTGGGCCGGGTAATCGGGGTGACCGAAGGCGCAAGCCGCGTGCTGCTGCTTACCGATATCGCCTCGCGGACCCCGGTGATGATTGGCCGGACCAATGCGCGCGCGATCCTGACCGGAGATGGCGGACCCAACCCCAGGCTCGATTATCTGCGTGGCCGCGATCCGATCCGCGACGGTGACCGGCTGCTGACGTCCGGCGATGGCGGCGTCGTCCCGCGGGGCCTACCTGTCGGTACGGCGGTGAAGGGATTGGATGGCCGCTGGCGGGTGGTGCTGGCCTCCGACCGCGCACCGATCGACTTTGTGCGCATCCTGCTCTTCGAGGACTTCACCCAGGTGATCAACCAGCAGGAACTGAGCCAGACGCCGGTCCCGCCACCGACGGCGGGACCTGGCGCGACCCCGCTCAGGTCGCAGAGCCCTGACGCAGGCGATCGCGCGAGCGCGCCAGCCAAGCTTGCACCGGCTGGCGCAACCCCATCTAAGCCCGCCAACGCTCAGCCGAAACCCGCCGAAAGCGCTGCCGTGAAACCTGCGCCATCCAAGACTCCGTCGGCGGCAAAAGCGTCGACGACCCAGTCTGACACACCGCCCAAACCGAAAGCCAAGCCCGCGGCCGACGGAGTTCGGAATTGAGTGGCGCACGCCCACTTGAGCCTTGGCGCTGGTTGGGCATTCCGATGCTGCAGGCGATTGTCGCGACCCTTGCCCTGGGCGTGCCGTTCCGTATGTTCACTCTTCAGCTCCCGGAGCCGGTCTTCCCCATGGTGTTGGCCTTCGCCTGGGCGGTGATCCGGCCCTCCATCCTGGCGCCGTTCGCCATTTTGATCCTGGGTCTGTTTCTGGATGTCTTTTGGGGTGGCCCCTTAGGCCTTTGGGCGCTCTGCCTGCTGATCGCTTATGGCGTGGCGCTTGCCGGTCGCAGCATGATGGCCGGACAAGGCCGCCTCATCTTCTTCGTCTGGTATAGCTTGGTGACGGCGACGGCGCTGGTGGCGGGCTACCTATTTGTGATGCTTGATGCCCGCTCTTCGCCTGGCGTGGTGGCGATGGCCTGGCAATTCCTTGCCACAATCGTTCTTTATCCTTTTGCACAACGGCTCATCGACCTCTTCGAGGACGCCGACGTGAGATTCCGGTAGGGGCGGCGGCATGGCTGAGCCATCCATCTTCTTCGCCGAGGTCAACGAGCGGCAGGGGGTTTTCCACCGCCGAGCCTTTCTGCTGGGGGGGTGCGCCGGTGTCGGGCTTGTGGCGCTTGGAGGCCAGCTTGCCCACCTGCAGCTGATCGAGACCCAGCGATACGAAAAGCTCTCGGCCAACAATCAATTCAACTTCCGGATGACGCCGCCGCCGCGCGGCCTGATCGTTGATCGCAACGGCGTGGTGCTGGCCTCCAACCGACCGAATTTTCGGTTGATGGTCGCCAAGGACAAGGGGATGGACCCCGCCCAGACGATCAAGACCCTGGCTGAGTTTGTGCCGCTGGACGACGGCCGCCAGGCGCGGCTGTTGAAGGATATCGCCAACGCTCCGCGCCGCTCTCCCGTCCAGGTGATGGAAGACATGAGCTGGGAGCAGTTCAGCGCAATCAACATTCGTGCACCGGAACTTCCCGGCGTCACCGCCGACATGGGTGAAGTTCGCGTCTATCCCTATGGCGGTGCCTTCGCCCACGTCATCGGCTATGTCGCCAAGGTCAATAAGACCGATCTCACTCCGAGCGGTCCCAACGCCGATCCGATCCTGCTCAACCCCGGTTTCCGCATTGGCCGCCAAGGTGTCGAACAGGCCTTTGACCTTGACCTGCGCGGCAAGCCCGGCGCTCAAAAGGTAGAGGTCGATGCCAACGGCCACGAGGTTTCCACCGATCCGGCCGGCGATATCAGGGCAATTCCGGGCCGCGAGATCGTGCTGACGCTCGATGCGGATATCCAGAACCGCGCCGAGGAAGTGTTCGGCGCGCAGAGCGGCGCAGCCGTGATGATGGATTGTCGCAACGGCGATATCCTTTGCATGTACTCAGGTCCCAGTTTCGATGCGAACAAGTTCGTCCGCGGCCTGACCGGCGCTGAATACCGCGCGCTCGCCCAATACGACCACAAGCCCCTCTTCAACAAGGCGCTGACCGCCACCTACCCGCCCGGCTCAACCTTCAAGACGCTCGTGGCCCTAGCTGCGCTGGAGAACGGTTACGATCCGGCCACAGTGCACGTCTGCAGCCGGGCCTGGGCCTGGGGCGGCCGCGTTTGGCACTGCGACAAGGCCCATGGCGCTTTAGATATGAAGGGCGCGATCGCCCAGTCGTGCGACATCTATTTCTACCAGTGCGCCCTGACCCTTGGGCCCGACAGGATCGCGGTGGTCGCCCGCAAGTTCGGGCTGGGCGAGGTCTTCGACATCGGCATTCCAGGTCAGAAAGCCGGGCTGGTGCCAGATACCGCCTACAAGCGTCGCGCGTTTAAGAAAGATCCCGTCTGGCATCCGGGTGAGACGCCCAGCATGGGCATCGGCCAGGGCTATACCCACCTCAATCCGTTGCAGCTTTGTGTGCAGGCCTCGCGCCTGGCCAATGGCCGAAAGGCGCTGCACCCGCGGCTGATCAAATCGGTTGGCGGGGTCGAGCGGCCGCGGGGATCAGACTTCGGCGATCTGCCTTTTGACCCCAAGCACATCGACTTCGTACGCTCAGCGATGGCCGCAGTGACCGTTGTGGGTACCGCCGCAGGTCTCAGCGACATGGGGCTGGGCGACATCAAGATGGCTGGCAAGTCGGGCACGGCTCAGGCCTTCAACTACGCCAGCGGTCACGGTCAGCACGGTGCGACCGGAGAATGGAAATTCCGCGACCACGCCTGGTTCATCGCCTTTGCCCCGGTCGACGAGCCGCGTTACGCGATGAGTGTGCTGGTTGAGCACGGTGGGTTTGGTGCCAGTACCAGCGGGCCTTTGGCGCGCGAACTCCTGCGCATCGCCCTCTTGAAAGACCCGGAAATCCGCGCGCGGGTTGAAAAGCCGATGCCGATACCGCAGGCGCCTGCGCCACAGACCGATCCCGATGTCGTCGATCCGCCGACGCCAGCCGAGCGCGCCGTCGACGACGCCATCAGGACGCCCATCCCATGACCGTCTCGGCCCTGACCCGTCCCGGCGAGCGAGATCGGCTGATCGTCAAGATCGGCGAAATCGACTGGATCTTCTGTCTGACGCTGTGCCTGATCGCAGGCGCAGGCGCGGTGATGTTGTTTTCCATTGCAGGCTCGTCCTGGACCCCTTGGGCGGGCGCGCATCTGGCCCGGTTTGCCCTCTTCTTCGTGGTGATGATTGTGCTCAGCCTGGTCGACCTGCGGGTCTGGTTTGCGCTGGCCTATCCGATTTACGGAGTCGGTTTTCTGCTGCTGATCGCCGTGATGTTCATGGGCCATCATGCCCTTGGCGCCCAACGGTGGCTGCAGGCTGGCCCGATCGGCATCCAGCCCTCCGAGATCATGAAGATCGGGCTGGTGCTGGCGCTAGCCCGTTTCTACCATGGCCTTTCGGGCCGCAGCGCTCAGCTCTCCTGGTGGCTGATTGTACCCGCCCTGTTGATCCTGGCGCCGGTGGCGCTCGTGGCAAAGCAGCCAGACCTCGGCACCGCGATTTTGATGTTGCTCACCGGCGTGATCGTCGTGGTCCTGGCGGGCCTCTCCTGGCGGCTGATCGCGGCGGGCGCCTTGGCGCTCGCGGTCCTTGCGCCGCCGATCGTGATGTTCGGTCTGCACGGCTATCAGAAGCAGCGCCTGACAACCTTCCTTGATCCCCAGGCCGATCCGTCAGGGGCGGGCTATCACACGCTTCAATCAAGCATCGCGATTGGCTCAGGCGGGCTTTTGGGCAAGGGCTACGGACTGGGCTCGCAAAGCCAGCTCAATTTCCTGCCGGAGAAGCAAACCGATTTCATCTTTGCGACGCTTGCCGAAGAGTTCGGCTTCGTCGGCTGCGTGTCGATTCTGCTGCTCTATGCCGCCGTGATTTTCATGGCGCTGCGCACAGCCTATCTCTCACACAGCCACTTTGGCCGGCTGGCCGCAGCCGGCGTGACGGCGACTTTCGCGCTCTATGTCTTGATCAACGGCTCGATGGTGATGGGCCTGGCACCGGTTGTTGGCGTCCCCATGCCGCTTCTTTCATATGGTGGCACGGTGATGCTCACGGTCATGGTGGGCTTTGGCCTGGTCATGGCCGTCCGCGTCCACCGCTACTCCGAAGTCACCAGCGGTAAGGGCTCGCTGCTTTAGGCTGCGAGCCCCCTTTAGGATCTTACTTCGCCGCCGTAATCGTACCGCGGATTTCGCCACCCTTGTTCGCCTCAGTGTGGACGTTGAAGTACCACTTGCCGGCATTGAGGTCGGCGATTTGGGCGTCGGTCAGAGTGGCTGTGCCCTTGATCGGGCTGGGTGAAGCTGTCGCCGGAACGACAGGCGGGCCATTACCGCCGGGCGTGGCTGCATTGTGGAAATGGGCCGCCAAGACGGGGCCGGTCAGGTCTTTGTAGGACGCAGTGTAGGTGAAGGTCTTGCCGTCCAGCATCGCTTGGACCGAGCCGCTCCCCTTGACGCCATCGGCGCCTTTCAGAGTGGCGCTATAATGGGCCATCTGGGCAGAGGCCGCACTTGCGGCTAGCAGGCTCACGGCCGCGATCGCGGCGAACAGTGTCTTATGCATCAATTATTCTCCCACGGCTCCGGGCAGACTCCCGGATTGCGCGGCACGTTGCGCGCGCGCGCTGTGTCGCGCAACTGGCTTAGACGCTTAAAGCCTGATCGGTGGCGCGTACCAGTGCGTCAACGATGCCAGGTTCCGTCGACGCGTGGCCGGCATCCCAGACCACGTCTAAACGCGCTCGGGGCCAGACGCCCTTGAGTTTCCACGCCGCTTCCAACGGGGTCACCACATCGAAGCGGCCCTGTACGATCCAGCCGGGAATGTCTTGCAGCACCGCAGCGCTATTGAGGATCCAGCCTTCCTCGGGAAAGAAGCCGTGGTTGGCGAAGAAGTGGCACTCGATCCGGGCAAAGGCGATGGCGAAATCGACTTCGTTGAACTTGGAGGGCCGCGCTTCGGGACCGCGGATGGAGATGGTGTCGCCTTCCCACTGGCTCCAGGCCGCGGCCGCTTGAGCCTGCACGCGTCGGTCGGGATGGGTCAGACGCTTATGGTAGGCGCCGATCATGTCGCCGCGCTCCGCCTCCGGGATCGGCGCACAGAACCGTTGCCAGGCGTCTGGAAACAGCATGCAGGCACCGTCCTGATAGAACCAGGCCAGCTCGCGCGCGGTCAGCAGAAAAACGCCGCGCAGCACCAGGCTTTCCACCCGTTCAGGGTGCTTGATCGCGTAGGCTAGCGCCAGCGTCGAGCCCCAGGAGCCGCCGAACACGCACCATTTCTCAACGCCCAGGTGCTCGCGCAGCCGCTCGATGTCCGCGATGAGCGTCCAGGTGGTGTTTTCCTCTAAAGACGCATTCGGCCGGCTCTTGCCGCACCCGCGCTGATCGAAAAGCGCCATGCGCCATTTCGACGGATCGAAGAACCGCCGCATCGTCGGATTGATCGCCCCCCCCGGTCCGCCGTGCAGGATCAGACACGGCTTGCCGTCGGGCTTGCCGCACTCCTCATAGTAGATTTCGTGTGCGCTATCGGTTGGCAGCCAACCGGAGGCAAAGGGCTCATTATCCGCAAATAGGCCTCTGCGGTGTGTTGCGGTCGAGACGGTAGGCGTAGGCGTGCTGCGTTCCATTCGTCCAATCTACTGCGCCAAGCGCCTATGCAGCCAGTCAAGCATGAGACGGTTCACCTCTTCTGGCCGCTCCTGCTGTGTCCAATGCCCTGAACCTGCGACCATGTGCATTTCCAGGTCACCAATCATGCCGGGCATGCCTTCTGCCATAGCCGGGCTCAACACAGCGTCGAGTTCGGCGGTTATCATGAGGCAGGGCAGATGATCTAGCCGGGTTGGCAAGGCCTCGGAGCGCTCCCAATTTCGACTGAAGTTGCGATACCAGTTAATCGCGCCACTGAAGCCCGTCTGCTTGAAGGTCTCGACGAAGACGGCCAGTTCTTCGGGGGTCAGGAATTGGCTTCCGATATCAGAGGCGTCCCATTGCTGCAGCAGATCCCTCAAAGCAAAGGTGGAGCCGCCGTCGGGGGGCGAAGCCGCGGTGATCTGGCGGGTGGGCTTGCGCATGAAAAAGCGCATGGTCTTCTCGACGTCTGCGGACAAGACGGCGTCAGCCTCGCCAGGCGTCTGAAACCAGACGATGTACATCTCTGGCCCAAAGCGTATCCGCATCAGGGCAATCGGGTCCAGCGGTGCGCGCGGCATAAATGGCGTATTTAGGCCGATGACGCCGGCCACACGGCTCGGATGCATGAGTGGCATCTGCCACACAACGAAGCCTCCCCAATCGTGGCCGCAGAAGATCGCCTTTTCGACGCCCAGGTGATTGAGCAGGCCCACGAGATCGCCGGTCAGGTGTTCCATGTCGTATTCGACGACGGCCTCAGGGCGAGAAGACAAGCCGTAGCCGCGCTGGTCGGGCGCGATCACCCAGTGGCCGGCCTCGCCAAGGGCCTTGAGCTGATGACGCCAGGAATAGGCGAGTTCGGGGAAGCCATGACAAAGGACGATGGGCACGCCGCCACGCGGGCCAGCCTCATAATAGGCCAGCTCAATGCCGTTGACCTGGGCGCGCTTGACGGGCGGCATCTGGCTTTCGAGCGCGGACATCAGCGGTTTCCTTTCGCCCGCCACCTTTGCAGCAAACGCTGCGCAGCGGAACGGGGAAGACAGCGAGGGTAAAGCCGCTAAAAAGGCCCCGATGACAGCCCAGATCCAAAATGAACGCACGCCCTGGGGTCTGGTGATCCTATTGGGGTCACTGACGGCGATGGGCCCGCTGGCCATCGACATGTATCTGCCCAGCCTTCCGGCCATTTCCGCCGGCTTGCAGGCCTCGGCCGGACAATCGCAGGCGACGGTCTCGGCGTTCCTTGCCGGGATGGCTATTGGTCAGCTGTTCTATGGCCCGGCTTCGGACCGAATGGGACGACGGGCACCGATCCTGTTTGGGGTGGTGGTCTATATCGCGGCATCCGTGGCCTGCGGCTTTGCGACCTCGCCGATCATGCTGATCGCGACGCGGTTCTTCCAGGCCCTTGGCGCTTGCGCCGGTGGCGTGGTTTCCCGCGCCGTCGTCCGCGACCGGTTCGGACATAGCGAAACGGCCCGGATGTTGTCCCTGCTGATGCTGATCATGGGACTTGCGCCCATTCTGGCGCCCCTGCTGGGCGGGGTGTTGCTGGGTCTAGGCGGCTGGCGGCTGAACTTCTGGTTCATGGCCGCGTTCGGTGTTGCCGTAGGCCTAGCCGGTCTGTTCCGACTGCAGGAGAGCCGGTCAGAAGAGACGACGGCCCATGCGGCCACCGAAAGTCCGCTGCAGGCTTACCTGGCCTTGATGAGGGAGCCGCGACTGGTCGGCTATGCCTTGGCCGGTGCGTTGAACGGGGCGACGCTTTTTACCTACATTGCGTCGTCTCCAGACCTGCTGATCAGGACTTATGGCATTTCACCAGCAGCGTTCGGCTGGGTTTTCGGGCTGAATGCGGTGGGCATCATCGGCTCAAACCAGGTGAACCGCTTCCTGCTGAGACATCGGACTCCGGATCAGGTGCTGGCGAAATCCAGCGTGATCGCCGTTGGCTTTGGGGTTCTGCTGATGGTCGCAGCCGCCTCCGGGCTTGGCGAGCGATGGAGCGTACTGACGCTCCTCTTCATGCTGCTTTCGACTTACGGTTTCATGCAGGGCAATACGATGGCCGGCGCCTTGAACGTCGATCCCAGGCGGGCGGGCGCGATCTCGGCAATGATGGGCGCGGTGTCGTTCGGAACCGGAGCGCTTGCTTCAGCCGCCGCCGGTGTGCTGCACGATGGGACACCGCGGCCTATGGCGCTGGTGATGATGGTCGCTCTCGCAGGCTCTGCGCTCTGCCTGCATTTTCTGGCTTTGCCGAAAGATCGAGGGTCGATCCCCGCCTAGATTGGATCGACGCCGCGGGCTGCCCAGCCCAGGATCGCCCATCCCGTAAGGAAGCAGAGACCGCCGAGCGGCGTTATAATACCCATCCACCGAGGGGCTCCGAGGGCCATGGCGTAAAGCGACCCCGAGAACAGGACGACGCCTGAGAGAAAGAAGGCCGGTGCAAAGCGCGCGCGCCTGGCCCCGACCTGCATGAAGGTCGCACAGGCCAAAGTGGCCATGGTGTGCATGAAGCCATACATCGACCCGGTCCGCAGCAAGTCCTGAGCCCGCGGGTCACTGACGCTGTGCGCGGCAAAAGCGCCGACGGCCACGGCCACGAAGCCTCCCGTCGCAGCCAACGTCATCCAGTTGCGGCGGCTCCAAAGGCCCATATCAGCCCCAAACCATAGGTCGGCGGTCCTTCCATGGCGCTTCTTTTTCCAGCTGAGCGGCCAGGCGAAAGAGGGTGGCTTCGTCCGCGTAGCGGGCGGAGAACATCATGCCGATCGGCAGGCCGGTGGAATCAACCTCAATCGGCAACGACATTGAAGGCTGACCCGAGAAATTGAACGGCGGCGTATAGGGGAAGGTACGGCCCTGGCGGCGGTTGACCTCTTTTGGGGCCAGGTTCACCGGATCGATGAAGCCGATTTCGGGTACCGCAGTTCCCAGCACCGGGGTGAGGTAGATGTCGACATCCTCAAAGAAGGCCAGCGTGTTGCGGTTCAGCATCCGCGTTTCCTGCAAGGAGCGCATGACGTCGGCGCCGGTCTGGCGCCGGCCCGCTTTCAGCGACGCCCAGGTCAGAGGCTCGAGTTCGTCCTCCTCTGGCTCACGCCCGACTTGCTCGATGAGGCGCGCCATGCCGGCTGCAAAGTTGGCGGCGGCTGCGGGTCCGCGCGAGGCGAAGAGCGCGCGGTAGTCGATCCCGAGGCCCTTTTCGATGACCTCGTGACCGAGGCCCTTCAAGAGCGCTGCTGTTCGCTCGAGTGCGGCCTGAATCTCTGGCTCGATGGGGCGACCTGACGGCGTCTCGGACGACCAGGCGATTCTGAGCTTTCCAGGCCCGCGCCCGATCTCTTCCATGTAGGGCCGTTCTTTGGGCGGAGCCGGGTAGGGCGAGCCTGGCTCAGCATAGCCCGTTGCATCCAGCATGGCCGCGGAGTCTCGCACTGTGCGGGTGACAACGTGGTCGACAACATTGCCGAGTGCGTAGTCGAAGCCGTCGGGCATGTTCGGGGTGCGGTCGCGCGTGACCTTCAGGCCCACGAGCCCGCAGCAGGCCGCCGGGATGCGGATCGAACCCAGACCGTCGGAGGCGTGCGCAAGCGGCACGATGCCGGCTGCGACCGCAGAGGCGGCCCCACCCGACGAGCCGCCAGCGATGTGGTCGGGGTTCCAAGGATTGCGGCAGGGACCAAGCGCTGCGCTTTCTGTGGTGCCGGTAATGCCGTATTCTGGCGTATTGGTCTTGCCCAGCGGAATGACGCCGGCATCACGATAGCGGCGTGTCAGGCCACCATCTTCGCTGTCGATCACGCCTCGTGCAAATTTGCTCCCGTGGCTGCGCGGCCAGCCTGCGACCGGCATGCCGAGGTCCTTGATGAGGAACGGGACGCCATGGAACGGGCCCTCTGGCAACTCCGCTTTTGCCCGAGCCCGAGCGTCCTCATAGGCTTTGTAGACAACCGCGTTCAGGGTTGGATTGTGTCGTTCGATCCGCGCGATGGCGGCCTCGACCAGCTCTAGCGGCGTCACGGCGCGCTTTTGGACCAGCTCGGCCAGGCCCAGGCCGTCAAAATCGGCGTAATCAGGCATTTCCATGGGTCTACCTCGTGCCGCCGGTGGTTAGGAACGCCAGTTTGGGAACGGGCTGAAGGGAAGGCGATTGTCGCTTGAGCACCCCGAAGGCTCCTTCTGCTGCATTTAACGCATCCTCAATATCGGCCTCAGTCATAGCCGCACAGAGGAACATGTTGTGCCAAGGGTGCACATAGACACCGCGATCCAACATCGCCGAGGCGAAGCAGAAGCCGTTTCTCAGGTCTGGGTCTTCTTCGAACAAGAACAGCGGCATCGTCACCGGGCCCGTTTGGCGCAACGAAAAGCCTGCCGCCGAGGCGCGTTCGTGGAGGCCTGAGCGCAGGCGTTCGCCAAGGGCGGTGATCCGTTCCAGGTAGTCGGTGTTGCGGACGAGGCCCAGCGTCTCGATGGCCGCCGCCATAGGGGCGGCCTGATACCAGAACGAGCCTGTGACATAGATCGAGGCGGCGGCTTTACGAGCCTTGTCATTGCCCAGCAGGGCCGAAAGGCCATGGCCGTTGGCGAGGCACTTTCCCCAGGTGGAAAGGTCCGGTTGCACGCCGATCTTCGACCATGAGCAGTCGCGTGTGAGCCGAAATCCGGCGCGCACATCGTCGACGATCAGAAGCGCGCCCGTCTGGTCGCAGAGTTCGCGGGCGCGTCGTGCGTAGGCCGGGTCCGGCTCGGCTTGGTCGATGAAGGCATCGTGCTTGAAGGGGGCTGCGAAAATGCAGGCGAGATCGTCGCCGGCTTGGGCTGCGGCGGCCTCAAGGCTTGCAACGTCATTGTAATCGCAGAGAACCTGGTGGGCGCGGTCGCTCTCTATCGTGCCGGTTGGGCGCGGTACGCACCAGGGTGCTGCGCCATGATAGGCGCCCTTGGCCCGGATCACTGTTTTCTTGCGCGTATGGGCGCGTGCCGTGGTCAGAGCCATGGTCGTGGCGTCTGTGCCGTTCTTGCAGAACATCGCCCAATCGGCGTGAGCAACCATCGCCACGAAGGCCTCGGCTAACTCAACCATCAAGGCGGTCGGGCCAGTTAGGGTGTCGCCAAGGCCCAGTTGTCGGACAAAGGCGGCATCGATCTGTGGGTTGGCGTAGCCGAAGAGATTGGGCCCGTAGGCGCACATCAGATCGAGATAGCGCCGGCCATCGACATCCCAGATGTGGGCGCCTTCGCCGCGCTCGAAGAACTGAGGATAGTCATCTGGCAAAAGCCCCGTCGACTGGTGGCCGTACATCCCGCCGGGGATGACTGCGTCGGCGCGAGCGCGAAGCTCCCTATCCCGGCTGTCCGTGCGCCCCATATTCGAGTCTCCCTGATCGATGATCAGACTTTACGCGGCCATTCAGCCGCGTCCACCGCGACTCCGTGTAGAGGCATTGATCATGCCGCTCCCCGTGCGCCTTGGCCTCTATTACGGGGCGATTTTCATCGGCGCAGGCGTAAGCTCGCCCTATCTATCCGTCTGGTTCGTCCACCATGGTCTGTCTGGCAGCCAGATCGGGTTGATCCTTTCGCTGCCGATGATCGCGCGCGCGCTGACCGCCCCACTTTTGGCGATCTGGGCGGACAGCTTCAGACTTCGGCGCACAGCTTTGGCGATCCTGGCCGTCGCCGTTACCGGGGCCTACGGGCTGATGGCGCTGCCGTGGGGCTTTGCCTGGTGGATGGTGGTCTGGTTCGCGGCCTCTTCCATGTTTTCCACCCTCTCGCCGCTAGCGGACGTGATCGCGCTCCGACGCGCCCGAGTCGACGGCTTCAACTTCGGCTGGCCCAGAGGCATCGGCTCGGCGGCCTTCATCGTCGGTAACGTGGGGATGGGCGCCATTCTGACCCGGGGGTCGCCTGAAGTGGTGCTGGTCTGGATGGTTGCTGCCTCGGCGCTGGCTGCTTTCGCCGCGCGTTTTCTTTTGCCGCCCGATCCCGTGCACGAGGAGGGCCACGCTGCGGCCTTCGCAGACCGGATGGCGGGACTGTCGAGTTTATTGCGCGACCCGGTCTTTTTGACGGCGGTGATTTCCGCGGGCCTTATCCAATCGGCCCATGCCTTTTACTACGGCTTCTCGGTCCTGGTGTGGAAACGCCAAGGCATTGCTGAGGACCTGACGGGAATCCTATGGGCCACCGGTGTCGCCACCGAGATCGGCTTCCTGTGGTTTCTTGAACCTTGGCGGCGCAGGATCGGGCCGCGAAATCTGCTGGTCCTGGGCGGGATTGCCGCGGTCGCCCGTTGGAGCGTGCTGGCGTTTTCGCCGCCGCTTTGGGCGCTGTTTCCGCTCCAGACGCTTCATGCGCTGAGCTACGCAGCAACCTTCCTGGCCTCGCTGCTGCTGGTCGAGCAACTTTCGACTCCGCGTAATGCATCGGCAGCCCAGGCGATCAACTCCGCGCTGTCGGGCGGCGTGCTCTCCGGCATAGCCACGATCGTCTCGGGATGGCTCTTCGACCACACCGGCGCTCACGGCTATCTCCTGATGGCAGGGATGTCGGCTGCGGGGTTGTGCGGAGCTGTGCGGCTATATGGGGTTAGGCGGTTGAACGCGACTTAGGCGCGAGCCTTAGGCGCTAACCTTAGGAAGAAGGTAGCTCGTGCGTCTCCATGCCAGGGCTTCATCTAGACCAAAGGCTCGAGCCATTGTGCCGCTCGGCTTGGCGAGGCCATGAAAACAAGGGTATCTATTGTGCCCCAATGTTAGGGTGCGTCGATGCACGGCTTCGACGTTTGGACCAGTTCAAACGCAGCGGCTGGCACGGGAATTGCGGTTCAAAGGTCGATGACCATTGGAGATGATGTCGTGGCTTTTCTAGACGAGATGGACCCAAAATCCGGATTCATTCCCGCTGAGAGTGTACGCACAAAGGGCAAGGATCTCGCGGCGCAGTACAATGCAGCCTCGCCATTTCCCCATATCGTCATCGACAATTTTCTACCTCCGGAATTGCTTGAAGCCTGCCTGAAGGAATTTCCTAAGCAAGCCGCGGGCGCGGACATGAGTTTTGATAGAGACACTGAGAGATTTAAGACTCAATACAGTCCTGAAAATCTTACTCCCCGTATGAGAGCGCTCTTTTATGCGTTCAATTCTTGGCCATTTATAAAAATATTGGAAAATATTACGGGCGTGAAAGGCTTAATTCCCGACCCATACTTCATGGGTGCTGGCTTTCACGAAATCAATCAGGGTGGGCATCTATCGATCCACGCGGATTTCAATCACCACAAGCCGATGGATCTTGAGCGTCGCCTCAATGTTCTGATTTATTTGAATAAAGATTGGAAAGAAGAATACGGCGGCCAGCTGGAACTTTGGGACACGAAGATGGTGGGGATGGTCAAGTCCATGACGCCAGCGTTCAATAAATGTGTAATTTTCAATACGAATTCAGATAGTTATCACGGAAATCCATCCCTTGTGGATCATCCGAAGGGTGTGTCGCGCAAATCGATTGCCCTCTATTATTACACGTCGACCTGGAGCGCGGCGAAGCGTGACCACACGACCCAGTTCAGGCCGCGCGCCGGAACCCCAGACAAAACGGATTGGAATACGGTTCTGCGGGAGACGGCTATCGACCTGATGCCGCCGTTGCTACTGCGTAATCTGAAGAAGTTGCGGCGATCAACGAAGGTTGAAGAGGCCTAGAGGGACGCTGGCGCATCTTGTGTAGATAGCCCTTGCCGACGTTGCGGTGCTCATCCTTGGCAGGAGAGAAAGATGCGCGTTGGTTGCCCAACGGCATTTTGTGCTTTCGAGCTATTCGTGGCAAATCACCCAATCGGCTTGGGCGGGGCGATCGTTTCCCGGGTCTGCAATTGGCACACCGCTTCATGAGCGTTGAGCACCTTGCGACGCGAGGCTCATGTTCCCCAATCAGGGGAAATCGATGGCGTAATAGCATCAGCTAGTTCAGTAAAATTGAGGTCTTCGAGGCAGTTACAGGTTGGTTCCGTATTTGATCCAAAATTGGGTTCCAATCGCCTCTCAGTATGATGGGTCGAATTTAGGACTGGTTTTCGGATGAACGAGTTCGTTTGAACGGCGAACAGGTCTCGGAACGCTTATTGTTGAACCGCATGGAGTGGGAACTGAAAACGGAGGCACAGACGGTTGCGGCCTCGGCAGAGAGGCAGGGTTGGCGCGTTGAGGACGCTTTCCGTGAGAGCGCGCGCCAGTGGAGCGATCTTGTCGCCCTGGAGATTAATGGTCGAACCGTCACCTATGCGGAGCTCGAGCGGCGCTCTGAGGGCTTGGCGGCGCGATTAGCGCAAAACGGTATCGGGCGAGGCGATATTGTCGGCCTGGCTTGCGAAGATATCGGTCAGTTTGCGGTTGGAGCACTCAGCATCCTGAAAGCCGGAGCTGCCTATCTTTCGCTGGATATGCGCTATCCGCTCAGTCGTACGCCAGCCGCCGTTTTTGAAGACGCGGTCAAGCTGCTGATCGGCGAAGAGTACCTAATTAGGGACATTCCATCAAGCCTTCCGACATTGGCCTTCAACCCAGAAAAGACCGCGCAAAGCAGGGCCGAGGCTCCTTGCCCGCCTAAGCAGAGCAATGAAAACTGCGATCCCGCCTACCTTTGCTATACGAGCGGTACGACCGGCGTTGCGAAGGGCGCGTTGATCCCGCATGGCGGCATTCGGGGTCTCGTCTCCCATCCTCAGTTTGAGGCTTTCAAGCCTGGCGGGCGGATCGCAAGCTGCAGCACCTTTGCTTTCGATGCGATTACGTTCGAGGTCTGGGGCGCGCTGCTGAACGGTTGCTGCCTCGTCCAAGTCCCGCTTGAGGTCGTGCGATCGCCTGGCCGCCTCGCCGACTTCCTTTCGGAGGAGCGCATCGATGGCGCGTTCCTCACAACGTCACTGTTCAACGCGGTAGCGACCCATCGAGCCGACGCTTTCGGCACTATGACGACCTTGGTGATCGGCGGGGAAGCTGTACAGCCAGCTTATGTGCAGCGTGTGTTTGATTCAGGCTTCCCACCACGCCAGATCATCAATGGTTATGGCCCCACAGAGACCACGACGTTTGCAACTTGCCACGCCATCACACCTGCGGACCTAGCGAGCGGAGCCATTCCGATTGGGCGGCCGATCAGCGGCAGAGAAGCCTACATTGTTACATCAGCGGGTCGACAGGCTGAGCCCGGCGAGGAGGGCGAGCTCTGCATCGGCGGCGAGGCGGTTGCGCTTGGCTATCTGGATGCCCCGGACCTCACTGCGGAGAGGTTCGTCTCTAACGTGTTGCTCGGGGCTTTCAACACGCGGCTCTACCGCACAGGCGACCTTTGCAAGACGCAGGACGACGGGGCTATCCAATATCTTGGGCGGCTAGACGAGCAGGTAAAGGTCAAGGGTTACCGGATCGAACCGGCTGGCGTTGCCTTACTGCTTGGGCGTATCGCGGGGGTCGAGGAGGCGGTTGTCGTTCCTCGAGAGGTGGCCTTTGGGGCAAAGCAGATCGTGGGGTTTCTTCGCGGCGACGGACGGCTCTCTGAAGTCGAACTGCATGCGGCTGCTGTGCGTCTGATGCCGGATTATATGGTGCCGGCCGCCTTGGCCTGGGTGGACGATTTCCCTCTGAACGCCAACGGTAAGCTCGATACGGCAGCATTGTTCTCCAAACTCGAAGCTCAGCGATGCGGCGTTTTCGAAACCCAAGGCTACGAAGAACTTGAGCGCGAACTTGCTGATATCTGGCGGCGCAATGGCAGCCCAGCGACTTTCGACCTCGATACGCCCTTCCATCAGGTCTGTGATTCATTGGCTATGGTTGGGGTCATGCTCGACATTGAGGCCGCTTTCGGTCGCGAGCTTCCAATCTCGGCGCTTATACTTCCCGTCACCATTCGGAGCATGGCAGCAGCGCTCCGTGCACCTAAGGTGGCCCGCGCTGAGCCGGCGCGCGTCTTTTACGTCGGCCAACCTTGGAACATGACCCCAATGCCTGAGGCGCTTGGTGCAGCGCTTGATACCTCTGGTCCATGCCTGGAACTCAGGGTACCGCCCGCCGCGAGCTCGAATTTCGCCTACGATTCTATTGAGGACCTGGGCGAGATCCTTGAAAAGCAGGTCTTAGACGCTAGCGACGGCAGGCCTTATACCGTCGTTGGGTTTTCCTTCGGCGGAATCCTGGCTTTTGAACTTGCGCGCCGACTGGAGCGGCGCGGCGAAAAAATTGAGCGCCTCCTGATCCTCGACAGTCGGCTGGCACGCCGACGGTTGTGGCTTGGTCGGGTCTGGGTGCGCTTTCGACAGTTGCTTGTCTATGCCCGTCGAGACCCACGCCAAGCCTGGGAACGCGTGGCGCGGCGAACTCGCTGGATGATAGGACGGGAAACTCCCAATCGCGCTCAGCAGATCAATAGGCGGGCCTTGGAGGCCATGCTTTCCTATGCGCCAGATCCAATCTCTGTGCCGACAGTGTTCGTCAAATGCATGAAATTCGATGACGCCTTCGATAATCCGAAGAACAGTATCTATGGGAAATCAATACCCTGGAACAAAATTGTCAGCGATTTGAAGGTCGTCGAATTGAACTGTACTCACGCCCAGATTGTGCACGACCCAACCTGGGCCTCAAAAGTCGCCGACTAACTACCGCCGGTGCCCGAGGCGAGCGTTTTCACCAAGGTCCCTTGCTGCAGACCAGGGGATTAGACCCCCGATGTCGGCATCATGTCGGTTCGCACTGCGGCTATCGATCCAGGCCCCCTGGGCGTTGAGGTCGTGAGCTGATGCTGGTGCCGGGACGTTTCTAGCCACGATAGGCATACTGTATCCAATCGTCAGGAATGTAGGGGAGCCGAGATGCGCGCGCTAAGTGTCGCCGAGCCGTGGGGATTGGACGCAATCCAGGTCGTGGAGGCACCGGACCCGGTGTTGAACCATGGCGAAGTTCTCGTGCGGATGCGCGCCGTTTCGCTGAACTACCGCGACCTTTTGATGGTGCAAGGGATGTATGCCCGAGGCGCAGCCACCGGCGGCACCATAACGCCTTTCTCGGATGGTTGCGGCATTGTGGAGGCCATTGGTCCCGGCGTTTCTCGGTTTATGCCGGGCGATAGGGTCGCAACGATGTTCTTCCAGAATTGGATTTCGGGTCCCCCGACCTTGGAAAAGCTCATGTCCTCCCTGGGCTCGCCAATTCCGGGCGCAGGCAGGGAACATGGTGTCTTCAGTCAGGAAGGCTTGTCCAAGGTTCCGGACTTTCTGTCAGATCAACAGGTGGCGACGCTTCCTTGTGCGGCGCTTACCGCATGGCGCGCGCTTTTCGAAGATGCCGATCTGCGGCCAGGAGACACCGTGGTCCTGCAGGGCACGGGTGGGGTCTCTATTTTCGGCCTTCAGTTTGCCCACGCGGCCGGTTTGCGGACCCTGATCACGTCATCTTCCGATGAGAAACTGGCCCGCGCAAAGGCGATGGGCGCCGATCACCTGACCAACTATCGCCTGGAGCCTGCGTGGTCAAAAGCGGTGCGGGCAGCCACGGGCAACGTCGGGGCCGACCTGATCATCGAGGTCGGTGGTGGCGGCACCATCGAAGAAAGCATGAAGGCCATCCGCATCGGAGGCCACGTCGCAATCGTAGGCGTCGTTGCAGGCTTGGGCGGCCCCTTCAACACTGCTTCTCTCATCGGCAATTCAGCGAAGCTGCAGGGACTATCGGTCGGATCGCGCGACATGTTCGAGGCCATGTGCCGGTTCATCGATCTGCATAAGATCAGCCCGGTTGTCGACAAGCTCTTCCCTTGGACTGAACCTAAGGCGGCTTTTACCGCGATGCAGGGCGGCGAGCATTTCGGGAAGATCGTGCTGGAATTCTGATCGCAATGTAAGCTGGCCGAAAACAGGAGGACGCCATGAGGACCAAAGGCATCAATCACCTGGCGCTGGTTTGTCGCGACATGGCCGAGACGGTTTCCTTTTATACCGAAGCTCTGGGCATGCCGCTGGTCAAGACCGTGGCGCTCCCGGACGGCGGACAGCACTTCTTCTTTGACTGTGGGGGCGGCTCATTGCTCGCCTTCTTTTGGTGGCCCGACGCCCCGCCGGCGGCGCCGGGGATTGCTTCTGTGAAGTCATTTCCTGCGGAGGCAAAATCGGCGGTCGGTTCGATGAACCATGTGGCTTTTCATCTCGACGAAGATGAGTTGGAGCCTTCGATCGCGCGGCTGCAGGCAGCGGGCGTTGATGTGTCTGTCCCCATCGTGGTCAACCACGACGACAGCCCTTTAGGCGTTGCTCGCGAGATGCACGAGGGCGTCTGGGTGCGCTCGGTATACTTCCGTGATCCAAACGGGATCATGCTGGAGTTCGCCGCCATTCTTCGCGGATTCAGGCCCGGCGATATTGCTCACGAGCCCGCGCGCCTAATGCAATCGGCGGAGGCTTAGAGCTCGTGCCGCGTCTGCGCCAAGTTTCCCGCTCGGAGGCAACCTCCGATGTGGTCCTCAAGACCTATGATCTACTCTTCGGTGACCGCGATCCCGTGGCCGAGCCTGGAACGACAACCGGAACCCTCGGCGATTGGTGGACCGTCTTTGCCCTGGTTCCAGATGTCCTGGAGCATGCGAACCGCGGCTTTGCTCTTTACCGAAGCCCTAAGCGCAAGCTCGATCCGGTGCTGCGTGAACTGGCCCAGACCCGGGTCGGTTGGGCCAAGTCCAGCCAGTTCGTCTTTTCGCAGCACTGCAAATCATTGCGTGGTCTGAAGGTGGATGAGGCGAAGATCGCTGCGATCCCGCATTGGTCCGCCGCCGATTGCTATGACGCTCGGGAGCGTGCGGTTCTGGCCTATGCCGATTGCTTGGCCCTGCAGGCCGGCCGCACACCGGAGGCGGTATTCGACGCTCTGAAGAGGTTCCTGTCCGACGAGGAGATTCTTGAGCTCACCTACATCGCCTGTCTCTATGACATGCATGCGGTGATGAGCCGGGCGTTACGCACGGAGTTCGATGACCGAGACGATCCGGTCGTTGAAGTCGCTTCGCCCAACGATTTCAGCGCGCGAGATTTCCTCGACATCGGCCAGCGCGAATAGATCTCGTCGAAAATTGTTAGATCGGATCCTGCTGGCGCAGGCTCAGATCACAGGGTCGAAGCTTCCGCCTTCTAACCATTCGAAGATTTGTTCAGCTGCCTCTTGCGCTGTGTTCATCGTCGTATCCACGCGGATTTCGGGGCTCTCCGGCGGCTCGTAGGGCGAATCCACGCCGGTGAAATTCTTGAGCTGACCTGCGCGGGCCTTGGCGTAGAGGCCTTTCACGTCGCGTCGTTCTGCGTCTGCGATGGGGGTATCGACAAAGACCTCAACGAACTCGTCCGCACCCAAGAGATCTCGGGCCATCTGCCGCTCGGCGCGGAAGGGCGAAATGAAGCTGACCAGCACGATCAAGCCGGCGTCCGCCATCAGCTTGGCCACCTCGGCCACGCGGCGGATGTTCTCGACCCGGTCGGCCTCGGTGAAGCCCAGGTCCTTGTTGAGGCCGTGACGGACATTGTCGCCGTCCAGCAGGTAGGTGTGGCGCCCCTGAGCGGCCAGGCGCTTCTCCAACAGGTTGGCGATGGTTGACTTGCCGGCGCCTGATAGGCCCGTCAGCCACACGACACGTGCCTTCTGGCCTTTTGCTTTGGCTCTTGCAGTCTTGTCCACATCCATCGCCTGCCAGTGGATGTTTTGGCTGCGACGAAGTGCGAAATGCAGGAGCCCTGCGCCCACCGTCCGGTTGGAAATCCGGTCGATCAGTATAAAGCCGCCAAGGTCGTGGTTTTCGGCGTAGGCGTCGAAGGCGATGGGAGCGTCCAGCGATAGGTTGCAAACGCCGATGTCGTTCAGCTCAAGTCGCCGCGCGGCGAGCTGTTCAAGGGTGTTGACGTTGACCTTGTACTTGGGCTCCGCGACCTGGGCTGCGACCGTTCGGGTTCCCAGTTTCAAAAGGTAGGGTCGGCCCGGCAGCATGGCCTCTTCATCGAACCAGACGATGGTTGCCTCGAACTGGTCGGCCACCGCGGGCGGATCGCCGGCCGCGGCCAAGACGTCGCCTCTTGAGACGTCGATCTCATCGGCAAGCGTCAGCGTCACCGACTGGCCGGCTACGGCCTCGGGCAGGTCACCGCTGAAAGTGACGATGCGCGCCACGCTGCTCTCGCGACCGGAGGGCAGGGCCTTGACCTTGTCGCCCGGCCGGATGACGCCAGTAGAGATCAGGCCAGAAAAGCCTCGGAAGTCGAGGTTCGGGCGGTTCACCCACTGCACCGGCATGCGGAAGGGCTTCTCCCGAAGATCATCCTCGACCGAGGCGTCCTCCAGCCAGCGCATCAGCGGGGGGCCGGCAAACCACGGTGACTTCGCACTGGGCTCGGTAATGTTGTCGCCCTGGAGCGCGGACATCGGGATGGCCGTGAAGGCCTTGATGCCGATTTTCTCGGCGAAGACGCCGTAGTCGGCGACAATCTCGTCGAAGCGGGCCTGGCTCCAGTCCACCAGGTCCATCTTGTTGATCGCCAGTACGACGTGGCCGATGCCGAGCAGGCTGACGAGATAACTGTGCCGTCGGGTCTGGGTCAGCACGCCCTTTCGCGCATCAATCAGGATCACGGCGGCGTCAGCGGTCGAGGCACCTGTGACCATATTGCGGGTGTATTGTTCGTGGCCGGGCGTATCGGCAACGATGAACTTACGCTTATCGGTGGAGAAGAAACGGTAAGCGACATCGATGGTGATGCCCTGCTCGCGCTCGGCGGCTAGGCCGTCGACCAGCAGGGCAAAGTCGATTTCGCCGCCCTGCGTGCCGAGCCTCTTCGAATCCGCCTCGAGTGCGGCCAGTTGATCCTCGAAGATCATCTTTGAATCGTAGAGTAGCCGGCCGATCAGCGTCGACTTGCCGTCGTCGACCGAGCCACAGGTCAGGAACCGCAACAGACTTTTGTGCTGATGGGCAAAGAGGTAGGCCTCGATATCCTCAGCGATCAGGTCTGACCCAGCAACTTCATAGGACGGGGCCACTAGAAATAGCCCTCCTGTTTCTTCTTCTCCATGGATGCCGCCTGGTCGTGGTCGATGACCCGGCCCTGCCGCTCGCTAGTGGTGGCCAGCAGCATCTCCTGGATGATCTCGGGCAGGGTGGTGGCTGTAGATTCGATGGCACCTGTTAGCGGATAGTCGCCCTGCGTGCGGAAGCGGATTGAACGCACCTGCGGAACCTCTCCCGGCAGCAGGCGCATGCGCTCGTCATCGACCATGATCAGGTTGCCGTCGCGCTCCACCACAGGCCGTTCGCCCGCAAAGTAGAGCGGCACGATCGGGATGTCTTCGAGGTAGATGTATTGCCAGATATCGAGCTCGGTCCAATTGGAGATCGGGAAGGCGCGGAAGTTCTCACCTTGCCCTTTGCGGGTGTTGTAAAGCCGCCAGAGCTCCGGGCGTTGCATCTTGGGATCCCAGCGGTGCTGGGCGGAGCGGAACGATAAGATCCGTTCCTTGGCCCGGGACTTCTCTTCGTCACGCCTACCGCCACCGAAGGCAGCATCGAAGCCAAATTTATGGATGGCCTGCTTCAATCCTTCGGTCTTCCACATGTCGGTGTGTAGCGAGCCGTGGTCGAAGGGGTTGATGCCGCGCGCCTCGGCCTCTGGGTTTTTGTGAACGATCAGCTCCATCCCAGTTTCGCGGGCCATGCGTTCGCGCATTTCGTACATGGCCCGAAATTTCCAGGTCGTATCGACGTGCAGCAGCGGAAACGGCGGTTTGGCTGGATAGAAGGCCTTGATGGCCAGGCGCAGCATGACGGCTGAGTCTTTGCCGATGGAATAGAGCATCACTGGCCGCTCGCATTCGGCGACGACCTCTCGAAAGATTTGGATGCTCTCGGCTTCCAAGCGCTGCAGATGGGTCAGCATGGGTGCGGCGGTGGCGTTTCTTTTGGTGACGGGGGCGGGCGCGTCGCGGGCGTCCATCAGCAGACCTTACAGCAACTGGAAAAAAATCCGCTCAGCGGCCCAGGCCACTTAAAGAGGCCATACGCCGCCGGCAAGGCGGGCGGCCCTCAGATATTCTGGCCGCGCCTAGAGGGTTTGGCCAAGACCATGCCACCGATCCACGGCCACGCCCAATCCTCGCGAGTGTGCCTTTGACGGAGGGCCTGGCTTTATTCCTGAGTGTTTCTCGACTGTCATAGCTCGACGCTTGGCGCGCCGCAGCAGCGCGTGCAACATGAAGTCTAGGGAAACATATCCAATGTCGGAGCCAGAAGACTGGCTGGACATTCGGACAGGGGGAATTGCATGACCACGGCTACGACAACCGCACCCAAGGTGAGTACGGGCTATCGCTACTTGGTCGTGGGCCTTTTGGCTGTCGTCTACACTTTCAATTTCATGGATCGACAAATCCTTGCGACCCTGGCCGAGCCAATCCGCAAGGATCTGGGTCTGAGCGACACGGCGTTGGGGGCGCTGGGCGGTCTCACCTTCGCGCTCTTCTATACGACCTTCGGGCTTCCGGTGGCGTGGCTTTCCGATCGCTTCAAGCGGGTCTGGATCATGGCGACGGCCTGCAGCATCTGGAGCCTGTTTACAGCCGGATGTGGCTTGGCCACGAATTTCACCCAGCTGGCTCTGTCGCGGATGATGGTCGCCATTGGCGAAGCGGGAGGCTCGCCGCCGTCCTACTCTCTGATTTCCGACTATTTCCCAGCAAAGCAGCGCGGCGCAGGCCTTGCGATCTATTCATTGGGCGTGCCGTTGGGAACGATGTTGGGTGTGGCCCTAGGTGCTGGTGTGGCCGCTGAACATGGGTGGCGCGTCGCCTTTTTCGTCGTTGGCCTACCCGGCATCCTGCTTGCGCTGATCATGCTCTTGGTCGTGCGGGAGCCGAAGCGTGGCGGCCTGGATGTGATCGCGCTTGGTGCCGAGGCTCATGCACCGGCCCCACCGGTATTTCAGGTCCTTGGAGAGTTCCTTTCGAACCGCACCTTGCTTTGCACAGCGATCGCTTGTGGGCTCTCGGCCTTCGTGGGCTACGGGATGTTGAACTTCAATGCGCCCCTGCTCATGCGGGTCAAGGGCATGACCCTGAAGGAGGTCTCACTCTATTACAGCCTGGTGGTTGGTCTGACCGGTGTGACGGGGACTTTTGCTTCCGGCTGGTTGGCGGATAAGCTCAGTCAGACGGACCGCCGCTGGTACTCATGGATACCGGCCATAGCTTTTACCCTGACATTGCCTGCCTTGGCGGGATTGATCTGGGCGCCCACCTGGCAGATCGCGCTCATGTTCCTCGCGATCCCTGCGCTCTTGAACAACATGTATTTGGCGCCGGCTTTGGCGGTGGTCCAAAACGCCGTACCGCCGGGACAGCGGACCATGGCGGGCGCGATCCTGCTCTTCGTGCTCAATCTGATTGGACTTGGCGGTGGGCCGCTTTTTGTTGGTCGAATTAGCGATATAGCCAAGCCGCAGTTTCACAATCACTCGCTCCTGGCGGGCTATGCCGCTCTGGCACCGGTGATCGTCATCGCGATCATCGCTCACCTGGTGACCGCCAACTCTATCGCCCGCGATAAGCGCCTGGCTGCCGCAATCTAAAGCGGCTCGCGCGCGGAAGGCTGCTCAGCGATGAGGGGGGTGGGGCTGTTATCGCTGTAAGACGATGCTCATATTTCTGGTGTACCTCCGGGTCGGGGCGCCTTGAGCGCGGTTGACGCAAGAAAGACGGCATGAAGATCTTGATCACCGGAGGGGCCGGTTTCATTGGATCGGCCGTGGTGCGACGCGCCATTGCCGACGGCCATCAGGTGGTGAACCTCGATAAACTCACTTACTCCGCGAACTTGGAGAACGTGGCCACGGTTGCAACAAACCCGAGCTACGCGTTTGAGCAGGCCGATATCTGCGACGAGGCCGCAGTGCGCGAAGTTTTCGCGAAACATCGGCCCGATGCGGTGATGCACTTGGCGGCCGAAAGCCACAACGATCGGGCCATCGAAGGCCCTCTAGACTTCGTTCGGACCAACGTCATGGGGACAGCTGTCCTTTTGGAAGCCGCTCGCGCTCATTGGACTGCACTCCCAGATAGTCAGAAAGTGGCTTTCCGGTTCCACCATGTGTCGACGGACGAGGTGTTCGGAGCGCTTGGCGAGGACGGCGAGTTTACTGAGGACACGCCTTACGATCCCAATTCACCCTATTCCTCGAGCAAGGCGGGCGCGGACCATCTCGCCCGGGCCTGGGCACGCACTTACGGCATGCCGGTGGTGCTAACCAATTGCTCGAACAACTACGGACCGTTCCAATTCCCTGAGAAGCTGATCCCAACGGTGATCACGCGCGCCCTGGAAGGAAAAAGCATCCCGGTCTATGGCGACGGCCGTCAGGTTCGCGACTGGTTGCACGTCGACGATCATGCCGAAGCCCTGCTGCTTGTGCTGCAGAAGGGGCGTTTGGGCGAGACCTATTGCATCGGCGGTGACGCGACGAAGCGAAACATCGAGGTGATCCGCATGCTGTGCGAACATCTCGACCGAATGGCGCCGGCCAATACGCCGCACGCCGATAAGATCGCATTTGTCACCGATCGTCCGGGCCACGACTTCCGCTATGCCATTGACGCCTCCAAGCTCGAAAATGAACTGGGCTGGACGCCGCGGATGCCGCTGCTGGCGGGCCTCGAAGATACCGTACGCTGGTATGTCGAGAACCCTGAATGGGTGGAAGGCATTCGCCAGCGCGGCTTCCAATCTGAGCGGCTGGGCCTGGTCAAAGCATGACCGTCCGCATTCTGCAGTTCGGAGTGACCGGGCAGCTCGCTCGTGAGCTGCTGGGGCAGGCCAAGGATTTCGACGTCGAGATTACCGCCTTGTCGCGCGCCGAAGCAGACTTCGCCGATCCGCAGTCGGTCGTCGCCCGGCTGCAGGACGCCAAGCCGGACCTCGTGATTTTGGCGGCGGCTTACACCGCCGTCGATCTGGCTGAGACCGAGCCCGAGCTGGCCTTTCGGGTAAATGCTGAGACGCCGGCGGCAATAGCCGTCGCGTTAGGACAACAAGGCTCGGCGCTGGTTCAAATCTCTACCGACTACGTCTTCGACGGGGCCAAGGGCCGTCCCTATGTCGAGGCCGACGCGCCCGCACCACTTAACGTATATGGCGCGTCCAAGTTTGAGGGCGAACAGCGCATCCTGGCCGTCTGTCCACGCGCCCTAATCCTGCGGACTTCCTGGGTGGTTTCCAGCCACGGCAAGAACTTCGTCAAGACCATGCTGCGCCTGGCGGGCGAGGGGAAATCTCTCAAAGTCGTCGATGATCAATTCGGCCGCCCCACCGCGGCGCGCGATCTCGCGCGGTTCATACTCTCTCAGGCTGAGCGCCTTTCCAAAGCGCCCGCAGGCGATGCTGTCTTCGGCGTTTGCCACTTTGCCAACGCCGGCGAGGTTAGTTGGAAGGGCTTTGCCGAGGGTATCTTCGACTTGGCTCTAGGGGCCAACGCACCCACGGTGGGCGCGAGTGCCACGGCGGATTGGCCGGCCCCAGCGGTACGACCGATGCGTGGTACGCTGGACACGACGAAACTCGAAAACGTCTTCGGCGTCACGCCGAGACCCTGGCGCGAAGCTCTGGTCGAGGTCGTAGCGGAACTTCAATCTGAGCAGAGGTCAGCGGCATGAGACGTGGCATTATCCTGGCTGGGGGTTCGGGCACTCGCCTGCATCCGCTGACGTTGGCGGTCTCCAAGCAGCTGCTGCCGGTCTATGATAAGCCAATGATCTACTATCCGCTGTCGGTGCTTCTGCTGGCTGGCGTACGCGAGATCCTGATCATCACCACCCCGGAGGATCAGGCCAGCTTCAAGCGTCTGCTAGGCGACGGCTCGCAGCTGGGTGTCAGGTTCGAATACATCATCCAACAGCGCCCAGATGGCCTCGCCCAGGCCTACATCCTTGGTGAAGAGTTCATTGCCGGCCAGCCCAGCGTCATGGTCCTTGGCGACAACATCTTCTTTGGTCAGAATTTTACGCGATCGCTGCAGGCGGCTGACAGTCGGCGTGAGGGTGCCACTGTGTTCGGCTACCTTGTGCAGGACCCGGAACGCTATGGCGTCGTGGAGCTGGGTCCCGACGGCAAGGCGCTGGGCATCGAGGAAAAGCCTCTGGTTCCAAAATCAAATTATGCGGTGACCGGTCTTTATTTCTACGATGGGCGAGCCAGCGAGTTTGCCAAGAACCTCAAGCCGTCGCATCGCGGTGAGCTTGAGATCACAGCTCTGAACCAGGTCTACCTGGAGGCGGGCGAGCTTAACGTCGAGCTATTGGGTCGCGGCTTTGCCTGGCTTGATACGGGCACCCACGACAGCCTGATCCAGGCCGGTGAGTTCATACGCGCGGTGGAACAAAGGCAGGGGCTGCGGATTGGGTGTCTTGAGGAGATCTGCTTCCGACACGGATGGATCGACGCCCAGCAACTGTACAAGGTAGCCGATAAGCTGGCGAAAAGTGAGTATGGGCAATACCTCCGCCAACTTTCTGAGAGGCCGATATCGGCGGATGACCGCGCCGAATAGTTGATGCGTTCGGGGGTGCGACGCAAACTTTTCGATGACGACTTTACCCTGAATGCGAGTTCGACTCAACTATCCGAGCGACACCGATGACCCCGTACAGTTCCCGCTCCCCAACGGCGGCGGAGTATTTAGGGGCCTTGCCCCGCCCGTCGCGGATGCCTGTTTGATTGGGCTAATTCCGCGATTAATTGAGATTTCATACGCCAATGATATCCGCGGACTTAAGCGATTGCGTGCTTTGGGCAAGCTGACCTGCTGAACCGCAAAAGCGGATGGTCAACCGCCGTCTCTGGAGCAATATATTCGGCCATGAATCAAATAGAAGCAACTTCGGCCGACATGCGTCGTCGCAGCCGAAAAGGCCGAATGATCTCTGTTGTAATTCCAATGCACAACGAGGCTGAAGTCCTCGACATACTCTTTCCAAATCTGGAGAACGTTCTCTCGACGCTCAGAGTCGAATGGGAAATTGTCTGCGTCGATGATGGTTCTCGCGACGAGACGCTTAGCTTGATCAAGCGTCGAGCGACCCTAGATTCGAGAATTCGGGTCGTCGAACTGGTCCGCAATTTTGGAAAAGAGTCAGCGCTTACCGCAGGCCTCGACTGCAGTGTCGGAGATATGATTATCCCACTGGACGCGGATCTTCAGGATCCTCCCGAGTTGATCGCAGAATTTGTAACTCTCTGGGAGCAGGGCTACGACGTCATCTACGGTGTCCGGGCCGACCGCACCAGCGACACTGCGGCCAAGCGCTGGACCGCGAACATGTTCTATCGGGTCTTTAACTGGCTTTCGGACTACCCTATCCCGGCCAGCACGGGCGATTTCAGGTTGATGGATCGGGCCGTTGTGGATGCCCTGAAACAGCTGGACGAGCGAAACAGGTTCAACAAGGGGCTCTTCGCCTGGGTTGGATTCCGCCAGATCGGAGTTCCCTACACGCGTCAGGCGCGGGCCGCAGGGACGACCTCGTGGGCGTCCCCCTCGCTTTGGCGGCTCGCGATCGACGGCATCACGTCTTTTTCAACCGCACCTCTGCGTATTTGGAGCGCGCTGGGCCTCTTGGTCGCCCTAACGGCCCTCGTCGCTGGATTAGCGCTCGTTCTGAGGGTGGTTTTCTATGGCATCGAAGTGCCTGGTTATGCCTCTTTAATGGTTGTTCTTCTGTTCTGCTTTGCCATACAGATGATGGCCATCGGTATTATGGGTGAATACATTGGTAGAATGTATATAGAGATGAAGAAAAGGCCTATTTACATTATTCGTGGTGGCGAATAGATCAAAAAATGGAGAGAGCAATATACGATAATCTTCGTCAGGTTGAGCGCGATCATTGGTGGTTTTGCGCCCGACGGTCGATTTTGAGAGATCAGCTCGTTAGGTTGAATCTGAGCGAAGGGGCGCGGATCCTGGAGGTCGGTTGCGGCACCGGCGGCAATCTGAAGATGTTATCCCAATTTGGGGCGATCACCGGTTTGGAGCCGGACGAGCCGTCTCGAGCCTACGCCGAGCAGACGAATGGCGCTCCCGTCGTCAGCGGATTTCTCCCCGGGCCGTTGCCGACATTCGATGGCGAGTTTGATCTCATTGCGGCCCTCGATGTGATCGAGCATCTGGACGACGATCGTGGTTCTGTAGCCGCCCTTTCGAATCTTCTTAAGCCAGGCGGAAAGTTGCTTACGACGGTTCCGGCGCACCCCTGGATGTGGAGTGAGCACGACGTCGCGCACCACCATAAGCGCCGATATCGTCGACGGGACTATCTAGATCTTTTTGAGGCGGCGGAGCTGAAGGTTTTCAGGGCAACCTATTTCAATTCGATCTTGTTTCCGCCGATCGCCCTGGTGCGTCTGATGAAGGGTGCCCTCGGAGGGCAAGGAGGCGACGATGTAACGCCTGCGGGGCCGGTAAATAGCCTCCTCACATCCGTTTTTGGGTTTGAGAAGCAACTGTTGCGACTTGGCGACCTTCCGTTCGGCGTTTCATTGTTGGTCGTCGCAGGCAAGGCCGAATGACCGCTCTCAAGGGGCGTGTTCAGCTCATGACTTTTGTCGTTGTCGGCGGCGCAGCGACAGTGACGCACACCGCCCTAGCTTTGCTGGCGCAGCGCAGTCTTGGATTTCCCCCGCTGGCCGCAAACCTCGTAGGCTACATATCAGCGGTGCTGGTCTCATATGTCTGCAACGCCCGCCTGACGTTCCAGCGCCCGCTCATGTTGCCTGTACAGATCGTGCGCTTCTTAGCGCTTTCTGTCACCGCGCTCGCGCTAAACGAAGCCCTGGTTTACGTGTTCACGGGTCCCCTTGGCCTACCGTTCTATGTGGCGCTCGTTCCTGTCGTGCTCGTCGTTCCGCTGTTCACCTTTACCGTGTCTCGCCTGTGGGCCTTCGCGGCGCGGCCGGCAATCTAGCCGACAGTCTCAAACCAGCGGTAAGGCTTTGCGGTGGTAGCGCCAGGACAAAGCCGGTGTCGTCTCGATGCATTGGCGCATCCTTCAGCCCGGCGCCAGATAGTCCCCGCGCGAACGGTGCGTCGGCTAGCGTTTTAACATCGATATCCGCCATGGCCTCACCCCAAAAGAGGGTGGGGCATTCGTGCGATACTTTCAGAGCGCTCGTATCAGAGCTCCGGATGACCTTGATGGGAAACCCGAAGTAGCCAGCCACGAGCCTGTAGCCGAAGGTATTTACTTCGAGCCGCTGCGAGCCTTGGGTTCCGGGGGCGAGTGCGTATACCTGCGCAGTGGGGCACGCCTTGATCTGAGTTCGGATGTAGCGCGCCGTATCGTACCAGCGCTGAGTGCGAATTTCCGGGGCAGAGACGACTGTGGCCGTGATCGCGCCGTTTATCAAAAAGGCGGCGAAGACAAGTCGGCTTGACCACAAGGGTGCAGTCGCTGCGGCCGCTACGATGATCGAAACAATGGGCGTCATGTTGATCAGGTAGCGATCCACGACGATCGGCCTCACTTGGTTGACCGCCAGAAGAGCCGCCGACGCGATCGTCAAGGCGGTGGCCATGGCGAGTACAAAGCTCCAAGGAACACGGGACTCGGGCTGTTCGTCTCCCTGATTTTCTGTCGGCTTGCGCCATAACCCGAGAACGACAGCACCCCCACAGACCGCGGCGACAATGTTCCCCAGCGCGCTCTCGCGGACCACCGAGCCAATGATGCGTAAAGCGCGAGGAAAACTGGTGTCGGCCCAGAATTCCGCCGCTGTGGCACCAATAAAGCGGCTCTCCAGCCAATATAGGCTCAGCAAAGGAATGGCCGATATCAGGCCGGCGAATACGATCAGGAATGACCAACGCCAATGTCTCATTCGGATCTGGTCTAGGAGAAACGCACCAATTGATATTCCGGCAATAAAAGTCCCAATATAATGGATGTTTAAAGAAATGATCATAGAAACGAATAGAATTACTGCGGGAAAAATATCATTTTTTCTGTTAAAATCCGCTCCTCGAGCCGATATGGAGTACATTGTTATCAAGCATATGCTAAAGAGACACGACTGTATGAAATATGATCTATATTCTCCAAAGTAATTTATAGAATAAGTATTTGTTATGTATAATACCACAAATATAACGAGGAATTTCAAAATTCCAGGCGCTTCGCGCGCTAAGGCGTAAGCAGATAAGAGAAATATTGCTAATGCGCCGATATTTTCCAAACGCCTCTCTTGAATGCTTAGGCCAGTAATCGGCTCCAGAATCCAGTTTAAAGCGTAGAAAAGCGGCGGATGAACGTCTTTCAGCCACCGCTGTTCGATTATTTCTTTGAGGGGGATGTCGTGTCCGCTCGCCCACATTGACCAGATTTCATCGAACCAAATGCCTCGTATGCAGGCAATGGTGACCATCAGCCCGACGCAGTAAACGAGCAACGTGCCTGCCAGCCGAATTGCCTCGGAGGGCGAGATCACCCCACGGGAACCTGAATCTCGAAGCATTTGTCCACCGATATTCCACGCCAATCGCTATCTTAACGTGAAATCTGCGGTTCGTCTTCCTGGTGGGTTCAAAGTTGATCTGCCGTCAATTTGAACCGGTCGCAGAAGCATTGCCAGGGTTCCAGCTATCAGGGGGCCGGGTGATATAGACCGAAGCCGTGAATGGTGATCGCGCCGGCGACTCTATGGGGTTCCACCGGCCCAGTGGATGATGCCGGGTGGTCCACTCGGCGCGGACAACGTTCTCAACGAATGTAATCGCCAGCGCGCCTGGGGTGAGGTGAGGGGCCGAATACTACGGGCCTTTGATTAAGACATCAAAGTAAGGAACGGAGCCGACGCCTTAGAGCGGTTCACGATCAGATAGCGTCATAGCCGGCGGCGGCGAAGAGGTTGGCGCATTCTTGGGGGGTGAAGGCGCCAACGAAGCGACCGATCGCGTTCCACAGCCCCTCGACCGTACGTTCGGCGGCTTTGCGCAGCAGGGCCTTGAGCTTCGAGAACGCCTTTTCGATCGGGTTGAAGTCCGGGCTATAGGGCGGCAGGAACATCAGCTCTGCGCCGGCAACCTTGATGGCGGCTTCGACGAGGGGGCTCTTGTGGCTGCCGAGATTGTCCATAATGACGATGTCGCCGGGTCTCAGATCGGGGACCAGGAACTGCTGCACATAGGCATCGAACGCCTCGCGGTTGATTGGCCCACCCAAGACCATCGGCGCGACCATGCAGGTGAGCCGAAGGCCGGCGACGAAGGTGGTCGTTTTCCAATGACCATGCGGTACGCTCATCCTTAGCCCTTGTCCCCTGACGGCCCGACCATGCGTCCGCTCCATCTTGGTCGACGCCCAAGTCTCGTTAATGAACACACGGCGTTCGGTATCAAGGTCGAGTTGCGCATCGAACCAGGCCTGCCGGCGACTCAGGATGTCAGGTCGATCCTGCTCCGCGGCGTGGGCAGTCTTTTTTTGCGCGTGATCCCGTGACGGCGTAAGAACCGCCACATGGTCGTGTGGTTCGTCCGGACGCCGTGTTGACCCAATCGGTCGCGCAGCTCGAACAGCGTCTGATCCCTCGTCTAGTCCAAAAGACTCAAGATCAGCTCGCTGTGGGCCTCGATCCGATGGGATACTCGATCTCCGCCCTGTTTCTTGGGCGATGCTTCGCCCGTGTCGCGCAGTCGGGCGCACCATCGGATCGCGCTGGCCGCGCTCACGCCGAATCGGGCTGCTGCCTCCCGGCGAGAAGCCCCCTCATTGACCGCTTGAATGACCCGGCTCTGCAGGTCCATCGACAGCGATCTCGCCATCCATGTCGGCCTCCCGTTCCGACAGGAAGCGTGAATCACTATTCGGCGTTCAGGGGAATCCCATTCGATTCAATCAGGCAGTGAACCGCTCTAGAAGAACAGCGCCCTGACGCTGGCCGCAACCGCGAGCCACAGCCCAACCGAGGCGCTGGCTGCGATGCAGAGGCCGATGCCCAGCGGCAGTCGCCACGAGGGCGTCGCCTCGCTCGCTACGCTGCGCGAAGTGACGGTCTGGAACGATACGTCTGCTGGCATTGCTCTTGCTCCAGACCCGTTTATCGGGGCGCGAGTCCCACAAAACATCAAGCGCGCTTAAGAGATCGTGCGGACAAATGGCAAACGCCCGGTTAAGCATCTTTAGAATTCACGCCATCAATGAAGCGAATGCTGAGGAGCGGGCGTGAGCGGGTTGGCTGAACACGATGGTTTGCGGCGCGCCAGCGCGGCTGATCTGCCATGTCGCTTGGTCACCAGCGCCTCGTTTGAAGTCGTCGCGACGCATCCCTTGAAGCGTCTGACGGACATAATGGTGGCGGGCTTTGCCCTGCTACTGTTTCTGCCGCTTCTTTTGATCGTGATGTTGGTGATCCGGTTGGAGTCCCCGGGACACGC
>CAIOSI010000010.1 GCA_903860975.1 uncultured Alphaproteobacteria bacterium
GGCCGGATCGGCACCGGTGGTGGGCGTCCTCGAGTTCGAAGGGCCGCTGATCAAGACCTGGCGCGAATACTACGACCGCGCCCACCTTCTAAAGGCGATGGGCTTGCTCGAGGACTTCGACAAGAAGACTCGATGAGCGAGCCTCAGGTTTCGCTCGCCGAGGTGCGCGGCCTGCTGGACAAGCAGGCGATTACCGAGGTGATCCTGAGTTACAGCCGCGCTGTGGATCGCGGTGACGAGACGCTGTTGCGCGCTTGCTATCACGACGATGCGGTCGAAGATCATGGTGGGTCGTTCCTAGGGCCCGCCAGCGCCTATATTGAAGCGATCCTGCCGGCCCTGCGCAGCGAAAGGCTGATGACGCATACGGTCACCAACATCCTGATCGAGCTTGAGGGTGCGTCCCTTGCGCTGTCGGAGTGCTACTACCTTTCCTTCGCGCGCGACCCTGATGCGGAGCCGCCCTTCGAGACCCTTACCTTAGCGCGGGCCATCGACCGCTTCGAACGGCGCGATGGGATATGGCGTATCGCCCGGCGCGACCTTCGCTGGGAATGGAACCGTGAACAGCCGATCGCCGAAACCTGGGCTCGGGGCGGGATTGGAGACCCCGCCACACTGCTACACGGCGCCAAGGGCGCTACAGACGCGCTCTACGTCGCCCGGGGCCGCAGCTAGCGCCCGAAATTTCGCAGGACGGCGGACTTGGCCGAGTCCAGATACTCGTCGAGTCGGGTGATCACGCCGTTCTTCACCCGGCAGACCACGCAGGCGTCCATCGCCCACTTGGTGCCGTCCGGCAGGGTTGCCTCCAGCACATGCTGCTGCATGAAGCCATCTGGTAAGGCTTCGCGGCGAACCAGCCGGTACTGGCGGTCGGGAAGGGTGCGGATGAACCAGTCCAGAACCTTCATGTTCTGATCGACGGTTTGTTCCACGCCATCGTTATTGTGCCACAGCTTGGCGTCCGGCGCATAGCAAGCGCGCACAGTCGCGGTGTCGCCGCTCTGGATCGCGCCAACGAAGCGCTCGGCGAGGGTGAGATAATCCTGGGAGGTCATGGGGGTCTCGCTCAGCGGCCTGTGGTGACGCGCTCGCCCGATAGCGAACGCCGCATCTGAAGTTCCAGGGCCTTGGGGTCGCGGGCCAGGTTTGCGCGGACGTCCACGGCCATGAAGTCGGTGTCGACCTCGTCAGCGCCGCGGCGGATGGCTTTTAGCCCGGCCTCGGCAATGGTGGCCGGCGTCTCTTTAAACCCCTGCACATGGCTGGCCATGCGGGTGTCCACCGATCCCACGATGAGGGCGATAACGCTGGTATTCTGCGGTGCGAGCTCGCCGCGAAGGCAGATGGACATGGCCCGCCCAGCGAACTTCGAGGGGCTGTAGCCGCCCATGCCCGGGACCGCGACGATGCCGCCGGCCGACAGGACGTTGGCGATAGCGCTTTGCGAGTGGCGGGCCAGGATCGGTGCGAAGGCGCGGCACATCGACAGAGGTCCGAAGTAGTTAATCTCCATTTCTGATCGCGCCGCCGAAAGGTCGGGGGCCTTCAGCAAAGTCTGCATAGCGAACTGGCCAGCGTTGTTGACCAAGATGCTGACGTCCTGGCATTGCGCCGCCGCAGCCTCGATCTGTTCTGGCTTGGTCACATCCAGCCTGACCGCAACGATGCGGCCCTTGCCTTCTTCGATCAGGTGCCGGGCGTTGGCAGGGTCACGGGTCGCCACATAGACGCGGGCCGCGCCGGCGTCGATAAAGGCCCGCACGAAGGCCTCGCCGATCCCGCGGTTTCCCCCCGTAACCAGGGCGACGCTATCCTTGATTTCCATGGTGTTCCTCTTGCCGTCTATTGATCCGGGTTGCACGGCGAGATGCCTCGGCTAGCCCGCGACGAAGCCGTTGGAGATAAACTCTCGATCAGCCCAGACGCTGTGGGTGCCGCTGGAGATCTTGTGCGGCAGGGCAATGCGGGCGACAGGGCCTTCGGCGAACCGCTTGCAGTCGACCAGGATGCATTCGGAGGTCTGGGTGCTCTCATCGATGATGAAGCTGACCAGATAGCCGTCATCCTCATCCTTGGCGTCGATGCGCGGAACGAACGGCGACTCGCTGGCGTAGCGGCCCTCGGGCAGGTTCAGTTCCCAGGACTCGCCGGTTTCGAGGTCGTGCTTCACGTAGCCATCGAACAGGAACCAGCCCGGCTTGGTCTTCGTGGAGTAGGCGTAGCGGTAGGGCTTGCCAGCGTAGCGCTGGTTGAACGTCCCAAACTCAAGGGTCCGGTCGTCCATATGATGCTCGCGGGTCTCGCCAGTCTTCAGGTTGAAGCGCCAGCGGTGTAGCTTGGGCAGGAAGCTGTGCTCGTCGAGGAACGCCATCATATGGCCGTAGCCGTCGGGGGCATCGGCCAGCGGCCGTGGCGTGGGCTTTTCTTGAAAGTAGCCGTCCATGACGATCTCGTCGCCATCCTCATAGGCGTTGAGGAAATGCAGGATGTAGGTGGGGGCGGCCTCGAACCAGACGATGTCCTGGGTCTGGCCATAGCGCGGGATGACCGCGAAGCGGGACGGCAGGCCCTTGTGGTGGCGCACGGCGTGAACGCCGCGCTTAAGCAGTTCCTCATCCCAGAACACAGGCAGGTCGTTGAGGATCGAGTAGTTGGCGGTGAAGACCATGTCGTGCGGCAGGCGCGGGCCGGGGAGCGGGACGGGTACGTAGTGGGCCAGCTTGCCGTGCCGGTCGACGACGCCGTAGTGCATGTAAGGCGCGTGCTTGGAGTAGTTGAAGAAGAGCAGCTCGCCGCTAGACTCGTCGATCTTGGTGTGGGCCGAGACGCCATCCAGTGGGCCCCAGCTGGCGATGCCCCCTTGTTCCAGCGTGTCTGGATCCAGCCAGTAGGCTTCGCCGCACTGATAGAAGGTCGAGACGATCTTGCCGCCATGGATGACCACGTCGGTGGAGGAGGAGTCCTTCAGGCCGCCGTGTGCGCCAAAGCCCGGACGCAGCGATACCTCCGGTCCGTCCATAAGGCCGCCCCACAGGGCGTGTCCGGCTTCCTGCTCGGCCTCGAAACCTCGGGTGCGCACGAAGCGATTGCGGTAGTCGGCCTTGCCGCCCCGAAACCGGATCATGTGCAGCATGCCGTCCCCGTCGAAGGGGTGGTAGCGACCCAGCGGCTGCTGCGCCGGATTTTCGGTGTTACGCACGTAAATTCCATCGATATCGGTGGGGATCGCGCCTTCGATCACCGTGAGGTCCTCAGCGTTCACTTCCTCGCGCAGGGGGGTCCAGGCACCCGTCAGATAAGGATGATTGCTGGGGCGCAGGCCCACATGCACCGGTGGCAGGCGCTCCATTTTCATGACCGCACTCCGAATCCAGACTTGGCGGTCCCAAGGATCACCATTGAACTCAACTTAACAGCATGGTCTTGTTGTGCAAGTCACTCGCCTGGCAGTTGGCGCTTTGGGGGCGGAACGCACATGTGTCTGGGCAGCAGACCGGGAGGATTCGATGCGAAGGATGATCGTCCTATTAGGCATAGCCTTAACACTGGCCGCCACAGCGCCGGCCGCGCGGGCGGCTGATACCGACGCTAGCCGCATGGCTCTGGCCCGGCAGATGGTCGCGGCGTGGAAAGCGGCGGACTGGCGAAAAGTCGCTGATCTGTTCGCCGACAAGGGCGTCTTGCGCTCCATGATGATCGAGCCGGTTATTGGTCGGGCAGCCATTTTCGAGCGGGTTTCGGCTCTGGGCAAGGGCGCGCCGGCTGGAGTCCTGTTGGATGTTGCGCACATCGGCGTCATCGATGGACTGGTGTTCATCGAGCGCACCGATCGCTTCGTCTACAACGGCCATGCAGGTTCAACACCGGTGGTGGGGGTGCTCGATATCCGTGACGGTAAGGTCCAGGAATGGCGGGAGTACTATGACCGTGCGACCCTGCTGAGGGAGATGGGCGTGGCACCGGCGGTCGATCCCGGTGCGCCCAAATAGCCAAGGGCGCCTAACCTGCGCGCTCAAGCACCATGGCCGCGCCGACCCCTACTCCGCCGGTCGCCACCACCAGACCGGTCTGCGCGTCTAGCTGCGCCATGTCCTCGAGCAGAGCGGTCGCCAGGATCGCGCCGGTGGCACCCATCGGATGGCCCATGGCGAGGTGGCCGCCGTTCGGATTGACCCGGGCGGGGTCCGGCGCGTAGTCACGCTGAAACAGTACCGGCACCGCTGCAAACGCCTCCATGAATTCGATGGCGTCGACGTCGGCCAGGGTCAGGCCGGCGCGGTCCAGGGCCTGCGTCATCGCGCGAAATCCAGCCGTGAGCTGAATGACCCGGTCGTCCGCGGTCTCAGCGACGGCTCGAATGCGGGCCAGCGGACGAAGGCCAAGGTGGCGGCCGACCTCGGCATTGCCCACTAGGATCAGGGCCGCTCCATCCGAGATCGGCGGGCAGTGTGCCATGGTGTGCAGGTGATTGACCGCGGCGAGTCCGGGGCGGTGTGAGAGCAGGATCTCGTCAAATCCTTGGGCGCCGGTAGCAGCGAACACGGACGGCAGTCGCGCCAGGCTCGCGCCATCGCCAAAATCGCGAATGTTTTCATCTGTCGCCAGGGCGAGCGCTCCATCCGCTCCGCGGATCGGGATCACCCGGTCAGCGTGTCGGCCATCGCGCCAGGCGGCCGCGGCGCGGGTGTGCGAGGTCACGACCGCCTGATCCAGATCGGCTCGCGATAGGCCTTCCTGGGTGGCGAGCAGATCGGCCGCGAGACCCACAGGCGCCCAGCCCATGGTCGCGGCCATCGCCAGGTCGGCATAGTAGTCCGCTGCGTCGGTGAGGAAGCCGACCTGGGACATGCTCTCCACGCCCCCGGCCAGGGCAAGATCGACCTGACCTGACTCAACGCGTCGGGCGGCGTCGGCCAGGGCGCTTAGTCCCGAGACGCAGAAATTGTTGATCGTCAGGCAGGCCATTGTGTCCGGCAGGCCCGCCTGGATCCGGGCGGCGAGAGCGAGGTGTCCGCCCTGTACGCCGACCTGGGTGACGCATCCCAAAGTGAGGTGTTGCGCTGAGCGGACCGTTTCGAGGCCATTGCGCGCTTCCAGGGCCCGAACCAGCTGTTCGACCAGACGAACCGGCGTGATGGCGGCGAGCGAGCCGTTGGGGCGTCCCTTTCCACGGGGAGAGCGCACGGCGTCGTAGATGTAGACCGACATGACTTGGTTTCCCGCCCGCCGTCTGTTGTTCAAAGACTTGTCGGTCTTCTAAACGAAGTTACTGTGGTCGCAAAAGGTTTGCCAAGCTCCGGCGTTGGGCCAGCTGGACGATCCGGGAGTGGGTGCAGCAGCATGAGTTGGATGCCAGCGGGCCTTTTCGCGGCCGCAACCTGGGCCCTGACGGCCCTAGGCGCCTGCGCCGCTGCAGGCGCGCAGCCCGACACCCTCTATCTGCACGGCCAGATTCTCACGGCCGACACATCCCAGCCCCGGGCCGAGGCGGTGGCGGTGGGCGGCGGACGCATCCTTGCCGTCGGCCGTGACGCGGTGATCGCCCGCTTGAAAGGTCCGAATACCCGGTTGGTCGACCTGGCGGGCAAAACGATGACTCCGGGTTTCGTGGACGGGCACAGTCACATCGGCGACCTGGTCGCGGTTTGGCGGCTCGCCGACCTGTCCCCCGCCCCGGTGGGGACGACGGGCTCCATTCCTGACCTCCAACGAATGATGCGCGCGTTCATCGCTGCCCATCCCGTCTCGGCCGATCAGATGGTGGTGGGGACCGGCTACGATGATTCTCTGATGGCCGAGCGCCGCCATCCGGATATCGACGAGCTCGACGCGGTCTCGGCCGTCCAGCCCTTTTGCGTCATTCACGTCTCCGGGCACCTGGCGCGCTGTAACCATGCGGCCCTGAGGCGGCTGGACCTGACTGCGGCCTCCCCCAACCCGAAGGGGGGCCGCCTGGGCCGGGACGCATCCGGAGCGCTCAATGGGGCGCTCGATGAGCAGGCGGTCGGTCTAATCCTCGCGGCCATGCCTACGCCAACCGCGGCCGCCATGATGCAGGACCTAGATGAGGTCCAGACGTACTACGCCAGTCAGGGCTACACGACCGCGCAGGACGGCCTGACCTCCAACCCGGCGGTACTGGCTATGCTGCAGGCGGCCAGCCGCGCCGGCGCGCTGCGGATCGATGTGGCCGCCTATCCAAAGTGGACCCTGATCGACGACTGGGTGGCGCACCGGGGCGTGGTGGTCGGTGGGCCCTATGTGGGTCGACTGAAGTTTGCTGGGGTGAAAATCACCGAAGACGGGTCGCCGCAGGGCAAGACCGCGTTCCTGACTGAGCCCTATCTTCATCCGCCGGTGGGTGCGGCGGTCGACTACCGGGGCTATCCAGGCCTGCCGCAGGCGGAGCTGGACGATTGGTACGCCCAGTTCCTAGGCCGTGGATGGCAGGTGCAGACACACTGCAACGGTGACGCCTGCATCGACATGGTGTTGTCGGCGATCGCCAAGGCCTATGCGGCCCATCCTGCCGCCCGGGCCACCCGCCCAGTGATTGTGCACTCGCAGGTCACCCGCGCTGACCAGCTTGAGGCCTACCGCCGGTTGGGGATCTTCCCGACCTTCTTCGCCGAACACACTTTTTACTGGGGCGACTGGCACCGCGACGAGACCCTGGGACCGCAGCGGGCTGCATTCATCAGCCCCACCGCCGCCGCACAAAGGCTCGGGATCGCATTTAGCCTCCACACCGACGCCCCGGTCGTACCGCCCGCGGCCATGCATGTCTGGTGGAGCGCAGTGAACCGGGTCACGCGCAGCGGCAAGGTTCTGGGGCCAGACCAGCGGATATCGCCGGACACGGCCTTGTTGGCCCTGACGGCTTGGCCCGCCTGGCAGCATTTCGACGAGGCGACCAAGGGCTCGATCACGCCGGGAAAGCTCGCAGACCTGGTGATCCTCGACGCCGACCCGACCCGGATCGATCCCATGAAAATAAAGGACGTGAAGGTGCTGACGACGATCAAGGAGGGTGTCGTCATCTATCAGCGGGGCGAGACACGCGTGGCGCACCAACCTTTCGTTAGCTGACGCCGCGCGGGCGCCTGACGCCAGCCGCCCCCTACAGACTTGCGCCCCGGCGACAACGTTGGTGAATTGAGGAAAGGAAACGGGTTTCGATATGCCAGGCTGGGGAGGTCAATTCGTATTGAGACGTTCGGTCCGGTCCATTTGAAAAAACGGGCGCATACCACCAGATCTTCCAGGCGCTCGCCGATCACCACAAACTGGGCTTAGAGATCAGCTTCACTGATGACTGTCCTGACGCTATCGAGACGTAGGGGCCAGGGAATGGGCAGACTTTCAAGAACGCGACCGAACGCAGGGAACTGAACGCAATGCATTACGCGGAGTTGAAAACAGCTTGGGCGGAGCTGACAAGGCCGGGTGCGCCTTTGGAGGTCACCCAGGTCGACGTTAACGGCCAGAGCCTGCGCGCTTTCAAAAACGCGCCACCCAATGTGCGGGCGCTGTGGCTGTCGACGGCCGCTTTTGGGCCGCGCGACTATCTTGTCTATGGCGAGGAGCGGATCAGCTACGCCCAGGCCCATGAGCAGGTGGCCTCCATCGCGGCCTGGATGTGGGATCAGGGTGTGCGGCCAGGCGACCGGATCGCCATCGCGATGCGTAACTATCCTGAGTGGATGCTGATCTACTGGGCCTGCGCCTGCATCGGCGTAGCGGCCGTGGGCATGAACGCCTGGTGGACGTCGGCCGAGATGGCCTTCGGCCTGCACGATGCCAAGCCCTCGATCGTGTTCGCTGACGCCGAGCGGATCGCCCGGCTGGCCGAGAACCCGTCGATGCTGGGAGAGGCCACGCTGGTTGCGGTGCGGACAGACGACGCACCGGATGGTGCGGTCCCATGGGCCGAGGTGGTCGCTCAGGGTGGGGCGATGCCCGATGTCGTGGTCGATCCCGATGCCGACATCTGTATCTTCTATACGTCGGGCACGACGGGCTCGCCGAAGGGTGCCCAGCTCACGCACCGCAGTAACATCAACAACCTTATGAACATGATGTTCTCGGGCCAGGTACAAGCGCTGGCGACCCAGCGTGCCACGGGCGTTACGGTCGACCCGGCCGCCGCCGTGCCGATCCCGGTTACCCTGATCACCACGCCGCTGTTCCACGTCACCGCAAACAACTGCGCGGCCTACGCGATCACCGCCGGCGGCGGGAAGATGGTGCTGATGTACCGGTGGGACGCGGGCGAGGCGCTAAAGCTTGTGGAGCGCGAGAAGATCAGCGCCGTCAGCGGCGTGCCGGTGATGGCCCGCGAGCTGGTTACCCATCCAGATTTCGCCAAGTACGACACCTCGAGCCTGCTCAGCGTTGGCGGCGGAGGCGCCCAGCTGCAGCCAGACTTGGTGGCGAAAATCGACACGACAGTCTCCACAGCGCGGCCTAACACCGGCTATGGCATGACCGAGACCTCGGGGATCATCACCTCGGTCGGCGGCGATTTCTTCGTCGACAAGCCAGCCAGCTGCGGCCCGGCGATGCCCACCTTCGAGGTCAGGGTGGTGGACGATGAGGGTCAGGCTCTGCCGGCCGGCCAGCCTGGAGAGCTGTGGGTCAGGGGCGCTTCGGTGATCAAGGGCTACATCAACCGCCCGGAAGCCACGGCCAGCTCGATCACCGACGGTTGGCTACACACCGGCGACGTGGCCTATGTCGACGAGGACGGCTTTATTTTCCTGGTCGACCGCAAGAAAGACATGGTGCTGCGCGGCGGCGAAAACATCTATTGCGCCGAGGTCGAGGCGGCCCTGCACCAGAACCCAGCCGTGGCCGAGTGCAGCGTTTTTGGCGTGCCGGACGACCGGCTTGGCGAGGAGGTAGGCGCAGCGATCCACCTTCGGGCCGGAGAGCGGGGGGATGCTCATGCATTGCGTGAGGCGTGTGCCCGCCTGATCGCGAAGCACAAGGCGCCGCGCTATATCTGGCTGATGGACGAGCCGCTGCCACGCAACGCCAACGGCAAATTCCTGAAACGCGAGCTGCGCGATACGCTGAAACTGGAAGACGCAGTGTAAGGGCCAGGACCAATCGGTAGTTTCCATCGAACGCGAACGCTTCTTCGCCAAAGCGAACTTTGTCCCAACCTCGGCAAGGCCTATCGCGTGACGACCTGACCCCTTGAAAAAGGGGCGGAGCCTCTTTTTTGAGGTTCCCCCCCGAATCCTGCAGGCCCACGTTGAGAGCAAATGGGCGTCTCCAATCTGGCCGGTCTGAATTGGGTAGGCGAGGGGCTTTTCCGGCCTGGCTAAATGAAGCTCTCAGGTCTCCAAACGGACAGTTTCAAACCGACAGTTCCTGATCGCGAAACGACGGCTATGTAGAACCACCTAGGTATTAACGCGCGGGTGAAATCCAATGTGGATTGTGTTTGGCTGCAGTTTAGATGGTCAACGCAGCATTGACAGTCGGGCGGCCATTGACGCCCCGTCGCGCGAACAGCGGCAAAGCCTCAAGGGCCCACCGCCTGAGCGCGCTGCATCGTAGGTCGGGTGAGATCACCCATGACCTGAACAACCTCCTCGGCATCATCCTGAGCGCCAACGAGCGGTTGGCCGAAGAACTTGGAGCCGGCGGAGAGCAGCAGAAGCTTGCGCTACTGGCCTTGGGAGCCGCCGAGCGGGCTGCCAGACTGTTGAGCTGCGCGCTCTGCCTGGCCCATTCGCCATCCGTACCGCGGGCTGAGGTTGTGGACGGCACCGAGGCGTTGGTAGCTCTGGAGCGCATGGCCGGACAAGCCATCGGGCTTGGCGTCCGCCTGAGGGTCTTTGGCTCGACCCTGCCGCTTTACTGCCTGGGCGAGCGCACAGGCCTGGAAATGGCGTTGTTGAATCTTTGCCTCAACGCCGACCAAGCCATGCCTGATGGAGGCCGCATTTTCGTCAAGGCTCGCCAAGCCTACCTTGGCGACGCCGAGGCTAGCCGACTAGGTCTCTCGCCCGGCGTATTCATCGCTTTTGTCGTCCGCGACACAGGCCCGGGAATGGCGGCCGAGACCATGGCGCGCGCCACCGAGGCGCTGTTCACGACCAAGCAGACCGGCACAGGTCTTGGCCTGACCTCCGTACGTAATTATTCGGCGTCCTGCGGTGGAGCGCTCTTGCTCCAGTCAAAGCAAGGCTACGGCACGACCGCGACGCTCTACCTGCCTGTGGCTGGGTCTGCCCTTGGACAGGTTGAGGCGTAGGGACGGTTCGCTCATCCGGCAAAAGCCGTGATCGACCGACGCGGCGTCCGGTCCCGCTGGCGATGGGGCATGGATGAGGCGACGAGCGTCAGGTTCGGCGCGCACGCAGATGTCACCTGCTTGCCGCAATCGACCGCTCAGCTCGGGGGCGTTCAGTGGCGTTCCGATAGATGCAAGGTGGAGGCCGAATCTGCTGTGGCCGGAGTTGTGGAAGAAAAGGCCACGGTCGCCTTTACGTGCGCCAGCCTCAGCTGGCGCGTGGCTTCTGGTCCGCTGATATCCGGAAGATTGGCGTCCAGGATAATGACGTCATAGGGTCTTTCCTGCGCCATTCTTAGGCCTTCGGCTCCACATGCGGCGATTTCAACTTTGAAGGCTTCGGCGCTCAGGATCAGTTCAAGACTGCGCGCCGCCAGCGGATCGCCATTGACAACCAATGCGGTGCGCAAAGCGCGCTCGACGAGGCCGGCTACGCTGTCGACATCGGACAAGATGTTTGCGGGCATCGGAATTCCTCCTCGGTCTGGTCCAGGTCGACGAGCCTTAAAGCGGGTTCCCAGTGTTCCTGTCCGGCCAGGCGGCTAAGAAAGAGCGGCTGCGTTCGGCGACGACAAACGGCATCTCCAGGGCCGCCATCCACGCTGATCGAGCCGAGCCCGTTGCAGCATCGGATTGGATGCTTCAATCGCTGAGTTGAACGCTTGGTCCTGCAGGTCGAGTTGTGCGCCGCCTGATCGGTGATCCCTGGTCCCCGCGCCTTCAGGCCGAGGGGGCTGAAGTGTCACTCCACCACGCCAATCGCTGCGCGCATCTTGCTCAAGCGGCTGAGCACCTTGCCGGTCTCCTCCTGGGAGGGCACCGGCTCACTGGCGAGCAAGACAAGCGAGGTAATGTGCAGTTCCAAGGCATCGGTGTGCCAAACCCCTTTTTCGACCAGGCTATCGATCATGGCGCGGATGCCACTGGCGGCTTCGCCGACTTCGAAGAGCTTTGCGACGCCGGCAACGTCGGCGATGTTCATCGCCGCCAAGCCGAGTTCCTTGCAGCGCGCGAAAAGCAATTCCTCGCCCTGGGCGTGGATCGCAACGATCTCGTTGATTTGCTCGCGAACATAGGCCTGAAGATCATCCTTCATCATCAGGAGTCGCTTGTCGCTCTGGGCGACCAGGGTTTCGAAAGCTATGCCGCCGTTGCCTTCGATGATCTTGGCTAGACGATTGGTTGGTGTAAAAATATCTAATAGTTTCATTAATTTAGCCTAACCAAAAACGGAGTCGATTTCATCTTGGGACATCGCGCGTTCAGGTTGGGCGACCAGCTTTATCTCGTCTGCGCGGCGCTCTGTGATGCCCTCGGGCAGCGGCTTCTTCTTGAAGCGGCGGTCTGGGCCGCAATAGCCGTCACTCGTGACGAACTGCCGGTTGTTGCGCGCTAGCCATTCGAGGCGTGCCAGCAGCGCACTGGGCACGATCGGTTTGGTCACCACCAGATTTATCCCGACATCGCGGGCGCGCATGACTTTATGGCGCGGTGTGAAGCTGGTCAGGAGCATGATTGGCACCGTGTAGTTCGCGCCGCTGGTTTCCCTTCGGATGGCCTGGGCAAGATCGAACCCGTCTTGGTCGGGCATTTCTCCATCGACGATCACAACATCGAAGGTCTCACTTGCCAGCAGTCGCATGGCATCAGGGCCGTTGCGCACCTGAGTAGGATCTCGCACGCCGAACCCCAAGAGCGTTTGCACCAAGATGGCCAGCGACTGCGGATTGTCATCGACGGCCAGCACCTTGGCGCCTTTGAGATCAAGGCGGCTTGCGACGCTCGATGGCCGCACCTTTGTCCCAGCCTCTTGGCATTGCTCAATCACCGCTACGCAAGCTCCCCGCCGAAGAGAAGGTCGGCGGCGTCCTGACTGAGGCCCTCGCCGCCGCCGCCGGGGCCAAGGAGCATGGGATCGATCTGGTCGGATCGGCCGTCCAGGGTGGTCATCAACAGCGTCAGGCGCTGGCCCGCGATATCCTGGAAGGCGCAGGCCTCGAGCATCAGGCAGAGCGTCGGCTTGATCGCGCAGAAAGCCTGGGCGTCGCCTTTTGCGGCGTCTTCGACGTGGCCAAGCGCAAGGGTTATCGCCGAAATGATGGTCTCGGCGGCTGCGTTGAGTTCGGCAGCGATAACCCGGATTTGCGCTTCAGGCGTCACGCTAGAGCACCGAATACGGTTGTGAGCTTCTGCTTCAGCACCGCCAGGGTGAAGGGTTTGATGATATAATTATTCGCCCCGGCATTGCGCGCTGCCACTACGTTTTCCGTCTTCGCTTCGGCGGTGACCATGACGAAGGGAATCTTCGCAATAGACGGATCGGCCCGAATATTCGCCAGCAGTTCAAGGCCTGTCATGGGGGCCATATTCCAGTCGGACAGGATCAGACCGTATTCATGGGTGCGGATCAATTCGAGGGCCGTCGGCCCATCGGGCGCGTCATCGATATTCTGAAACCCGAGCTGCTGCAGCAGGTTACGCACGATACGCACCATCGTCTTGTAATCGTCGATTACGAGAACCCTCATTTCAAAATTGAAGGCCATTTTCTGTGGGTTCCTGCGGCTGACGCCGTCCCAGGTGGGCAGGCTTCTGTTCATGCAGCATCTGTTGCCCGTTGCTAATCAAACGCTAACGGCATTTATAAGTGCGGTATTTAATGCAATAATAGATCGTTATTTTTTGATTATTAGAGTCTTAAAATAGCACCTGAGGTTTAATAAGTGCCACAATAAGTGTAATTAGCCATAGCTATTTGTTAAAAGATACCTACGCCGGATCTGAATTTACCCAGATGTACATACGGATAATTACCTAGAGCATGTATTCCGACGAATTTTAGCTTCCGCCTTATAGTCACGTTAACCGACTTTGGGCCAACCTTCCGTTGCTCGATCCGCTCATCGCCGAGCGTGCAGGAGGGCTTCAGTTGGACGACCTGGTTAGCGATTTTATCGCCGAGACGCGCGAAGGCTTGGAGGCGCTCGACGGCGAGTTGGTACACTTCGAGCGGCACCCACAGGACCCGGCGCTCATCGGTGGGATCTTCCGCCTGATTCATACCATCAAGGGCACATGCGGCTTTCTGGGTTTAACCCGACTGCAGACTGTGGCTCACGCCGCAGAAAATGTTCTGGGCGCTTTCCGCGACGGGGAGTTGGCCGTGACGCCGAATGCAGTGTCCGCCATTCTCGAAACCGTCGACGTGATCCGCGGGCTCATCGACGCCCTTGGAAGCGAGGGCGCTGAACCGGCCGGCGACGATAGCGGCCTGATTGCCCGTCTCGAAGATGCGCTGAGGGGTGAAGTCGCCCAAGTCGTCGCTGACCCTGAGGTGGTGGTGGCGACTGAGGAGGCGGCGACCAGGCCAGATACGAGACCCCTGATCGACCGGCTGGGAGGAGACGCGACCCTCGATGCGGCCTGCGAGATGATCCTCGACGACCTGCAGGATGAGGCTTTCGGCGGAGCCTTCGCCGGGGCTGATCGCGATCGATTGCAGGCGACGTTGCGCGATGGTCTTTGTGCCGCGGCCCGAGGGTCGGGCGGCGGCGCCGATTTTGAGCGCCGAATTGCGACGATGGCCAGCGGTGGCGTTACGCACGGCATGCCCCGGCGTATCCTTGACCTCATCGTCGAGGTGCTGCCGAAGCTCGAATCTGCTCCATCCGCGGTGGATGAACTGCTTTCCAGACTGGTCGCGGAAGAGTCCAGCGTTGCGGTCGTCGCGCCTGGGCAGGTCGAGCCTGAAGTTGCCGCTGAACCGATATGCGATGTTGAACCGGCGGTGACATCTAAGGTGCCTTTGGGCGCAAACCCGTCAAATGAGGCCGAGCCCGCCAAACCCGCCCCGACGCCGGTCGTTCAGGCCGTCCAACCCGCTTCGGGATCCGAGCGTCCAGAGGGCGACGTCGCCAACGTTAATCAGACAATCCGCGTCAGTGTGGATTCCCTCGAACATCTGATGACGGTGGTCAGCGAACTCGTTCTGATCCGAAATCAGCTGATCCAGACCTTGCGGCTCGATCCTGAGAGCCCGTTCGCAGCTCCCTTGAACCGGCTCAATCAGGTGACCAGTGAGCTGCAGGAGGGTGTGATGACCACCCGTATGCAGCCGATCAGCGGCGCCTGGGCCAAGTTGCCGCGGCTCGTACGGGATCTGGCTCGCGATCTCGGCAAACAGATCGATCTGTCGATGGTTGGCCAGGAGACGGAGCTCGATCGTCAGGTGCTGGAGCTGATCAAGGATCCGCTGACGCACATGATCCGAAATGCCGTCGACCATGGGCTGGAAACGCCTGCGGAACGGCGCGCCGCTGGAAAGCCGGATGCCGGGCGGATCATGCTTGCCGCGCGCCACGAGGGCGGCGCCATCGTCATTGAAGTGGGTGATGACGGCCGGGGGCTGCCTGCAGCCAAGATCCGCGCCAAGGCTCTGGCCTCTGGCATCGTCTCGGCCACCGATCTTGACGCCATGTCGGACGCTGATGTGCGCCGCTTCATATTCGCCCCAGGGTTCTCGACAGCGTCTCAGGTCACGGCGGTGTCGGGTCGCGGCGTCGGAATGGATGTTGTGCGCACCAACATCGAAAAGATCGGCGGCGCTATCGAGCTTTCGTCCGAAGAAGGCCAGGGGACACGATTCACCATTCGAATCCCGCTGACCTTGACCATTGTCTCGGCGCTGATCGTTGAATGCTGTGGCGAGCGGTTCGCTATGCCCCAGTCGTCCGTTGTCGAGCTGGTGAGCGCCAGCGACGCGTCAGGACGCAGCATCGAATATATCGACGGGACCGCAGTCCTGCGTCTGCGCGATCGCCTTCTTCCACTCGTCTCGCTTCAGGCCTTCCTGGGACTCGAAGCCACTCAAACGACGGCGAGCGAGACTTGCATCGTTGTGGCCCGGGTTGGAGCCTTTACCTTCGGCATCATTGTCGACCGCGTGTTCGATACCGAGGAGATCGTCGTCAAGCCGGTCTCGACGGTCCTTCGCCACCTCAAGCTTTACTCAGGCGCAACGATCCTTGGCGACGGCGCGGTCATTCTCATCCTCGATTTCAAGGGAATTTCGGTGGAGACCGGGGCTGCCCAAGTCGCGGCTGGGACCATGCAGGTCGAAGACGCCGCGGCGGTCATGCACGCCGACAACCGGACAGCCATTTTGGTTTTCCGCACAACAGATGGCGCCCTCAAGGCCACGTCGCTCGCCACGGTGTCACGCATCGAGGAGATCGATCGTCAACAGCTCGAGACCGTCGATGGACGTCGGGTCATTCAATATCGCGGCCGGTTGATGCCGGTTGTGGGTGTCGAACCTGACCAACTCCCCGAATGGGACGCCTCCGAGCGTCGGCCGCTCCTCGTCTTCGCCCGCGATGATCAATCCGTGGGCCTGTTGGTGCGAGAGGTTGTCGATATTGTCGAAAGCTCGGCAACACTGGATCTCGGCCCGGGCCGGCCTGGGGCGCTTGGCAGCCTCATCATCGACGGCGTGGCGACAGAACTGATCGACATCGCCCATGTCTGGCGCACCGGAGCGGTCGAGCCCGTTCAAAAGATCTCACAGGCACCGTCGTCCGAGACCCTAAGCGATCCACTGACGGATAAGCGCCTGCTCATCATTGATCAAAGCCGCTTCAGCCAATTGATGCTGGAGCCCATGCTCCGCAAGGCGGGCTATCAGGTTACGGTGGCTGCCGATGCGCAAGCTGCGCTCGACCTTCACGCTCGCGGCGATACCTTCAGCCTCATCCTGGCCGACAGTCCAGATAAGCCGGCGAACAAAGATCTCGTTCAGGCCCTGCGGCAAGCGACCAACTGGCACCGCACCCCATTCATGGGCCTTGGCCGCGAGGACCTTGGTCCGAGCAGCGATCATTCCGATGTCGCGAGCCTGATCCAGGCCGCCTCGGTCGCCTTCAAAGAACCTATGCGAGGTGTGGCATGAGCCCGCAATCCGACACTCAGGCAGCCGGCGCGACGGAGGGCTTTGTCTCCGTGCGGGTGGGTTCGCAGTGGTTCGGGGTTCCGGTCCTTCGGGTCCAGGATGTGATCGACCAGACGGCGATCAACCGGGTGCCTTTGGCACCGCCCGAAGTCGCCGGATCCCTGAATTTACGTGGCCGCATTGTCACGGCGATTGACCTTCGACGCCGTTTGAAAATGGAGCCCCGAGCTGAAGTCGGTGGGTTCATGAGCGTGATCGTCGATCGCTCAGGTGAGCTCTACGCACTTCTGGTGGACGATATTGGCGATGTTCTTTGGATGTCGTCCGACAGCTACGAGCCGACGCCCATAACGATGTCTGCAAATTGGCGCGGGCTCTGTGACGGCCTCTACCGCCTGGAGGGCGAACTGCTGCTGGTCCTCAACATCGAGCAGGTCCTAACGCTTGGGGGACTTGCCCATGTCGCCTGACGAAATGGCCATCCAAGTGCGCTCCCGGAGCCGTCGGGCCTTCTGCCCAATCCCTTTCATCGCATCCCCCAACGATCATTAGAACTCAGAGGAATCCGACATGACAACCGCCACCGCCAAGAAATTGCCTGAACACTTCGAAAACCAAATCTCTGACGTCGAGGCGACGTTTGCGAACGCCGCGGTTTCGGCGTCCGCCAACGCCGTGATGATGGTGAACCGCGAGTTGGAAATCACCTATGCCAACGAAGCGACCGAAAAGCTGCTGAGCGAAAACCTGGCCCTCTTCCAGAAGGCCTTCCCGCAGATGAATTTTGAAAATCTCATCGGGGTGTGCATCGACGGGTTCCACAAAAACCCCGCTCATCAGCGCCAGATGCTGTCACGGCCTCGCGCGACACCGCATGTCGCGGAAATCAGTGTGGGAGATTTGCGTTTCTCGCTGCGTATCAGCTCTGTCGAAACGGCGACGGGTGAGTACATCGGCAACGTACTGGAATGGGAAAACGTCACCGACGCCCGGACGCGTGAAGGCATGCTCGCTGCCATCGACAAAGCACAAGCCGTCATCGAATTCACAATGACCGGCGAAATTCTCAACGCCAATCAGAACTTCCTGAAGACCCTAGATTACAGCCTGGGCGACATCGTCGGGCACCATCACAGCATGTTCGTCGATCCGGTCTTCGCCGCGTCAGCCGAATACCGCCAATTCTGGGACAAACTCGGACGGGGCGAATTTGACTCTGGCGAATACAAGCGCATTGGGCGCGGCGGCCGCGAAGTCTGGATCGTCGCAAGCTACAACCCAATTCTCGACCGGAACGGCAAGCCGTTCAAGGTGGTCAAATACGCGACGGACGTGACCGCCCAGAAGCTCCAGAACGCTGACTTTCAGGGCCAGCTCGACGCAATCAACAAGTCGCAGGCCGTTATCGAATTCGACCTGACCGGTAAGGTCATTGAGGTCAACGACAACTTCCTGTCCGCACTTGGCTACTCACATTCTGAGGTCGTCGGTCAGCACCACAGCATGTTTGTCGATCCGGCCCACCGACAGAGCGCTGATTACCAAATGTTCTGGGCCAAGCTCGGCCGAGGCGAATATGACGCCGGCCAGTACAAACGGGTCGGCAAGGGCGGCAGGGAAATTTGGATTCAAGCGAGCTACAATCCGATTTTCGACCTCAACGGCAAGCCGTTCAAAGTCGTGAAATATGCCTCCGACATTACCTCCCAGCGCAAGGTCGCAGAGCGGGTGCAGCAGATCTCCGGGATTGTCGCCTCGGCCGCATCGGAGATGCGGGCCACCGCGGAGGCCATGGCCAAGACGGCCGAGCAGGCGACAAACCAGGCGGCCTCCGTAGCCTCAGCGGCCCGCGTCGCCTCCTCGAACGTGCAAACGGTCGCGGCTGCTGGCGAGGAGCTATCGGCCTCGATCAGCGAGATCGCACGTCAGGTGACGCAATCTACTGCGATCACCCAACAGGCGGTCGCCGAGACCGAGCGGACAAGCACCTCGATCCAGACGCTGGCTGATGCGGCACAGAAGATTGGCAATGTCGTCACCCTCATCAACAACATTGCAGGTCAGACCAAGCTCCTGGCTCTTAACGCGACCATTGAGGCGGCTCGCGCGGGGGACGCAGGTAAGGGGTTCGCCGTCGTGGCCTCTGAGGTGAAGAGCCTCTCAGACCAAACCGCCAAGGCGACCCACGAGATTTCCTCGCAGGTTTCCGCAATGCAGGCGGCGACGGCGACCTCGGTATCGGCGATCCAGGGAATTGCCGACACCATCAGCAAGGTCGCAGACATCGCCTCGGCGATCGCCAGCGCTGTCGAGGAACAGTCCGCCGCGACAGCCGAAATCTCCTCCAATGTCGTTGAGGCCGCTTCCAGCACGGAGGAAGTGTCGACGAACATCAGCGGGGTGAACGAGGCTGTTGGGCAGACGAGCGCGGCCTCTGCAGAATTGCTCAATGCCTCAGCCGAGTTGGCTGTGCAGTCGGAGCAACTCAGCGCTGAGATGGAAAACTTCCTTGCCAACTAGGCGTCAAATCCCGCGACCGAGCATCGGCCGCGGGAGTCTTGTTGGTGTTAGCTGATCGTCGCTTAGAGCGCTTTTTGGGGGGTCACATGATGTTCGTAATGTCGAGGTGCGACATGGTCGTAAGCTACGTTGGATCGGTTGCGGTTTGGGGCTTGCGGCCCAGTTGGGTTGGCGGGACGAACGCGACTATTGCGATGACAGGAACGCTATGAGCATCGCTTCAGCGCCGCTTGCATCGGGATCGCCGGAAGCTGGTGACAACGTCATTCGTGTGATGGTCGTCGATGACTCGGCGATCGTGCGGGGATTGATTTCGCGTCAACTGGCGACGGACCCCGCCATTGTTGTCGTTGCGACAGCGCCCCATGGGGAAGCTGCGCTCGCAGAGCTTGATCGCAAGCAGGTCGACGTGGTCGTCCTCGACATCGAAATGCCGGTCATGGATGGCATTGCCGCACTCCCGCTCATTCTCGCAGCGAACCCCAACTTGCGCGTGCTGATGGTTTCAACTTTGACGCGCCGAAACGCGGAAATCAGCCTGCGCGCACTGCAGCTTGGAGCTTCCGATTATATTGCCAAGCCGCAGGGCAGTCTCGGAGCCGCCGATGCGTTCATGCGTGAATTGATCGCCAAGGTGAAGGCGGTCGCCCCAATTCCGCGCAAAGCTATCGCTTCCGGCAAGCTCACGTCTACGATTTCCGATCCGCCGCCGAGCCCTCCGAGGTCGGGCCCAAAGGTAACCCCGACGGTCCTGGCCATCGGTGCTTCGACCGGCGGCCCTCCAGCCCTTCTGAAAGTCTTTGAAGCTCTGAAGGGCTCAGTGACGCAGCCGATCTTCCTGACGCAACACATGCCGGCGACATTCACGATGCTTCTGGCCGAACAGCTGGCTCGCGCCGGCGATCGGCCTTGCAGTGAGGGCCGTGAGGGAGAGGTTGTCAAAGCGGGGCATTGTTACATTGCGCCCGGGGGCTGGCACATGACGGTTATGGCCGAACGGGCCGGTCCAACCGTGCGCCTGAACCAGAACCCTCCGGAAAGTTTTTGTCGTCCTGCAGTGGATCCGATGTTCCGCAGCCTGGCGGCTGTCTATGGGGCAGGCGTGCTTGGCTTGATCCTTACTGGAATGGGTGCTGACGGTGCCAAGGGCTGTGTGGCGCTAAGTGATGCCGGGGGACGCTTTGTGGTCCAGGACGAGGCGAGCAGCGTGGTGTGGGGAATGCCCGGCGCCGCTGCTGCCACCGGCCGAGCTGAACGGATAATGCCGCTGGCCGATATCGGACCCTGGCTGCGCTGTGCGACGGCGGTGGCGGCATGATCGGCCCTGATTTCGACCACTTCTGCGCACTCATCTTGGAGCGTTCCGGCCTCGTCCTTGGCCCGGAAAAGGCTTACCTGTTGCGCGGACGACTTGACCCGATCGCTCGATCGGAAGGGCTAGCCGACGTGCCGGCATTACTGGCGATTATTCGCAAGACCGCCGCGGAGCCTCTGATTAGTAAGTGCGTTGAAGCGCTGGCCACCCATGAATCGTCATTCTTCAGGGACGGCGCGCCGTTCGAGGCTCTCAAGACGCTGGTGTTTCCCGCGCTGATCGCCAAGCGTGGGGTGGGTCAAAAGCTTCGGTTCTGGTGCGCGGCCTGCTCAAGCGGCCAGGAACCCTATTCGCTCGCCATCGCCCTCCACGAAATGGCGGGCATGGCCGCCCTTCGGGACGTGGAGATTCTCGCGACGGACTTTTCCGAGACCATTCTGACGAAGGCCCGCAAGGGCGTTTATAGCGACTTTGAGGTGCGAAGGGGTCTGTCCCCAGAACGCCAGCAGCGATGGTTCGAACGGGACGGAGACGGCTGGCGGGTGAGCGCCCAACTGCGAAGCATGGTGACGTTCCGGCACCACAATTTGCTGAGGGGTGCCTCGGGACTCGGGCTATTTGACGTCATCTTCTGCCGAAACGTTCTCATCTATTTTGACCCGAACCGGAAACGCTTTGTTCTTGAGGAATTGGCGAAGGCCCTGGCGCCGGACGGGGCGCTATTACTCGGCAGCGCTGAGACAATCCTGGGCCTGACCGAGAACATTGTTCAGGCACCCGGCGCCCGCGGTCTTTACCAGAAAGCGAGCGTTTTGCGGGCCTCGGCGGTGGGATGATCGACGATGCGAATCCAGCGCAACCACCAAACGCCTAGGCTGGAGCGCCGCACCAAAGCGGCCTTCACCCTTGCCGCCGAGGGACCGGCTTTCAATGGCCGGGTCTGCGGGGACATGTGCACGAAGACTTGCGCCGCCTGTGGCTCCACGAGATGCCAATGCCTCTGTTCTCCCGCATGCACGGACGCGCCCTACGCCCTTTCAAGCGATCCGGACGCCTATCCGATCGAGCCGGGGATTACGGGTCTGGTTTACGCCATGACACGCAGCGGCCTGTTCGAGACTTGTTGGTCCTGCGAAGGTCATCCGCATTTGGACGGCTCTGCCTGGAAGGTCCCGACAGTCTGGTTCTATTGCAATGCCGTAGAGCATGCCCGCTTACTCGCCGACGGCATCGCCAGACTCTCACTCGACGGAGTTCTCAAGGCGTCTTGGCAAGTCACAATCACCTATTCCGATCCCGACAATCCCAGGACAACATTTTCCCTAGCGCCCGTGTTGGTGCGCGACGAGCCTGGCGCCTTGGGCCAGCTGCAGCGCGATATTGCTCAGATCGCCCTGGCGCTGCCGCAGATGCTCGTCGAGGCCGGAAAGGCGCTATTGCGAGCCTAGAGTTGTGCGATCTGGAATTCCCGACATCAACTGCCCCTTCGCAAAGGATCTGTCCGGTCACGGCGCCATGACCCCCAAGACGGGCGATCGCTTTTCATGTGTGTGGCATTTCAACCGTCGGTTGATTGGCGATGAATAGCACTCCTGATCGCGAGATGTTTCAAGCCCTTGCCGGGGCAGGTGCGGAGGACGGTGTTGCCAGAGGCCTGGGTGTGCGCCTGAAGTCCCAGCCTGCCCCCGCTGTCGTCAAGGCCTTGGCGGCCTTATGGCTGCATGGCGCGGTCGCGGCACCTGAACGGGCGCGCCGCATCTATGACGCCACGGCTGAGGGTTACATCGGCGAGCCGATCGCCTCGGAACCGCCATCTGATAACTTTAGCCAGCCGCCGGAACCGATTCCTATGGCTTTCTGGATGGCGCTTTGGGATCTCCTCGATGCGCCTCGTCAACGGGGGGGAAGCCTAAACCTGGTGTCGACGAGCTGTTCGATGAGTGGTCTTATTTCGACGCGCGTGCAGGAGCGGGCGGCCATGTCGGCCATGGCCTTTCCTGGTGTCGCCGGTGCCTTTGCTCAGGGCTATCCGAGGCCCTTCACGCGCGCGGCTCTGGCGCGTTGCTCTAAGCGGTCGCTCGGGGGCCTGTTTCTTGAAGGTGTCGTTGCGAGCGGCTCTGACCTTGCGGTCGCTGACCGTGAAGCTCCGCCGCTTGTCGGGCTCCCCCCGCCGCTGCCTTATCTCCATACACGTCTCCAACAATGCCATGGGCTTTGGCGAATTGTCGGAGGTTACGAAGCCACCCGATTGCATGACTCGGCCCTCTTGGCCTTCCAGCTTGCCCAGTGTGGATACCCCCCAGCCGCAATGCACCTTGCGATCATATTCACCCTGATCGTATTCGAACGACCGGAAGGCGCTGCGATCATGATGCGCACCATACTCGACGCTTGGGCGCACGGGCGCAGGACCCCTCCGCTATTGGGCGTCAATTGGCCCGGAATATGGGACAGGCAAGTGGAACAGGTCAGGTCCAAGCTGAAAGTCACAAGCTTCGTGTCGGCCTATCCCGCTGACCTCTTCGAGCAGGTCGTCCAGGCCGCTTGAAGCAAACGCCCGTGTCGTCGGTGGCCAGGTATGATCCGCCTCTTAATCCCTGGCGTTGGATGGGAGGCATCCGCCTGACCGATCGTTAGCGTCCACGAGATCGCAAGTTCGTCCACGGCACAGTCTCGGTGGGCCGCAAATCCACATCCGGCCCACCCCGAGGCCGGAGCGTTTTGGGATGCAAATCGGCCAAGGCTATTGGATGGGGCGCGGCGTTCCCCCGACATTCTGCGGATGTCTCGGCCCAGTCGCAACAGTTATGCGGAATGGTTTCTTTATACGGGAAACTACGTAGGTATTTTTACTGACATCGGCCTCTCGGGCGGCCCGAATTTTTTGTAAATCCGCCGATAGATGATTTTTCGTAAGTATAATCCCTGAATTCCACCTCAGGTGTCTTTAGTTAACTTGCTTGGCAGGCACTCCCCAGCTCGGAGAAGAGACGGAGTTTTGGGGCCTGGCCGAGGAGGTTTTCGTGGACCATCAGACTGCTGGCCTGTCGGGAGAGCAAATCCGCGCGGCACGCGCGATCCTGCGGATGGATCAGGCCGCCCTCGCCAGAGGTGCAGGCTTGAGCCTCGAGACGATCAAGCGCCTGGAGGGAATGCGCGGACCCGTCGAAGCGAACACCCGAACTGTTGCGGCCATCGCTGCGGAATTCCAGCGGCTGGGCGTTGGTTTTGACAGCCGGGAAAAAGCAGTCGGAGTTTGGCTATATGAAACGGCTTCGGCGAATTGATAAGCGTAACTTTGGGCGCGCCGATTCACATTCGGTTTTCGTGATACGAACCGATCGCGGACATGAGTGCGGTTTCCAAGCGTCGAAGTTGGCCGTCTTCGACAATGCCTCCGGTCGCAAGCACATCTTCCAATTCCTGCGCGACGGCGCTGAGCTGTTCGAAGCCGATACTCCCTGCCAGGCCCGCCAAGTTATGGATTCTGCGCCCCAGATCTTCAACAACGAAGCCGGAAAGGTGCCTTCGAATTTCCGCTAAATCTGAGCTACAGCCTGCGATGAACCGCTGCTGGATAGCCTTCAGAGCCGGGTCCATGAACGGGCTATACTTGCAAATGAGACTGCACAGACTGCAGCAGCACCGCTGGGTTAACCGGCTTGGCGATGAAGTCATTCCCGCCGACTTTGAAGCACTTTACAATCGTTCGACTATCCTGGCGCGCGGTCAGGAATATGATTGGAACGTCAGTAAGCTCAGTATCGCTGCGCAAAGCTTGACAGGTGGCGAAGCCGTCGAGATCTGGCATTTGCACATCGAGAAGGATGAGGTCTGGCCGCCGCTCGCGCGCCATACGGATCGCTGCGGCGCCGCAGGAGGCCGTTTGAATATCTTCAAACTCGCTCAGGTGATACCGGAGTAAATCGAGAATATTATCATCGTCGTCGACGATAAGGAGGCGTTTCGATCGCATCTAGGCTCGTTCGGCTGCTGGTATAGATGATGCGCAGGCAAGCCCTCCCAGATCAATAGTCAGCCCATTTCTAGCCGCGGCTGACACCCGCTCGATGGTTTCGAGCAGCGCGACCTGATCAATGGGCTTGGCGATATAGTCGTTCATTCCACAGGCAAGATACCGTTCGCGGTCACCTGACATTGCGTTTGCGGTCAGGGCGATGATCGGTACGTCACAGCGCGGCTGCGGCATCGCGCGAATTTTCGCCGTTGCGGTCAGGCCGTCCATGACCGGCATCTGAATGTCCATCAAGACGATATCGTAGGTATGATCGACCATGGCCTGGACGGCTTCAGCGCCGTCTGAGGCGAGCGTGACCTCATGTCCGGCAAGCTCCAGGCACATCTGGACGATCATGCGGTTTATCGGGTGGTCATCAACCACCAGGACTTGGCGTGGTCGGGTCGCTATCGATCTGAGTGAGACGTCCCCAGCCTCGACACGTGGCATCTCAGCTGGCGGCGCCTGGATTGTAAACCGGAAGGTGCTTCCCAAACCCGGCGCGCTTTGGACGCCAATCTCGCCCCCCATGAGTTGAACCAGGTTCTTGCTTATGATCAGACCAAGGCCTGTACCGCCAAATCTGCGCGTCGTACTCGCGTCGGCCTGAACGAAGCGATCGAAGATCTTGGTTTGCGCGTCCTCACTAATACCAATGCCCATGTCTCTTACGGCAAATCTTAGCTGGCTATCCGGACCGTTAAGGCCGTAGCTCACCTCAATTGTAATTTCCCCTTGGCTGGAAAATTTGATGGCGTTGCTTACCAGGTTATTCAGGACTTGGCGTAACTTCGTCGGATCGCCCACGACCCACGTCGGAACATCTTCCGCAACGGTCCAAACCATTCGCAGTTGCTTTTCCGAAGCCTGATTGCGCATCAGGAAGCAAAGTTCTTCGGTGAGGGCGGCGGGTTGGAAGGCAATCCTTTCCAGAGTGACTTGCCCGCTCTCGACCTTGGAGAAGTCGAGGATGTCGTTCAGGATAACGAGCAGATTCCGAGCTGATTTGAGCGCGACGCAGGCGCGCAGGTGTTGCTCAGCGTCGAGGTCCGTCATCATCAGCAGATCAAGCATACCGATCACGCCATTCATTGGCGTACGCAGCTCGTGGCTCATGTTGGCCAGGAACTCACCCTGGGCGAGAGCCGCCTCTTCTGCCGCCCGGCTACGGTCCCTTAGCTCTGCAAGCAAAATCTGGTGGCGTGCCTCGGCAAGTTTTCGCTCGGTTACGTCGTATCGCACGGAAACGAACTGTTCGGGGCGCCCATCGAGCCCGATCAGCGGGACGATGGTGGTGTCGACCCAATAGAATTCGCCGTTCTTGTTCCGGTTGCAGATTTCGCCGTGCCAAGGACGTCCCGAGGAGATGGTGCGCCAGAGATCAATGAAAAATGATTTCGGATGTTGGCCTGAATTCAGCATCCGATGGTTCTTGCCGAGGAGTTCTTCAGTTGAATAACCGCTGACGGCGCAAAAGCGCTCGTTCGCAAAAATGATGTCGCCACGGTTGCTGGTGATCGCGACGATTGCGAAACGATCCAAGGCTTCTTGGTAAGCCGAACGCGCCGCAAGAGCCAACTTGGCCGCTTCGAGCGCCTCGCGCTTTTGCTCATGCGCCTCCATGAGCTCCGAAATATCCGTTTCGATCGCTATGAAGCCCTCAAGCTCGCCCTCAGCATCAAAGGCGGGCTGAATTTCGAGATCCAGCCAATAGAGCCGGCCACCTTTCGCGCGATTGAGAATTTGAGCCTTGATCGGCGCGCGGTTCGCAAGGGCCACCCTGATCGCCTTGATGACCGATGGGTCAGTCTGCTGACATTGCAACAAGCGACCGGGGGTCTGGCCTAGGACTTCTGCGCTTGTGTACCCGGTCAGGGTTTCAAAAGCGGAATTCACCCACGTAATTCGACCTTCAGGATCGGTTTGAACAATGCCATTGGCCGAGAGCCTTACAATCCGGTCAGTCCAAGGATCTGTGGCGCCCTGAAAGGGCGGCGGGTGTTTCAGGCTTGGGTTGTATGGTGCCGCCAGTTCGCCCGACAAATTGAAAAGCCCGACCTGTTCCGAGGGGGGGGCTGTAACCGCTAGGGTCTCGTTCAAGCCTGAGCAGGAAGGCCGTGCGTGCGGTGCGCAAGGAGGGACAAAATCGGCAAGCGGAGGTGGCGCCTCACTTGTCGCGCCAGCAGGGTTTGAGATCGCGTCGGGACCAGGCCATTTGGAATCCATCACAACCCTATTCTAGGGATGGACGCGTAGCGGAGGAATCGGGGTTACTACGTAGCTTATTTAAGAAGCGGCCGATCGAGGTATCGCCCCGCTGCGATCAACAGCGTTTTAGACGGATTGCGGCGCTCGCCCGGGGTCTTTTTTGGGACGTCCAGAAGTAAATAATCATATTAATATAGGGGATTTGGGGGTGGTGATTTTTTGTGTATTGGTCCAAGTATAAACAAAATAACAGATGATATTATTCTGTAAATCAAAATCCATTAAGGGATTAATTACAGGAATTATATTTCATTTGAGATTGAATATTATCTGTAATCGCCGAGGCGGCCGCATCCTCGGGCCGGGTACGTAAAAATACGTATATAAAGGTGGGGCAAAATCACGAGTGATGCATTTCATAAATTATGCTTATGAGAAAATGACAGATCGTTTGGATCGGTGTCCCGAAGTCTGTGTATTGGCCTTTCCGCAATATCCATCCCAAGCGTTACTGCGGCTGGTGGGCGAATAGGAGGTACTTATGAGGACGCTCCACCAGTTTGTGTCGGGCTCTAAGTCCGCCATCGCGATGTTCGACCTGGATATGACCTATTTGGCGGCGAGCCCGGCCTGGATGGACGACTACGGGCTAGCGGGCGATGTCGTCGGTAAACGTCATGATCAAGTCTTCCCCGGGGAGATTTCCGAGGACTGGAAGGCGATCCATCAGCGGGCACTGCGCGGCGAAACCCTTTCAGAAAATTGCCAACAATTCGTCCGTGCCGACGGGCGCATTCAATACCTGAGCTGGGAGGTCAGGCCCTGGCGCACCGACGCCGAGGAAATCGGCGGAATCACGATCTGGTCCCAAGATGTTACGGAGCGTGAGGTCTTGCAAAAAGCCCTGCAAGACAGGGAGGCTCGACTGAACTGGGCGCTCGCGGCCTCGACAAGGTCTGTCGCAACCTTGCTTCATGCCGAAAGCCTGGAGGGTGTGGTCTCCAGCCTCTGCGAGGCAATTGTCGCAGACGACACCTATGTCCTGGCGCTCGTGGGCCTCGTGGAGCCCTTGCCAAGTAAAGCGGTCAAGATTGTCTCTTCGGCCGGCCGGGCACGGGGATATGTGGACGGCCTAAATCTCAGCTGGGATGAGACCCAGATTGGAGGCGGCGGCCCCACATGCCGCGCCATTCTCGGTGGCACAGTTGAGGTTGTGGGCGACTGCGAGACCGACCCGGTGTTTGCGCCCTGGAAGGAGAGTGCCGCCCGCTTTGGCATCCGCTCGAGCGTGACGGTTCCCTTCTTCTGTGAGGGTTCGATTGCCGGCGTCTTGATTGTCTATGCCGCCTGTCCAGATTCGTTCGGATTGCTGGAGCTGACGTTATTTCGGCAACTTGCTGACGAGCTTGCGTTTTCGTCAGCGATTGAAGTTGAGCGCGCAGCCTTGGGTCATGCTGAAAACGCCCAACGCGCGGCTGAGATCGCGCGAGAGGTGGCGATCGAGAATCTTCGTGAAAGCGAAAATAGATATCGGCTGATTGCAGAAAATGCAGATGACGTTATATATACTTGTAATGTAGATGGTTTTATTGATTATATTTCGTCTTCCATTAAAAGACTTACGGGATTGGAGTCGAATTATTATATAGGAAAACGTATATTCGATAATATTGATAATATAAATGATTCAAAAAAGAGTTCATTTATAAGTGAATATTTCGGGTCTCGATTTGGCGAGGGCACCCCGCCGGCGGAGCCTTCCAGAGAATATGAATATCGAAGGGCGGATGGGTCTTTGGGCTGGGCACAAGGCAACCCCAGCCTTATCCGAGATGCGGAAGGCAAGCCTATTGGCCTGATGTCGGTCATTCGCGACATCACAGAGCGTCGCGCCGCGAGCGAAGCCATCGTCAAAAAGGAAGCCCAACTCCAATCCCAAAACTGGGCGCTCCGGGCCTATTCAAGGTCGACTTCAGCCCTGCTACATTCCGTAAGTCTGGAGGGGGTGACCGCGAGCGTCTGCCGGGCCATCGTCGAAGACGACCACTATATCCTCTCCGCCGTTTTCCTTGCAGAGCCTGCCCCCAGTAAGGCGATCAAACTCGTCTCTGGAGCCGGGCGCGCAAGAGACTATTTGGACGGCCTCAATCTGAGCTGGAATGAAGATGAGGCCATCGGCCGCGGCCCCGTTGGGCGAGCCATTCGACGGGGTTCTGTGGAGGTCATGCGCGACGGCCAGACCGATCCGGTCTATGCGCCCTGGCGCAATCGGGCCGCCTCTTTTGGGATTCGTTCCGCCGTCGCCGTACCCTTCTTTCATGGGGAGGAAATCCGCGGTGCCTTGGTTGTCTATGCCGACCGCCCTGATGCCTTCGGTGCGCTTGAGCTGGACCTCTTTCGGCAGCTGGCTAATGAGCTTGTCTTATCGATCGCAATGGAAGCTGAGCGTGCCCTTCACCAGACGACCCAGCAGGCCCAAAGGACGGCTGAAGCCGCAGAGGCAGACGCGCTTGATCAGCTAAAAGAAAGTGAAGCACGCTATCGCCTGATTGCTGAGAATATCGGGGATGTAATCGTCAAGGCCAATAATAGCGGTATAATTGAATATGTATCGCCTTCTGTGAAGAAATTTACAGGACTAGATCCCGATTTATGGATCGGTAGAAATCTAAATGAAACTATAGTTTCTGATATAAATATTCCTTACACGGAATATTTTAATGAAACGAAGTCGCTGAACTCTGATGATGAACGCGAATTCAAATATCGGCGAGCGGATGGGGACTTTGGCTGGGCGCAGGGGCGCACAACATTAATCCGAGACGCAGACAGCAATATTACGGGCCTGCTGACCGTCGTTCGCGACGTGACCGAACGTCACAAGATGGCGCAAGAGGCGCGGTCGAGGGAACAGTCTTTGGCAGAAAGTGAGATGCGTCTGCGGCTGGCCGTGGACGCTTATGATCTGGGCATCATTGATGGCGACCACGCCACGGGAACGCTCGTCGCCGACGTTGGCTTCGAGCGACTTCTGGGGTTACCACCCGGAGGATTAGAGGGCAGCTTCGAAAAGCTGGAGTCCTTGAGGGTGGGAAAGGCACCAGATCATGAGCTGGATGTCGAGGCCCGCAAACACCAGCAGTACGTTCAAGTGCGCATGCGGCGTGCCGATGGCGAGATCCGTGATTTCAACGGCATAAGGCGTTTCTTTTATTCCGATGAAGGCGATCATTTGCGTTCAGTCGAAATCTATCGCGACGTCACCGAGGAGCGCCGCGCGCTGGCCGAACTTGAGCTTCGTGGCGACCACTTGAGAACACTCCGCTCTGAACTGGCTCATGTGTCGCGGTTAAACGCCATGGGCGAGATGGCTGCGGCCTTAGCGCATGAACTCAACCAGCCCCTGACCGCCATCGCGAACTCAATGGGCGCCCTGAAGATCTTGATTGGCGATGGTGGCCAGGCGTTTGAGGCATCAGCCCATCAGAGGGTCGTACGCGCCGCCAGCCATGCAGAGAACCAGGCCGTTCGGGCCGGCGAGATCGTGCGACGCATGCGAGACTTCATCGATCGCGGTGAAACCGACGCGCGGATCGAACAACTGGCGCCGCTGGTTGATGATGCCGTTGCCCTGGCGCTGCCTGAACTGCAAGCGGCTCAGATCGCGCTGCGGGTTGAGATTTCGCAAAGGGGCGCGCGCATCGTGGCCGACCGGATTCAAATTCAACAAGTGCTGGTAAATCTCATCCGCAATGCCGCGGAAGCCATGCGCGCAGGGCCTGGGCCTAACCAGCTTACGATCAGCGCAGCGGCGCGTGGCGATCAGGTGGAAATAGCGGTGTGTGACACAGGCCCCGGCATCGCGCCGGAAGTGGCCGACAAGCTATTCTCTCCATTGCAGTCCACCAAGAGCGTCGGCATGGGGGTGGGGCTTTCAATCTGCCGCCGCATCATTGAGGCGCACGGGGGGAAAATTTGGCTGGAAACTTCCTCTTCAGGCGCTGACTTCCGTTTCACCATTCCGCTCGCGCGAAAGGCGCTGCGCCATGCCGTTTAGTCGAATGCTGCATATCGTCGACGACGACACAGATGTTCGTGAATCCGCAGAACTCCTTTTGGATGCGGCGGGCTACACTGTTGTCGCCTGGCCTTCAGGCGTCGCCTTCCTGGCGGGGGTCGACACGGCAGTGCCAGCCTGTGTGCTGCTGGACATTAATATGCCGCAGATCGACGGGCTGGAGGTGCAGCGCCAGTTCATCGCGCGCGGCGTAACCTGGCCGGTGATCTTGCTGACCGGGCAAGGCGAGGTTTCCGTCGCGGTTCAGGCCATGAAGAACGGGGGCTTTGAATACCTTGAAAAGCCCTATTCCAGTGATCTGCTCCTGGCGACGGTAAAGGACGCCTTCAGCCGGCTGGAGGCCAGCCATAGGGAGGAGGCCGCCGTTCTGGAGGCAAAGACTCGGTTGGCTAAGCTTACGGCCCGAGAGTTGCAGGTGACCCAGGGGCTGCTGGCCGGCCTGCCCAATAAATTGATCGCCCATGAACTGCAGATCAGCGGGCGGACCGTCGAAATCCACCGCGCCAACGTGATGGATAAGCTCGATGTGCGCAGCTTATCTGCCTTGGTGCGAATGGCGCTGGCAGCCGGGATAAAGCCGCTGAATTCTTAATCGAGGGAATTTTTCAACCCAGCCAGGGCCAGGGTCAAAGTCAAAAGCTGAGAGTCTGTGGTTGGTAGGTCAAAGCCTTGGCAACGGCTCCAAGCCTGCGGCAAGCGCGATGCGCACCGCTTCGGAAAGACTTTTAGCTTGGAATTTGCCCATAATCTCGGCCCGGTAAATTTCGACAGTGCTGACACTGATGCCCAGTTCGTGGGCGATCAACTTATTGGGCAACCCCGCGAGCAGGCCGCGCATGACATCTGTTTCGCGGCGGATCAACTTAGCGACACCCGCCTTGGCTTGGACCGTCGTTGCGCGGTCGAAATTGCAGCCTTCAAGTTTTGCAAAGGCCTCGGCGACAGCCTGGAGCAGCAAATCGTTCGGATAGGGCTTCTCCAAGAACTCGAACGCGCCGTTCTTCAACGCTCGAACGGCAATTGAGAGGTCCCCTTGGCCAGTCAGTAAAATAATTGGAAATGCGCTGCCGCGCTTAACCAGTCGACGTTGCACTTCCAAGCCGTCCATGTGCTGCATATGAAAATCTAGCAGTACACATGCAGGGATCGACGGATCGAGCTTGGCCAGAAACGCGATACCGGAGGTATAGGTCAAAACACTGTAGCCTGCGACGCTCAGCAGCAGGCCTAAAGATTCAAGAACGCCATCGTCGTCGTCAACGACGTGGATCACCCGCCGGCTGGGCATGTGGCGACTCCCTGCGATCCAAGAAATTCTCGATCAGGTGTCAATACCGCTCTGAGCATCCTCATTTCGGCCGAAGTTAAATTCCCCAGTTCGCAGCGGCGCACGCAGCCATCCGCTTGCGCAGCGCCTCGCGCGATGCGTCGGCAGCCGCTATCTGGCTTTGCGAAAAAAGCAACAAGCAGAGCGTTTCCCTTAGGGAAATGTTGGATGAATGTTTGGGGCAATTCATAGATTCCAGACCAAAGTTGCTATGCGTATTCTTTGTATAGATCGTCATTAGGCTGTGGTTTGGATGTGGAAAAGCAAACAACTGGCCAGGCTAACGGATTTCGTTATTCGCAGATCGCGCGCCGCAAAATCGGTAATCGAGGGCTAATTCAAAAACGCCATTCCAATCTTCACCTGCAATTTTGTGAGACGCCAAGAAGGAATGAATCAAGCTCAGCCAAATTCCACCAATTGCTCAGGTGTGCAATTTCCGGCCCGTGGGGCGGGGGTTCCTGATCACCTTCCACCTTTGGCAGCCGCTTCTGCGAGCCTGGCGCCGCGGAGGATCCCGCCCATCGCGTAGTTCCCCTCGTGGCAGGCGTATTCGTAGATCTGACCCTTGGCGGGCTTAAAGGCATATTCGCCCGACCAGGCTTGCGTGTAGTGCGCCGCATCCTCAACTTTGAACTGATAGAGAAGTTCGTCCTTGGCGATCCGCTTGAAACGCTCCGTCACCGTGCCCTGCGCTGAAACCGGCGTCACGGTCCGTCCTTCTTGGATGGGGTTGACGTTCTTCGTCTCGGCAACAAGCGTATCGCCTTCCCACCACGCCACCGTATCGCCCAGCCAGGGCCTGATTATGGCGGGCTGGTGAGATGCGCGGGCCTTTGCCGCGGATGCGAAGATCGGGGCGATCCGCACATCGTGGTTCATCTCCAGGTCGATTACGAAGTAGCCCGGCGTGACGAAGAAGCTGTAGTTGTTGTTATAGAGCGCGTTCAGCATGATGGGCCCGCCGGCGTCGCTCTGTGCGATCAGGCAACGCTCGCGGAGGGGAAGATCCTCTGGACCCGCATATGCGCCCTTTCCGGACCGATACTCGACACCGTCGCGAAGCGTGAGCGCCAGGCTCTTCTGGCGATTGCGGAATGGCATCTTCCCATCGGCGGGACTGGTGATAAATGAGGACCGTGCTTCTCCACGAACGCGCATAAGCCCGTCGCCGGAATCGATCCAGAAGGCGTTGTATCCGGCCTGGCTGTTCTCATCCTTAAAGGTGCCCTGGCTGAGGTCCGAGGCCCCGTTTGCCGCTTCGCGCCGCGCGGTCGTCGCCTTTTCCACCGCGTCGGCTCGGTCCTTCGGAACGACAAGCTGAGAATAGGTTACGGGTCGCTCAAGTTGGGTGACGGTCGCGTTCGTCCAGACCCCCTCGAAATTTCGCGCCAAGGCAGACGGCGCTGCGGCTTGCTGCTGGGACTGAGCCAAGGCCGGGCTGGCAAGGAACATGGCCAGCATGGCGGCCTTACATTTGATGCCTTTTATCATCGCCTCATCCTCCTTGGCTTCACCGCTCCAGCGCTCTGCCGGCGCTTTGCAAAACCTTAGACCTAGTTACGCTCTTCCGCGCGCCCGATGATAGTCAAGGCAACAGATCGGGCCAGCTCCTCGAGCGTTCCATTCATCCACCCAGTACCAGTCTTCGTCACTGTTCTAAGGCTTGGCTGACGAGCGATCGGGCCGCCTGGGGGCTGTTGGCTGCTGGGTCATTACGACGAGCCTGCCGGATGTGGCGAACCTGCCTTGGCTCGGCGTTTCGTCGGGCCGGTGGCATTTGGAGGGGGGCACCGATCGGCGGGCGGCGGATATTACTTTGGCGCGCAGTCGACGACGAAGGCTCGGTCCTCGCCGTTTTGGTCCAGAAACGCCGCCAAGGCGACGGCTGAAAAACCGGGAGGTTCACTGCGACCTCGTCACGATCGACAAGCCCATATCCGGATGCCGTGCGGCACACGCTTTCGGGCTTGTCCGTCGCGACCGGCCTGGCGTCATTGGCGACATCAATCGCGGTCAAAACGACCACACCCGGCTCCCCCTGATCTTTCGCAAAGGCCTGTAAACCCTTAGAGCCCAGGCCCACACCGAACGGGCGGGTGCGACCCGGGCCGTTTGAATCGGAGGCGAGGGGGCCTCTTGTGGCCTAGCTGAGTTCAGGTTTCAAAACCGGAGGCGAAGCTTGCGACCCGCGCTATCTCGATGCGACCTTCGCCGGCGGTGGGCCAGGCGGTGGCCCGCCGAGCATCTTCATGACCGGTTCCAGTTCCTTGGCTTCGAGGCCGCCATCTTTGTTCAAATCCAGTTGCTCGAAGTGTGGTCGGATCGCATCGCCTAGGGGGCCCCGCAGTTCGTTTTTCTGGATTTTCCCGTCGAAATTGCTGTCCATCATGCCGATCAGGCGGGTCTTCAGCATGTCGTCGTCGTAGGCGGTCTGCTTGGCAGCGGTCTCATCGATCCAGCGGTAACGGAGCTGGGTGTAGAACATCTCTTCGAACGACTGGTCGCCCCAAACGACTTCCTTGTTTGGATCCGGGTTCGCCGCGTTTCGCTTGGAATTGTCGTAGATGTAGGTGGCGACCAGCTTTGAGCCTGCCGGCACCTTGATCGGCTCTGCGAACTCATACATCCGCTGCCAGTTGAAATCGTAATGCGGAACGTTGAGAATCTGCTTTTCTGACCCGTCCGGATAACGGATCTTTAGGTCCGAATAGGTCCCGCGGTAGTGCGCGTGCACGACGGCCGAATACAACAGCGCCTCATGCGGGAAGTCGAGGTAGCTCACCTCCTTATGCGCCTCAGTGTTCGCCGGGATCTTGATGAATTGGTTCACGATGACGTTCTCGCGCATCATCAGTTCCGGCGTCTCTCCGGGCTTGTAGAAGTAGAGTCCGATCTGCTGGGTCGAGAGTACCTCTTTGCCAAAGGGCGTGTAGTGCAACTGGTATCCGATCGATCCGCCAGCCGGGATATAGCTGCCGATGCCGGCGGGCTGCACAATACTTTCCATGCCCACCGTGTAGCCGCCGATGCTGCCGCCCCAAGTCGTCATGCCGCCCAGTTTGCTCTGGCCCGCTGGGATATAGCCGGACAGGATGTGGTGTACGGCCTGGCGCTGCTGGACACGCGCAGTCGAGGCCTTCAACCAGCGACCTTCGGTTAGGGGATTGGTCATTACGGGGTACTGGTAATCTACGACCCCGCTGGCAGGGATCTTGTAGGATGGAATTTCGATAACCAGATCCGGCTTGCCGAGCGGCCACTCAGGCGCCACATGCCGGACTTGCGCAAGACGGTCGGGACCATCGCCACGTGGTGCGCCAGCCTCGATCCAGCGGACCATGGTCTTGATCTGCTCGGGCGAGAGGCTCTTGTCTTCCTTGAAATGGCCCACCTTCGGGTCGGCATCCCACGGTGGCATGCGGCCCGTCCGCAGCGTTTCGCGGATCATGGGCGCAAAGCCCTTGACCTTGGCGTAGCCGTCCAGGGCGAAAGGCGCGATGCCGCCTTGTTCGTGGCAGGCGATGCACTTGGTCTCGATGATCGGCGCGATGGTGTGGGAGTAGGAGATCTTCTCAGCAGCCGCCTTGGCTTCGGCGCTGCGGTTAGGGAAGCTGATCTTGGCGCCCGTCACCGGTGTCTGTGTCACCGCCGGAGCTTTACCGGCGAGGAGCGCGTCCAGCGCAGACGCTGCCCCGGTCTTGCCGTCTCCGAGCGCGCCCCGGTAGACGATCCGCCAGGTTCGGGGGTCGATCACGAACGCCTCGGACACCCGCTCGGCACCCAGCTGGTCGCCGGCAAGCTGGTTTTCGTCCATGAGGATAGGCTGGGTGAGGCCGAGCCTCGTTGCCTCCGCCAGGGCGGCGGCGCGAGTGTCCTTGCCGCTCGAATTCAACATCATCACCTTCACGCCCTTGGGCGTGTAGGTCGCGTTGATCTGTTCCAGGGCGGGCACCAGCTTGCGGATCTCGGGGCTTGCGACCTGATACATGACGAGCACGACGGCCGGCGCGTCATGGTAGCGGTAAAGGTCCTCAGAATGGCCGGTCGCGGTCACGAGGCGGAAGTTGTCGACCTGCGATGGCGCGGCTGTCGAAACGGCCTGCGCGCCGATCGCCTGGATTGCGCCGATGAGCGACATGCTGAGCGCCAGGCCCAGCGTTGGAACAATCATGACGCGGCGCATGAAAAGTCTTCCTAAATCCATATTTTACGGAGAACGCCGACACGATACCCACTTCGAAATTCAAATCGACCAAAAAATGACGAGGGCGTCATCTTTTGGGCCAATGGTTGGGGCCACTCAATCGGAAGCCATGACGGCCTAGCGTGCGCGTCGTGCTCTGGGGCGTCACCGACCTATTTATCTGACACAGTTCGGATGCTCCGAAGGTCTGCTGCTGAGGTTGACGCCAAAATCTGCCGTCCGCTGAGGCGCTCTAAATATCTATAGCTGTTGGTGTTCACGACACGAAGTTCGAAGACTGAATTTCGACCTGTCGGGAGCCGAAACGCCGGCCGTGCGTTTGGACATACAAGCGTGACTGCGCGCCCGCACAAAGGTTTCCCCGCCTATGAAAAGGTTCCTTCTTGCCGCCGTCTTTGCGGTTACGGCGATATCCAGCAGCACAGCCTGGGCTCAACAACGGGAATCTCGCGGCGAAAGCGGCCAGCCGGAACAGTCACGCCAGCAACAGAGGCAGGGCAATCAACAAGGCAACCAGCCACAACGGCAACCACAGCGCCAGGCTCAGACGCAACCGCCGCCGCAATCCCAGTCCCAGCGCCAACCCCAACAGCAAGTTCAGCGTCTGCCTCAGGCCCAATATCAAGCCCAGACGCAACGCCAACCCCAAACCCAAAACCAGGCCCAAAACCAGACCCAAAAGCAGACCCAAAACCCAGGCCAAAACCAGCATCAGCCGCGACAGCAAGCCCAGCAGAGCGACCCCGTCCGGGCGCGCGCGGAAAGCCAAACCCAGCCGCCACGGCAAGCCCAGGCACAGGTCCAACGCCAGGGCGGCCCTGCGCCGCGCGGCGCAGGGTTCACCTACAGCGGCCGCCAGTACGCGAAGATCCAGGCGCCCAGCTACGGCTACCCCCAAGGCTACGGCTATCGCCGCTGGGCCGTTGGCCAGGATCTGCCGATGCTGTTCCTGAGCGCCCGGTATTTCTTCAACAGCTACGACGACTACGATATCGCCGCGCCGCCCTATGGCTTCCATTGGGTTCGCTACGGACCAGACCTACTGCTCGTCAGCGACCGCACCGGCCGGATTCGCCAAGTGATTTACGGGGTATTTTACTAGGGCCATTGGGTAGGAGGACCTCCTACCCAGCGACAGGCAAAACGCAGGCAGACAGGCTCGCGCAATTTTGCCTGATTAAATTGTCGAAGCCTCACGCCACTTCCTTGGGTTAGCGGGCCAACCTCTATCTCGGTTTCGAATGCCCATCGGTCTGCCTGAGCTGTCCAGCGGGTGCTGACCAAGCACCGGCCGGCAGCCAGCCTAAAGACCCACGAACTGAAGGTGATCAGCCCGATAATGCTGGCGCTGATTGATCTCAATCAAGGCCCTGCGTTTACGAACCGGCAGACTAGCGATGATCCAGAGGAGGCCTTCAATGTGGTGCTGTACGAGGGGTGGCATCCGACGCAAAGCCATTGGTGCGACGGGAGCCGTGGCTTTTATAGCCTTATTGCTTTCCAGCTGTGCGCCGGCGGCCAACACGGGTCCAACGGCCGTGGCAGATGGGGTGCGGTTCGATTACGCGCTCGCTTCAGCGGGCGCGTCAGACCTTTTTCACGTGACGCTAACCCTGGCTGACGCGAAGAGCGGTGCACAGATCACGGATGCGACAGTGGCTATGAACCTATTCGGGCCCGGCTATCCGGGCGGGACACTGGTGAGCCTGAACAAGGTGACGGGTGCGCACGTCACCTATGTCGCCGACGTCGCCCTTCGCCAGTCTGCTGACTATCAGCTGACGTTTCAGGTGAATCGGCCCCCGCCAGCAGACTCCGCCCAAGTTGCGTTTACCGCAACGCGACCCGCCGCCAGCTGACGACGGCACCGTCATCCTTGCAGCCTATTGGCGCGGCCATAATGGCCGCTCTCAGCCTGCATTTCGGGGCCTGTGAGCACAGCTCATAAAGATCAGGCGACTGCGACGCAGGCTATCTGGATTGTGAAAGGGTAGGGCAACTCACATTGAGCTGCAGTTGAGGGGTCACTTCGCTTGATCCTTCGCAAGGAACGCCCGTCAGGCTTGTGGCAGGTTGTGGAATGTTCTCAGTCGTCGCTCACCATCGTCTTGGCGGTTTTCTCCTGGCGGGCGTGGTCGTCTTTGGACCGATCGTTTCGCGCGCTCAGACGCCAGCAGCCTGGACTCCCTTCGAGCGCAGCATTGCGCTGCGCAGCCTGCGCGACGCCGGGGATCTCGAAGGTGTCCCGGATGTGACACTCACCGACCCGGCCCTTTCCGAAGCGTTACTGCGGCGGGCCCGGATCGAACTCGGCCAGCGCATTCGGCCGAGCGCGGTGGATCGGTTCTGGGCGATCGAGCCGCCCCGCCGCGAGGTCGCAACGGAGTTAGCCGAAGCCCGCCGCGATGGCCGATTGACGGATTGGCTCGCCAGCCTTTCACCGCCAGCTTCGGCCTATCGCGCCCTGACCGTGGTCGCAAAGCGCTATCGCCAAATCGTCGCGCGGGGTGGCTGGGCGAAGTTGCCGAACAGCCAAGTCCTCGGAATCGGCAATCGTGGCGTTGCGGTCCAGGCGCTTCGCCGACGCCTGCTGGCCGAGGACTACAACGGCGGTACTGGTCGCGACCCTTCGGACTTCGATGCCGTGCTCAAGGACGCTCTTGTGGCGTTCCAGAGAACCCACGGGCTGCCCAGAACAGGCCGGCTCGATGCGGCGACGCGCGCGGCGCTGGATGTCCCGGCGCGGGACCGGTTGGATCAGATCACCGCCAATTTGGAACGCTGGCGATGGCTGCCGCACACTCTCCCAGACGACCGCCTGGAGCTGGACGTGGCCGGCCAGGCGGCCGTGTTGTTCGCCGACGGCGCGCCCACGCTGGACATGAAGGTGATCGTCGGTGATCCACGCCACCCCACTCCGATGTTCGTTTCGCACCTGACGGCGGTGGTGTTCGATCCGCCCTGGAACGTGCCCCGCGACATTGCCAAGGCCGAGATCCTGCCCAAGGCGTCCAAGGACCCGGGTTACCTTGTTCGCAATAACTTCGTGTGGGCCGACGGCCGGCTGCAGCAGCTGCCGGGTCCGAAGAATGCGCTGGGCGACATCAAATTCGACCTCCCGAGTCCGTTCGGTGTCTATCTGCACGATACCCCAGCCAGGTCGTTGTTCGCGCGACCCGCACGCGCGCTAAGTCACGGCTGCATGCGCCTGGAGAAGCCGCAGGCGCTGGCCGAGGCGCTGCTGACGCCACAGGGCTGGACGCCACAGGCGATCGCCTTGGCCGTCGCTGCGGGGCATACTCGTACGACCATGCTTCAACGGACCCTGCCGCTCTACGTCGTCTACTGGACGGTGATCGTCCAATCGGACGGCGAGACGCAGTTCCGCCCCGACATCTATGGTTGGGATCGCAAACTCACCCAAGCTCTTGCGAGCGCCCCGGCTGAGAGTGCGTCTACGCCTACACCCGTCACGGACTGCGCCGTTGTGTCCAGTTGAAGTTTCGTCCAGAGCCAGGCTAGCTTGGAGACATGTCGATAGCGCGACGTTCGTTGCTGAGAGGCGCATTGGGTCTTGCCGGAGCCTCGGCGTTCACTCGCCTTGGCTGCGCCGCGGACTTGGCACCACGCAGTCTGTCGCTTTTCAATCTACATACGGGCGAAAGCCTCCAGGCGATCTTCTTTGAGGATGGGGCCTACGTGCCCGACGCGCTGTCGGCGGCCGACCGGCTACTGCGGGACTTTCGCACGGGCACGATCCATCCCATCGCGCCTGGCCTGCTCGACCTCGTGGCCACGATCACGAACCGATTGGACACGCGTCAGGCCGTTCAGGTCATCTGCGGCTACCGTTCGCCACAGACCAACGCGGCTCTGCACGCCCGCAGCAACGCGGTGGCTGCCCACAGTCTGCATATGGACGGCATGGCGATGGACATCCGTATTCCCGGTGTGAAGCTGGCGCACATTCGCGACGTGGCCTTGTCAATGCAACGCGGCGGAGTCGGGTTCTATCCGGGCTCCGACTTTGTCCATGTTGACGTCGGCCGAGTGCGCCGCTGGGGGGGTAACGCGGCATAGCCCTTGGGTCATACGAGCGTGACCTTCGTCTAAAATAGAAATAAATATATAAATCAATATTTTAATACATATCAGACAGCCGGCTGAAGCGTGACTCGCCCCCGGTTGGACCCAAATCATCCAATCCACGGCAGACGTCTAGCCGAGGCCCGTCCGCCGCTTAGACGGGGCAGTTGAACGTCGTTGGCAAGCCTTAAGCCTAGGCTGGTCGCAGGGTTGTGACGGCCACCACCTGCAAATCGCAAGCGACAGAAGCCTACGCCCCCCGCTGATGATGACCTTGCTCGGAACCGCCGAAACAGGTCGTGGGGCTTCCTCTCTCGGGCCATTTCACCCGACGAAGACCAGCCTCTTGATGGCCTGGGCATTTACGCCGCCAATACCCGGGGCCAGCGTCGACGGCGAACCCGGATTTCGACTTGAGCTTAACGCGCAAGCCGTCGGCTTCTCAGAGTCGAACGTTCATTCAAGGACCAGCCTCGGAAAGTAGAAGGAGACAAGCCAGTTCGGCAGGTCGACGATCTCGCTTATCCGCAGATCACCACAAACCGAGCAAAGCATATAGGCGTCCACGGGCGCCATGTGATGGGTTTTGGCGAGCAGATCGATCATGCGGCTTACGGCCTCGCGAGCGCTCGTCATCAGGTCTGGCCCGATGCCTGTCGTGACCTCGTATCCTTTTTCATCGAGGTGGCGCGTTACGGGACCGGGCGTCGTGAACCTCGGACCCGGCAGTTGGGCGTTCTTGATCAGGTCGAGCGTGAGGGTCACGGCCATTGGACTTTCGATGGCGGTCCCGCAGATTTCGCCGTCGCCCTGAGCGGCGTGGGTGTCGCCAACAGAAAACAGGCCGCCTGCGACCTCCACCGGGAGATAGAGTGTCGAGCCTGCAGACAGATCACGAATATCGAGGTTTCCACCTACGCGACGAGGCGGAACGACCGAGTGCACGCCAGGCTCTGCAAGCGCGAGCCCGAGTGTGCCCGCAAATGGCTTCAGAGGGACGCGGCCCAAGGGCGAGAACGCCGCGGGTGTCAGGCGTAGTTTGTCATAGGACCATAGGTGGAGGGCGGGATCAGGAAACTGGTCCGTGAGGAGGCCAAAGCCCGGGAATACGGCCGTCCAGCCAAACCCGGAGGCCGCGAAACTGTCCAGCGTGATCTTCACCGCGTCACCCGGCGCAGCGCCGTCGATGAGCACTGGACCTGTGACCGGATTGGTCTTGCTGAAGTCGAACTTTACGACGTCGGCAAGGGTACTGTCGGGTGTCAGCTGACCACCTGATGCGTCCAGACAATCGAAGGTAAGGGTCGTGCCCGGGGCGATCGTCATCACCGGCGCAAGGGCGTTGTCCCAACCGACGTGGTGGTGGTCATGGTGAATGGTGTGGGCAGGGTGAGCGGACATCGGTGGAGACTCCTGGGCCTGCGAAAACCCTACCGGCTGGCGAAACGCAAGTCATGATGCGGCCTCTTCGTTGCCGTCACCTTCGCCAGCTCAGGCGACGCCGTGCAGAAAAGCCTGGAGACCCGCAAAGTATCTCTGCTGATCGTCGTACATCGCCAGATGGCTGCCTTCAGGAGCATAGAGGTATTGGCCCTTGGGAAATTCTTTCGACATCGCCTCCATGTAGGTCGGGTTCATGGTGTCGTAGCGCGCGGCGATGACAAGGCTCGGGACCAAAATGCGTTTCAGGTCTTCAAAGCGGTCCCAGTCGGCGAGCCGCCCGCTGGCGCCAAGTTCGCTTGGACCCTGCATCAGGGTGTAGAGCTCGGCGTTGATGTGCGCGAAGCTGCGCAGCACCGGCTCAGGCCACTCTGCATAAGGCCGCCGAAGGACGTGCTTTTCGTAATGCATAGGGATCAGCAGATCCATGTAGCTCGGATCCGACGTGTTGCCCGCAGCCTCCAGCGTCTTCACCGCCGATAGCCTGCGCTGGTCCATGGCCGGCATCAGGACGCGATGGGCATAGTCGTTATAGGCTGGAATGGACGCCATCATGTTGGAGATGACGAGCGCCTTCAGGTGCTGCTGGTATTTCAGGGCATATTCGATGGCCAGGATTCCGCCCCAGCTCTGACCGAGCAGGCAGAAGTTGTCGGTGTGGAGGCCGAGGGCCAGACGCACCTGCTCCACCTCCTCAACGAACCGTGGAAGGTTCCACAGCGATGTGTCGGTCGGCTTGTCACTGTTACCCGAGCCTAGCTGATCATAATAATAATACTCGATCCCGCTCGCCGGCAGGAAGCTGTCAAACGCCTCGAAATATTCGTGTGTCGCCCCCGGGCCGCCGTGGAGGAGTAGCACCTTGAGTGTGGGGTTGTTGCCGACCCGCTTGGTCCAAACCTTGTAATTGCCAAGTGGCGTTGTGATCTCGATCAGGCGGGCGCCGCCGCTCCAGGCGTCGGCTTTTCCTTCAGAGCTGTAGTAGTTTGCCGCCGGCCCCTGCTCACCCAAAACCCACCTCTTGATTTGCGTTGGCCGCAGGATTGGCCGCCTTCTGCTTCGATGAAACGAGGCGGCCACCCTGACGTCAATCTGAAAGTGCCGCTTGGTGTCGAGGCTGTCGTCGGAACCGGCGGGTGCGTTTTTTCTGAACCTCGGCCGATCGCGGCGCTCTAGGACCAGACCTTGGAGATGGTGTTTCGACGCCAGGCCACGAGCAGGCCGACAGCGCCGCACAATTTGGGCGAACAGGCACCGGTGCCCGCCAGATCGTCAGATCAGCCGACCTTCATCTTTGTGCAGCAGGCACCTTCCACAGAGGTCAGTTCTCGCGCGACGGCACCTCGGCCGGGCAGGACCGAAGTACCACGTGAAACTGGCTAAGCTTAGGCGCCGATACCCACAAATGGACTCCTATTCGTGCCCGGCGACCAAGCCTGGTGCTCAGCGCGGCGGTGCGGCCTGAGGCGGAGCAGGCAACGTCCCGCCTTCTGCAAGAATTTTCATGTTGGCCAGGCCGCGTTCGAAGCGGGTGCGTCGCCCCTGAATTTCGGCCGCCTTGGCACCATCGTCTCCGGTGACCCCGGAGTTGTCGTAAACCAGGGTGTAGACGATCTTCGAAGTCTTCGGCGTGACGGGCCTTGCCTCTAGCGTTCCGTGATAAAGATTGTAGGGACGGCCGACGTACACCGGTTGGGTGTAGGTGTATGAAAGGCTCGTCTTTCCCACGAGAATTTCGTGGCCCACCGTACGCACGGCACCGATTTCACCATCAACGCCAGACGTGATGTGGCAGCCGGCTGCGATCTGGAACCATTCGCCGATATCGCAGTATTTCCCGATGCGCTTCCAGACCTCGGCCGCCGGCCTGTTCACGTCGATTTCCATTGGAATGGACACGTAGTTCGGTCGCTCGATCGCAAGTACCGGCAGCGCGGCGGGTTGGGCCAGGGCCGTCCCGGCGAGCGCCGAAAGGCTCAGTGTGGCCAGGGCTAGGCCCTTTATTCCTTCCATTGGGATCTCCAGTCTCTGCAGGCGGTTGAACATCGCTCTCGAGCCTTCGTCACACGATGCGCTGACGGTTGCTACCGCCGCCCTGCAAAAATCGGAAGGGGAAGGCGTCTTTTGCCCTGGCCGAGTTGAGTTATCCGTTCCAGCCCGATCTCGTTGCTCTGAGTTCTGGACGCTGGTTGATACGAAACTCTAGATTGGGCACGATCACGGTGCCTTAGGGATTTAACCTCGCCGGATCATTTGGTGGGGCGACGAAAATGAATTCTGCCGACAGCTTCAGCCGCGATTACCCAGCTGCTCGCGCCAAGTTTCTTGAAGCAGCACGCGCAGCCGGCGCCGTGCTTGAGACCATCGTCCATCCCGAACGCGGTCCTGAGGGGGGCGAACTTGCGACCGATGTGGCCTGGATCGGGCCGCGCGATGCCGAGGCCGTCCTTGTCATGATCAGCGCCACCCATGGCGTCGAGGGTTTCTGCGGCTCCGGCGCCCAGGTGGACTGGCTGCGGCGTGAAGAGCACGCCTGGGTGCCGGACGGGATCGCTGTGCTGATCATACACGCCATAAATCCCTACGGCTTCGCCTGGCTGAGACGGGTGACCCACGAGAACGTCGACCTCAACCGCAATTGGGTCGATTTCAATTCGCCACTCCCAGCCAACCCCGGCTACGAGACGCTGGCAGACCTGATCTGTCCTAGGACGTGGACGCAGGAGGCGCAGGTCACGACAGGCGAGGCGTTGTCAGCCTATACCAGCCAGCATGGCTTCATGGCGTTGCAACAGGCGTTGTCCGGCGGCCAGTATACCCATCCCGCGGGTATTTTCTTCGGCGGGGATCAGCCGACGTGGTCGCGCCGCGTTCAGACAGCTATCTTCGAACGCTACCTTGGCGGCGCGGGCCGGATCGCCATCATCGACTATCATACGGGCCTGGGACCGTGGGGGCATGGCGAGCAGATCGTCGTTAGTCGTTCCCATTCAGAGCAATTCAGGCGTGCCGCGAGCTGGTACGGCGGCGCGCTCACCTCACCCTTCGCAGGCGGCGATTCTGCCTCGGCGGAAATCGCGGGGGACGGTCTGAGCTTTGCGCCGAGCCTGCTCAGCCACGCTGAGGTGACCGGCATGGCATTGGAGTTCGGCACCAAGCCCACGATGGTCGTGCTGAACGCCCTTCGTGCCGATGCCTGGCTCCACGCTTACGGCGACCCCCTGTCTCCCGAAGGTCAGGCGATCAAGGCCGAGGTGAGGGACGCCTTCTACGGAGATGCCGATGACTGGAAGGGCATGATCGTGGGTCAGTCTTTACTGGCGACCCGTCAGGCGCTTAAGGGCCTCAAGGCCTGATCGCCAGCGGGCCCACCCACCGTACACGTGAAATGTCCGGCTGCTGGAGCCGAAGCAAGTTCAGCAATTGGGCCGCAGCGGCCTGAGCAGGCGCAGGTCTCGCATGCGCGCCTGACTAGCCTGGCTGGGTTCTCTGCTGGGCTGAAAGTTCCGCATCCAGGAAGTCGGCGATCCGCTCTATGTCCTGGGGTAACAGTCCATGCGGACCCTCGTGGGTGATGACGGCCAAGCCGCGGCCCGCGATTTGGCCCAGAGGTGGGCGTTTGGCAGGAACGCCCTCACGTCCCAGTAGGCGGTAGACCGCAGTGGCCGCCTGGGCGGCCTGCCATTCCCCCGTCGGGTCCGACCAGGTGTCGGTCGAACCGTTGATGAGCAGAAGCGGACGCGGAGCGACCAGCGCCAGCAACATGTGCGAGTCCAACGGCAGTGTCCGGGGATCGGCTGCGAAGTCCGCGTAGTGCGGCGCGAACCAGTAGCGATAGCCTGTGCTGGCCGCCGTGCTGTCGGCGATCGTCTCCCCGAAGTCTCGGCGGCTGAGTGTCGCGCCGCCCTCGCCGGAGATCACAGGGATGACCGCTGCGAAGCGCTCGTCCTGCGCCCCGGCCCAAAGAGCGGCCTTACCAAGTCGCGAGGCCCCGAGGATCACTGCGCGATGAGCGTCCACCTGCGGGTCCGTCAACAGATAGTCCAGAACGCGCGACGCGCCCCAAGCCCAGGCACCGATCGCGCCCCAGTCGTGAGGTCGCCTTGGACTGGCCATGGGATATCGCTGCCGCACGCTGAAGGCGTCACCGCCGGCGAAGTCCGGCTCGATGTCGCCATAGTAGATCGATGCGACCGCATAGCCCCGGCGCACCAGGGCGGCGATGTCCAGGTGACCGATGACGGTCGCCTTCGAACCTGCCACGCGGCGGTGGGTGCGCAGATCCCAGCCTACGCCTTCTTCTACGCCCGGCTCACCTAAGGTCATGATGTTGGGCTCGAAGCTCAGGCTGACGATGACCGGCGGTGGGCGTCTAGCGTTCGCGGGGACGTGAAGCAGCACGTGCAGGACGGGATCATTGGTCCGATTGGAGAACCGGATGCGAATCTGGCTTCGCCGGGACAGGCCACCCAGACCTGTCGCGTCCCGCTCCAAAATCTTGAAACGTGGCCTGATGGTCGCCGTCGGTGTTCGCCCGAACTGGTTATCTTGCGCAAGAGCCAGGATCTCTCTTCGTCGTGCCTTCCACAGACGCCTAGCGCCGGACTTCAAGACGATCGCCAACTTCCGTCGTGATAACGGATCGGCGATCAGAGCGGTATGCGGCCAGTTCGTGGAGCTGTGCCGCCGACTGAACCTCTTCACCAAGGCCATTGTGGCGATCGACGGCA
>CAIOSI010000011.1 GCA_903860975.1 uncultured Alphaproteobacteria bacterium
CTTGATCCTGTGCTGTGTCACCACCACCGGTTCGTCGCCGGCGACGAACGGCTGGACCGCGGCCATCGCCTGTCCACCCGCCGTGTAGGCCATCGCCGCACCGGCCACCGCCAATAGACATTGCCTCTTCATACCCGCCGTCCCCGCCACAACACATATGAGACTAGCGCGCCCGGTCTGCATGTTCTTCGCAAACACGCCGCGAGGCCTCGTTGGACTGCATTATTCATGCATGAAGTCGCGGGCGGGCGAAGAAGTTGATGTGCTGACAGGCCGTTGAGGACGCTGACCGAACCACTCTGCAGTCGACGCCGGCCGTGTGTTGGGCTGACGCAAAGCGGAGACAACTCGAACGCCGACTGCCCGCACCCTCGACAAACCGTTTCATCCCGGTCCCCGAAGCTGATGGACAGCAATCCAGGCTGCTTCGAGGTTTGCACATAGCATCGGTCGAAATCGGACTTTGGCCACCCGCCCGCAATCGGACCTCGGAGCTCCACCTAAAAGTTGAGTTTAGGCATGAAGGTCCCACGGAGGCGGTTGCGACGGGTGCGCCCGAGCGTCTAAGGAAGAACAAATCAGGGTTCCGATTGTAAAAGATCAGCGCAACTGTAAAACGCGTAACGCCGGTGCCTTAAAACATCAGCGAAAACAACGCGCCGGATTAGCTCAGCTGGTAGAGCAGCGGTTTTGTAAACCGAAGGTCGCGGGTTCGAGTCCTGCATCCGGCACCATCCAGCCAGCGAGGTTCGTCTCTGCGGCGACACCACCAGCGGGGGCACGGCCGCTTCCCTGGGGCGATCGCAAGGTGCGCGGGGGCCTCAGCTACGAACTTTACCGTCTGCCCAATGTGGGGCCGAAGGGCTTGACTGAGGTGAAGGCCTTCAGAGTTGGCCAAAACCCGAGTCTGGCGATCGATGCGCAATCTGTGCGTTTGAGAGTCGAACTGGGCGCAGAGGAACGATCAGCAAACCGCGACTGGATGGCGAGCCATCCGTCGATCTCAAGATTGTCAGATGCGGTCAGGGTGATCTTGACGGAGGCTCTTTCCAAAGTTCCGCGGTAGCGACCCCGTAATCTGACCACGCGTCCGCACCTTGGCCGCCACATCTGCCGGCGTCTGCGCGGTGGCGCGCGACCTGGACGCAGCCCGATCTGTCACCTATGTCGCGGGCTTGATCAGACGAGTTTGGCATGCGCATTTTCATCGACGCCGACGCATGCCCTGTGAAGGACGAAACCTACAGAGTGGCGGCCCGATATGGGCTTTTGACCACCGTGGTCTCCAACAGCTTCATCGCCATTCCGCCGTCCAAGTTAATCGAACGAATGATCGTCGATGCCGGGCCTGATGTTGCCGATGATTGGATAGCCGAGCGCACCGAGCCCGGAGACATCGTTGTTACCAATGATATTCCGCTGGCTGACAGGGTTTTAAAGACAGACGCCACAGCGATCGCGCCGAACGGGCGATTGTTTACGCTCGACTCCATCGGCTCGGCGCTCGCGCAGCGTTCAATCATGGAACATATCCGCTCCACAGGGGAGATCACCGGTGGGCCGCGACCATTTTCGCCAAGCGACCGCTCGCGCTTTTTGCAGGCGCTTGACGAGGCGGTGAACCGCGAAAAGCGCAGACGCCGATAGGCTCTCGATTTCAATCGTCAATCCGCGATCCGGGCACTTGCATGGCGCTACCTCGTACGGTTAAGGGCCTCCCGTAACTCTACGTCTGAGGAGATGAAACGCATGCGCCACCTGGGTTTGACCCTTGCCGCCGTGGCTCTGACCACAACGCTTGGTGCCTGCAACAAGCCTTCGACGACGCCCTCATCGGAGCAAGCCGCCTCGACCATGACGGCACCTGCAGCGATGAGCGATGCCGACAAGCAAAAGGTGCTAGCCTCGCTGCCTGCACCCTACAACACCGCCGATCTCGCTAACGGGGAGTCCAAGTTCGCCCTTTGCTCGACCTGCCACACGATGCCGCAGGGCGGACCGAACATGACCGGGCCAAACCTGCATGGCGTCTTCGGACGTAAGGCCGGCACACTGGCAGGTTTCAGCTATTCCGACCCGTTGAAGGCGACCGGCTGGATCTGGGACGCACCTCACGTCGATACCTGGATCACCGATCCCAAGACCGTGGTGCCGGGAACCAAGATGACCTTCGCCGGTCTCAAAGACGCCAGAGACCGCACTGACGTCATTGCCTATTTGATGATCGGAACCGGCTTTAAGCCATAGCCGGACTCACCACTTTGGCGAGCGTTGATCGCATTCAGATCAACCCTGCCACGTTTTTCGGTGGCGCACATTGCGCCAACCTGCCGAGGCTGGATCATCCCGGGCAGATGCGCCATGCGCGCGCGCAGCCCCAGCTCGCGCTCATCAGGCGCGAGCGCCCAGACCTCTTTGCTTATCGCGCATCAGGCCTTCTCCTGCGACGGCGGAGGCCTTTTTGCCGTGTCACTGCGCCATCAGACTAAGCGTCGTAGCCAGGCATCTCGCGGTCGAGCTTGCGAAGGCAGCCAGGCCAGGCGAGCGCCCCGCCAATCCCGCGAGCAACCTGGCTTTTGACTTCCGCCTGCGAGGCGTCGGGCGCGATCACCACCCCTTGCGCGCCGCCGGAAAGCGCTCTCACCTGCATCGTGCAGGCCCGCTCCAGGTAGTACATGTTGACCCAGCAGTTGGCGGCGCTATCGCCGACGGCAAGCGTGCCATGATTACGCAGCAACATCAGAGTCTTGTCGCCAATATCGGCAACCAGGCGCTCGCGTTCGTCATGGTTCAGCGCAATGCCTTCGTAGTCGTGGTAGGCAAGCCGCGGCAGCACGATCAAGGCATGCTGCGACAATGGCAGGAGGCCAGACGCCTGGGCGGCCACCGCAACCCCATCATCGGAATGCAGGTGCATGACAAACGTCGCGTCTTCCCGCGCAGCATGGATCGCCGAGTGGATGGTGAAACCCGCCGGATTGATGAAGTAAGGCGTTTCTTGAAGGATGTTCCCGTCCAGGTCGATTTTCACCAACGACGAGGCGGTGATCTCCTCGAATAGCATCCCATAGGGATTGATCAGAAAATGGTGCTCTGGCCCCGGAATGCGGGCGGAGATGTGGGTATAGATCAGATCGTCCCACCCATAGAGCGCCACCAGCCGATAAAGAGCCGCCAGATCTACGCGGGCCTGCCACTCCTCAGCACTCACCTTGCCCTTAAGGGCTGCAACGCCGCCAACCGATCCGTCCGCCATGGGGTGTCTCCCGTTTTCGTCTGTTAATCCCAGACTCCTCTTCTGACGGAACCGCGTCAAGGCCAGCGAGCGACAGGCCACGATTGACGGGGCGCTCACGGCTGTCCCGAAGGCGCGCGCAGATCATTCGCGCCTATTTCCCTTCATTGCCGAGGGCTTAAACATCTTTTTCATCCGCGCGCGCCATCATCGACAAGTAGGCCTCACCGATAGAATGGAGGATCAGGCTTGAGCGTCGCGATAAGCAGCAAAAGCCTGCTCGAACTCGCCAAGAGCCGCGCGCCCGCAGATCGCGAGCGCCTGCTGCTGGGTATTGTGGATTTGTGCGACGCAGGCGACGGTGCCTCAGTCGTGGCGTCGCCGCAGATCCAGGCCTTGCTAAATTCAATCTTCCTGGGGCTTGTGGCCGGCGCCGAGCGGGAAATCCGCAAGCGCCTTTCCGGAAAACTGTCCAGTGTCGACTGGGCACCTGTCGCGCTCATCAATGTCCTGGCGCTCGATGAGATCGAGATCGCCCGGCCGGTGATCGCAATGAGCCCGCTTCTGAAAGATTCCGATCTCGTCCGTCTGCTGGTCGAGGCCACCATAGAGCATCAAATCGAGGTGGCTCGCCGACCGAATATCGGGGCCAGTGTCGTTGCGGCGATTCTGCAAGGTGCTGAGCCGGCAGTCATGACCGCGCTCGTTGGCAACCCTTCCGCCGAACTGGCGCCGGCCGACATGAAGCGGCTGGTTGACGCGGCTCGCGAGATCGCTGCCCTGCGCGCGCCCCTTTCGGGACACCCCGGGCTTACCGGCGACCTTGCGCTGCAGCTCTACATCTGGGTCGGTCAGGCGCTGCGCCAATCCCTCTCTGAGCGTTTCAGGTTCGATTCCAAACTCATCGAGGCCGCGCTGGCCCAAGCCGTCCAGGAAGCCCATCTCGGCGCACCGATTGGCCAAAGACCGATCGTGCTCGCCAGAGACGGCGAGCATGAGGCCATGGAGCAGCGGCTAATCGAGAAACTGCACTCCGCTGGTCAACTTCGCCCCGGCTATTTGGTCCGCGCTCTGCAGGAGGGCCGACTTTCCCTGTTCATCATATCGCTAGCGACACTGGGTCGCTTTGAAACCGATCACGTGCACCGGGTCATAGACAGTGACCGGCCCGAATTGCTGGGCTTGGCCTGCGCAGCCGTCGGCATCGACCGAAGCGTCTTTCCCAGCATTCTTGAGTTGGTCCGAGGGCTGAACGGCGGTCGTCCGAGCGGTGGCATAGATGGCGCACGTCGAGCCATCGACGTTTTCGGTCCGGTTACCGCGCAGGTCGCTGCCACAGCATTCCGCCAGGCTGCGCTGTCGGTTTGACAAGCCCTCTCGGTTGACTGCTTCTGCCAGGAAAGGACCCATCTGAGGGTCTGAGTTCACGCAAGAGCGGCCACGACGTGACGCGTATCGCCTTTACCGCTAGCGACCGCCCAGAAGCCCAGGAGGGCCTGGAACGGCTGGTGAACCGCTATGGTGCAACGCCGGTGGAAGAGGCTGACGTTATCGTGGCCCTGGGTGGCGATGGCTTCATGTTGGAATGCTTCCACGACCACATGGCGACGAAGCTGCCGATTTACGGCATGAACCGCGGCTCGGTGGGTTTCCTGATGAACGACTACAGCGAAGCGGGCCTGCTGGATCGCATCGCTGCGGCTGAACGCGCGGTGATCCACCCGTTGCGAATGACGGCGACCGACGTCAACGGAAAGAGCCACGTAGCCCTGGCAATCAACGAGGTAAGCCTGCTGCGGCAAACGCGTCAGGCAGCCAAGCTAAGGATTTCCATCGACGGCAAGCTGCGCCTTGGCGAGCTGTCTTGCGACGGCGCACTCGTTTCGACCCCCGCCGGATCGACAGCCTACAACCTCTCGGCGCACGGCCCGATAATCCCGCTGGACGCCCGCGTCCTTGCTTTGACGCCGATCAGCGCGTTCCGGCCAAGACGCTGGCGAGGCGCGTTGCTTGCTCACACAGCTAAGGTGACTTTCGAAATCCTGGAAGCTGGCAAACGACCGGTCAGCGCTGTGGCCGACAACTTCGAGGTGCGAGATGTCCTGGAGGTTCAAATCGCCGAGGATCGCAAGGTATCGCTCAACATGCTTTTCGACGAGGGGCGCAGCCTTGAAGAGCGTGTTTTAGCTGAGCAGTTCTCCACCTGACTGGCTCTGTGAGCATGTGACATAGCGTCACGTAAAGCGAGTTGGTACCGTGACTTGCCTCTCATCGGTCATTAACCGAATGGACCTAGGTTCGACCGCTGTAATCTTGAGGGTGTATTGTGAGCCAGCAAAATCCCGGCCAAATGTTTCAGCCCGCGACAGGTTTGCGCCTCAAAGTTGGCGGCAGCCGGTTAGGCACGATTGACCCTGCGGCGATCGCGAAGGCCGAGGCGGCTTTAAAGAGTTTGGCCGGCAATTTTGCCCAGTGGCTGGCCGACGAGATCACCAAGCTTGAAGCTGCCCGCCAGCAGATCAAAGAACACGGCATCACCGTCGAGACGGTGGAGACCCTCTATTTCCGCGCCCACGACTTGAAAGGCCTCGGCACAACTTACGGCTACCCGCTGATTACCCGTATCGCGGGCTCGCTTTGCCGCATGATAGACGACAAAGAAAAGCGCGCATCGACGCCGCTAGAGCTCGTCGACGCCCATATCGATGCGATCAAGGCCGCCGTTCGCGATGACATCAAGTCCGACGAACACCCCGTCGGCAGCGTTCTGGTCGAAGAACTTGAGCGTCGCGTACGGGCGATGGCGACCTAGACGGCAACGGCGTCAACTACATTACATTTTCGAGCGGCTCAGATACCACGCCATAGCCGGCGTCGGGCGGCAGAACGAGCACACGCCCGCCGTCACGCGTCTGGATCTGGGGCAGAACCGTGACTAAGGGGCGAGCTGCGGCGCGCATCACAGCGTCCTCGGCGCAGCTCGCTTCAGCCAACAACTGCAAATTCATCCGCGTCGGGAAGATGACCTTGCGCTCGCCTGCCGCGGCAAGCCGCATTGCTTCTGACGGAGCGATCCACTCCGCATCGACCGTCTCGCGCCCATCGCAGGCCGCAAGTTGTTCAGCCGGCGCATTAACCGCGTAGAACCACGTATCGAAGCGCTTTGGCGTGAGCGGAGGGGTGATCCAGCGCGCGAACACGGTCAGGGCGGCTAAGTCCAGACGTGCCTCGAGATCGCTCACGACGTCGATGAACCGAGTGGTGCCCGCATCGACGGCTTGGCGCACGTCCATAGGGCAGGCCTCCCCGCTCATCGGCGCACCGTCGCGGCGTTTGGCGAGCAAAATCCCGGCCTCCTCGAAAACCTCGCGGATTGCAGCGATCCTCAGGCCCCGCTGATCGGCGTCATACGCCTCCCAGCCCACCGTGTGCGCCGCCCAGTCAGGGTCATGGTCGCCAGCGTGGCTTTTGCCGCCGGGGAACACGAGCGCGCCAGACGCGAAGTCGATCTGATGATGGCGCTTGACCATCAGCACCTCAAAGGTCGGGTCGTCGCGCAGCAACAGAATTGTAGCGGCGGGCTTGATCTCAATGGTCGAAGGCGTGTCACTCATATCGCCAGCTTGAGGCGGCAAGCCCGCGCGCGCAAGCTGAAGCGCGCGCTATACCGTCTCGGCGATGTCAGCCTGGGCGCGCGCGACGGCGGAGAGTTGGTCCATTTTGTCGAGGAGGTAGTCGACATCCTCGCGAGCTGCGGTCTGCGGCTGAGTAAGGAAACGCTGCAACATGCGCTCCTGGAAGCGTTCCAGGTCACGCGAGCCGCCGTCGAATTCCATGGCGTGGAAGGTGTCGACCGCTGCGCGGAAGGCCGGAAACAGCCGCGCCGGAAGCCCTGCCCGCTCATAAATCGCGCGAAGTCCCAGTGGTCCAGCGTCATGGATCATCAGCCATGTGCGGTGATGCGGTACGCCAGCCAACTCAGCCACACCCCACTCAAAGAACGTCATGTGACCCTGAGCAAGAGCCCGCAGCAGCAGGGATGCTGTCAGCCGTTTCGAGCTGGCCAGATGGCTAACAAACCCGCGCACATCGACGGTACATCCGGCCTGGTCAACGAGATCGACCGTGGCGCGTTCGGTCGTACGGATAGAAATCTCCAGCGCCGTTTCAGGCGCCAGGGCGTGGTGGGTGATCAGATGATCGCGGACCTGATCACTGACGAGTGCGGCCAATTTTTCGATGACGGAAAGAGGCAGAACATTGCGATAGGCAACAGCGGCCAGCACTTTTTCGTGCTGCTCGAACCGCCTCATCACCTCCTGCAGAGCGCCTTCGGCAAAGTCGGCGTTGTCGTTGGCGCAGGCTGCAGTGACCGCCCGTTCTGCCCCGTGCTCAGCGATGGCACCGGTAACCGTGCGCGACAGCCTTGGACGTCGCGCGATCGCCAGTTGTCGGACCGGCCCGCCAAGTCTGACAATTTCAACGAGGTCAGAATCTTTGAAGACCGGTGAACAGTTCAGCATAGGAAGCGAAACTGTTTCAACGTCTCGCGCGAGCTTCAAGGCCACATCTCGCGGCACCAAAAGCGACTCTTTCAAGGACACCGATAGGGCGCGTCGCACGACTTCGGCGGCGTCGGCAGCCATCACACGCAGGATATCTGCAGCGGTCGCGCGATCCTGATCTGTCAATGGCGCGGTTTCGATGACCTTGCAGAGCTTATAGGCGGCCTCCGCCCGCTCGTCGGCGGTCACGCCCTTCACCAGCGTACGGATATCGCCTTCCGTCAGCGCTGATCTCGTCGTGGCCATAGCTCGTTTGCCGTTCCTGACGTGGGCTCCAAACCCAACCCTGGTTCGGAATTCCACGAGTCTGAGTGTCGATGATCATGCTTAACGCAGAGTTAGGAATCGAATCTGTGGATTAAGATTTCCCATCTGAGTCGCTGGCCCTACGGTGCGCCGGCTTGATTTTCGAGGAACGTGCGCGTGCTGCTCAAAGGCCTGAAGGTTGTTGAATTCGCCTCTTACATCGCCGCGCCAGGTGCGGCCTGCGTGCTCGGAGATTGGGGCGCCGATGTCATCAAGGTGGAACGGCCTGGCGGCGATTCCATGCGTCACGTCTTTGCCGACCTGAAGAATGAGCTCAACGGCAACCCGACCTTCGACCTCGACAACCGTGGAAAGCGCGCTGTGGTGCTGGATGTGGGTAAGCCCGAGGGCCGTCAGGCGCTGGCCCGCCTGGCGGCTACAGCCGACGTTTTTATCACCAACGTTCGTCCAGCCGCCTTAAAACGCGCTGGCCTGGATGAGGAGACGATCCGCAAGGCCAATCCGCGCCTCGTCTACGCAATCGTCACGGGCTATGGCCTAGACGGTCCTGACGCGCACAAACCGGGCTTCGACGTCACCGCTTTTTGGGCGCGCGCCGGCGTCGCAAACATGACCGCCCCTAAGGGTATGGATCCTTTCATGCTGCGCTCGGGTTTCGGCGACCACATCACCACCCTGGCAACCGTTTCGGCGATCTTGGCGGGGCTCTATGAGCGAGAGCAGACGGGCAAGGGGCGCCTGGTGCAGACATCGCTCTTGGCCACTGGCGTTTACACGATGGGGTCGGACTTGGCCGTTCAGCTCAAGTTTGGTCGGCTCGCTTCGATCCGCACTCGCGAGCGGCCGATGAACCCAATCGCCACCTTCTTCAAAAGCAAGGACGAGCGGTGGTTCGTCCATAACCCCAGAGGCGGCAACAAGGACTGGCCAACGTTTGCGACCATCGCGGGTCGGGCGGACCTTGTGGACGATGAGCGTTTCGCCACAAGCCGCGCTCGCCGGGAAAATTCGCCCTTGCTCGTCGCAGAACTCGACAAGGCCTTCTCAGCCATGCCCTTCGAAGAAATCGCCCAGCGGCTCGACGAAGCCGACATGGTCTGGTCGCCGGTGCAGACACCCGCCGAGGTTGCCGCCGACCCGCAGGTCATGGCTTCCGGCGCCATCGTCCAGGTCGAAGACGGCCAGGGGGGGACCTTCCCCTCTCCGGCCGCGCCGGCGCGCTTCCCTGGTGCAGACGCGACCATCCGTCCGCGCTCACCCACCTTGGGCGAGCACACACGCGAGGTCCTGGCCGAGATCGGCTATTCCGAAGCTGAAATCGAGGCGATCTTTGCCGCGGAGGCGGCAGCCTAATCGCAAGGACGCGCGCCTAGCCTTTGCGGCTGTCGGACAGCACCTTGAGCATATCGGTCGTAAATAGAGAGCCCGTAAGCCGGCTGCCGACCCCCATTTGCTCACTGGGCTGGGTCCCCTTCAGGATCAGCGAGATGAGCTCTTCCTGCTGCAGACGCTGATCCATGTTTCGCCCCGAGGCAAATTGGATGAAACCGCCCTCAGGTGGCGCAGCTGCGGGCGCGGAAACCGTCGCGCTAGAACCAGCCGCCTTGGTCAAATTGGCGTAGACCTCACCCACGGTGGCGGCTCTGCCATCGCGGTAAAAGATCGCTTTGTTGGCATGCGCAGCGTCTGGAAACAGCTGGGCGGCTGAGGCGGCGGGCTGTTGCTGCACGGCCTCGATGAGTTTGGCAGAACCTTGCGGCCCAAGGAAATGTGCCGCGTAGAGCTCGCCGGACGTCGGATTGCGACCGGTGCGCCCTTTTAGGTAGGCCGCCGCGTCGGACGTCAGTTCGCCGGCCATCAGCGAGGCAGCGTGCGGGTCGAGCCTTAGGTCCATCACCGCGCGGCGCGCCTCATCGCTGGCCACGTGATAGCGGCCGTCGCCACCCTTGCTGATCAGGTCGGCGTAGCGCCCATAGCCATGCTTGGGGCCATGCTGCTTGAGGGTCGATAGCCAGGTTTGCTCGACGAACTGGAAGAGACCAGCAGCCGACGAGGAATTCGCCTTAGCGCCCGGATTCATCCCGCTTTCACGCCCGGCCGTCTTCATCAGGAACGAAAAATCGACTCCCGTCGCCTGGGAGGCGCGCTGTATCGCACTCTCCACGACTCCACGGATTGCCTCGATAGCCATGACCGGATTCCTGAAGGGTCATGGTTAACGCAGCGCTAACCATCTTAAACAAAGTCAGCTGATCAAGGCCTGGGCTGTGGGGACCACACCGGCGTTGCGCATTAAAATAATCCGGCGCGAGCGGATACTCAGGCCGGCTCACTATTTCTGGCGATCATCCTTTTTGTCGATGTCCGACGACTTTGCAGCAGGGGCTTGGTTCGCGACAGCCTGTTTCGCCGCAGCCACCCTGGCGGCGACGTCACGATCGACTGCGGCTTGCATGGAGGCATGGATAGCCGCTTGCTGCTGGGCCTGAATGGCCGCCTGGGCTTGCGCCTGCTGCTGATGCTGCTGCTGGGCGCCGGCAGCCTGAATGCTCTGCTGTTGCTGACGTTGAGCTGCGGCTTGAGCCTGCGATTGGGCTCGAATTTGGGCCGCGCCTTGGGCTTGGGCCTGGGCCTGGGCCTGGGCCTGGGCTTGGGCCTGGGCTTGAGCTTGAGCTTGAGCTTGAGCTTGAGCTTGAGCCTGAGCTTGAGCTTGAGCCTGAGCTTGAGCTTGAGCTTGAGCGTGGACCTGCTGCTGGCGCTGGACCTCGTCTCGCGCGTGGTTGGCCGCGTCTGCTTGTGCACGCTGTTGCAGTTGCCGTTGGTTGTCGGCTTGAGCGCGGCTGGCGGCTTCGGCCTGGAGGCGTTGTTGATCCGACGCAGGCGCCTGCTGCTGACGTTGCGCATTATCGCGAGCGTGGCTGGCGACATCAGCCTGGGCGCGCTGCTGATCTCTCGCTGCGTTCGCCGTCGCTAACTGTGACTGGGCATCGGCTTGGAGGCGCTGCTGCCGGTCCGCTTCGCTCCGCATCCGATTTCCCGCGTCCGTTTGGACCTGCTGCTGATCGCGAAGCTGGCCGGCGGCCCGAGCTTGCGCTGACGCCTGAACCTGGACTCGCAGGTTCGCCTCGGTTTGCGACAGCTGGCGCTGGGCATCGGGGACAGCCGGGGCACCTTGTTGATCGCGGTCGGACCCGACTGTCTTTTGGTGTTGTCCGTCGAACTGCGTGCGAGCGGCGGCGGCGGCTTGAAACTGCTGCCGGGCCTTGGCCCCCAGATCTTCCTGTTGGCGACGCTGTGCGTCTGCCGCAGCGCGATCTACACCGAAGTCGCGGCGCGGCACCTGCGGAGCGGCGGCAATTAGGGGCGCGATTTGTGTCGAATAGCCCTCACGTTGCGTGCGTTCCTGCTGCCAGATCGCCTGTTGCTGCGGAGCCCGCTGCTGGTCGCGTTCGTCATGCACGCGACGCCAATCGGCGTTTCGCTGCTGCTCGACGGCCCACTGCTGCTGGGGCGCAAGCACCGCATCGCGCCGTGCGCGCCAGTCGGAGGCATAGGCGCTCTGACGCTGCTCGTGCACGGCAGCGCCGTAGAGGCGGCGAGCGCGAAAGAGGTAACGCGCGGCGATCTGGGCCTCAGCGGCGGCATAATTTGGATAGGGCCGCCCATCGCTGTCGTAGACCTCAACCAAGTCGCCCTGGTCGTAGGCATAGGCGTAGCGGTTGTCTCGAACGAGGAACGGATAATCGCTGGCACCGCGGTAAAAGTACTCACGCTCGCCGTCGGGGGTCTCTTCGACAATGCGGTATTCACCTGCGCTCGAGCGCCAGACGTAGGGATGCAGGCCTTCGTAGTCGACCGTGTAATCGGGAGGACTGTCGGCAAAGGCCTCTCCCAGCCGATAGGCGTCGTCGACATAGGCATAGACGGGATGTTTCGGATGCGAGGCCGTTCGTAGCATCGGCGCTGGCGCTAGCGCATCGGCGTAGGGCGCGGCGGCCGCGATCGGCGGTGCCGACTGAGCAAGGGGCAAGCTAGCGATCGGGGCTCCCGTGACGGGACCTGCAGATTTCTGATCACAAGCTGCGAGCGCCAGGCTCGTGGCGAAAGTGGTCAGGAGGATGTGGCGGTATGACATGGCGTTCAAACCCTTGAAGAGCTTCACCGTTGCGTCTCGGCGCTCTGACAATCGCGCAATCGACATGAACGAAACCCGACGCGCTTTTTTTACGCTGGCGAAAACCATACGCGCATCGTTCACTTAAGTAATTTTCTTGAGCCTCTTAGATCTTTGAATGCGATCATTCCGACCTGAACACAGGCAATACGCCGTCGCGGAACGCGATTTCTGCCCGTCTCAGGCTCGGCACTTGGATAAATTTTGGCGAGCGACCGCAAAGCCAACTTGGCACGAGTTCAGTAGCTCTTGGGAAGACCCAGCACGCGCTCGGCGATATAGTTGAAGATCATCTCGCGGCTGACCGGGGCGATGCGAGCGATCATCGCCTCACGGAAGTAGCGCTCGACGTCGTATTCCTTGGCGTAGCCCATGCCGCCATGGGCCATGACCGCGGCCTCGCAGGCCCCAAAGCCGGCCTCGCCGCCAAGGTACTTTGCCGCGTTGGCTTCAGCACCGCACTCAAGACCAGCATCGTAGAGCGCCGCAGCCTTGAAGGCCATCAGGTTTGCAGCCTCAAGCTCGGCCCACGCACGGGCGAGCGGATGGGCGATGCCCTGATTCTGCCCGATGGGTCGGCCGAACACGACCCGTTCCCTGGCATAGGCGGCCGCTCTCTTCAGCGCCACCCGCCCTAGCCCCACGGCCTCAGCCCCAATCAGAATCCGTTCGGGGTTCAACCCCTCCAAAAGGTAGTAGAAGCCCTTGCCTTCCTCGCCCACCAGGGCATCGGCCGGGACTTCTAAATCGTCAATGAATACGGCATTCGACTCGATTGCCTTGCGTCCCATCTTCGGAATTGGCGTCGCCTGGATCTTCGAACGGTCGAAATCGACATAGAACAGGCTGATCCCGTCGGTTGCCTTCTTGACCTGATCCTTCGGCGTCGTACGCGCCACGATCAGCATTTTGGTCGCGCGCTGCGCCATCGTGGTCCACATCTTGCGTCCACGGATCACGTATCCGCCGTTGCTGCGCGTCGCTCGCGTCGTAAGGCTCGTGGTGTCGAGCCCTGCATCGGGTTCGGTGACGCCAAAGCACATCTTATCCTCCCCGGAAATCAACCGAGGGATCAGACGCTGCTTCTGCGCCTCGGTGCCGAACCGGACCAGTGGCATTGGGCCAAAGATGTTGAGGTGCAGAGCGCTGGCACCGGAAAAACCTGCGCCACTTTCCGCCACGGCCTGCATGGCGATCGCCGCTTCAGTGACGCCAAGCCCCGAGCCGCCGAGGTCCGCCGGCATGGCCGCTCCAAGCCATCCAGCTTCAGCCATCGCGCTTACGAACGCCTCTGGAAATTCTCCCGTCTCGTCGGTCCTGCGCCAATAATCGGCGTCGAAGCGGGCGCAGAGCCGAAGCACGCCATCGCGAATTGCCTGCTGCTCGTCAGTAAACCAGAAGCCGTTCATTGCGCCCTCCCCGTCTCACCGCTGACCCCCTTGAATCGGGAGGGTTCAAGTTGCCGCGCATAGGGACCAGAATCAGACCCCACAACGCAAGCCGTCACAATCTGTGCGGCCAGGGGCGCCAGTAACCAGCCGTTGCGACGCGCGCCTACGGCAAGAATCACATTGGGTGTTTGCGAAAGACCAACCATGGGCAGGCCATCGGGCGTCGCGGCCCGCACGCCGGCGGAGACGTCGAACGCCGCTTGTGCCAAGTCCGGAAACAAGCGCCCCGCCGCCTCTATCAACGGACGCAGCGTCACGGGATCAATCGTCGTGTCATTACGTCCTGGCTCCATGGTCGCCCCGATCGCCAAACCGTCCGAACCCGGAACGGCATAGGCCCCGTCTGCCCGAACGCTTATCCGCCCACCACGCCGATCCATGAACCGCAAAATCTGGCCCTTGATCGGACGCAGCTCGCGAAGTTCTGGAGCAACGCTTACTAAGTCCTGCCCAGCGCCAGTGGCGACCACGAGCCAATCTGCCCGGCCACGTTCAACCATCGCCTCCGACTTAAATGTCACGCCCTCGCCCTCGGCCGCGCGACGCAAAGCCAGGAGGGCTGCGCGTGGTTCCAGCCGCCAGTCCTCGCGTAGCAGCAAGCCGTCCAGATTTCCGGCAAGACCGGGTACGAGACTTTCGAGCATCTTTCGCGGCAGCTCACTGCCTAGCATCCCATGCCGGGCCAGTTGCGTGCGAATCACCGCTAACCAATCTTGGCACCCCACCGCTGCCGTGCCGGAACGCTCGATCGTGATCCCCGTACGCACCGCCAGATCTGGCCAAAGGTTGCGCGCCGCCAACAGCAGGCCGAGATCACGGGCCCCGGTGGGCTCCAAGATCGCCTCGAACACAGGAGCGAGCATTCCGGCCGCCACTGCCGAGGCTTGCGCGCCACGGGCGGGGTCGCAAACGGAAACTGTGCAGCCGGCCTTGGCCAAGGCTAGGGCTGCGCTCAGGCCCAACGCCCCTGCGCCGGCCACGGTGACATTCGGCCCTCGGCTCATACCTCTAACGACCTGGGCCAAGCGTCAAAATCAAGGGGTTGTGAAAGGCACCAGTGGCGCAGGCCCCCTCCAGAGCCTATTCGGCGGCGGCAATTGAGCCTTAAGGCGCAGACCTACCCATGACCAACTTCATCACTTTCCGCTTTGAACAACGGGCCCACGGACGCGTTGCGTTCGTCGCCATCGACAATCAGAAGAAACTCAACAGCCTCTCCTCAGAGGTGATGACGCAATTTGTTCAGGTCTTTGAAGACCTCGCCGCAGAGGCCGATCTTCGCGCGGTCGTGCTCACAGGTGCCGGCGATAAAGCCTTCATCGGCGGTGCCAACATCGACGAGATGGCAGCGCTTTCGGATCCAGGTGCGGCGCGCGCCTTCATTCTGAAGGTGCATGGCTGCTGCCAGGTGATCCGGGATCTGCCGGTTCCGGTGATCGCTGCGATCAACGGCTGGTGTCTGGGTGCGGGCCTGGAGGTTGCCGCCTCCTGCGACATGCGGCTGAGCGCCGAGGATGCCCGTTTTGGAATGCCGGAGGTGAAGCTGGGACTGCCCTCGGTCGTTGAGGCCGCACTTCTCCCCGCATTGATCGGATGGGGCCGCACCCGGCGCATTCTTTTAACCGGCGAGACCTTCGACGCCGCCCAGGCCCTGGCCTGGGGATTTGTCGAAGACATCCATCCTGCGGGATTACTTTCTAACGAAGTCGACGTCCTTCTGGACAAGCTGCTGGAGGCAGAGCCGCGCGCCTTGCGCATCCAGAAAAAGCTAATCCAGGATTGGGAGGAGCTTCCAACGAGCCAGGCGATCGCAGCCGGCGTCGAGGCGTTCGAAGATGCCTGGACGACCGATGAACCCGCGAGGGCCCTGGCTCGCTTTGTAGCGGATCGACGCATTGCCAAGCGCCACTAGGCTCGGCCTTCGGGGTGGATCTCGCCCCAACCCTGGTGCCACTCGGGCTCGCCTGAGTAGCGCTCTGCCAGAAAGTCCACGAAGGCCCGGACCTTGGCCGCCAGGTGGCGGGCATGCGGATAGGCCGCGTGCACATAAATCAGCTGAGATTCAAATGGACAGAGGAGCGGCATAAGGCGTCCAGCTCTCAGATCCTCAGCAGCAGCGAAGGCTGGCGTACGAATAATCCCAAGACCGCGCCGAGCCGCCGCGACGCAGGCATCTGCACCGCCGAACCTTAGACGTCCATGAACGCGAACCGCTTGCTGGTCATTGGGTCCGCCAAACACCCAGACCGTCGGATCACTCATGTTGTTATCGAGGATCGCTTCGTGCTGTGCCAGTTCGTCAGGCGTAGCCGGAGCCCCGGCCGCTTGCAGGTAGACAGGCGAGGCGCAGGTGACCAAGCGCACAGCCGCCAGTTTGCGCGCGATCACTGAAGAGTCAGGCAGTTGGCCAATCCGAACAGCGACATCGAAACCCTCTTCCACAAGGTTCACCATCCGATCTGTCGAGGAGACGTCCAAGGAGACCTCCGTATAGGCCGCAGCGAAGTCCAATAAAGCCGGAGTCAGCTGGTTTGCACCGAAGGAGACAGGCACAGAAATCTTCAAAAGCCCACGTGGCCCGCTCTGATCACGCACGGAGCTCTCAAGGGTTTCGAAGTCCTCCAGGAGGCTACGGGCCCGCTCGAGATAAGCGCGGCCCGTATCGGTGAGCGAGACATCGCGTGTCGTTCGGTTGAGCAAGCGCGCGCCCAGGCGGTTTTCAAGGCGGGCCACGAGCTTTGAGACCTGAGCGTTAGAAACGCCCAGCCTTCGGGCGGCCTGGGTGAAGCTTCGCGCATCGGCGACGGCGGCAAAGGCGCTGATTTCATCGAACCGATCCATCGACCACCCCACGCCAATTGATTCCTAATTGGAAATATAATTGCTCAAATAGATCTTATTATAAACATATAGGCGCATATTTACTTGTCCCTCACACCATTTGAGCAGGACAGAACATGTCAAAACCTCGCACGATCGCGGTCATCGTAGGCAGCCTCCGCAAGGAGTCCTTCAGCCGCAAACTGGCCAAAGCGATCGCAGCCGTTTCACCGGCGAATCTGAAATTCGACTTCGTCGATATTGGCGAGCTTGCGCATTTCAATCAGGACCTTGAGGCCACGCCACCCCAGCCCTGGATCGATTTCCGCAATAGGGTCAAAGCCGCAAATGCGGTGTTGTTTGTCACCCCAGAATATAATCGAGGCATCCCAGGCGTGTTGAAGAACGCCATTGATGTGGGGTCACGTCCTTATGGTTCGAGCGTTTGGAATGGCAAGCCAGCCGCCGTCGTCAGCAATTCGCCAGGCACCATCGGCGGGTTCGGGGCATACCATCAGCTACGCCAATCGCTGGTCTTCCTGAATATGCCGACGGTGAACCAACCAGAGACCTACATCGGAGGCATCGGCACCCTATTCGACGCCAATGGCGAGCTGATCAACGCGGCGACCGGTGAATTCCTAAAGGGCTTTGCGCAAACCTTCGCGGACGGCATCGAAAGGCACCTAGGCTAAGAACCATGACACTTCCGACCCTGTTCATTCCGCACGGCGCAGGCTCATGATTTTTTATGGAGTGGACCCGCGGTCCGCTAAATACCTGGGACAAAACCGCGGCCTGGCTTAAGGGCCTCCTTGCGGACCTGCCCGAGCAGCCGAAGGCGATCCTGGTCGTCTCCGGACATTGGGAGGAGCCCGTCTTTACAGTCTCCTCCTCACCGAAGCCGCCGATACTGTTCGACTATTATGGTTTTCCTCAGGAGACCTATCGACTTCGGTTCGACGCGCCAGGATCGCCGCAATTAGCTGGGCGGGTGCGCGCGCTGCTCGCCGCTTCGGGGCTTGCAACGGCAGAAGACGAGGCGCGGGGTTTCGATCACGGTGTCTTCGTGCCGCTTAAACTCGCGATGCCCGACGCTGATATCGCGGTGGTGCAGCTATCTCTAAGAGCTGATCTTGATCCGGAAGCCCATTTGGCCGCGGGGCGCGCACTAGCGCCTCTGCGCGACGCCGGCGTCCTCATGGTTGGCTGAGGAATGAGCTGGCACAACATGGGCGGTTTCAGCCCAGCGTTTACGGCCAAATCGGAGATCTTCGACGTCTGGCTTGAAGGGGGGTTCAATCCCCGCAAAGGTCCCAAACGCGACATAGGAATCGAAGGGTGTCGTAGACGCTTAGGCAGCTGTCGCCACCCGGATTTCCAAGACCAAACCTGCCGCTGTTGCGAGATTAACGAGCGCGTCCAGCGAGAACTTGCCGAGCTTGCCTCGCAGGAGGTCATTCAGCCGTGGCCGGGTGATTCCGAGCTTAGTGGCGGCCGCCTCTTGGGTCATATCCCAGGACTTGATGCGACCCACTGGAAGGCTGAGCAGATCAGCCCGGGCTTTCATGTTCGCGGCCTCGGCTGGGGTTTTGGCCAGGGCGTCGAATACATCCTCAAAAGTCTGAACTTCCATGACATATCCCTTCCATGCGCGCAGGCGGCTCGCCGCCAGATCGATGTCCTTTTGCGCCGTCTGTTGGGTCTTCTTCAGGACGGCATGAAGAACAACGACGCTGTCGCCCATGGTCGCCAGATAGATTACCCGAAAGGCGCCTCAACCTTCCCGGATGCGGATTGCACGCACGCCCGGAGCAACCGTGTTCATCGACTTCCAGTCAGCGGGATCAAGGCCCTTCTGGACTTCGCGCAGCTGGTAGCCGGAACTGCGCGCGGCTGCTAACCGGCTTGGCTGGCGCGCTCCGCCGCTCGGAGCTCGCCGCTCTGGACGTCGAGCGCAAGTCGCGCAGCCCGCTTTTAACCGATTGTGTTGAAAAACTCGGCCTTCTGACAGGCCCCGGCGTGATCGGATCGACGCACCGGCGAGGTTGCAGAAGCCCCCATCCCCTCAGGTGGCCGGTAGAGGCGCCTGGACCGGGATCAGCTCGGCCAGTTTCCGCAGGTTCTGGGCGGTGGCGGCGAGGAGAAACTCATCGCGGGCGCCGCAGGGCCCGCGGAGTCGCAATCGGTCGAGTTTCAGGATGCGTTTGAGGTGGGCGAAGCACATCTCGACCTTCTTGCGCTGTCGTCGGGAGGTCACGTAGGCCTCGGTCGTCGCGATCCGGCGGGCGACGTCGCGGGAGCCCTCATGCGGGCTGCGGGGGATCTTCCGCACCGGGGTGTTCGGACTGCATTTCGGTTTCAGGGCGCAGGCCTGACAGTCTCGCTTGCTGGCCCGATAGATCAGGGTCGCGCCATCGTTCACCAGCGTGCCCCGCGTGGTCAGCGGCCTGCCCTGCGGACAGAGGTAGACGTCGTTGTCGGCGTCATAGGCGAAGTCATCGCGCGAGAAGGTCCCGTCGGTGCGCTGAGACTTGTCGAAGACCGGCACGTGCGGGGCGATCCCGCGCTCGGTGACCAGCCAGTCGAGCATCTCGGCCGAGCCGTATGCGGTGTCGGCGGCGAGGCGCTCGGGATGCAGATCGAAGCGGTCGTGGGCGCGGTCGATCATGGTCTTGGCCGCCGTGACCTCGGCCTGGCGTACGGCGCTGGAGGCATCCACCTCCACGATGACGGCGTGATCGAGATCGATCAGGTAGTTGGTCGAGTAGGCGAAGAACGCCGGTCCTGCCTTGGCGGCGGTCCAGCGCGCGGCGGGGTCGGAAGGGGCCAGGTACCTGGGCGTCACCGGCGTGGCCGCACCGAAGGCGGCGTCGTCCAGCACGGCCAGATACTCGTCCACCGCCCGGCTCGACAACTCCGGATCGAGACCCTTGGCGCCCTCAACGCCACTCTGGCGGTTGGCGTCGGCCGCGATCAGGCTGGCGTCCACCGCGAAGCCTTCGCCGCCGACCAGCCCTTCGGCCATGCAGCGCCGCACGACCGTCTCGAAGAGCTGGCGCAGCAGGTCGCTCTCACGGAAGCGGCCGTGTCGGTTCTTCGAGAACGTCGAGTGATCCGGCACATCGCCGTCCAGGCCCAGCCGGCAGAACCAGCGGTAGGCCAGGTTGAGATGGACCTCCTCGCACAGCCGCCGCTCGGAACAGATGCCGAAGCAGTAGCCGACGATCAGCATCCGGATCAGCAGCTCCGGGTCGATCGAGGGCCGGCCCGTCGAACTGTAAAACGGCGCCACATGGGCCCGCACGCCCTCAAGGTCCACGAACCGGCGATGGCGCGCAGCATGTGGTCGGCCGGCACGTGCCGCTCCAACGAGAACTCGTAGAACAGCGCCGCCTGATCCACCCGCCGCTCGCCCATCATGAGTTTCACTCCAGGCCCCGATACCCGAAGTGAATCAGCAGTCTGGGTCCATCACAAGCCGGAGTTTTTCAACACAATCGGTCGAAAGCGGTCATCGGCTCACTTCCCCAAGTCCTCCAACTTCATTTCCACGGCGCACACCGTCCTGGCCGCAGAGGCCCGCGGATCTAAGCCGTGATTGCCGTGCCGTAGTCGTCATCAGCATGCTAGGCGATATTGGCTTCCATCGCCGCAAGGAGACGACTGACCTCGATGGGCTTGGCAACGCAGTCATCCATGCCGGCAGCGCGATAGGCCGCGATCTGGCTCGCCATCACATTAGCGGTCACAGCGATGATCGGTGTGCGCGGCCGACCCAATTCGATTTCCGCCCTCCGAATCTCCGCTGTCGCGGTCGGACCGTCCATTTCAGGCATCTGGACGTCCATGAGGATCAGATCGAAGTGTTTCGTCCGCCAAGCCTCTACCGCCATTGCGCCGTTGGCGACGACTACGGGTTCGATCCCGAACTGCGCCAGCAAGGTTTTTAGCACCTGCTGGTTCACGAGATTGTCTTCGGCAGCCAGGACTCGAACCCCAGCGGATTCAACGTCAGCTTCGTGGGTGAGACTTCCCAGCGGCGAGAGTGAACCGCCGTCTTCCCGCAAATGACGCACCGCCAGTTCCACGACGAACACGGAGCCTTGGCCTTCCACGCTCTTCACATGGACGGAGCCGCCCATCATCGAGGCGAGGTCGCGACAGATCGCGAGACCAAGGCCACTACCGCCGTAGCGCCGTGTTGTCGAGACGTCGGCCTGAGCGAACTTTTCGAACAATCGGTCAAGAACCTGCGGGCTCATGCCGATGCCCGTGTCCGACACTTGGATGACGAGCCCTGGACCGCCGGCCGCCACCTCGAGACAAATCTGGCCAACCTCCGTGAACTTCGTCGCATTGGAAATCAGATTATAGAGGATTTGCCGCAATCGCCCCGGGTCGCCGAGCCAGACACCTGACGGCGCCGTCACTGACACTACGAAATCCAGGTCCTTGGAATGGGCGAGCTGAGAGAAGGCTGCGTGTACGCCGGCCACGACCTCGCCGAGGTCGAACTCGATTATCTCCAACTCAAATCGGCCGGCCTCGATCTTTGAGATGTCCAGGATATCGTTGAGGATGGCAAGCAAGGTCTCGCCGGAGTGGCGTATGACGCGCAGGTGCTCCTGCTGCGCCTCGCTCAGTCGCTCTCCAGCCATAGCCTGGGCCATGCCAAGGACGCCGTTCAGAGGCGTCCGGATTTCGTGGCTCATGGTGGCGAGGAAGTTGGACTTGGCGGCGTTTGCGGCCTCAGCGTCTAGCTTGGCCCCTTCCAGCTCCCGGGTTCGTTCGGCGACGCGATCCTCCAGGCCCGCGCGGGTCTCAGCAGCTTCGATCAAGGCCACAGAGAGGGCTCGCGCCACCTCACCGACCTCATCGCGACGGCTTAGCAACCGTTGATGGCTACGATCCCCCTGTTCGATCACGCCATCTGCCGCCATCCGTCGGATCGCGCGAAGCGGTGGCACGAGCTGCCAGAGAAGCACCAGCATTACGCTGACCAGCGCGAACAGACTGAGACCCGTGATCCAGGCAAGGAAGCGACGTTGCGTCGATAGCACCTCGTCGGCGGACGACCGGAAATCCAGGGCGCGGTCAGCGAAGCGTTGCACCAGACGGCTCAGAGACTCATCGATCGCCCTCGCGCGCTGCGGCTCCCATTTCGACCCGGTCGCCAGTGCGAGCAGGTCGGCGCGCGCGGCTTGAGCCAGCGCCCTCTCTCGTACGGTCGGCGCGCGCTCGATGGCCACATCGAGGTCATCGATGATCACCGCGAGGTTTGCCTTTTCGTCATTGGTGACCGGCATCACGCCGACCACGCCACGGTGTTCCTGAAGCCTCAGAAATCCCGCTTCGACCTTGTGCGCGTAATGCACTCCGACGAACGCGTTGTCATAGAGATTGTCGGCGATGGCCCCGAACTGTCCGGCCAGAACTGCGGTGGCGCCCGCAAGGGCGAGGACGACCGCACAAATCGCGGCTGTCACCAGCAGCACTTTGGCCCTCAGCGACACTGCTCAGTCCACCCGTACCATTAGACGCATCTTGGGATGGATGCTGCAGACGACCGAATAGACACCCTTCTGATCGAAGCGGTGCGACACGGGAACGCCCGGCTTTTGCAGACCGAGGTCAAGCGTATCTCCCCCCGCGCCGGACCGGACGCTGATGTTGTGCGTGACGCTGTCATTGTTGGCGAATGTGACGACTTGACCCAGCGAGGCGAGAATCTTTTTCTCCGAGAAACGCATTTGGCTCTGCGAGATTCTGATTTCGGGTAGAGCGCCCAGCGCGTCCGAAACCTGGAGGAGGAGGCCCACGCCAAGCGCCGCTGCCGCCAGCCTCACCGCCACATCTTTAGTTTTGTCTCTCACGCGCTCTCCCCTATCGCTAACGCGTTGTGCCGATGCTGCGCATGAATTTTCTAAACCTGTATGTATTGATATTTTCCTGCGGATGGCCGCTGGCGCGCTTGCGCGCTTAACCAATTCTTAGAACCCAAGGTGCAAACTTTTTGCGCACGAAGAGGTCGCTTACTTGAAGCGTAATCCAGCCCACGGCATCGTCCGTCGCGCCTTGTTGGCCGCGACCCTGCTGGTTGTGGCCCTCTGGACGCGGACCGCAGAAGCCCTGCCGAGCTTCGCGCAACAGACCGGCGAGCCTTGTAAAAGCTGCCACGTCGGAGCCTACGGACCACAACTCAAGGCCTATGGTCGGGACTTCAAGCTATTCGGCTACGTCAGCGGAGACGGCGGTAACCATTTACCGCCCATCACCGCAATTTTCACTGAGTCCAGCACCCACACCCACGTCGATCGGACACCCATTCCGGGATACGGCGCCAACGACAACATAGCCTATCAGGGCGCGCTCATCGCTTATGCCGGAAACGTCGGCTGGGGTGTGGGGGCGTTCGCCGAGGCGACCTACGATGCGCTCCGTGACAAGTGGTCCATTAGCCGGGTGGACGTCCGCCGCGCGTTCACCACGACGTTCGGCGACCGCGACCTCGTCTTGGGTGTCGAACTCAACAACCGGCCCGGCCTGGGCGACCTTTGGAATTCGACGCCGGTGTTCGAGTTCTCGACCTTCACCTCACCATTCGCGCCCTCACCCGCCACCGCCGCGGCGGTTGACGGTCGCCTGGCGGCCCGGGCAGGCGGCGTCGGCGCCTATGGACTCTGGAACGACACCGTCTATGCCGAAGGGGCGCTGTACACGCCGCTCGACCGCAACCTTCGAAATCGCGAGGGGGTCTCGACGCCGCCGACCACCGATGAGCCTGACGGGATCTCACCCTATTGGCGGATCGCCCTTCAGCACGACTTTGGGCAACATCACTACGGTGAGATCGGGGCCTACGGCCTGCAGACCCGACGGTTTCCAAATGACCGTGTTACCGCTGGCCATGACACCTTCACGGATTGGGCCCTCGATGGCACCTATCAGTATGATGGCGGCAATCACCATTACCTGACTGCCCACGCGACTTGGATTAACGAGGACATCGACTTATCCGCAAGCCGACGCTTGCAGGGGACGGCGGCGTCCAACCGTCTCAACGTCTTCCGCGCGGACGCGATCTACAGCTACGACAACACTTGGACGCCAGGCGTGGAGTATTTTCGGACCACCGGGACGAGCGATCCGCGCTTCTTCCGGAACCCCGTCGGGCGGCCAGACACTGAAGGCTACGTCTTGGAGTTGGCCTATGTCCCGCTCGGCAAACCCAATTCGGTCGTGAATTGGGCTAACGCCCGCTTCAACCTACGTTGGGTGGAGTACACCAGGTTCAACGGCAATCGCGCGGGCGCGTCAGATAGCAACACCATCTACGTGGGAGCGGCGTTCGCGCTCGCGCCGTTTGGAGCACTGGTCACCCGATAGCGCCAGGAGAAATGGGCCTCAACTCTTGAGACGCTGCGTTGCGTGGACGTTTCTCGGCGGCAGACTGCGCCGACCAAGGCGTGGTTCCATACGACTCCGAGGAAGAGTGCCGGAGTACGGTCGCCGCCGCAGCCTGATGCGCTCAGCGCCGGTGCCAGAAATCCGACCTGGCGAAGGTCCGCTTTGGGTCCAGGCTGTGTAAAAACGGCGAAGCAGCCTAGAATCGATCATCAACGCATCAGCCCTGGGGCGGTCGATGAAGCGCTTTGTCGAAGGGGAAGACCGGCGGCAGACTTTGTTGTTGCCGGAGTCGCTGGACGGCTACGTGACCGAGGATAATCCGGTGCGGGTGGTCGAAGTTTTTATTGATGAGCTTGATCTCGGAGCACTTGGCTTTGAAGGCGTTCGGCCTGCGGCGACGGGTCGGCCCGCCTATCACCCCTCGACCCTGCTGAAGATCTACCTCTACGGATATCTCAACCGCGTGCAGTCAAGCCGCCGCCTGGAACGCGAAGCCTAGCGCAACATCGAGCTGATGTGGCTGACCGGACGCCTAGCGCCGGACTTCAAGACGATCGCCAACTTCCGTCGTGATAACGGATCGGCGATCAGAGCGGTATGCGGCCAGTTCGTGGAGCTGTGCCGCCGACTGAACCTCTTCACCAAGGCCATTGTGGCGATCGACGGCA
>CAIOSI010000012.1 GCA_903860975.1 uncultured Alphaproteobacteria bacterium
CTGCGCCGTCAGGACATCAACCTGCCGCAGCTTGGCGACGATCTCTTCGGGCTTGTGGTGCTTCCTTGCCATCGTTCCATCCATCCAAATGGTCCTCGGACCAACATAAGGGATGGATCACTTCAAGGGGGTCAGGCCAGTACCGACCACCCCAAGGCCCCAATCCAGAGGATAGGTGCTCACGCTGATGGCGGTGCGGCGGAACAGCACGAACAGCACCGTAATCGCCTCGGGGATGATCATCAGGCGGTTCCAGTGGTGGGTCGTTCGCCAGGCCGCATACGCGAAGGAAATGGCCAGAGCGACGATCAGGACCCTCTCCAGCCAATCTATTGCAACGTCCAGCATGGCTGCCCGGCTGTCGGCGCCGGAGAGCGGCTCGCCGGGGTTCCGTCGCCGATGCAGATAGACGCCGGCCAAGGCCAACCCCAGGACCAGCAAGGCTGTGATAGGGACGAGCGGAAATCTGCTCATTGACGCAACGCCTTCGATGACGAACTGCAGGTGAGGCCCGCGGCTCAGCGGGGATGATCGCTTTGGTCTCCCATTTCGGCCACCGCGGTCAAGCCGGCCAGTTCCCGTCGGTCAGGTGACACCTATGAACGCAGGCGAAGTTGGCGGTGCGCGTGCGTGCGTGACGCGCGAAACCTGCCCTGCACGCGAAGATGCCCAGGCCTCATCGCCTCTGGCGCTTCGCATTGGCAGCGTCGGCCACGACCTGTCGCCTCTTGGGCGAACCATGCCGGGCAATGGGGCTTGAAGCGAACAGGCTGATGCCGAAGCGCGGGCCAAGGCGAGGCCGCGTTAACCTGTCCCACTCGGGCCCCGGCAAGAAATGGCTCCTGGTGCTAGATGCGGGCGGATTCGCCGGCGAAAACCGACTAGCGGGCCACCAGACCCACAGTCTCCATCCGCCACTTCATCTGATCGAGGCGATCCTGACCAAAAAATGGCTCACCGCCGAATACCGTCATCGGCACGCCCCAGTGACCCGCCGCACGCTGGGCGACCTGGTTTTCCTCTACGATCGCGGCGAAGTGGGCTGGGTCTGCATCGACCGCGGCCGCCAGATCGACGAAATCGAGGCCTGCGCGTTCTGCGGCCTCAGCCAGGTGGTCGCCTTCATGCCAATTGTCGACGGTCCCACTCCAGATCATGCGGCTCACCTCGTCGAGGAACGCAAGCCCCCGTCCGCGTTGCGTGGCGGCGACGCCAAGGTGGGTCAGGCGATGGATGTAGGGCTGCTTCATCCGATAGCCCTCTTCTGGCGAGCGCTGGACGGGATCGGGTCTTGGCCATCGGAAAGGCACCCCTCGGAACGAAGCCTCACGAAAGATATCGGTCATAAAGTAGCTCATCCAGAGCGGGTCTTGCTGCTCAAAAAACTCCGGCGTGCGCACCGCCAGCGGATAGACGGGCCGCACGTTGCATGTGACATCGTAATCCCGCTCCATCGCCACGAGCCTGGACATCACCAGGTACGAATAGGGGGAGCGGAAGGACCAGTAGAGGTCGTAGTTCAGTGTCATCTCAAGTCTCCGAAACGTCTGCGACGCCCTATTCGATGGCCATGGTCAGGCTGCGATCATCTTGAGCAATTTGCCCCGCTGCGCCAGCACGATCGCCACGTCATAGGCAATCGCCAACGCCTCGCGCAGATGCATCTTCAGCCAACCGCAAAGCCGCATTCCCGGAAGACCGCGCGCGATCGGCCCAGCTAAGCTGTGCACGCCGAGGAGCGCCAGCATCATCCGTATCCTGGGGATGTGATAGCCATCACTACAGACGACAACGCCGTCCAGACGCTGTCGACGCACAAAACGCGCGACGGCGACGACGCTCTGCAGAGTGTCGAGGCTCTCCTCGTCAAGGACCAATCGATCCGGCGACACGCCGAACGCGATCAGCCCCGCCTGGATAAGTGAGGCCTCAGAAGGGCCTACTCTACCGACTCCGCCGGAGCAAAAGATTGGCGCATCGCAGCAGGCGGCGGCCTTAGCCCCATAGCCAATTCGCCGGCTCAGAGATGGTGAGGCCCGGCCGTCTTTGAGCACGGCGGCACCAAAAATAACGATGGAGGGTCGCTTCATGCCCTGCAATCATGAGCCTGCGGGGCAAGCGCGGCTAGCCTTTTGGAGCGGTGCCTTCGTTCATGGGAGGCTCATGCTGGGCGATCAAATCGGTGCGTTCGGCTTCGCGCACAGCGCGTGTGACGTTGAGACGTGTCAGGATCGCAGCCTCGCCATAAGCCGCGCGCGCCTTTTCAAGCGACGTGCGCCAAGATTGGTTGGCGAGATTGTCCGTCTCGCCGGCAAAGACAACGGTCGGACCTTCTTTGGTGATTTTGGCGATGACGAAGTTCGCGCCGGCCGGAGGCAGGAACCGGTCTTCCTCCAAGGAAGTGTAGCGATATCGGGCGCCGGACTTGCCAGCGAGTTCATATTGGCGGCTCAACACAGCTCTCCACCCTGGAACGACATGCGATTCGACCTGTTGGCCGGGTCGACCAACATGTTGGACTGTGGCCTTGGCCAAAAATGGGCTTAGCTTGACTATAGGACGTCTCCTGACGGGGATGACCGCGCTTAAACGGCGAATGCAACATCCTTCGCCTTAACACGTTCGGACGGTTCGCCGCCTCTGTTAGGGTCACATCTCCCATGGGAGTGCGACTCGAAAGTCGACCGCCCCTGCCTTGGAGACAGCGAAGACTGTGGAGAAACCGGCCCAGTTCAGCGTCAGAAACCACAACGGGCGGCCCACCGTCACGCTTACGGGCGATTGGACGGCGAACAACCTTGGCGATGCACCTGCGCGTTTGGTTCAAAGCATAAAGCCACACGACGACATCGATGTTCACATGATTGCGATCCACCGGCTCGACACCGCAGGCGCATACGCCCTGATCCGGGCCGTAGGACACGACTTCGATCTAAAGACTGTCGTGGCCCGGCCGGAGTGTCATCGACTGCTGGAACTGGTCGGTAACGCGCTGCGTGTCGACTCGGTGCCGAACCCAACGCCGCGCGGTTTCCATGAACTTACGGTCCGCATCGGTAGGGGCGTCATGGACGCCGCCTACGAGCTGGTCGACACCATGGCCTTCCTTGGCCACCTGCTGGTTGTTGTGGTCAGAGCCATTGGCTACCTGTTCCACAAACCGGCCCGGATCCGATGGGCGGCGATCTTCACCCTGGCCGAGCGCGCCGGGCTCGATGCGATCCCGATTGTCGCGGTGACCTCCTTCTTCATCGGCGCGGTGGTTGGACTTCTAGGCGCCAACATGTTGCGCCAATTCGGCGCCGAAGTTTTCGCCGTCGAGTTGATTGGCATCGCCGTGCTGCGCGAGTTCAACATCATCATCACCGCGGTGCTGCTGGCCGGCCGTTCTGCCTCAGCGTTCGCTGCGGAGCTCGGCTCGATGAAGATGAATCAGGAAATCGACGCCATGCAGGTTATGGGCGTCGACCCGTTTGAGGCTCTGGTCCTACCTCGCTTCATCGCATTGCTCTTCACCATCCCGCTGCTGACCTTCGTCGCCACCCTCGCTGGCCTGCTAGGCGGATTGGTCGTGGTCTGGTCTGTGCTAAACCTTGGCCCGAATTTCTTCTTGCAGCGCATCGTCGACAATGTCGGGGCGGTTCACTTCTGGGTGGGCATGGCCAAGGCGCCGGTGATGGCCATGGTGATCGCCGGAATCGGCTGCCGTCAGGGCTTGGAAGTTGGCGGTGACGTGGAATCCCTTGGCCGTAGAGTGACCGCCGCCGTGGTCCACGCCATCTTTGCGATCATCATGATCGACGCAGTCTTCGCACTGCTTTTCATGCATTTCAACATATGACCAAAGCCCCCCAACACCTGGCGGTCGTCGCCGAAGACAAAATCAGCGACGACGAACTCGTCGACCTGAGAGGGCCTGCCGTCGAGGTGTGCGGGCTCACCTCTGCGTTCGGCGACAACGTCATCCACCAAAACCTCGACCTGACGGCAAAACACGGTGAGGTGCTTGGGGTCGTGGGCGGATCTGGAGCCGGCAAATCGGTCCTGCTGAACACCATCATTGGCCTTCGCGTACCGCAGGCCGGCGTCGTGCGGGTGTTCGGCCAAAACATCGAGCACGCCTCTCGCCGGCGCTGGACCGCGATCGAGCGGCGCTGGGGCGTGCTTTTCCAGCAGGGCGCGCTGTTTTCCAACCTTACGGTTCGCGAAAACGTCGCTGCGCCGATGTTCGAGCACACAGGGATCAATCGCAAAGACGTCTACGAACTGGCTGATCTGAAAATCGCCCTCGTCGGCCTGCCGCCAAACGCGGGGGTGCTGAAGCCCGCCGAACTCTCAGGCGGCATGCGCAAACGCGCAGGCCTGGCGCGGGCCCTGGCGCTGGATCCGGAGCTTCTCTTCCTTGACGAGCCCACCGCAGGCCTAGATCCGATAGGCGCCGCGGCCTTTGACGAGTTGATCAAGGACCTTTCGGACAGTCTGGATCTGACGGTGTTCATGATCACCCATGACCTCGACACGCTCTATGAAATCACCGACCGGGTGGCTGTCATCGCCGACAAGAAAGTCGTCGCCACTGCGCCTGTGCGTGAACTCGAACATGCGGACCATCCCTGGATCCGTGAATACTTCTTGGGTCCTCGCGGTCGAGCCGCGTCGAAAGTGAGTTCGCAGGCCTGATGGAAAAGAACGCCAACTACGCCCTGGTGGGCCTATCCACATTGATCCTCTTCATAGGACTGGTGATCTTTAGCGTCTGGCTGGCCCGGATATCCTTCACCCAGTCGTATGATCTCTACGACATCGTCTTCGAAGGTCCTGTGCGCGGTCTGAGCCAGGGCGGCGAAGTTCACTTCAACGGCATAAAAGTCGGCGAAGTCACCAAGATCGCGCTCGATCGGACCAACCCGGCGCGGGTGATCGCGCGCGCGCGGGTGACATCCGACGTGCCAATCCGCGTCGACTCTTACGCCACCCTCGAGCCGCAAGGGATCACCGGCGTAAACTACGTTCAGATCACGGCCGGAACGCCCGCCAGGCCGTTACTCAAAGTCGCCGAACGGGACAAATGTCAGTCCAATGGCCTTAGCGAATGCATTCCGATTTTGAAGAGCCAGCGCGGAGCGCTGGCCGACCTGTTGGAAGGCGGCGGCACAGTGCTGACCCGCACCATCGAGGCTCTCGATCGGATCAATAAAGTGCTCTCGGATCAGAACATCAAGACCTTCTCCGCTACCCTTTCCGACGCCCAGGCCTTCACGGCGGAAATGCGAGAGCGCAAAGAAATCATCGCTGACGCCCAAAAGCTGATCCAAGACCTCGACACCGCCACCCAGCACGCCGATGAAATACTGCAATCGGCACATGAGATCGTCAAAGGCGACGGCAAGCGGAGCGTCAAAAACGTCGCTGACGCGGCGGAAGAAGGCAAAGAGGCTGTGCACGAGCTACGCGCAATGATCGCCAGGCTAGAGGGTCCGACCGCCGATTTCGCCACCAATGGCCTGCCACAAATCACTTCGGCGATCGTGGAACTGCAGCGGGCCGCAGAGTCCCTGCAGCGGCTGGTCAACGAAATCCAGCAGAGCCCCTCGGGTACGCTCAACAAGGCGGGCGCGGAAGAACTGAAGGTGAAGCCATGAGCCGTCCCCTAATCCGCCTGGCTCTGCTGGGCATCTGCCTCGCTGCGCTAAGCGGCTGCATATCGCTGCTGCCGAAAACGAAGCCGGCGACGCTCTACACCTTCGGCGGCGCTCCGCCGGTCACCGCGCCTGTAAAGGCTCACGCCAGCACAGTCGCCGTGTTCCGCACCAACGGAAAATTCCAGCAAGAATCGTCAGATGATCGCATCTTGACGCTCAGTGACGGCAAGGCGGCCTATATCGCTGAGAACCGTTGGGTCGCGCCGGCCGAGGTGTTATTTGACGAGGCCATCGGCAAGGGGTTTGACGCCAGTCCAATTCGCTTGATCGGGCGCGGCCAACAAGGACGCACGGCCTACGCCTTGCGGATCGATGTCCGCAACTTCGAGACCCGCTACGAGGCGGGTCTGAAGGCTGCGCCCGTTGTGGTCATCCATGTCCATACGGCCCTGACGAAAACCGATCTCAGCAGCATCAGCGAGCAGGATTTCGAAGCTCGAGTTCCAGCAACCGACAACCGGGTCAGCCAGATCGTCATCGCCTACAACAAGGCGGTCGGTGAGGTGATCGGCAAAATCTTAGCTTGGACAGAAACCAACGCGACCTAAGCGGCTTCAATCCCTGCCTGCCGCTTCGCCGCCGTCACGGTGTTCTGCAGCAAGACGGCGACCGTCATGAGGCCGACCCCGCCGGGCACCGGGGTGATCCAACCCGCGACTTGGCTCGCTTCCTTGAAATGGACGTCGCCCACGACCTTTGTGCGGCCGGCAGCGGCTTTCTCTGGGTCATCGAAGGGGACGCGATTGATACCGACATCGATCACAGCTGCGCCCGGTTTGATCCAGTCGCCGCGGATCATCCGCGGCCGCCCCACCGCGGCCACCAAAATATCGGCCTGCCGGCAGATTTCGGGCAAATCGCGGCTGCGGGAATGGGCGATGGTCACCGTACAGTCAGCTTGCAACAGGAGCTGAGCGATCGGGCGGCCGACCAGGACGGAACGCCCAACCACCACGGCACGCAGGCCCGTCAGATCGCCCACCGTCTCGCGCAGCAAGATCATGCAGCCCAGCGGCGTGCACGGCGTCAGCGCAGGCAGTCCGCTTGCCAGACGTCCTGCGTTGATCACGTGAAGACCGTCCACGTCTTTATCGGGGTTGATCGCAGCCAACACCGCCCGTTCATCCAACCCCTTAGGCAGTGGCAACTGGACCAGAATGCCATGGATCATGGGATCGGCGTTAAGGTCACCGACGAGCCGCAGCAGATCCTGTTGGCTCGTGTCCGCCGCCAAGCGATAAGTCACCGAGTGCATGCCCACGGCCAGCGAATGTTCACCCTTGGAGCGGACATAGATCTGGCTGGCTGGATCCTCACCCACCAGCACCACCGCGAGGCCAGGCTGGATCCCATGACTGGCCTTAAGCGAAGCGACCTGATCGGCGACCTGGGCACGTAGGCGTTCGGCGTAGATCTTGCCGTCGATCAATTTGGCGGAAGACTCAGGCATCAGGCCTCCTGGCTTTGACGCTCGGACTAGCCGTTCAGGCCCCGGGGCGCAAACGCTCAGCGCGACCTAAGACGCAGCCAAGCGGCCAGCGCCCAGGCGTGAGACTCGCGATCGAGGGATTCCAGCGCTTCCAAAGGCGCCATCCATTCGAGGCAATGATCATCCTCGATCTTCAAATCAGGCGCCTCAACGAGCAGGCGCGCGGAGAAGAAGATCGCGCGCGTATTGACGCTAGCGCCGTCCTCGCCCGTGAAGAAATGATCGGCGCGCGTGATCTCGGCTTCGACCCTGACCTTCAAGCCCGCCTCTTCGCCGCACTCACGCACGGCCGCCTGCGCAGCGCTCTCGCCGGGATCGAGCCCGCCGCCGGGCAGGTCGAGGCGCGTGCCTCCCGACGCATAGGTCACCCGCACCACCGCAACCCGAGCGCCATGCTCGACCACCACGAAGGCAGCCGGCCGGTCCGGGTAGGCGGAGACTGGATCTGGCTCACCAAACTGCGGAACGTTCATCAGTCGACCGAATAAAACGCCGGATAGGGATCCACCTTCCCGGCCAGGATATCGGCCACAGGCACGGGCTTCCAGCCTACGGTTTGCTTGTCTGCCGCCTGCCAAGCCATGACCACCATATCGCGCAACTCAGACGCGCCGATGGCGATTTGCCGGGTCGCGAAAGTGGCCCCTCGGGGGTCGCCGGACTTCATACCGCCAGCTTTCTCCATCTCGTAAAGCGGGACCAACTGATCGCTCGTGGCTGCCAGGTAGGCACCGATATGCTGATCGAGGGTCCCACTGAGGGCCTGCAGCGGCGCCATGGCTTTTTCGACCCCCTGGATTGTCACGGCCGCGCGCACGAGGTCGCTCTCAAAGGGGGCATGCAGCTTGGCGGTCGAATAGCCCTTGGGGTTGGGATATTCGCCCCAGCCGTTGAAGTGGATGCTGACATGCATCGGCTGACTGCCATCGCCGACGAAGTGCGAAAGCTCACCGATCGTGATCAGGATCTGGCTCTGCCGGCGAACACGATCAGCGGTAAAGAAGGCTTTGTGCTCGCCCCACGCCGGATTCGCCTCAGCGAATTTCAAGGCCTTCCAGTAGGCGAAATCCTGAGCAAGCTGTTGATAGCTTTCGAGGATCGAATAGGGCAGATAGCCGGCCTTCCAGCTATCGGTTCCTGCCGCCTGCAGGACCTTTTCATAACTCTGACGTGTCGGCGGCAGGCCTGTGATCTTGGGCCCGCCCAGGACCGAGCCATCATCGCTAAGATCGAGGAAGTGGCCCTGATCACGGTCGCTGTCGAAGGCGTGGCCCGCGCGTTTGATGCGGTCCGGCTCTCGCGAGTATTCGCCAACATCGCTGATCGCCTGTGGCGTCTTCAAGAATTCCGGCAGCTCGCCGGGAAGCGCCTGCATCGCCGCCACGCCGATCATGCGGTGACCCGATCCTCCCCAGGCAAAGACAGAGCTGGGCGAAAGCGCTGTCACAAGAACGGCGCAAAAGGCGATCGGGGCCATGCATCTCATGCCCTTGGTTTGTCGGCTGCAGGCGCGGAAAGCAAGGATCTCAGATGACGATCTTCAACGCCTCTTCCACCCGTCCGACCCAGGCTGTCACACGCTGATCGTCGCCGAGGTTGAACCCGCCTTGATCGGCGACCCGTGTGCAGGCGACGAGCGCCACATCGGCGAGCGTGACCTCATCGCCCACGAAGACCGGCCCGTCCGTCGCAAGGGTGTCCTCCAGACGTTTCAACGCAGCCTTCCCGAGCTCGACAATCCACGGCTCGAGATCGGCGACCGCCTTTCCTTCGTAGGCGACCTGAACGCGGGCCAAAGCCACGTAGGGGTCGTGATTGCACGGCTCCCGGAACATTCACTCGAGCATCTTGGCCCTCTGGTAGGCGTCCGAAGGGATCAGGTTTGAGCCCTCGACAAGGTGCAGGATGATGGCATTGGATTGAGCCAAGGACCGCCCATCGTCGAGCATAACCGCTGGCACTTGGCCCGTCGGATTCATCACCAGAAAGGCCGGCGTCAGGGTCTGGCTCGCGATGACACTTGTTTCGATCCATTCGTAGGAGCGGCCCAACGAGTCGGCGACCCACGTCACCTTGAGGCCGGGTCCGGAGATGGAATCTCCATAGATTTTCACGAACGGCCTGTGGATATCATGAGCCGCATGCGGCGGCTATCTGCCTGGGAACGCGAGAGATATCCTGTCGATCAGGCTGTTAGATATACTCACAGGTCTCAATGCAGCGGTCCGTGTGGGGTTGGCAGGCCCTAGTCGTCTGGGCTAAAAACTGGGCCTCACCAGTTCAACGACGAAGGAGGATGCCGTCATGCGACGCCGCCTCGCCGCTCTGGCAAGCTTGCCCTTGTTCTTCCTCGGTTCGGCCGCCCAGGCTGCGTCCGATGACCCCGTGGGGGATCTGATCATGTCCGTGGTCACCGGGGTATTGCCCGCCGGTCCGGGCTGGAACTTGAAGGCGACCCTCTATCATGCCGGTGCCCGTGGCGTGGGCGCGCTCGACTCGCTCGGCTGCAAGGTCGTGGCCATGCGCACCGTTGCCGTCGATCACAATCTGATCGCCAAGCGCAGCGTGCTGTTCATCAAGGAGACTGTCGGGCTGAAGATGCCGGATGGTTCGACCCACGACGGCTACTGGTATGCCTCCGATGTGGGAAGCGCCATCAAAGGCCAACGCATCGATCTCTTCACGGGCTCAGGCGCACACTCCATGGGCGCAGTGCATGGCCTAGACCTTTCCAGTCTTACGGCTGTGAAGGTCGGTGAATTCAAAGGCTGCCCCCCGGGTTAAGGAAAAACTCGCCCGACAAATCTCTCAGACTGCGGTCCCGGCTTTCATAAAAAAAGGGAATTTGTCTGAAGAACATATTGATCTATAATCAGAATTTTCCTCCCTTCTCGGGCGAAGCGGGGGTCGGCAAGTCGACGCTCATTCGCCATCTACAGACCCTGTGCGAAGGCGTTGTGAGAGCGTAAAACGCTTCGCTTTTAAGCCGGTGATCGCACCGCTGGGGCCTGTCTCGGCGCGCGCAGAATTGGGGCTCTCCGTCGCCTTGCAGGCGGCCTCGAGTCCGCCTTAGGGTCCCGGCCTCGATCAGCGTCTCCGGGGAAATGACCGATGAACCTCAACCGCCGCGCCATGCTTCTGTCCTCCGGCGCTGCAGCCGCCGCAATAGGGCTCGCGCCTCAGGCTCTGGCGGGCGGTGATCTCAAACTGGCGGCTCTCTTTGACGCCTTCTTCAGGGAGGGCCTGCAACTTCGCCCAGAGAGCGCCACCCAGCTGGGCCTCGACAAGGGTGCCAACGCAGCCCTCAAATCCAGGTTGGACGATGGCTCAAGCACGGGCCGCGCGGCGGCGAAGTCTCAAAACGCCGATCAGCTGGCCCGCCTTCAGGCCATCGACCGCGGCAAGCTCACAGGCCCCGACCGTTTGAACTATGATGTCGTCCTCTATACGCGCCAATCGACTGCGAGGACCCAGAGCTTCGACTTCGGAGGCTCCGCATTCAGCCCTTCGGCCTATGTGCTGAGCCAGCTCACCGGATCCTACCAGTCGACGCCAGACTTCCTCGACACTAAGCACACGGTGGCAACCGCAGAGGACGCAGAGGCCTACCTTTCGCGCCTGTCGGCTTTCGGTGACCAGCTGCAAGCTGACACCCAACGCCTTCGTCATGACGTCGGCATGGGGATCGTGCCTCCCGACTTTATCCTGGACCTAACACTGGACCAGATGAGCAAGACCTTGGCGCCAGCTGACAAGGCGTTGGTGGTCACCTCAATCGCCCGTCGCGCGGCCGAAAAGGGACTGAGCGAACATTACGGCAAGGACGCTGCCAAGATTTACAGCGATAAGGTGCTGCCCGCCCTGGAGCGCCAACTCGCAGAGATAAAAAAGCTGCGCGCCACGGCCGTCCATGACGCCGGCGTCTGGCGGTTCAAGGAAGGCCCGGCCTTCTATGAGGCGGCTTTGCACGCGACGACCACGACCAAGTACACACCGCAAGAGGTGCACAAGATCGGCCTTGAACAGGGCAAGGAAATCTCCGCGCGCATCGACGGCCTCCTCAGGAAGGTAGGCCTGACCCAAGGCTCGCTGGCCGAGCGGATCAAGCATCTCTACGCCGATCCCAAACAGCTGTTCCCCAACACCGACACAGGCAAAGCCGAGGCGATCGCCTACTGCAACCGCCGGTTAGATGAGATCCGCCCCCGCCTCCCCTCCGTTTTCAAACGCGTGCCCCCCTACAGATTTGAGGTCCGTCGCGTACCGCCCCAGACTGAGGCCGGAGCCGCTTCCGCCTTCAGCCAAGGCCCGGCGATTGACGGTTCGCGGCCGGGGATCGTCTACTTCAACTTACATGACAGCGCCGAATGGCCGCGGTTTTGCCTGTCGACCACGATCTTCCACGAAGGCCTGCCGGGCCACCAGCTCGAGGGTGGGTTGGCGCTCTCCAATACAGACCTGCCACTGATCCGAAAGAGCTCAGGCTTCTCGGGCTATGGGGAGGGCTGGGCGTTATATGCCGAACAGTTGGCCGACGAGATCGGTATGTATGACGACGATCCGTTGGGCCGCATCGGATATCTGAAGTTCCAGCTGTTTCGCGCCAACCGCTGCGTCGTCGATACGGGTATCCACCACATGCGCTGGAGCCGCGAGCAGGCCATAGCCCGCTTCGTCGAGAACGAGGGCGAGGCCCCAGGCTTTGCCGCCCGTGAAGTGGAACGCTATTGCGCCACGCCTGGCCAGGCCTGCAGCTACAAGCTTGGCCACACCACGATCGTGAACCTGCGCGCCCGTGCAAAATCAGCGCTCGGCCCCCGTTTCGAGATCAAGGACTTCCACGAGGCGATCTTAAACTGTGGCCGGGTTCCGCTCGATATTCTAGATCAGGTCGGTGACAGCTGGATTGCGTCCAAAAAGGCGACCTAGCATGTCGCCGGCGACCAGGCGGAATAATCATCCATGTGGGAGCTAGGGTCTTGATCCCGTCATCCAGGCGAGGCCCATTGGCGCCAGGGCAAAACCGATAGCGATTGACGGTCCTGCATTTAACATCAGGTCAGGAAACGCTGTTGGGGATCCCTATCGGCGCGCTGCTCGCCAGTGCGGGCGGGCTCTTGGCGGGCCGGATCGAAAGCTGACTGCGCCGGCGTGAACGCGAACAGGGCGCAGCCCTGCTTTTTGGTGAAATCCTTGCCGCCCTGAATTTGATCCTACGCCTTGCCGATCAGGCGCGTGGACGCGGCGATCCCTTTGGCCCCATCACAATGAGGATCTTCAAGGCCGCGCAGCATGAGAGTAAAATTTACGACCGCAATCGCGAGACTTTGTTCGGTCTGCGCGAAGCAACCTTACGGGCTCAAACCCACCAGCTGGTGATTCAGATCCATCTGAGCGTCGATGCCAGATTCGAGGCCGCAACCGTCATCGATGCCAATCGTGACGATCCTGAACCGTCGCAAGCCATCCAAGCCAAGCTCAGAATCGCCGAGGCGAGCCGGCGGGACGCCTTTGAGCGTTTGATGCAACTCCATGCTGAAATCCCGCCGCTGATCGCTCAGTACGAAAAGATCACCAAGCATCCACTCGACGCGCACGACATTGTCGCCCAGCCGGGGCTTGTTCAGCCGACCGAATTGGCCTCGCCACAGCCCCCCGGCGCGCGCGGTCTAGCGCAATCAGGTTTCGACAAAGGCCCGTTCTAAAACGAAGTCGCCAGGGGAGGCGATGGAGCCTTCCTGGTAGCCCCGATCGATCAGCTGCTGCTTCAGATCGGCGAGCACCGAGGGTCCGCCACAGAGCATGACGCGGTCGATGGCCGGATCGAAGGGCGGAACACCTAAGTCTTTGAAAAGTTGTCCTGATGCGATCAATTCGGTGATCCGGCCTTGGGTCTTGAACGGCTCACGCGTCACCGTCGGGTAGTAGCGCAGCTTCGGACCAATCAGTTCGCCCAGGATCTCATCGTGCGCCAGTTCGTGATCCAGAAGCTCGCGATAATTGAGGTCGGCCACCTCGCGAACCGTGTGCGTCACGATCACCTCGTCGAACCGCTCATAGACGTCCGGATCACGCGCCAAGGATAGCCAAGGCGCAAGACCCGTCCCGGTGCCCAGCATCCAAAGGCGCTTGCCGGGCTTCAGCCCATCCAGAACGAGCGTCCCGGTCGGCTTGCGCCCGATGAGCACCTCATCGCCGACCTTGATCTTCTGCAGGCGAGAGGTGAGCGGACCGTCCGAGACCTTGATCGAATAGAATTCCAGCTCTTCGCACCAAGCCGGCGAGGCGATGGAATAGGCGCGCACCAACGGCTTGCCGTCTTCCTTCACGAGCCCGACCATGACGAACTGGCCGCTGGAGAATCGCAAGGCTGGGTCCCGCGTCGTGCGGAATGAGAACAGACTATCGGTCCAGTGTTGGACCCAGGTCACTTTCTCGACAAAGAATGCGGCTGGCGCTTTCACTTGCGCGGGCTCAGTGGCGAGGGAGATGTCATTCATCGCTGATCTACGCTCTTTCGGGCGGCGTCAAATGTCGCCGCCGACATTGGCCACCATGCCGGGAGCCCGGGCGACATGGATGCCACATTCGGTCTTTTCAGAATCCTCCCAGCGACCGGCGCGCACGTCTTGCCCCGCTTCCACCGGCTTGGTGCAAGGCCAGCAACCGATAGAGGGAAATCCTTGCGCCACGAGCGGGTGCGCCGGCACCTCGTGCTGCGCCATATAGGAGTCGAGATCCGTCTTCGCCCAGTTAGCCAGAGGATTGAATTTGATCTGATGGTTGGACTGTTCCACCACAGGCAATGACAGCCGGTCCCCGCCATGGAACCGTTTTCGCCCGGTGATCCAGCCGTCGAATTCCGCCAGCGCCTTGTCGAGCGGGATCACTTTGCGGATCTCGCAGCATGCGTCGGTATCCGTCTGCCACAGCTTGGCCTCAGGGTCAGAGATCGCAAGGTCGTGATGGGCCGGCCGAAGGTCGCGCACATTGGTCAGGCCCAATTTCGCCGCCAGTTGTCGACGGTAGTCGAGGGTCTGGCCGAAAAGCATTCCGGTATCGAGGAATAGGACGGGCATGTCCGGCTTCACCCTCGACACCAGGTGCAGCAGGACCGCCGCCTCCGCCCCGAAGGACGAGACCAGCGCCAGTTTGTCGCCGACGACGCCGATGGCTTGCTCCAAGACTGTGCGCGGGTGGGCATGGCGCAGCTGCGCATCCAGACGAGCGGCGAGTGTCGGCAGCCCGTCGCTATGAGCGTAGGCCAAGCTCATTCCGAGCGCTCGACAAAGGCCGGCGGGCGGCCATCGGACGCGCGTTGATAGACATGACGAAAGCGGTAGGCGGCGGTTTCCCACATTTCCACGTTCGCGCCATCCGCCGGCTCGAAGGCGTCAAACCCGCAACGGACCATGTTGCCCGCCTGCTCGCGTAGGACGTCGCCCACAGCGCGCACCTGGCCCTTGTACTGAAACCGCTCGCGCAGCAGCCGCGCGGAGCTTAAGGCTCGGCCATCGCTGAACTTGGGGAAGGCCAGAGCCACAACCGCGATCTGCGGTAGGTCATAGGCGAGCGCCTCAACCTCTTCTGCGCTTTCCAACCGCACGCCGACCTTGCGGCTTTCGCTCAGGAGAGCCTCGCCGTCGGTTTGGAAGCGCAGGAGCGAAATGATCACGTCCCCGGGCGGGACGGACTGATCATCGCTCACCGCGGTGAACGGATCCTCGGCAAGCGCGAACCCGCTGGCCGTTAAACTAATGAACGTCGGCATAGACCGCCTCCTTGAAGGGGGCCAGGCCGGTGCGCCGGAAGGTGTCGAGGAAGCGTTCACTGTCTTGGCGCTCGCGCAAATAGACATCGACGAGCGTGTCCACGGCGCTGGCCACCTTGTCATAAGGCAGGGCCGGCCCCAGGGCCTGGCCTACCGCAGCGTCCTCCGCTCCGGAGCCGCCTAGGGTCAGCTGATAAAACTCCTCACCCTTCTTATCGACGCCCAAGATGCCGATGTGGCCCACGTGGTGATGACCACAAGCGTTGATGCAGCCCGAGATCTTGACCTTCAGTTCTCCGACACGTTCTGCGCGGTCCGGATCGGCGAACTTCTCGGCGATGTGCTGGGCGACCGAAATGGCTCTGGCGTTTGCCAGGGCGCAATAGTCGAGCCCCGGGCAGGCGATGATATCTGAAATCAGGTTCATGTTCGGCGTCGCCAAGCCCACCTGCGCCAGTGCGGCCCAGACGGTGGCGACGTCGTCCAGTTTCACATGCGGCAAGACCAAATTTTGCTCGTGAGTGACGCGGATTTCGTCCTGGCCATAGCGCTGAGCGAGATCGGCGACCTGCTCCATCTGTTCCGACGTCGCATCGCCCGGGGTCGCACCGATCGCCTTCAGCGACACCTCGACGATGGAATATCCCGAAACTTTGTGTGGCTTTAGATTGTTGCGTGCAAATCGGGCGAAGGCGGGACTTCGGAGTTTCGCGGTCTCGAAGGCCTCCGACACCACCGGCAACGTCTCAAAGGTCTTGAGTGTGAACGCGGCACGGATGCGCGCGAGCTCGTGGTCGGGAAGATCTGTTTGCGACCCACCCTTCTCCCATTCCGCCTCGACCTGGCTGGCGAACTCTTCGCGGCCAAGCGCGGCCACAAGAACCTTGATGCGGGCCTTGTGAATGTTGTCCCGACGCCCGTGGCGATTGTAGGTGCGCAAAATCGCTTCGAGATAAGAGAACAGACGTGTTGCGGGCAGGAACTGGCGGATCGTCTGACCGATGTAGGGCATCCGCCCCAGGCCACCGCCGACCATCACTTCAAAGCCCAGGGTCCCGTCACGCGCACGTTTCAGATTGAGGCCGATGTCGTGGGTCTTAGCCGCGGTCCGATCCTTCGCTGCAGCCGTGACCGCGATCTTGAACTTGCGCGGTAGCCAATTGAATTCCGGATGCACCGTCGACCACTGGCGGATCGCCTCAGCCCAGACCCGTGGATCGTCGATTTCCTCAGCCGTCGCCCCAGCGTAAGGATCGGCCGTGACGTTGCGAATGCAATTGCCGGAGGTCTGAATGGCATGCATGTCGACGCTGGCGAGCGCGTCCATAATGTCTGGCGCATCAGCCAGCTTGATCCAGTGGAACTGCAGGTTGGTACGGGTGGTGAAGTGGCCGTAGCCCTTGTCGTAGTTCCGGCCGATCCAGGCCAATTTGCGCAACTGCGTCGAGTTCAGCGAGCCATAGGGCACAGCGACGCGCAACATGTAGGCGTGGAGCTGTAAATAGAGCCCGTTCCGCAGCCGCAATGGCTTGAACTGCTCTTCCGTGAGCTCGCCCGCGAGCCGGCGCGCCACCTGGCCACGGAACTCCGCAGTCCGGTCTGCCAGCATGTCCTTATCGATGGTGTCATAGCGATACATGGGCGTCTCTATTTGCGCTTGATCAGGTCGACACGTCCGCTGGAGCGGGCTGCGCCATGAGCGAGCAGCAGGGCCTCGATGGCCGCGCCGCCTTGCGTTTGTTTGCCGTGCGCCAGATTGCTGGGCCCCAGCGCGCGGATGCGCTCGCGATAGCTCAAAGGCGCCCAGAGTCCGGCCGATTCTGCGAGATCGATCAGATAGGGATCCACAACGACCACGGGTTGGTTTTTAGCATGCCCCTCGGCAGCCTCGGCGGCCGGATCGGCGTCGGCGAACAGGTCCGCATCGCCGAACTGCTCGACCCACTGGCCTTTGGCCCAGAACACCACCTCGCCATCGGTAAGCCGATTGGCTGTCAGCGCCTTCATTTGAAACTCCGCTCATTGCCGCGCACCAGCTCGTCCTCGCTCAGCCTGGACTGACCATCGAGGCCGCTTGCATCCGCGCACTCGAGAGGATTTGCGGAAGAAAGCGATGTGGCCAAGGCCATCGCCTCGCCAACGATCAAAAGCGCTGGGCCGGTAAGCGCGCAGGCGGCCTCGGCAAGTTTGCCTAAAGACGTGACGATCCGGCGCTCATTGGCGCGGCTGGCATTCTCAACGATCAGCGCCGGCGTAGCGCCAGCCCGGCCTGCGGCCAAGAGGCGCGAGGTGATCGGGGCGGCCTGGGAAAGACCCATGTAGATAACCACGGTCTGATTGGGCCTAGCCAGGCTCGCCCAATCCAAGTCGGGCTCGGCGCCATTTGACGCGTGGCCAGTGACGAAGGTCACCGATTGGGCGCAGCCACGGTGCGTGAGCGGCGCGCCGGCGCTTGCGCTAGCGGCCAGCGCGGCGGTGAGCCCAGGAATGATTTGGCACTCTACGCCTGCCGCTCGGCAGGCTTCCAATTCTTCGCCGCCACGGCCGAAAATGAAGGGGTCGCCTCCTTTCAGCCGCACGACCTTCAGTCCTTCGAGAGCGAAGGCCACCAGCATGCGATTAATTTCATCTTGGCTGTAGGAATGGCGCGACTTGCGCTTAGCCACGGAAATTCGCTGCGCCGTGTTCGGCGCAAGGTCCAGGATTTCCTCGGAGACCAGGCCGTCATGGACGATCACGTCGGCGGCTTGCAGGACTTTCAGCGCCTTGACCGTCAGCAGATCGGGATCACCCGGCCCAGCACCGACCAGCCAGACAGCGCCGCTGACGGTCTCGCGGCCGCCCAGAAGCACCAGGCCTCTTGCACGACCCGACCTGAATTGCCGCTGGGTCATCGATTAGCTTCTCTAATGCCTCGGAACACACAAATCGGAACGGGACCGGCTCGCACCCTCCCCGGCGATCTCCAGCGATGAAAAGGGTCAAGACAACGCCGAACGCTTGCAATTAGGTGTTGGGAGCCCCAATTCGCAATCCAAGGACTTCTGCCGGGGGTATCAGGTTTTCTATGGAGCGACCGACGGAACAACGCCGCCGCCTGCCACCGCTGAACGCCTTGCGCGCTTTTGAAGCCGCCGCGCGCCATCTGAATTTTAGCCGTGCCGCTGACGAGCTATCGGTGACACCTGGCGCGGTGAGCCAGCAGATCCAGAACCTTGAGGACTATGTTGGCGCAGCACTCTTCAAGCGCACGCCCAAAGGCCTCCTGCTGACCGACGCGGCTCAGACCGCACTCCCGGCCCTGCGCGAGGCTTTCGACCGCCTCGCCGAGGCCGCTTCCCTGCTCACCGCTGCCGTCGACGGCCGTCGACTGACGCTGACGGCCCCACCCTCCTTCGCCACAAAGTGGCTGGTCCCCAGACTGGGCGCCTTCGAACAAGTCCATCCGCATGTGGACGTATGGCTTTCGGCTGCAATTGAGCTGGTCGACCTGGCCGCTGGCGAGGTTGACGTAGCCATTCGTTATGGTGGCGGCCGCTATCCCGGCCTGGAGGTCAAGCGCCTGTTCGCCGAAGCCGTGATACCGGTCGCCAGTCCAGAGCACCTGGCCACCCAACCGCTGAATAGTCCGGCCGACCTTGCCAACCACACCCTGCTGCATGACGGCTCGCCCGATTTTGACGATAGCTGTCCGGATTGGTCTATGTGGCTTGCGGCCCGAGGCTTGAAGACTATCGACGGCATGCGCGGCCCTCGCTTCAACCAGTCCAGCCTCGTGATTGAAGCCGCCGTAAACGGCCGGGGCGTCGCACTTGCGAAACGCACCTTGGCCCAGGCGGATCTGGAGGCAGGCCGCCTGGTCGCTCCCTTGCAGATCGCGACAGCCGTCGACTTCGCCTATTACTTGGTCCACCCCAAGGCTAAGGGCCGGTTGCCGCAGGTGAAGGCCTTCGTCAACTGGATCGAGGCCGAGGCCCTCGCCCATGAGGCCGCGCTGCTGGCGATCGACAACGGGGCCGGCATCTAAAAAAACCCGTCCGCTCGGCTTGAAAACCGCGACGCACCGCCGAGCGCACAGAGCTTGTGTAGCGCACAGTGCTCGAAGGCGGCATCGACGACGAATCCGACGTCTGAGAGGCCGTCCGCCAGCTGGCTTAGCCGCGCGAGCGGTAGGCCAAAATGTCGGCCACAGCGGCCCCTAACGCCGAGGTCACGCCAGACAGATCCGGCGCAGACTGAACCTCTGCCTCGGCGCAGATGTGTCCGAGTTGCCGAGCGCCCACACCCAGGGCTGCGCCCTTGATGGTATGGACGGTGTCGCGCCAGCCGGGATCGGAGAGATTTAGCGCGCCCTCCCAGGAGGTTGCCTGCTGGACAAACAACGCCAGCACCTCACGGACAACGGAAAGATCTCCTGCGGCGTAGCCTTCAAGATAATCGAAATCCACAGCTCCGGAAAGCATTTGAACCACCCCTGACACTCCTTCCCCAGCGCGCCTTGCCAAGGCTGCGATTGCGTGTATTTTCCGCGCCCTCGCCGCCGGGGCAGATACTGCCTCAGAAATAGCTCTGGTGCGACGGCGGGTGCTTAGCTCAGTTGGTAGAGCAGCTGACTCTTAATCAGCGGGTCGTGGGTTCGAATCCCCCAGCACCCACCATTCTTCTCATATGAAAAGTTTGAAGAAATTTCCCCTTCGGGGCAAGCGCGGACTTGGAGCCGGCCGTCTCACCGGCCGCTCAGCCGCGGTCCGGCGTGATCAAGTCGACCGTGGGAAAGTATGTTCGATAGCGCTGCGCATCACGCGTGAGGAGCGGCAATTGAGCGACAGCTGCATGCGCACCGATGAAGAAGTCCGGCAATACCCCGGTTCGGGCGCCGCCTGAGGCCCGATAGCGCTGGAAGGCCTTGCCGGCGAGGAAGAGCGCCGCGCGCGGCGTTCCGGCCAGCACCAAGCGGGCGTTTTCCACCACTGCATCCAAAGCTTCGATGCGATCGAAGCGCACCGACAGTTCGGCGTAGACCACATCACTAATGGCAAGTCCGCCCTTGATGGCGGCCGCTTCTAGCTGGCGGATCGACCAATCCGCCCATGTCGGATCGTCCGTGACAAGATCCAACAGCACATTCGTATCGACCAGCGTCACGCTCAGCGTTCACCGCGCGTGAGCGCCATGATTTCGTCGGTGCTGAGTCCGGCGCCCGCGCGCCCCCGCATTGCCTCGAACCGGCTAACGTGCCGCTGACCATCGACCTTGACCAGAACGACCCTGCCATCGGCGGCCAATTCGAAATCGACAGCGTTGCCGGGCTGGATTCCTAGACGCTCGCGCACCGGCTTGGGAATCGTGACCTGACCTTTGCTTGTCACCGTAGTCGCCATTGGCAAACTCCGTAATACCGATCAAATCAGTGGTATTACATAGTCCAATTGTGCGGTGGCAACAACCGCGATCGCGGAGGCTTAGAGCAATGGATTTCAGAACATGCAGCCGGCCGCTGGATTCGCGCAGCGTGCACGCTGGCTCTTAAATGAGCGGGTCGTAGGTTCGAATCCTATTTTACCTGCCACAATTTCAAAGACTTAGGTGAGACCTGGTGGCCCAGAAAATCGCGCGGGAACAGGGAGGAAGACACAACAAAAAGCGTGGTGCCCGATGGATGAGCCATCACAAGAGCTCAACATGCCTATGCCGGACATTGGCTGGATGACATTGTCGGCGTATATATGACCAACTAACTGGTCCGGAGAGCGAAGTGACAGACGTGACGCTGGCAAACGCCAAGGCCCACCTCAGCGAGCTCGTGAGCCGCGTGGCGCTGGGTGACTCTGTGCGGATTACGCGCCGGGGCAGGCCTATTGCTCAGCTTTCGCAAGTGGCGTCGCAACGGGTGCCGGTGGAATTGGGCGCGTTGCGGGCGCTGACGGACTCTATGCCGTTGCAAACAGAAACCGCGGCGGAGGCCGTTCGCCGCATGCGCGACGGCGAGCGCTATTGAGCCTTTACCTCGACACCTCGCTGATTATCGCGGCTCTCACTCACGAGAAAGAGACGGTCCGGATCCAAGAGTGGCTAGCCGCCCAAGACCCGTTGGACCTCGCCATCAGCGACTGGGTTATCACTGAGGTGTCGTCGGCTCTCTCAATCAAGCTACGCACTGGGCAGATCGAGATGAACCACCGCGCCGCAGCACTGGCGCAGTTCCAGCGACTGATCACAGGCAGCTTTGCAGTGTTGCAAGTTAGCGGACTGCACTTGCGCATGGCGGCCCGGTACGCAGACCGGCACGAGTTGGGCCTTAGGGCCGGTGATAGCGTTCATCTAGCTGTTAGCGCCGACCACGGGGCTAAACTCTGCACACTCGACCTTAAGCTGGCGCAAGCCGGACTGATATTGGGGATTCCCGCTGACCTGGTTTGATTGGGACATTCGCCAGCAATTCTGCTGACTCTTAATCAGCGGGTTGTGGGTTCGAATCCCCCTGCTCTGACACCCATCTTTGGACCGCCGGAAGGTAGAGTTTCCCGGGCTTTGTCACGACAGCGGGCTGGTTGCCGTCGGGATTCATCAGTGAGATCGGGGGCTTGTTGCCGATGGCACCATCCGGCCGGTCCTCGTTGTAGTACCTGCGCCAAGCCTTCAACTTTTCGGCGGCGTCGGCAAGGGTCAGAAACCAGTGGGTGTTCAGACACTCCGCTTGGAAGCGGCCGTTGAAGGCCTCGATGAACGCATTGTCGGTCGGCGTGCCGGGCCTGGAGAAGGCGGGCGGCACCCAGGTCGCCAAAGGCCAGGACCTGGTACTGCCACGTGATTTCATCAAATACGGCTTCGCCAAAATCGCCCGCGATGTGGCAACGGAATCGCTCAGCACCCGGACGCCTGCCGACGAGCGCCGAGCTTTGGATCGAGACCGATCTCTAGAACTTCGGGCTACTCAGCACACTCCTGAGATCTGTGTGCGAGAAATCCGCGCCTTTGAACAGCAAAGGCACATCCAGGGCTTTGGCCAACGCATAGGCGAAACAGTCTCCAAAATTTAGCTGGGCAGAATGGCCTGTGCCTTTGCCGAATTGCACATGGGCGTGCCGTGCAAGATCAGTTTGTTGGTTGGTCACCGGGTCAATTTGGATGGCCCCAGCATGCAAGAATTCATCAAGCCAGCGTTCCGCTTCGGCGGCGGAGACCCGTTTGAGACCGCGCAGCACCATTGAGGTTTCAAGGACGTTGGCCGCCGAAATGCGTGGCTGGTCATCAGCGCCAATGGCCTGAGCATGGCTGGCGGCATCCTCTTCCTGCCGGAAAATCGCCACCAGCGACGAGGTGTCGACGACAATCACTGCGGAATGCCGTTTTCGTCGTAGCCGACGATTTCCTCTGGGGTCTGAGCATTTGCATCTGGCAAGGCTGCGAAGCGACGAGCAATCTCCATCAACCGCTCCGCCACGGGTTCGCGGGACCGCAATCGCATTTCACGCGCCAATTGCTCGCGAAGCGCGGCCGTCACCGCAGCCGTCAGGCTTTGGCCGGTCAGTTCGGCAAGTTCAGCCGCGATGCGGTGAGCCTCATCGTTTTTGATGTTCAAATGCATCACGCATCTCAGTGGTAGAATATTGACAAATTTTCTACCATTCGCTCGCGATGGCTACAATGGTACAAGTTTGTAGCCCTCCAAAAATGGGAAATTTCCTATCCAATCCCATTAATCTCTGATCGTCGCGGGGCTCACACGCGAGATCGAGACCGTTCGCATCCAGAAGTGGCTCGCCGAACAAGATCCACTTGATCTCGCCATCAGCGATTAGGTCATCGCGGAAGTATCGTCGGCTCTTTCAATCAAGCTACGGGCGGGACAGATCGACGTAAATCATCGCGCCGCTGCGTTGACCCACTTCCAACGACGGGTCACCGACAGCTTCACTGTTTGCCTGTCAGCGGATTGCACTTTCGATTGACCGCCCGTCCTGCGGCAGAATGGCGTCACCATGCTCGAGGCCACCAATCGCCTTCTGGCCGAGACCTACAACACGGAGCACAACGCCCGGTTCGCGGTGACCGCCGCCGAGGAAGGCTCGGCCTTCGTTCTCTTGGTCGGCGACCGCACCAACATCCGATGCGCCCGCAACACGCCAGGCTGCGTTGATCTCAATGCCGGAATGTAGTAACGTTTATACATTAACTTGATCTTGCGATGGAGGAGCCTTGCCATGATCATCACGACCCTCTCCAGCCGCGAGTTCAACCAGGACACCGGCCGGGCCAAGAAGGCCGCAATCGAAGGTCCTGTGTTCATCACAGACCGGGGCAAGCCCGCCCACGTACTGCTCAGCATCGAGGCATATCAGCGCATTACCGCCCGACATCGCAGCCTTGTTGAGGCCCTGTCCATGCCGGGTCTCTCCGAGATCGAGGTGGAATTCCCGCGCGTGAGAGACGTCGTCCGGCCGGCTGATTTCTCTTGATGTTCCTTCTCGACACCAACGTAATTTCCGAGCTGCGAAAGGCTGGCGACGGCAAGGCTGACAGCAATGTCGTCGCCTGGATGTCAGACGCAGACGCCGCGACCTTCTACGTCTCCGTCATCACCATCCTGGAGCTGGAGCTTGGTATCCAAAGAATCGGGCGACGCGACCTTAGCCAGGGGGCGAGGCTGCGGGCTTGGATGGACCGACAAGTCCTTCCTGAATTTTCGGAACGTACCCTGCCGATCGACGCGATCGTGGCGTTGCGGTGCGCAGGCCTTCATGTGCCCGACCCACGCTCGGATCGGGACGCCTTGATTGCCGCCACAGCGCTTGTTCATGGCATGACGGTCGTAACCCGGAACCTGAACGACTTCGAACGAACCGGCGCTCCGCTGTTGAACCCATGGGAAGGCGCTCATGGACAATGAGCCGAATTAGGCGGCCTCCAAGGCGCGCATGACAGCGTCCGGCTCCTTGGGGATCACCGTCAACAGGAGGCGCGCGGATGCCTCTGGCATGCGAAGCTTTTGCTCCCAGTCCCGCACAGTTCCCTTTTTGAACACGAACCGCAGCGCGAAGGCTTCCTGGCTGAGAGCAAAACGCTTGCGAATGGCGCGCACGTCGATTTCGGGGGGCACAGGGATAAGCGCCGGCTTGGCACGGCCGGCCTCAATCTCGGCCAGGCATTCCATAATCCGATTGAAGTTCTAATTGCCCTCAATCTTCGGCATTGGGCCTGGTCTGCGGCCCGTAAGGCCGCCGGCCCATAGGTGGAATGGGCGGCATTGCTGTACTTATCGGAACCAATTTTCGGCGCGCGGTCGCGTGGAACGGCGGGTTGCGATCCGCCGCGAGGGCCAGGCGATTTATTTTCGCCTGGACGATCGCGCCGCCATGCCGGTGCTTGGCACGCGAAGCGACATTTATCGCACGACGGCGGCGGCACCCAGCAACACGCCATCGACGGTTTTCCCATAGGCCGACTGAGCGGTGTCGTGATAGCGCGTGCGCGTCTCTGCGACGGATCCAGTGAAACGCGGGTCCTGCGGACGGGGCTTTCCATCGATATAAGCCGCGACATCCCAGGCCTGCTGGTTGGTCAGCGTACCCGGGTGATCCTGGGGCATGTTGGCCGCGATGAAACCGGCGGCGTTTTGCAGGTCACCCATGCCGGCACCCCAATTGTAAGACCGTGGGCCCCAGAGCGGGGGAAAGATCACCTGGCCCTCGGACCGCTGTCCATTTCCATCGGCGCCATGGCACCGCGCGCAGGTCGCCACGAAAACCGCCTGGCCGCGCCCATAGTCCGCTGGCGAGGGGGGTTTGGGCAGTTTCTGGTAGCCCTGGCCGGTCAGCTTGACGCCGTGCGGCGCGCCGGTCGCAAGGAAAGCGGCGTAGCTTTCGACCGCCACCAGCACCCGATCTCCAGCCGGTGGGGCCTTGCCGTTCATGCTGTATTTGAAGCACTCCTGCACCCGCTCGGCGAAGGTGTTCACATGCCCGTTCTTGGTCCTGAACTGCGGGTAGAGACCGTAGGCGGCCCAGAGCGGTGCAGCGTTGGCGCGCCGACCGGCGTCCAGATGGCAGTTCGAGCACTTCAGATCGTTGCCAACGAAATCAGGCGCGGCATTACCGGTATCGGTGAAGATTGACCGACCAAGCGCCACTTCCTCCCCGAGCGGCCCCGCGGGGATTGCCGTCTCAGGCGGCGGAGCAAACGCCTTTTGGGCGCCAGCGATCGGTTTTGATGCAGCCGGCATAAGCGTCCGAACGCCGAAGCCTAGGCTAAAACCGATCGCGCATAGCAGGATGGCGAGGAGGGTGAACAGCTGCCTGGTCATGGCCGGTCAGGGATGGATGTAGACGTAACCGAGCCCCTGCAGCCGGGCGATTTCCGCCACGCCGCTTGGGACGATATCCTCATCCTTGACGCCGTAGAGGTCCTGCGGCCGCAAACCCATAGCCTTCATGGTATTGCGGCAGAGCATGAAACGGACGCCTTTGGCGCGCAGCTTGTCGAGGCTGGCGGCGAGTGCAGCATCGGTCTTGGCCATCTGGAACAGCTTCACGCCGCTGGCGAAGCTTACCACGCCGATCTCCACCTTGCCGTCGGTCGCCTCGATGTGCGCCGCCAGATGCCGCATCAAGCGCTCGAAATAGGCGTGGTCATCGGGGCCGCCGCTATCGTTTTGGTAGACCACTTTCTGAACGGCGTAGTAGCCGGAAGGAACCGGTGCCGTCATGGGGTCGACGGCCGGGGCAGCGAACGCCAGGACTGGCGCGAGGCCAAGCGCGAGGACCAACACAAGCAGGCGCATCATGATCGGAGCCTTCCAGAGACGCACGGGCGCGATTCCCAACATGCTATCAGCGATGGGGCGCGGCGCCACACTTGGCAGGCGCCTCGCCAAGGGCCCACAGCGCCGAGCCGGCGCGATCGGGTGGGGATTTTGCCCGCAAGTGCAATCTGGACCCGGGCCGCGTGCCTGGCGAGCGGCGTGGTGGTGAAGGGTTTGAGGTCGTTGCTTTGCGCCAAGCCAAGGCGTTCGCCGCCAAGTCCGATCTTTCGGGCGAAAGGCGAGGTTTCGAAGAAAGAACAGTTTCATGGCCTTCCACTGAAGGTCCAGACTGGCGTCTAGTCTAGGGCGCAGACAGCCAGGACGTCGGCAAAGGGGATCGAAATCAGCCAGCTAACCTTTGATGCAGCGGCCACAAAGGCGCTCGAGGCCATGTATTTGACACCCGACGTGGTCGCCCAGCGCGGGCGGGTCCTGGACCTTCTCGCGCCGCAGATGGGTGAGCGCGTCCTTGATGTCGGCGTCGGGCCAGGTCTGCTGGCGGTGGACCTTTCGCGACTTGTGGGAGAGACCGGGAACGTCCTGGGCCTGGACTTGTCCCCCGCAATGGTCGCCGCAGCCTCCGCCAGACTGGCGGCTTTTCCTCAGTCGGAAGTCAGGCTGGGCGATGCGACGCGCCTGGAGGTGGCGGACGCGGCGTTCGACGCGGCGGTGTCGACCCAGGTCTACGAATATGTCGCTGACATGCCGCGAGCTCTGAGCCAATTGCATCGGGCGCTGCGGCCTGGTGGCCGGGCCCTGATCCTCGATACGGACTGGCGCAGCCTCGTGTGGCACGCCTTGGATCAAGGCCGCATGGACAAGGTTCTCGCCTGCTGGGACGCCCACCTGGCCGACCCGCATCTGCCGGCGAAGCTTGGGCCAATGTTGCGCAAGGCCGGTTTTGAGATCCGGCGGGTCGAAATCATTGCGATGTTCTCGCCGCGCTGGCAGCCCGTGAGTTACGCCGCCGGCATCATCCGCTCGATCCGCAATTTCGCGCAAGCCAATGGCAAGAGGTTCGGTCTGACATCCGATGATTTGGAGGGTTGGTGGGCGGAGCAGGAAGAGCTGATCGCCGCAGATGAATTCTTCTTCAGCGTCAATCGCTATGCCTTCTTGGCGACGCGATGAACCGCGGCCCGTCTCAGCCCTTGCTTTCGCCTGATCCCGAACCCAAGTCCGCGCCCGACGACCTGCGCCATGCGTGCGATCCCTCACCAAGTCAGAATGTTGAGGCCCGCGACGTCCTGAAAGTCCGCAGAATTCTGCGTCACTAGAGTGGCCTGGTGAACAAGCGCTTGAGCCGCGATCCTGCGATCGAGGAGCTTGCGCCGGGAATAGCCAACAGCCTCCACGATCAATCGGTAGGCGTCGGCCGCAGCATCATCAAAAGTCAGAACCGGGAGCGCGCGCAATATCGCGTCGAGCCTTGGCCTTCTTACGCCGACCTGTGACGGGTCACGATAGACGCCTGCCTCAAGCTCTGCTGTGCTGATTATCGACAGCAGAATGGAGCCATCAAGACGAGAAACGCGTTCTGGGACCTGAGCGTCACCATCGCGACGGCGGATGACTTCGTTGCTGTCGGCGATCGGGCTGGCCTGGGCCTTGCCGAGACGCGATCTGTTCGCCGCATTTGGAATAAGTCCTGCAGCCCCGTCGACCTTGGCCATATCCACAGTATGAAGGGGCTCAGACTTACGGCTTGTCTTGTGGCCGCCAATCGAGATCGGGTCCGGAAACTGTGGGACAGACGTTACTTCAAGACATTTTTTCCCAAACCTCTTCGCGGCACCCAAACCGGGTCGCCTTGGACATTCCCCCTGGCCCAGGCCGACCCGAACGAGAACAACTGACCTATGCTCAGCTGGACGCCCGTTCCGATGCCTTCGCCGCCGCGGTTGATGAGGGTGAGCCTGACCGCATCGTCGCTATCCTCCTGCCTCGCGACTCCTCCGATCTCTACGCTGCCCAACTTGGGGTGTTGAAGGCCGGCGCAGCCTTCGCCTGCATGGATCCGACCTTTCCTGACGCGCATTTGGCTGACGTGCTCGCCGACGCCGGCGTTGTGGCGCTGATCACCAATGGTGTTGGACACGCACGCTGCGCAGCGACCGGCGCCAATCTTCCACGACTCATCGATACTGAGCGACTGGCCCCTGCCCGTTCGTCCTGGGCTGCGCCTCGGCCGTCTGAGACCGATCTGGCCTATGTGATTTACACCTCTGGCACGACTGGGAAACCGAAAGGTGTGCTGATCGAGCACCGCTCTGTCGTCAATCTTGTGGCCGGAGATTTGCACTACTTCGGGCTCACCGCTGATGACCGCGTCGCCCAATGTTCATCGCCGGCCTATGATTCCTCTATCGAAGAGACCTGGTTGGCCTTCGCAGCCGGCGCTGCGCTTGTCTTGCTCGACGACCACACTTTAAGGCTTGGCCCTGACCTGACGCCGTGGCTCGCCCATGAGCGGATATCGGTGCTCTGTCCAACGCCGACACTTCTGCGAATGACCGGCTGTCTTGAGCCGAAGGCGTCGCTGCCCGACCTTTGGCTGTTGTACGTCGGGGGTGAAGCCCTACCCCGCGACCTGGCTAATCGATGGTCGACGGGCCTTTGGATGGAAAATGGCTACGGACCCACCGAATGTACGGTCACCGTGGTGCGAGGCCGTATTCGCCCTGGCGAGCCCGTCACGATCGGTGCGCCAATTTCTGGCGCCCAAGCGCACGTCCTGACCGATGAGCTCAAGCCCGTCTTAGATGGCGAGACCGGCGAGTTGTGCATTTCCGGCGCACCGCTGGCCCGCGGCTATCACAATCGCGCCGAGTTGAGTTCGCAGCGATTTGTCGATCACCCCGAGTTGGGTCGAATCTATCGAACCGGTGATCTGGTTCGTCGCGCCGAAAATGGCGCTCTAGAGCACTTGGGACGCATCGACGCCCAGGTGAAACTCAGAGGCTACCGGGTCGAATTGGGCGCGATCGAGGCAGTTTTGGTCGACTGCCCGGAAGTTGTGGCGGCCGCTTGCACCATTCAGGGCGAAGGATCGGCCCAGGTTCTGGTCGCCCACATTGTGCCGCAAACACTGGCCTCGCCCCCGGTCATCGAAGAGCTCAAAGACCGGCTTCGCCTGACCCTGCCGCCCTACATGACCCCCGCCCGCTTCGCCTTTCGAGCCGCACTGCCAACGACGGTGGGGGGAAAACTCGATCGATCTGCATTGCCCCAGATCGCGGCCGGCGCGCGCCCACAAGCCCGTCGCGTTGTGGGACCGAGCAACGCCAATGAGCGTCGCATCCTTGCAGCCTTCCGCCGTGAGTTGGGGCACACAGAGGACATTTCTGTCCACGATGATTTCTTCACCGACCTTGGCGGAGACTCGTTAGCCGCCGTCGGTGTGGTTGCAGATCTAAGGGACACCGGGGCCCCTCAAGAGGAGCCCGGCCTTGGGATCACGATTACCGTCAGCGATCTCTACGAATGGCGGACGGCCGCTCGCCTTGTGGCCCATGTTTCGCCGGACCGCGAGGTGTCGGCTCCGCGCAAAATCGCAATGCGCCCAAAGAGCGGCCCGATTGCCTCCACCTTGGTGCAAGCCTCGTGGATCGGTCTTGAATGGGTCGTCGGCAGTGCGGTCTTTTGGAGCTTAGCCCGACCCTCTTTGTCGATGCTTCGGACCTCCGCCGGCCTTTGGCCGGCTGCCATTTTGGCCTCGGCGACGGCGGTCTTGGGGGTGTTGGCCTATTTGCCCGTCAGCCTGGCGATCGCGGTCATTCTCAAAAAACTGCTGATAGGCCGCTACAGGCCGATGTCCACGCCTGCTTGGGGCAATTTTTTCACCCGCCATTGGATCGTTTGTAGCGCCTCGCGCCTGATCCCATGGGCGATGCTTGAGGGCACGCCGCTCGCAAGTGTTGCGCTTCGGGCCCTGGGCGCGAAGGTGGGAAAGCGTGTTCACGTTCATCGGGGTGTGAATTTCACCACCGGCGGCTGGGATCTGCTCACCATCGGTGATGACGTAACGCTGGCTCAGGACGCCGCTATTCGGCTGACGGACTACGAAGACGGCCAACTGATCGTTGGCGCCGTGACGATCGGCGATGGCGCGACCGTCGACGTCCGCGCCGGGCTGGGCCCCAACGCAACGATTGAGGCGGGCGGATATCTCGCGGCCCTGTCCAACCTTGCCTCAGGCGAAACCGTCCAGACCCACGAAAAGTGGGATGGTGTCCCTGCATCTGCGGTTGGAGCTGCGCCGGGGTTGGTTGGTGTCACGCGCGGTCGCGCTATGGATCCGCTCGCCTATGGCGCGCTCGCACTTGCAGCCAACATGTTGGGTCTGCTGGCTTTTGCGGTCTCGCCCTTGCTTCTGCTCCTGGCGGAAGGGATGGCGCTTTCCAAGGGCACCGCTCACCTTCTGGCCTGGCTAGAGGCACCGAGGCTTACCGTGATGGGATTGGCAGATCTCTGCGCGGCTTCAGCCTTGGCCTTGGCCATATCCCTGGCGCTGATGGCGGCCACGGTGCGACTTATGGGCAAGAGCCGACCGGGGGTGGTTCATCAGTTTAGCCTTGAAGCGCTGCAAATCTGGACGAAAACCCGGCTGGTGTTCTCAGCTGGGCGATGGTTGAGCGGCTCAATGGCCTGGCCGTGGTGGCTTCGCGCCGCAGGCATGAGGCTGGGGCCGGGCTGCGAAATCAGCACCATTATCGACGTCCTTCCGGAGACCGTCAGCATCGGCGCGGAGAGCTTCTTCGCAGACGGTATTTATTTTTGCGCGCCGCATCGACATCGAGGCACGATTACGGTGGCCAACACTCGTCTTGGGACGGGCACATTTCTGGGCAATCACGCCCTGATCCCGGCTGGCCACGACTGGCCTGACGGCCTGTTCCTGGGCGTGTCCACTGTCGCAGACCCGCAACTCGCCGTAGCCGCCCCCGCATGGTTTGGGCATCCGCCCCTGGAATTGCCACAACGCGAAGTCGTGGCGTCTGACCGGCGCCTGACCCATGATCCAGGGCCACTTCGGTTCGCAACCCGCCTGTTCTGGGAGGCTTTGCGTTTCACGCTTCCCTCGGTTCCGCTTCTTCTCTCCTGTGCTTGGTACGAGGCGATGCGTTTGGCGAGTTCGCAGGTCGGTCTCTTCACTCAAGCTGTGGTGATCGCGCCGCTTTTGACGGCGATTGACGCAGTGAGCGTCTGCCTTCTGATCGTCGCCCTTAAGTGGCTGCTGTTAGGCCGGATGAAGCCTGGCCAACATGCCTTTTGGTCCTGCTGGTGCGGACGTTGGGATTTCGTCTTCATGGCCTGGAGCCTGTTGGCTTCGCCCTGGCTGGCCGGACTTGAAGGCAGTCTCATGCTCAATGGCTTCCTGCGGCTTACCGGCGTGAAAATTGGCAAACGCGTCCTGCTGGGGCGCGGCTTCTCCCAGGTTGTTGATCCTGACATGCTGAGCTTCGGCGACGAGGCGACAGCCAGCTGCAATATTCAGGCGCACAGTTTTGAAGATCGAATTCTCAAACTCGATCACATCGAATTTGGCCGGGCCTCATCGGTCGGTGACAAGGCCCTGGTCTTTTATGGCGCAACGATTGGCGAAGGCACCTTGGTCGAGCCTCACAGTGTGGTCATGAAGCGGGACCATCTGAAGCCCTATGGGCGTTACTCAGGATGCCCTGTCCGGCCGGTCTAGACCCACAGGGGATGCAACCTCCTGGGTTCGGATTAAAGACGACGTTCCAGAAACCTGACACGCGTGCAAACCAGGCGCTGGGGACTTACGAAGTCGACTTTTGGCACCGCCGGCACCCAAGGCTCCCATCGTCGGTCTGCCGGCGCGTTTGAGTTGGATTGAAGAAGGCCATTGCTCATCAGGGATCGACGCAAACCAATTGAGTTGCCCGCCGGGCGGCCACCGACAGGCCGCGACGCGGACCAAGCCTGTTCTGTCCATACATCTGTCTGATTGTCCAATGCGGCTTGACGCCGTGGGCGCTTTCGCAAAGGTGGTCGCAAGCGAAGGCGCTTTGGGCGCTGGCGACGACGGCGGACGGCAAGCATGCGATCCACCATCAAGGATGTATCCGCAATCGCACAGGTCTCCACCAAGACCGTGTCGAGGGTGCTCAACAAGGAGCGCTATGTCTCAGTGGAGACAAGGCAAAGGGTCGAGCGGGCTGTGGCCCAACTCAACTTTCGCCCAAGCGCTGCAGCGCGAACCTTGGCCGGCAAGCGCAGCTATCAGATCGCGCTGATCTACGACAACCACAGCCCTCACTATATCCACCAGATTCAGACCGGTGTCTGGGCGCGGTGTATTGAAGAAGGTGTGCGCCTGCTGGCCCAGCCGAGCGACGCGGCCTCGACGCAACTGGCCGACGAGATCGGTGGACTGATCGATCAAACGCAGGTGGACGGCGTCATTCTGTCCTCGCCGGTCACCGACTCAAGCGCCGCTTTGGACGAACTGGAACGGCGAGGCATCCCCTATGTGCGGATCTCGCCGGGGACCGAGCACGGCCGCAGTTCGTCCGTCTCAATGGATGATGTTCAGGCGGCTGACGATATGACCAGCCATCTGATTGCGCTGGGTCATCGCCGTATCGGCTTCATCATCGGCCACACCAACCACACGGCCAGCGATCTTCGCCTGTTCGGCTATCGCCGGGCGCTCGACCGGGCCGGTCTAAACTTCGAACCAAAATACGTGCGTCAAGGCCAGTTCGACTTCGCCTCAGGCGAGGCCGCCGCCGACCGTTTGCTCGACCTACCCAATCCGCCGACCGCGATCTTCGCCAGCAATGACGACATGGCCGCTGGCGTCCTGACCGTCGCCCACCGTCGAGGGATGTCGCTGCCGCGCGATCTTTCCGTCGCGGGCTTCGATGACACCGCATTGGCCAGCCAACTTTGGCCGCCCCTGACGACGGTTCGTCAGCCAACGCGCGACCTCGCCTATGCCGCGACCGAGCTTCTCTTCGAAGACCAGGAAGACCCCGTGCATCGCCGTCTTGCCCACGAGCTCGTGCTACGCGCCTCAACAGCAGCGCCGCGCCCGGATTGAGCGTCAAGGGCGCGCGCCAGGCGGCCCGGCGCGACCATTGTCAGCACGTGGGGGGCTGGCTAGTATGACAGCGATGTCAGAACTTGCAGCAGCGCCTCCGACCCGACCGCTCTATGAAGGCGGCCCGACCGTTTCCTCGATAGCCTGGGGCATGTGGCGATTTGCGGGCGACGATGTCGTGGCCGCCGAATCCCGTGTTCAGGCCGCGCTGGACGCCGGCGTCACCGTCTTCGACACCGCCGACATCTATGGCCCCGACAATGGGGAGCCTTTTGGCGCTGCCGAGACCCTCCTGGGTCGGGTCTTTGACCAAAATCCGTCGCTTGCCGCTCGCATGGTGATCGCCACAAAGGGCGGCATTTCGATGGGGGTGCCTTACGATTCCAGCGCCGGCTACTTGGCGTACGCCATTGACGCTTCCTTGAAGCGACTGGGCGTCGAACAGGTTGCGCTATGGCAGATCCACCGCCCTGATCTTTTGACCCATCCAGCCGAGGTGGCCAAGGCACTGGAAACGGCGCATGCCGCTGGCAAGATTGGCGCAATCGGCGTCTCCAACTTTACGCCCAGCCAGGTCACTGCGCTTGCCGCTCATTCGGCCGTGCCGATCGTAAGCATCCAGCCGGAATTCTCGCCCCTAGCCTTCGGCCCGCTGTTCGACGGGGTCTTGGACCAGGCCATGACCCGGGGCATGACGGTGCTCGCCTGGTCCCCGCTTGGCGGCGGACGGTTGGGCGATCCGCGGGACGAGCGCTCCGCTGCGGTGGCCAAGGCGCTGGACGAGAAGGCGCAAGCCTATGGCGTCAGCCGCGCAGCGGCCGCCTACAGCTGGATCATGGCGCACCCTTCGCGTCCGATCCCGATCGTTGGCACCCAGACCATCGCCCGTATCGCTGAGATCCCTGACGCCTATCGCCCCACGTGGACCCGGGCCGAATGGTATGCCGTCCTGATTGCTTCCATGGGAGAGGCGTTGCCATGAAGCCCTGCGAAATTAGCTGGTTTTCGGCCCTTTGTGACGATGACTACGAATTCCTGGGCGTGCCGGACCCCAAGCTGCAGTCAAGTTGGGAGCATTGCCGCGATATCGTCGCCCAGGCCGAAGTCGGCGGCTTCGACAACATCCTGTTGCCGTCGGGCTACGAGCTCGGCATCGACACGACCGCCTTTGCTGCCGGGATCGCGCCACTGCTGAAGCGGATGCGCCTTTTGATGGCCGTCCGGATCGGGGAGATGTGGCCACCCCAACTCGCCCGCCAGATCGCGACTATCGACCAGATGTTGGGTGGGCGCCTAACGGTCAACATCATTTCCTCCGACATGCCCGGTGAGAAACTCGCGTCTGCGCCGCGCTATGCGCGCACTGTCGAGGCGATGAGCATTCTCAAGACGATGCTGAACGGCCAGCCCTTGGATCACGACGGCGAGTTCTGGAAACTGAAGCTGGATCCCCCACGGGTGACGACGGTATCGGGCAAGGCCCCCCTGCTCTATTTCGGAGGCCTCTCGGAGGACGCTCGCGAAGCCGCCGCAAAGGGCTGCGACGTCTTCCTGATGTGGCCTGACAAAAAGGAGGTCGTGTCTGCAATTATCGCCGACATGACCACCCGCGCCGCCAAATACGGCCGCACCCTGAAGTTTGGCTATCGAGCGCACATCGTTGTGCGCGACACCGAGGCCGAGGCGCGTGTGGCGGCGGAGCGACTTTTGTCCAAGTTGGACGACGAGATCGGGGCCTCCATCAAGGCCAAGGCGCAGGATTCCACTTCGGTAGGCGTGCAGGCGCAGGTGGCGCTACGCATGGCAGCCTCCGATGATGGCTACGCTGAGGCAAACCTCTGGACCGGCGTCGGCCGGGCTCGCTCCGGTTGTGGAGCCGCGATTGTCGGTGATCCTGACCAAGTGCTCGCAAAGCTCAACGACTACCGCAGCATGGGCATCGAAGCCTTTATTCTTTCTGGCTATCCGCACGCGGCTGAAGCCGACCTTTTCGCCCGGCATGTGCTGCCGAACATCGACCACGGCCACCTGGCGGCCTGACCCCAAGAAGGAGTGAGTTTTGGTTGACGTGGTGCGCTATGGCTTGGTCGGAACCGGCCTGATGGCCAACGAGCACCTGCGCAACCTTGCGATCACGCCAGGCGCAGTCGTCACGGCTCTGAGCGACCCTGTTGAAAGCTCGCTTGCGACGGCGAAACAGACCCTGGGCGCGGCGGCCGATAAGGTTGCGACGTTCGACAACGGCGCAGCCCTCGCCAAGAGCGGGCTTGTCGACGCCGTTATCGTGGCAAGCCCCAACCACACTCATCGCAAGGTGCTGGAGCCCTTTTTCGACGTGGGCCTGGCAATCCTCTGCGAGAAGCCGCTGGCCACCACCCTTGAGGACGCCCGCTGGGTGGCCGACCGTGCAGCCGAGACCAAGGCCCCGTTCTGGACAGCGATGGAATACCGCTACATGCCGCCGGTGGAGGAATTCATTGAACAGCTCCGCGCTGGCCGGATCGGCGCCCTGAAAATGCTTTCGATCCGCGAGCACCGCTTTCCATTTCTGAAGAAGGTCAACGATTGGAACCGCTTCTCGCGCAACAGTGGCGGGACAATGGTTGAGAAGTGCTGCCACTTCTTCGACATGATGCGTCTGATCACAGGGTCCGAGGCGGTGCGGGTTTACTGCTCGGGTGCCATGGACGTGAACCACCGCGACGAGCGCTACAACGGCGAGACGCCGGACATCATCGACAATTCCTACACAACCGTTGATTTCGCCAATGGCGTGCGCGCCATGCTTGACCTGTCCATGTTCGCCGAAGGGGCGGAAAACCAGGAGGAGATCACCGCGGTCGGCGACAAAGCTCGCCTGGACGTCCTGATCCCCGAGGGTGCGCTGGTATTCTCGCCACGGGTCGGCCTGCGTGAACCAAAGCAGGTGGAACGCAACGTGATCGAGGTGGACGCAGCAGCGCTCAAAGCCGGCACCCATCACGGTTCCACCTTCTACGAACACCAGAAGTTCAACGCCGCCGTGCGCGGCGTGGGGCCTGTCGAGGTAACCGCTGAGGACGGGTTCGCAGCCGTTGCGATCGGCATCGCAGCCGAAATCAGCGCACGCGAAAAGCGCTGCGTCGAGATGACCGAACTCAGGCTCTGAGCCCCGGCCGAGAGGTCAGGTCGTTGCCAGGTTGTCCTCGCCGGCGCAAGGCGTGAGCCTCGGAACGAAGAGATGCAACCAGGCCAGTCCCGACAGATAGGAGACCGCAGCGATGGCCAGCAAAGGCGCGTAGCCCAAATGGGCGGTGAGGATTTGGCCGGCCAGGAAGACGATGCCCATCCCGGCCAGATTTCCGCAGAAAGCGCCAAAGGACGTCACAGTTCCCACGCGCGAGGTCGGCGTAATGTCGACGATTATCGAAAAGATGCTCACCGAAAAACCTTGGTGACCCGCCAATGTGACCGCCAGTAGCCCTGCCGCAATCCAAAGGTTGTGGGTTTGCAAAGCCAGCGGAATAGTCGTCACCATCAAGGCGCAAACCAGCATCACGCCTTTGCGTACGGTGTTGAGCGAATAGCCCATGGCCAGAAGGCGCGTTGCGGCCCAGCCGGCCGCAACCGAGCCGATGGCTGAGCCGAGGTAGGCCACGGCCAATGGTGGCCCCAGCTCCCCCACGCCGACGCCGAATACGCGATGGAAGAAATCAGGTGCCCAGAAGAGCAAAAGCCACCAGACCTGGTCAGACATCACCTTGGCTCCGGCGATCCCCCAGGTGCGTCGATCGGCCAACAAGATCTTGAGGCCACGCAGTGAAGGCGCCGCAGTCGTTGTCGATGGACGTGCGAATTCGACCCCTCGTGTGACCGCCAGCCACACGACCACCCAGGCCACGCCCAGGGTACCCACGAAGATGAAGGATCCGCGCCAACCCAGGCCTACGGCCATGAGCGGTAAGAAGAGCGGCGTTACGATGGCCCCGATCGAAGAGACCCCGTTCGAAAACCCGAAGGCAAGAGATCGGGTGCGCGCAGGAAACACCCCGCCGAGGGTCTTTACGAACGACGGCGTGCCCATCGACTCGGTTGCGCCCAGGGCGATGCGAGCGACGGAGAACTGCCCCATCGTCGTCGCCCAGCCATGAGCCATGGCCGCCACACTCCAGGCCGCGACACCTGCTGGCGTCGCCCACTTCACACCCAGCCGATCGACGATCAATCCGACGCCCAGATAGGCGAGCGCCGCCGACAGCTGGAAGAGGGAGGCCAGCCTGCCGTAGTCGGCATCGGTCCAATGCAGATCAACCTCGATCAAGGGTTTGAGCACCGAGATGATCTGGCGATCGACGAGATTGAGGATACCGGCCCCAATCACGAGCCCCAGCAACCACCATCTGCGTCGTGTAATCTGTGCGCCGGGCCAGGCGTTGGCGTCTTCGACGGCGTCTGCGGGGCGTTCAGCCACGGTTGACCTGCTTGCCGCCGTCAAGGTGAGAAGCCGCGTTGCGACGACGCCGGCGCCGACCCGCGTTGAGCGTCACCTCAGGCTTGGACGGCGATCGCCAGGCTCGTGGCAGACGCTCTTGGCAAGCGCCGCCCAGCCGAGCCTCTTGCGGCGCCTCGGCGACCGCGCCCGGCTCGCCCAGACCCTCGAGGGTCTGGTCTGCGAGGACCCCCTCGAAACCCAAATAGCCCTTCGGCGCGAACAGATCGCGTTGTGGCGTCAAGCCCATCGTTCTTCCCTGCCCCACACGTGCTCGCGCGACACGCCGCGTCGGTGATGACACCGCTATCATGGTGCAAAATAGATGAGAGGCAATGCGTGCTCGCAGGCCGCAAGCCATCAAAGTGTTGTCGCAAAATTGACATTTCACCCCTGGGACCCGAGTTGAAAGCCAGTGTATCCGTACAAAAAGGGGACGGGCGCGGGTTTTTCAACCGACGCCGCGAACCTACAGTCAGCCGCAGCGGTACGTTCGGCCGGCTATGACAGCGCTATCATAGGTCCGATTTGAACGTCGGAACGTATCGAACGCCTTTGAAGTCGGGTTGAAATCCAAACTCCTGGATAACCACCTCCAACTGAACGTGGCCGTGTTCGACGACAAGGTGTCCAACTATCAAGCGAATGAACCCGACCTTGTCGCAGGTAGCGTGGTCACCCGCTTGATCAATGCGGGCGAAGTTTCGACGAAGGTTGTCGAGATCGATGCCGTGGGCAAGTTCATCGAGAACCTCACGCTCACGGCGGATTTCGCCTACATTGATGCGAAGATTGACAACTTCAACTGCCCTGCGGGATCAGCCATTAGCTGCCAGGTCAACGGCAAGCCGCTGCCCTTTGCGCCGAAGACAAAGTTCACGGTCAGGGCCGTCGACCTCGCCTACGCAACTGGCCGCTATGACGTCTCACTGAAGACCGATTATTCTTACCCCGCCAAGCAGCAGGATAGCATCGCCCAGACCCCGGATACGATCCAGCCCGCCTATGGGATCTGGAACGCGTCCATCTCCCTGACAGACAAAATGGCGGATTGGGACGCGCGTCTGGTTGTCCGGAACATCGCCAACCAGCACGACTGGCCTGACCCCCTTGAAGTGATCCATCCCTTATGTTGGTCCGAGGACCATTTGGATGGATGGAACGATGGCAAGGAAGCACCACAAGCCCGAAGAGATCGTCGCCAAGCTGCGGCAGGTTGATGTCCTGACGGCGC
>CAIOSI010000013.1 GCA_903860975.1 uncultured Alphaproteobacteria bacterium
CCGTGGTTTCGCAGATGGTCATCGACGTTGGAGATCAGGACGTTGAACACCATGCGCCGGTAGAGCTCGACGGCGTCCTGCCTGGCCTGGGCACCATGTTGGGTGAGCACATCGACCAGCTCGGGATAGCTGCCGCGTTCACCGTCGCGCAGCCCCAGCATCGACAAGGCTGACAGAAAGGGAATGCGCGTCTCGCCATCCCGATCGAAGCGTCGGGACAGCAGAATGGACTTGTCCGCGACCTTCACCAGATCATGACGCGGCGTGCGGATGCCGGCGCGCTCTGCCAGCCTCAGCGCCACGTCTTCCCAGAGCTCGATGCTATAGTCGTCGGTCTCTTTGGGAAACTTGGCGATCGACAGGCTGCCATGCTGGTCGATCACCGAGGCTTTAGGGCGCGCGCCGCCCAGCGAGGAGCCGGGCGCGAAGATCATCGCGAGATCTTCGTCGGCCTCTTCATCGCGCAGGATGCGCTCGGTGACGCCCATCAACCGACCCAACTCGACGAGGCCCGGCACACCGGTTTGGGTCGGGGCCCGAAAATCGGCCTCACCGGGCTCGCGAAAGCGCAACGCCCCCAGCCGCGACACGTCGGCTACGCCCAGGAGGTAGTCGGCGTCCGAAAGGGCGCACACCGGGCGGCTGTCACGCTCGGCCTGGCGGCGTTCGGCGCGCTGCATCAGCCGACGGCCCCAGGTATCGGGCGCGGAAACGCCGATCGAGCCGAACATCGACAGGCCCGCGGCCGGCGCGAACGCGCCCTGGCCCAGTGTCAATGGGGGCTCCAGTGAAAAGCGGGCCGCGTCCGCCGACCAGGCGGGATGATATTCGAAGACCACGGCTTGGCCGCCGCGTCGCGCCTGACGGTGGAGCGTGCCGACCCCGCGCAGCGACCTGCTCCAATCTGCCGGGCGACTTGCTCGATCAGCTTCCTTACCGTGTCGCCTTTGTGGACCCGCAGGTTGTGCATGACCGCGATGTCTCCCGCCCTGAGGGTCGGCCCGAGCACCTTGTCGATATAGACCACGAACGCGTCGCGGTTCATGGTGCCGTCCAGCACCCAGGGCGCAGTAAGCCCGTCGCAGCGCAGTCCGGCGGTGAAGGTGGTGGTCTTCCAGTGCCCGAAGGGCTGGCGGCCGATCACATTCGGCTCATCTCAGCGCTCGAACGCGCCAGGGCTCTCAGCCACGGCGGGCAAGCGCAGAGGGATTGGTCTCTCAGGTCTTCTCGATCGCCACGGCCGTGTCATCGATCATCGAGACGATGCGATCGATCTCATCGGTGGTGATTGGCCGGCGCGACAAGCGCTGCTGAAGGGCCATACCGAGGTTGGTCATGGCGCGCGCGATGCGTGGGCGGGTCGTGTCAGAGCCTTCCGCGGCCTCGGCCATTCGGCTGAAAACGGCGTCTATGCCGGCCTGATTGGCCTTTAGCGTCTCGCGGCCCGCCTCGGTCGCCTCAAAAAGCTTGCGGCCCGCTTCGCCCGTTGCAGGACGGATGAAACCCTCGCCTTCGAGCAATGCCAAGGTCGGATAGATCACGCCCGGCGATGGTCGATAGGCTCCGCCGGTGCGGTCTTCGAATTGCTTGATCAGCTCGTACCCGTGGCGTGGCTGTTCAGCGATGAACGCCAGGACCAGGAAGCGAAGATCACCGTGTTCCAAGAATCGTCCGGCGCGGTGGCGGCTGTGCAGGCCCCTTTGTCCACCCATATGGCTGGCCCAGGGATCACGGCTGCGGTGTTCCTCCAAGCGAGCGTGAACGTGATGGTGTCTGGGCATATCAAACCCCCCCCTTTCACGGGGCTATATCGATATATCTAAATTGTATCTGTCCAGAAAATGTATTTCGATATGTCTAAACTATTTTATTAGTCCCGCAGCACCGCGGCTAACAGGTGGCCCTCGGTCGCGCGGTTAGAGCCCGCTCGCCAGGCGACCACGATCTCGCGACTGGCGTGTCCTGGCGCGATGGGACGCACGGCGACGGAGGCTGGATCGGTAAGGCCTGCATTGATCGCCATGGCCGGCAGAAAGGTGACGCCGAGGCCGGAGCTGACCATCTGCACCAGGGTCGGAAGCGATGTGGCAGCGAAGGACTCCTCACCCGATGCTGTCTTGGGTGGCTTTAGACCGCAGGCGGCCATCGCGTGGTCGCGCAGGCAGTGGCCGTCCTCCAGGAGGATGATGTCCTCCTGCTCCAACGCCTGCGGATCGGCGTGCTTCAGACGCGCCATCGGATGAGCCGCAGGCATGGCCGCTAGCAGCTCGTCGTGAGAGACATGGGCCCAGTTCAGGCCGTGCATATCGAAGGGCAGCGCCACGACTGCGGCATCCAGCTGACCGGCCTTGAGTGATGCAATCAGGCGCTGGGTGAGATCCTCGCGAAGATAAAGACGCAACTTCGGGAAGCGTTCGCGCAACATCGGGACAGCGCGCGGCAACAGAAAGGGTGCGACCGTCGGGATCACGCCCAGCCGGAATCGACCGGTAAGCGGTTGGCTGGCGTTCTTGGCCGCCTCCACCAGGTCTTCGACCTCATTGAGGATCACGATGGCCCGGCGTAGCGCCTCCTCACCGACCGCCGTCAGGATCACGCCAGAACGCGCGCGATCAACGACCGGCGAGCCAAGGGTTCGCTCCAACTCCTGGATGCCGGAGGAGAGGGTCGGCTGGGTGATATGGGCAGCCTCAGCGGCGCGACCGAAGCTACCCTGCTCGGCAAGGAGCTTGAGGTAGTGAAGCTGACGAAGGGTGGGAAGCATGGCTCAAGATATAGAGACGCCCCATCGAACAACCAGAGCCGATTGACCGCGGGCCGAGTCCAGCTTTGCAGCTGTCGTCGCAGACTTGCGACATTCGCAGATACAACCCGATCGGTCGATGGAGGGATTTTTCGCATCGCGCGACCCATCAGGGTCTGCCGCCGAGCCATGCGTTGGTGCCATCAACACGCCCAAGACCTCGGTCGGCGGCGGACGTGTTCGTCACCTGGGTGTCTGGCGCACCGGCGAGGAGCCCAGCCGCCTAGACGGCCGCGGTGAAGGCAAGAGGGGTATGCGGATTTTGCCGTTCGACGATGTGCGAGGTTTGCACTGCCGAGCGGCTTAAGCTCGCTCAAAACTCAAAGACCTTCCCCAAAAAGCCTCGACGAGCCTGGACTGCGCGCCGGACTTGCCCGTCGTCAGGAATCGACGTTTTCCGCCCGTTCCGGGATCGAACTCGGGGTGCCTCTGAACGTAGCGCTCGAGCGCGTCAGCCGTGGCCAGCGGCTGATGGATCAAGGGCGTTCCAGGCGCCAGCGCATCGCAGAAGAGGTCGGCTATTATTTCATAGTGGGTGCAGCCCAATATCGCGCGGTCAGGCGCGCGCCCGATGCGATTGGCGATCGTTTTTACGTGGGCCGCAACCGCCTTCTCCAGGTCCGCGCGCCGCGCACCGGCCTCGATCAGTCCAGCCAACTCCTCACAGGGCTGCGAGAATACCGCCACGTCCTGGCGGCGCTTGTCGATCTCGATCTCATAGACGCGCGATGCCGCCGTAGCAGGGGTCGAGAATACCGCAAGGATATCCAGCTTCTCGACCTTATCCCCACGCCGCTCAGCCTCATGTTCCCAAGGTAGACCTGTCGCCGCCTCGATGGTCGGCACGATGATGCCCAGCACGTTCACCGGCCGGCCAATCTGCCGCCGATAATTGGGGAGCCAGGTCTGCTGCAGGCGGCGCAGAGCGATCCCCGAGGCTGTATTGCAGGCCAAGACCACCAGGCTGCAGCCTTCGGCAAACAAACGCTCGCATCCAGCGCGGGTGAGATCGACGATCTCCTCGCCGGGTCGACCGCCGTAGGGCGTGTTGATCTGGTCGGCCAAATAGATGAAATCGGCCGTCGGGAAGCGCTCCACAAACGTGCGGTGGACGCTCAAACCTCCCACCCCGGAATCGAATACGCCGATGGCCATATCCAAGTGTTAGCGGCGCTCGCCGACGGCGTCCACGCCGGGCTTCGGCGGTTAAGCTCACCTCGCTATGCCTGAAGAACAGATCGCGCGAGCGGGGCACGACACCGTCAGACATTCCGACCCACCTCGGCCCTTCGTGGGCTCGGCGCACAGTCACACCGTTGGCAGAGCTCGATGCTCGGATGAAAGGCGATTACCCTGGGCTTCGTCGAACAGCGACGGCTGGGCGGATGGCGGCCTCGTCTTGGGAGGCTCAGGTGATGGCCCCAGCACCTTGGCGCCTTCGATGGCCAAAAGCTTGGCCTTGGTACTAACGCCCCCGCGCGCCGAAAATCCACCAAGCTTGCCGCCCGCGGCTGTCACGCGGTGACAGGGCACCACGATCGGCCAGGGGTTTAGGCCCAAAGCCACACCGACGTCGCGGGCGAGAAGCTTGTCACCCAGCTTCACGGCGATCTCGCCGTAGGTCAGGGTCTCGCCGGGTGGAATGGCGCGGGCGATTTCATAGACCCGAGCATTGAACTCGGGAACGCTGGCGATATCGATGGGCACGTCGAGCAGGTCGACGGATCGACCTTCGAGCAACGCCTGAATGCCCTTGATGGCATGGGCTACATAGTCTGGCGGCGTCGCTTCCGCCGCCTTGGGGAAACGCCGCAGGAACCTATGTCGCGCGCCCTCAAACGAGGGCTCTGGAAGATGAGCCGCCACGAGCCCGTTTGCGGCCCAGGCCAAACCCGCCCAACCGATGGCGGTTTCAAAGAGAATGTAGCTGGTCATGGAGCTAAGATAGGGTGGTTTGCAGCCATCAGCTCGCGGCTTTCGGACATTGATGACCAAGTCAGCGTCACCGGCTTTACCGCCCTTTCCTTGACCTAGATGCCCTCAAAGCGCATAAGCCCGCCCTTCCGGCGCCAACCTCGGTCAGCGCCCTCCACCGCCACGACCCCCATTTTGATGGGACGAGGGCGGCGAGGCCCCCCGTCGACGCAATCGTCCACGGGGGTCGATTGCGTTTGGACTACTAGGGCTTTCTTTTGTTTGACGCGCTAACAGATCGTCTCTCGTCAGTTTTCGACCGCCTCGGCGGTCGAGGCGTGCTGTCCGAGAAGGACGTCGCCGAGGTGATGCGGGAAATCCGCGTCGCGCTGCTCGAGGCCGACGTGGCGCTTCCGGTGGTCCGCGATTTCATCGCCAAGGCGACCGAGGCTGCAACCGGCGAGGCGGTAATCCGCTCGGTCCGGCCGGCTGACCAGGTGGTCAAAATCACGTATGACGGCCTGGTGGAGATGCTGGGCGGCGGGGTTGAGCCCGAGGGCCTGAACCTTTCGCTGAACCCTCCCACCGTCATCCTGATGGCCGGCCTGCAGGGCTCCGGAAAAACCACCACCGCCGCCAAGCTCGCCCTTAAACTGGGCAAGGATCGCAAGCGCGTCTTGCTGGCGTCCCTCGACACCCGTCGTCCGGCCGCTATGGAACAGCTCGCGACGCTGGCCAAACTCGCGGACGTCGACAGCCTGCCCATCGTGATCGGCCAGGCTGCACCTGACATCGCACGCCGTGCGCTGCAGTCGGCCAAACTTCAAGGCTATGACGTCGTCATCCTCGACACCGCCGGGCGGACCACGCTCGACGAGGCGATGATGAGTGAAGCCGCCGAGATCGCGCGGATCGCCAATCCATCCGAGACGTTGCTGGTCGCCGACGCCCTGACCGGTCAGGATGCGGTGCGTACAGCCAAAGCCTTCCACGAGCGCCTGCCGCTGACCGGCCTGGTGCTGACCCGCGCCGACGGTGACGGCCGCGGAGGCGCTGCGCTTTCCATGCGGGCCGTCACCGGCCTGCCGATCAAGTTCCTCGGTGTCTCCGAGAAGATCGACGGTCTGGAGGTCTTCGACGCCGCCCGCGTCGCTGGACGCATCCTGGGGCAGGGCGACATCGTGGCCCTGGTCGAGAAGGCCACCGAAGAATTGGACGTCGCCAAGGCTGAGGCCATGGCCAAGCGGCTCGCCAAAGGCCAGTTCGACCTCGACATGATGGCCGAGCAGCTTCAGCAGATGAAGCGCATGGGCGGGATGGAAGGCCTGATGGGCATGTTGCCCGGCGTCCAGAAGATCAAGAAGCAGATCGCCGAGGCCAACATCAGTGACAGGATGGTCGACCGCCAGGCGGCGATCATCAGCTCCATGACCAAGGTGGAGCGCAAAAAGCCGGATATTCTGGCCGCCTCACGCAAACGCCGCATAGCCGCTGGCGCTGGTGTCGACGTGGCTGAGGTCAACCGGCTGCTAAAGCAGCACCGCCAGATGGCTGATGCCTTCAAGATGATGAGCAAGGGCGGCGGCCGTGGCTTTGCCCAGATGGCTCAGATGTTGGGCGGCATCGGCGGCGGCGGCGGCGGCGGCATGGACCGCCTGAAAAATCTGGGTGGCGGAAAAATGCCTATGCCTTCCGAAAAAGAAATCGAAGAGATGGCCGCCAAACTCCAGGGCGAGGGCGGCCTGAAACTGCCCGGCCTGGGCGGCGGGTTACCCGGCTTCAACCCTTTCAAAAAATAACCAAATCCAAGAAGGACCACCCCAATGCTGAAGATTCGTCTCGCCCGTGGCGGCGCCAAGAAGCGCCCCTACTACTCCATCGTCGTCGCTGACAGCCACTCGCCCCGCGACGGGCGCTTCATCGAGAAGGTCGGATCCTACAATCCGCTGCTCAAGAAGGATGACCCCAACCGCGTCGTCCTTAAGGTCGAGCGCATCCAGGAGTGGATGAGCAAGGGCGCCCAGCCGACCGACCGCGTGGCGCGCGAACTCTCCAAGCAGAACCTGGTGATGTGGGAATCGGGCAATAACCCAAAGAAGGGTCAGCCCGGTACGAAAGCCAAGGAGCGCGCTGAGGAGAAGGCAAAACGCGAAACTGACCGCGCCGCCGCCATCGAGGAAGCCAAGAACAACCCACCGCCGGCTCCCGAACCTGAACCGGTCGCAGTAGAAGTCGCCGCTGAAGCTGTCCCGGTGGTGGAAGACGTTGTCGCTGAGGCCGCTCCGAGCGTCGAAGCTGCCCCGGCTGTAGAAGACGTCGTCGCTGAAGCCGCTCCGGCCGCTGAAGCCGTCGCAGAAGAACCCGCTGCTGAAGCCGCGCCTGCGCAAGAAGCTGCGGCTGAAACGGTCGCCGAAGCCGCCGCTGACGCGCCCGCTGCTGAAGAAAAAGCCGAAGGTTAAGGTCCATTGGGCGACGCGCTGATCCAGGTCGGACGCGTCGCCGGGGCGTTCGGCATCAGGGGAGAGGTTCGGATTACGAGCTTCACCTCTGAGCCGCTGGCCCTGGTGGACTACAAGACCCTGCTCCATGAGGACGGCTCGCCCGCCCTTACCGTGCTGGGCGGTCGCGTCGCCAAAGGTAGCGTAGTGGCCCGCACCAAAGAGATCGAGACCCGCGAGCAGGCCGAGGCGGCCCGCGGGCTTAAGCTCTTCATCCCCCGCGCGCTCCTGCCCGAACCGGATGACGAAGACGAATTCTACATCGCCGACCTGATCGGCATGGATGTGGTCGGCCTGGAAGGTGATCTCCTAGGTAAGGTGCGATCCGTGCGCGACTTTGGCGCCGGCGACCTCTTGGAAATCGCCCCACACAATGGCGAAAGCTGGTGGCTGCCGTTCACCCGCGACGCCGTTCCCGAGGTCCAGTTTGTCGAACGCCGGATCGTGGCGGTTCGGCCAGACGAGGTCGAGTGAGCGCTCTGCGGAGTCGCGTCTCCCGATCGCCTGAGCTACCGGCGCGTCGTCGAAGAAGCTTTGAAATCGCTCCGGCGAGATGAGTCCGAAGGGACGAAGGCACCGTCTTGGATCCGGTCTATCCAGATGGCGTGATTTGGCTCTCGCCGATCGATTTTATGTGGCCGGGCATCTGGTGATGGTGGCCTTGCTGTTTTCGGCTCATCCGCAGCTGAGGACGCGGGCTGAGACCCCACAGGGTCTGGCCGATCAGATCGCGCAAAGAGCCCTTCGAAAGAAGCGCGGAGCATACCAGAGAACGAGGCCTTCGGAGCGTAATTGGTCCACCCGGCAAATCAAGAACCCGAGCCTTGGGCCATTTCCATGGATCGGCGAGCGATCGCCGCCTCGTCCGCCTTGGCTTGTGTGAGTTGCGACGTTCGACCGGGGCGCCGATTTTCAAATGAAGGGGCGCCGTCGCCCAACTAGGTGGCTTTGCCCTTCCGCATCCGCATCAATCCTTCCTGTGCGACGCTCGCCACCAAGGTCCCGTCAGCAGCGAAGATCGATCCGCGAATAAAGCCTCGCCCGCCAGACGCGCTGGGTGAGTCCTGCGAATAGAGATGCCAGTCGTTGAAGTTGGCTGGTTTATGAAACCACATGGCATGGTCGAGGCTGGCGGATTGGAAGCCCGGCGTCTGCCAGTGGACCTGGTGCGGCCGCATGGCGGTGGACAGCAGGTTCATATCCGAGGCGTAGGCCATGATCACCTGATGCATATGTTGGTCATCGCCGATCGGATCGCGGGCTCGGAACCAGACGTTGCTCTCCGGATCCTTCGCCTCACCGCCCTGGAAGTAGCTCCGGGCGTCGGCCGAGCGCATCTCAATGGGTCGGGGCCGCGACATCCAACGCTTCGCCTCCTGCGGCATGTCCTTCATCTTGGCCATAGCCTCGCGCTGCATTTCAGCTTCGTCAGGCAGGTCCTCCCACGATTTGGTGGCCGGCATCTGGGCCTGATGCTCAAAGCCGTCCTGAGCCTCCATAAACGAGGCTGCGAGATTGAAGATCTGCTGACCATGCTGAATGGCGATCACCCGGCGGGTGGTAAAGCTGCCGCCATCGCGGCTGCGGTCGACCTCAAAGACGATCGGCACGGTCGGGTCGCCCGGACGAATGAAATAGCAGTGCAACGAGTGGCAAATGCGGTCTTCCACCGTCTCGTAGGCTGCCAGCAGCGACTGACCGATCACCTGGCCGCCGAAGATCCGGCCGGGAGAATTGTCCGCCGTCGTGCCGCGGAAGAGGTTTACTTCAATCCGCTCAAGTTGGAGCGTTTCGGTCAGATTCTCGCTTTGCATATCGCGCCGCTTACGCTCCAGCCGCCCATGCCACAAGACTTGTCCGAGCCCTCGCCGGTATGATCGGGCGCCTGCGAGAACTTGACGCAGGCCCGTTCCGGAAGCTTTTGAGCCGCCATGCCGTTCGACGCCACCGTTCTGACCATGTTTCCCGAGGCATTTCCGGGCCCGCTGGGCGTCTCCCTGATCGGGACCGCGTGGCGCGAGCATGGGCTTTGGTCATTGGAAACAGTGGACATTCGGACCTTTTCCACAGATAAGCGCGGCTTCCTCGACGACACCCCCGCGGGTGGCGGTCCAGGGCAGGTAATGAGGGCGGACGTGATCGCCTCTGCACTGGACAGTGTGGAGCGTCGAGAGCGGCCGCTTTTGTACATGAGTGCTCGGGGTAGGCCCCTAACCCAAGCGCGTGTGCGTGATTGGGCCCAAGGGCCAGGATTGATCGTTTTGTGCGGTCGGTTCGAAGGGGTGGATCAACGGGTCCTGGAGGCTCGTGGGTTCGAGGAAGTCGCTGTGGGCGATGCGGTCCTGGCCGGTGGCGAGGCCGCAGCGTTGGTGGCGATCGAAGCATGCGTACGGCTGGTTCGCGGTGTGTTGGGGCAAGCCGAGAGTTTGAGTGAAGAAAGCTTCGAGGACGGGCTCCTCGAGCATCCGCAGTACACGCGACCGCGGACGTTCGAAGGGTTCGAAATCCCCGAGGTCCTGCTAGGCGGTCACCACGCTGAAGTTCGGAAGTGGCGACAGGCAGAGCGGGAGCGGACTACGCGGGAGCGGCGGCCGGACTTGTGGGCGCAGCGAACCGCCAATCAACAGGCAAAGGGCGATTAAGCCCAGAAGGACCAAGACCATGAATATGATCGAGACACTCGAGAAGGAAGAAGCCGACCGCCTTCTCGCCACCCGCAAGATCCCGGAGTTCCAGCCCGGTGACACCGTGCGCGTAAACGTGAAGATCAAGGAAGGCGAACGCGAACGCGTCCAGGCCTATGAAGGCGTCTGCATCGCTCGCGGCGGCCAAGGCATCAACGAGAGCTTCACGGTGCGCAAGATCAGCTTCGGCGAGGGCGTTGAGCGTCTGTTCCCGGTGATGAGCCCGAACATTGAATCCATCGAAGTAAAGCGCCGTGGCGTCGTGCGTCGCGCCAAACTTTATTACCTGCGCGACCGTCGTGGGAAGTCGGCCCGTATCGCCGAACGTCAGATGACGGCCCGCGAAGAGGCTCCGTCAACCAAGGAAGCCTGAGACCGCGAGATCTGAGCGAATTTCGAACGGCGGCCGCAGCGATGCGGCCGCCGTTTTCGTTTGCGCGAAGGACTGAGAAGCCGTTTGGTATTAAGATAAAGAGTGCAGGGACCAGACCTATGGCGGCGAGGATCGGACGGACTTTGGCGGAGTCGACGCCGTTCTGGCCGCCCGCACCCAGCCCCCCCAAGACCGCGCCCAATATTTTGATCGTGCTCTTCGATGACGTCGGTTTTTCTGACTTCGGCTGTTACGGCTCGCCGATCAAGACGCCGACCATCGATGGGCTTGCCGCTGCGGGCGTGCGACTGAACGGTTTCCACACGACCGCTATGTGCTCCACCACGCGCGCCGCACTGCTGACCGGGCGAAATCACCACTCCGTAGGTGTCGGATGCCTGGCCAACTTCGATTCAGGGTTCCCTGGCTATCGTGGCAAGATTTCGCGCGAGGCGGCGACCTTGCCCGAAATGTTGCGGCCCCACGGCTACCGAAACTACATGGTCGGCAAATGGCATGTGACCTCGCTCACCGAAACAGGTCCCACCGGGCCCTTCGACGGCTGGCCTCTGGGCCGCGGCTTTGACCGCTACTACGGATTTATGGATGCAGAGACCGATCAGTACGCCCCCGAACTGGTGCGCGACAACACCCCGATCGAGCAGCCCAAAAGCTATGCCGAGGGCTACCATCTGACGAGCGACCTGGTCGATCAGTCGATCCGTTTTATTGCCGACCACACCGCCAATGCGCCCCAGACGCCGTGGCTGCTGTGGGTTGCTCCTGGCGCCTGTCACGCGCCCCACCAGGCCCCCCAGGACATTATTCGCAGCTATGATGAGATTTTCGCCGGCGGTTGGGACGTCGAGCGCGACCGTCGTCTGGCGCGTCAAAAGGCGATGGGGATCGTGCCGGCCAACACCGACCTGCCGCCGCGCAATGACGGCGTGCGCGCCTGGAACGAATGTTCGGCCGATGAACAGGCGGTCTACACGAGGCTACAAAGCGCATTTGCCGCCATGCTCGACCATGCCGACCGCGAGCTTTCGCGCTTGATCGCCTTCCTCGATGAGGCTGGGGTGCGCGACGACACGATGATTATCGTGCTCTCCGACAATGGCGCGAGCCAGGAAGGCGGGGTCCATGGGTTTGTGAATGCCATGGGCCCTTACAATGGCAAGTCCGAACCCCTGGCCGAAAAGCTCGCGCGACTGGACGACATTGGCGGTCCCGACACGCATTCGAATTTCCCACAAGGCTGGGCGATGGCGTCCAACACCCCCCTTCGCCGCTACAAACAGAACACCCACGGGGGCGGTATCCGCGACCCCCTGGTGATCTCATGGCCCAAGGGTATCTCCCGACGCGGCGAGGTCGTGGAAGGTTTTGCCCACGCCTGCGATCTTGTTCCTACGCTACTTGAGATTCTGGATATTGCCGCGCCGACAGATCTCGCCGGAATCGCTCAGATGCCAATCGAGGGCGAGAGCTTCCTGGCGCGGCTAAAAGACCCTCACGCGCCCAATCGATCGTCATCGCAATACTTTGAGATGTTCGGACACCGAGGTGTTTGGCGGGAAGGATGGAAGGCCGTGGCCTTCCATCCGCCGGGAACGCCTTTTGAAAACGACAGGTGGGAACTCTATAATCTCGACGCCGACTTTTCAGAATCTCATGACTTGGCAAAGGACCAACCTGATCGATTGGCAGATCTCATCAGCGAATGGTGGTCGCAGGCCGAGCGTCATCAGGTGCTCCCCTTGGATGACCGCTTCGCGCCCAGATTTGCCGAGAACGCGGAGCGGTTCAGCGGCCAACGCAAGCGCTTCGTCTTTCATGCGGGCATGGGACATCTTCCCACCGATGTGGCACCCGATGTGCGAAGTCGCTCCTACCGCATCGAAGCGGATGTGATTGTGCCGGCTGCGGGCGCTGACGGCGTGCTGATCGCCCACGGCGACGCGACGAGCGGCTACAGCCTCTACGTCCAAGACGGGCATCTACATCACACGCTAAATATCGGCGGAAAGCTTGAGACCGTGACCTCGGACAGGCCCGTCCCACCGGGCCCCCATCGCTTAGGAGTCGTTGTTCGCAAAGCCGCCTCCGGCCGCAGGTTCACCCTTATCCTCGATGGCGAGCCGGTCGGGTCAATCGATACCGGGCTTGGTTTTGCAACGCTGATCTCATGGTCGGGGCTCGATATCGGACGAGATCGAGCAAGTCCGGTCGCCGCCTACCTGGCGCCGTTCCCATACGTCGGGGTCCTGAAATGCGTGACCGTCTCCATGAACGAAGATCAAGAGCTCGATGGAGAGGCTATCGGGGACGCGGAATTGGCCCGCCAGTAGACGCCTCTAACCACCCGGCTTCAGACGCTGCACGATCTGAAGATCAGCGAGTTTCGAACGCCTGGCCCGCCGATGCGGTCGCCATTTTCTTGGGTGCGCTGAGACCCCTGCCGAACATTGTGGCGGTCGCTCGTGCATCCAGGTCCAGCCGAGCCTTGTCCGGACCCGGATGCGTGACCAGAACCCCGGAGATCACAAGGCTAATCCGTGACACCGCGCCGCGCAGAACGTCCCTAGGCCAACATCGCCATGCCATAGGGCTTGCACAAGACAGGCGATGGAGGCGCAGCAAGGCGGCCCAACCCGTCATCGCTCTGGCGTGTTCGACTTGGAGCCTTCGAAAGGAATGCCGGAAAAATACAGTTCGCACGTCGCGCCTGGTCGATTTCGGACAGGACTGAGCGCCTCGTTATCGGCCCGGCATCCGCCCACCACGCCCGTTCAGCCCGCGATCTAGGGCGCGTCCATCACCAGTTACGGCCTTCCTTTAGATAGGCCGTGGTGCCGTCGACCAAGTGATCGAACATCAGCCGCATTCGCCGGCTGCCCCGCAGATTCTCATGCATCACGATCCAGACGCCCAGGGTGAACAACGTGACATCCGGAAGGACGCGAATCAGGCCGTGCCGGCGTGCGATCGTCGGCTGACAAACCCCGATCCCGTAGTCGGCGCGCACCATCGCCAGTTGCGCCAGGTCGCTGTCTGAGCGGAAATCAAAAGTCTCACGGCTGACGTCAATCAGCGTGCCGGCCAAGTCGCGCCTGCTGCGACCAGGACCATCGAAGCCGATAATCGTGTGGGTCTTGAGGGTGCCCATGTCCTGCGGCATGCCGTGGCGCTCGAGATACTTCGCCGACGCGAAGAAGCCGAGTTCCACCTCACCCACCTTTTTCGCAACCAGCGCGCTCTGGGTCGGCGGTGCCATACGCACTGCGATGTCGGCCTCGCGGCGCGACAGGTCGTCGACGATGTTCGACATCATCAACTCAATCACGATCCCAGGGTGCGCCTCACGGAACGTGGTCAGCATAGGCGGCAGGACTTCTGCGCCGACAATTTCGCTCGCCGTGATGCGGATCGAGCCGATCAGAGAGTCTGCAGCGCCCGAGGCATCTCTCACCGCAGCTGAGGCTGCGGCCGCCATATCATGCAGATGAGGCTTCAGCTCGAGCGCGAGGTCTGTCGGCTGCAAGCCGCGTGGGCTGCGCAGAAAGAGCGGTGAGCCGAGGCGCTGCTCAAGCGTCTCGATATGCCGACCAAGGGTCGGCTGGGTAAGGCCACGAAGGCGCGCGGCGGCCGACAAGGTGCCCGCTTCGAGCACGGCGTGGAGGCTTTGGAACAGATCCCAATCATTCGGGCTTGGCATGCGTCAATGTATAGCTATCCAATTACATTCGGCAATTATGTTTGGCGCGGCTTCGCCTCATCTTGGCCCCAAGCCAAGGGGCGCAACCCTGACGAGCGGCAAAGACGCACCGACGGCGCTGGTGATCGGCGCTACGGGTGCGCTCGGCGGCGCGGTTAGCGAACGCTTTCTGGAGCGCGGATGGCGCGTTCACGCGCGACACCGAAATCCGCAAGCTGCTCGGCGGATCTTCTGTCGCCCGGGCCTCAAATGGGTCAAGGGCGATGCCATGGTCGAGGCCGATGTGCTTGGCGCGGCCGCCGGCGCGAGCCTGTTGGTCCACGGTGCCACCCCCCTGGATACAAGAGCTGGGCAGGTTTGCAGCTGCCGATGCTGAACGCCAGCATCGCCGCGGCGAAGGCGGCGCGCGCGCGTCTGGTCTTTCCCGGGAATGTCGACTGCGACGGGCCTGACGCTTTTCCGAGCCTCACGGAAGGGTCGCCGCAAAATCCCCTCACGCGGAAGGGGGCATTCGGGTGCAAATGGAACAGGCGCTCGCGCAGGCTTCGGCGCAAGCGCCTTAAGGTCCTGATCGTCCGTGGCGGTGACTCCACCGGCCCCAAACAGGCCGGCGCCTGGCTTGGCCAAGTCTTCTTGACACCCGGCAAGCCGGTGACCCGCGCGACCTACCCACGGCCGCTATCGGTCGAACATTGCAGGGTCTTTTTACCCGACCCGGCCGAAATTATGGCGCACTTGGCCGAACGCAACAGCCTCGGCGATTTCGAAATCTTTCACATGCGTGGCCAGACCCTGAGCGGCGAGGCGATGGTCGCGGCTTTGGCTCGCGTTGTCGGCCGAAAGCTGCCCGTCATCCAGCTGCCCTGGTTCGCCCTTCAAGCGATCTCACCTTTCGATGAGACGCTCCGCGAGAGGCTGGAGATGCGCGACCTGTGGAACACTCCGGTCCGGTTGAATAACGCCCGCCTGGTCGCCCGCCTGGGCACCGAGCCCTTAACCCCGCGCGCCGCCTAAGCCGTCGTGAGACATTCTGCCGATCGGTGAAAAACTGCGGCCTTGCGGCACTAGACGGGCGCGGGGTCACAGACCTAGATGCGCTTCATGCCCGGCAAGACACTCTACGACAAAATTTGGGACCGCCACCTGGTGGCCGACCAGGATGGTGAGTCGATTTTCTACATCGACCTGCACCTCATTCACGAAGTCACGACGCCCCAGGCCTTTGCGGGTCTTCGCGCCGCCAAGCGGCCGGTGCGGCGACCTGACCGAACCCTGGCTGTCGCAGATCACAACGTGCCCACCGAGGGCCAAGCCCTAGGCGTGGACGCCGTCGTCGACGAGGAGGCGCGCCTGCAGCTGCAGACGCTTGTGCGAAACGTCAAGGACTTCGGGATTGAGTTCTTCCCGATGGGCGACATTCGTAACGGCATCGTCCATGTCGTGGGCCCCGAACAGGGTCGCACCCAGCCCGGAATGACGATCGTTTGCGGCGATAGCCACACCTCAACCCACGGCGCCTTCGGCGCTCTAGCCCAGGGCATCGGCACTTCGGAGGTCGAGCACGTCCTGGCCACCCAGACGCTTCGCCAGAAGAAATCCAAGAATCTGCGCGTGACGATCGACGGAGAGCCGATCCCCGGTGTCGGGGCTAAGGATTTTGCGCTGGCCGTGATCCGTGAGATCGGCACCGCAGGCGGTACAGGCTACGTCATCGAATACGCCGGCTCGGCGATACGGGCATTGTCGATGGAAGGGCGGATGACGCTGTGCAACCTCACCATCGAGGCCGGCGCGCGAGCTGGCCTGGTCGCTCCTGACGAGACCACGTTCGACTATCTGCGGGGCCGGCCGGCAACGCCCAAGGGTGCAGCCTGGGAGATGGCGCTTCCGTACTGGATGAGTTTCTTCTCGGACCCCGACGCTGACTTCGACCGCGAGATCACCATCGACGCTGGCCAGATCGCGCCATTGGTCACGTGGGGCACAAGCCCCGAAGACGTCGTCGCGATCACGGACAAGGTGCCAGATCCGGCGAGTTTCGATACGCCCGGCAAGCGGGCCTCGGCGGAACGGGCGCTCGAATACATGGGACTTTCCGCGGGCCAGCCCATCACTGAGGCAAAGGTCGATGTGGTCTTCATCGGCTCTTGCACGAACAGCCGCATCGAGGACTTGCGGGCCGCTGCCAAGATCGTCGAGGGCCGCAAGGTGGCAAACCATGTCCGGGCGATGGTGGTTCCAGGCTCGGGGCTGGTTCGCGCCCAGGCTGAAGAAGAAGGGCTCGATGACATCTTTCTGGCCGCCGGCTTTGAATGGCGCGAACCGGGCTGTTCCATGTGCCTGGCTATGAACCCGGACAAGGTTCCACCCGGTCAACGCTGCGCCTCCACCTCCAACCGCAACTTCGAAGGCCGCCAGGGCCGTGCAGGCCGCACACATTTGATGAGCCCCGTCATGGCCGCCGCCGCCGCCGTCGCTGGCCATATCGCGGACGTCCGGGACTACCTGTGATCAGGGGCCTCGACCACGTGGCGATCGCGGTCCGCGACTTCGACGCCGCGGCCGATGGCTATCGCCGCCTGCTTGGCCGAGAGCCCGAATTGGAGCCTCGCGATGGGGCAAACCGCGCCTGGTTTCACTTGGACAACATGGCGCTAGAAGTCATCGCCGCCGACGGCCAAGGTGCCACAGGTGATCGCGTGCGGGCCCGGCTCGAGACTGCGGGCGAAGGCCTCTGGATCGCAGCGTTCCAAGTGGATGATGTGGCCGCGACGGGACGCCTGCTGAACCGCCGGGGCCTGGCGGTGGAGCCCAACGCCTCCGTTACCCAGGTGCGCGCGGCGGGACTCGACTTCGTATTAACCGCTGGCCGGATCGGCGCCCAACCCTCGCCGGCGATCGGGGCAGAAGACGCCGCAATACCGGCCCTCGATCACATCGTCGTCCACACGCCAAACCCCGATCGGGCGCTAGGTCTTTATGGTGCCAAGTTCGGACTCGACCTGCGGCTCGATCGCGCGAACCAACAGTGGGGTGCCCGCCAGCTGTTCTTCCGCTGCGGTGGGACCGTCTTCGAGGTCGGCGCGAGCCTGAAGGAGCCGGTATCAGACGAGCCGGACCATTTCGGCGGCCTCGCCTGGCGGGTCAGCGACCCCGACGCTGCGCAAGCGCGCATTGCAGCCTGCGGGTTTGACGTCTCCGAGGTCCGCGCTGGGCGCAAGCCCGGCACCAAGGTCTTCACTGTACGCAATGCGCCCGGCGGCGCGCCGACCCTGATGCTCATGCCATCGCCTGCTCTGGAAACCGCCTAATGGACGCTTTTACCCGCCTGGACGCCAAGATCGCGCCGCTGCCGCTGGCCAACATCGACACCGATCAGATCATCCCCAAGCAATTCCTCAAGACCGTGGAACGCGAAGGTCTGGCCAAGGGCCTGTTCTATGATCTTCGTTTTGATGGCCAAGGCACCCCCCGCCCCGACTTCGTCCTGAACAGACCCGAGTTCAAAGGCGCAGGTGTCCTGGTCGCTGGCGACAACTTCGGCTGCGGGTCTTCCCGCGAACATGCGCCCTGGGCCCTCATGGACTTCGGGATCCGCTGTGTCGTGTCCACCAGCTTCGCGGATATCTTCTACAACAACTGCTTCCAGAACGGTCTATTGCCGGTGGTTCTGACGGCAGACCAAGTCCAGGCCCTTATGGATGAGGCTAAGGGCGGAAACCACGTGGTGAGCATCGACCTAGAGGCCCAGACTGTCGTCACGCCGTCGGGTCAGACCTTTGCCTTCGAGATTGATCCTCAGCGCAAAGAAAAGATGCTCAAGGGCCTCGACGCGATCGGCGAGACCCTTCAGGCCGCGCCGGATATCGACCTTTACGAGATGAAACAGGCGCTAGCCAACCCGTGGCTGGAAAAGGCCTGACATCATGACCCTGATCATCGCGGGTACGGTCCGCGTGCCGCCGGAGCGCTTTGCGGACCTGAAGCCTCACATGCTGGCTATGTTAAGCGCTAGCCGGGCGGAAGACGGCTGTTACGAGTATTCCTATGGCGAGGATGTCGCCAAACCTGGATTGATCCGCGTCTTCGAGGCCTGGCGAGATCAGGCCGCGCTCGACGCCCACGTCAAGACAACCCACATGGCGGCGTGGCGCGCCACGTGGCCGAGCTTCGGGGTTTTCGACCGCAAGCTCTTCGCCTACGAGATCGCCGCAGAACGTCCGCTCTAGTTTCAAGGCCACGATGATGACCGATTTGCTGCTCCTGCCCGGCGACGGGATTGGGCCCGAAGTGACCGCTCAGGTGCGCCGTGTCGCCACCAAGATTGCGCCGGAGCTGACGATTGAAGAGCGCCCGTTTGGTGGGGCGAGCTTCGACCAGCTCGGCGCGCCGCTGACCGATGAGACCCTGGCTGCCGCCAAAGCCGCCAAGGCCGTGCTGATGGGCGCGGTCGGGGGTCCGAAATGGAAGGATGCGCCGCGGGACAAGCGCCCGGAAGCGGGCCTGCTGGGACTGCGCACCGGGATGGGGGTCTTCGCGAACCTACGCCCGGCGATCTGCTTCGGTCCCTTGGCCAACGCCTCCAGCCTGAAACGCGAACTGGTCGAAGGCCTCGACTTCATGATCGTGCGGGAACTGACCGGCGGCGTCTATTTCGGCCAGCCCCGAGGGATCGAGGCGCTGCCGGGTGGCGGTCGGCGCGGCGTTGATACTCAAGTCTACACCACCTTCGAGATCGAGCGCATCGCGCGCGTGGCCTTTGAGTTGGCTCGCGGCCGGCGCAACAAGGTCGCCAGCGCCGAGAAGTCCAATGTGATGGAGACCGGCCTGCTGTGGCGCCAGGTGGTCACCGACCTGCACGCCAGAGACTATGCCGATGTCGAGCTGGAGCACATATTGGCTGACAATGCGGCCATGCAGATCGTCAAGAACCCCAAGCAGTTTGACGTCATGGTGACCGACAACCTGTTCGGCGACATATTGTCGGACGCAGCCGCCCAGCTCACGGGCTCGCTCGGGATGCTACCGTCAGCGGCTCTGGGCGCACCTGGAACGCCAGGCCTCTATGAGCCGATCCACGGCTCGGCGCCGGACATCGCCGGCAAAGGGATAGCCAACCCTTTGGCCGCGATCTTATCGTTCGAAATGGCGCTTCGCTGGTCGCTCGAGCGGCCGGATTTGGCCGACACGCTTTTTGCCGCCGTGAACCGGGCGCTTGAAGGCGGCGCACGCACGCCCGATCTCGGTGGCAACATGACGACCGTCGAGATGGCGGATGCCGTGTTAGCTCAACTTTAGAACCTCAACCGCCAGGTCTCCCCGGTCTCGGCGTGGCCGAAATCATCGTGCGGCCAGGTCTCCTCGAACTGGAAGCCAGTGGCCGGGTAGATGCGGCGCGCAGCGAGCAACACCGAGGTGTTCCAAAGGACGACCTCGCGATGGCCGGCGGCGTGCGCTCCTCGATGGTAAGGCAAAACTGATAGAAATCCTGGCGCTCAATTGCCCCCGGCCGAGGCGTCCCGGAACCCGCCTGACGTCGGTGTCCGCTAGCGTTCGATACGGGTAAGCGCCGTCTAGCCACACGCGAAACTCGTTAGGGAGACGTGGGGGAGGATATTAGCCGACCTCAATCGTCATCTGGGTCTGGGTGACCATCGCCATAAGCTTGCCGTCCTCGTTGGTGATCCGCGTCTGCCAAACGCTTGTGCGGCGGCCCACATGGAGCGGCGTCGCCTCGCCCATGATAATTGAGCCGACGGGCGCACCACGAAAGAAATTGGTCTTGCTTTCCAGCGTCGTGGTCCATGTCCCCGATGCCAGATTGAGCACCCCGCCGATAGCGCCCAAGGCGTCGGCAAAGGCCATGTAGGCACCGCCGTGCAGAATGCCTCCCGACGTGCAGAGGTCTTCACGGACTTTCAGTCTGCCAATGACACGGGTCTTCTCGCGCGCGACAATCTCCACGCCCATCAAATCGGAGAAAGGCATGCCTGTGATCGGCGTATTTGACATTCAGATCTCGGCTTGAGGTTGCGTTTGGAAGACGACATCGCCATCTCAGACCTTCTGCAAGGCCCTTTCCGTATCCCTCGCCTTGCTTCAGGTGGGCTCAAGGCGTAACCAACCGCTCCCTCAAGACTAGGAGATTTGCGATGGGTTACCGGGTGGCCGTCGTCGGCGCCACGGGCAACGTGGGCCGCGAAATGTTGAACATCCTCGAGGAAGTGAAATTCCCTGTGGACAAAATTCACGCGATCGCCTCGCGCAAATCCATCGGCGTGGAAGTCAATTTTGGGGATCAGATCGTCCGCTGCGAGGACATCGAACAGTTCGATTTTTCCCGTGTCGACGTCGTCTTGATGAGCGTCTCTGGAACTTTCTCGAAGACGTGGGCCCCGCGCATCGGCGCCGCGGGTCCGATCGTCATCGATAATTCCTCAGCCTGGCGCATGGACCCGGACGTGCCTTTGGTGGTGCCAGAGGTTAACCCTGATGACGTCGAGTGGGCGGATCGCAAGAACATCATCGCCAACCCGAATTGCTCGACAGCTCAGCTTGTCGTGGCCCTGAAGCCGCTGCATGACCGCGCCCGCATCAAGCGGGTTGTTGTGTCGACCTACCAGTCGGTCTCCGGAGCCGGCAAGGAAGGCATGGATGAGCTGTTCGATCAGACGAAGAACGTCTTCGTCTTAGGCGCAACTCCGCCTTCGAAATTCCCCAAGCAGATCGCTTTCAATGTGATCCCCTTCATCGGTGCGTTCCAGGACGACGGCTACACCGACGAAGAGCAGAAGATGTGGAACGAGACCCACAAAATCATCGACCCTGCCATCAAGCTGACGGTCACCTGCGTGCGTGTGCCCGTTATGGTCGGCCACTCCGAGAGCGTGAATATTGAATTCCATGAGCCGCTCGACGAGGACGAGGCCCGCGACATCTTGCGCGAAAGCCCGGGCCTGATCGTAATCGATAAGCGCGATGCCACGGGCTACATGACCCCGAAAGAAGCCCAGGGCGAATTTCCCGTTTTTGTCAGCCGCATTCGCAACGACCCGACCGTCGAGAACGGCCTTAACCTGTGGGTGGTGGCGGACAATCTGCGAAAAGGCGCGGCCCTCAATGCGGTGCAGATCGCTGAGCTCCTGCATGAGCGCGGCCTGATCCGTCAGAAAGCCCTCGCCTGACGCCATGATCTGGGCCGCGCCGGGCAGCGAGTCTCGCCCCGCGCTTGGGGCGGCGATCATCTGCTATCTCATCTGGGGGATCGTCCCCCTCGTCTTCCAGGCTATGGGACGACTCGGGATATCTCCCTGGGAGATCCTCGCCAACCGGACTGTTTGGGCCGCGCCGGTGGCCCTGCTGTTCGTGTTGACCGCGCGTCAGGGCCCTGAGGTCATGCGCGCGTTACGGACCCCGAGAACGCTGGCTTGGCTGGCGCTGTCGTCGGTGCTCATCGCTGGCAACTGGGGAATCTACATTTGGGCGGTGAATTCTGGCCGGGTGCTAGAAACCGCCCTTGGCTACTACATCAATCCGCTCCTTGGGATGGCAGCCGGAGCCCTGATCTTCAACGAGAAGATCGACCGTCTGGGCTATGTCGCCATCGGCCTGGCGGTTCTGGGCGTCGCGGTTCAGGCTCTAGCTGCTGGCGGACTGCCCGTCGTGTCCCTGGCTTTGGCCCTCAGCTTTGGCGGCTATGGCATTTTGCGAAAACGCGTCGCGGCCTCAGCACAGACCGGGCTGCTCATCGAGTGCTTGATGCTGGCCGTGTTCGGCCTCGCCTACATGGTTTGGCTCCAGCACACCGGTGCAGGCCACTTCGCCTCGAGCCTGCCGGCCACCGCCTGGCTGCTTGCTTGCGGCCCCTTCACCGCAGTGCCCTTGGTGCTGTTCTCGTGGGCGGCTCGCCGTATTCCGCTGTCCTCGCTGGCGTTCCTGCAGTTCCTGGGTCCCACAAGTGGCTTTATCATCGGGGTGATGCAGGGTGAGGCGTTAACGCCGCTAAGAGCCGCCTCCTTCGTCTTCATCTGGGGCGGCGCGGTCGTCTTCGCCTACGCCGCCTTCAAACGCTCACGTCCTGAATTGCAGGCGACGGCGCTCGTTGAGCCCGCAGAATAGCACGGGCCTAAGGACAAGCGCTTCGCTCAAGCACCCCGCGTCATCAAGCTTTTGCAATTCGAACGCAGATCGTGGTCGTAGCCGCGTTGCGCCGATGTCCTGAGACGCGCAAGCTCGAAGCGCTAGGGTCAAGAATTGAGTTGGAGCTGCTGAATGCGTCGATATCCATCGCTCTGGCTTACGGGGCTCGTGACCCTCCTTGGGGTGACCTCGCTTTCAGCCGAGCCCGCGCCCAAGCCACGACCGATCGGCGAGGCCACCACGGCGCTGCCTGGGCCTCTAAAGGGCGGTGGCTTCGATTTGCCCAACGGGTGGCGGATCACGCCTGCCGGTAAACAGGTCGCCGACCTCAACGACCTCGTCTTGAAGATGGTTCTGTCGCCCGACGGCAAGGTGATTGTCGCAGGTCATTCGGGATACCTGCCGCACGGCCTCAGCGTTATTGACGCCAAGACCCACAAAGTGATCCAGGAGGTGCCGCTCAAGACCACGTGGCTTGGCCTGGCTTGGTCGGGCGACGGGCACACCCTCTTTGTCTCTGGCGGCAATGCCAACGGCGAGAAGAAAGTCACAGCCTCGCTTGCCCCGATCTATGCGCTTTCCTACCGCAACGGTCGGCTTAACCCCAAACCCGTCGCGACCTTCACGGACGATACGGTCGCGATGGACAAGACCTGGTGGTCGGGCGTGCTGTCTGATCCCAAGCGCGGCCTCGTTTGGGCTGCCAACCGCGGGACCGCCATGACCGCCACAGACGTCGTGGCTTTCGATGCACGGTCTGGCCAGATCAAAAAACGCGTTCAAGTTGGCGTCAGCCCCTATGAAATGGCGCTGACCCCGGACGGCAAGCGCCTCTTCGTATCCAATTGGGGGGACAAGACCGTCAGCGTCGTGGACGTTGCGAGCTTGAAAGTCGTCAAATCCATCCCGGTCGGCTTCAATCCCAATGATATGGTGCTGGCACCGGACGGGCGGCTGTTCGTCGCCTGCTCCAATGAAAACACAGTCTATGTCATCGACACGCGCACGCTCACGGTTCTGGAGACCATCTCTGTCGCCCTGACGCCCAAGTCACCGGAGGGGTCAACACCGAATTCGCTCGCGCTCGATGGTAAGCGCAAGCTGCTGTTTGTGGCCAACGCCGACAACAATGACGTGGCGGTGGTCGATATCCATAAGCGCCAGACAAGCACCGTCGCAGGCTTCATACCGGCCGGTTGGTATCCGTCAGCGCTGGTCCTCGCAGAGGCGGGACAAGCGCTCTACGTCGGCGCGACGAAGGGCGAAGAAGGCCACGCCACGCTTAAGGGGCCCTCGAGCCGGTTGGCCACGAAGTTCGATGGCGACGAGACGGTCAAGACGCTGCAACGAAGCAGCGTGGAGCGCCTGCCTCTGGCGGGCCTTCAGGCTCGGCTCGCCCGCTACACCGGCCAGGTTTATGCAAATACGCCCTACAACGACGCCTTGTTGACGGCCGCACGGCCAGCGGCCACGCCCTCGATCATTCCCAGCAAGGTGGGCGTCGGTTCACCGATCAAGCACATTGTCTACATCATCAAGGAGAACCGCACTTACGATCAGGTCTACGGAGACCTGCCGCACACCAACGGAGATCCGCGCCTGGCGATTTTTGGCCGGCAGATCACGCCCAACCAACACGCCCTGTCTGAGCAGTTTGCGACCTTCGACAATTGCTATGCTGACGGAGACGTCAGCCAAGACGGCCACTCCTGGGCCAATGCGGCCTACGCCACCGATCAGAATGAAAAGTCATGGCCGGCCAACTATGGCGGGCACGCCCAGGCTCAGAACCGCTCGCTCGCTTACATGCCGTCCAGCGGCTACCTCTGGGACGCCGCCCGACGCAAAGGGCTGACCTATCGCAGTTATGGCGAGTATGCGACCCGAGCCTCTACCGGCGAGCCGATGAGCAGCGTACCCGGCGCCTACGGCCTTATCGGGCACATCTCGCCGAATTACCTGCAGAACCGGGTGCGCGACACCGAGAACGCAAAAGTCTTTCTTGAGGAGTTCTCCGCCTATGAGGCGAACTTCGATTCCAAGGATGCCGAAAAACGCCTGCCGAACTACATCGTCATGTCCATGCAGGAAAATCACACCCATGGCACAGACCCCAAGTCGTTCAGTCCGCGCGCCATGGTCGCCAATCAAGACCTTGCACTTGGCCAGATGATCGAGCGACTGACGCACAGCCGTTATTGGCCGCAGATGGCGATCTTCATCATGGAGGACGACGCTCAGGATGGTCCCGACCATGTCGATGCGCGCCGCACGGCTTGCCTGGCGATCAGCCCCTATATCCATCGCGGCATGGTCGACTCGACGCTCTACACGACGAGCTCGATGGTTCGCTCGATTGAACTGCTGCTGGGTATGGCGCCGCTCAGCCAATACGACGCTGCGGCCACGCCCTATTACGCCGCGTTCGGCATGACCCCTGACCTGACCCCCTTCAAGGGATTACCGGCCCAGTGGAACGTCAACGAGATGAACCCGCCCACAGCCTATGGCGCCCGCGAGAGTGGCAAGATGAACTTTGCCGAAGCCGACGAAGCTCCGATGCACCGGCTAAACGAGATCATCTGGAAAAGCGTCAGGGGCGCGGACTCTCCGATGCCGCCGCCTGTGCACCGCTATCGAGCGGTTAGCGGGCCGGCAAATTAAAGCGCGGAATATGCCGCCTCGATAAGTCGGCGAGGGCGACGGTCGCCGAGTAAATCGGTGGACTGCTTATTCATGACGTAGGCGCCGGCCAGCCGGCGTTCTGGGTCAGCGAAGGCGCAGGAGCCGCCCCAGCCAGAGTGGCCAAAGGTCTGCGCGCCGGGCCCCCACGGGTGGACGACCTCGTTGCGCATGAAACCGGCCCCCCAGCTCATCTCGAAGGGCAAGACGAGGTCCTGGCCGCGGATCCGCTGGCGCGAGGCCTCTGCGATGAGGGCTGGAGACAGAATATCGCCTCCGTCGAGCTAGCCATCGTTGGCCAAGGCGCCCATCAGCCGGGCCAAGGCCTCGGCCGTGCAATGGCCGTTGGCGGACGGAATTTCCATTCGCCTCCAGTCCGCCTGACCGCGACCGGCTGGCGACGACCAAGGGGTCAGGAACGCCGCGCGGGTCGCTTCGTTGTGCTGGCCGAAATCTGGTAGGGCGGTGGGCCGCTGAAGCTCAGCGACGCGTTCGAACTCGCTATCTGGCAGACCAATCCAAAGGTCGAGACCAAAGGGTTGCGCCAGGTCCTCTCGAAGCGCGGTCCCCATGGTGCGGCCCTCGACGCGCCGGAAGATTTCGCCGGCGAGGTAGCCAAAGGTGATCGGGTGGTAGCCGCTGGCCGTACCCGGCGGCCACAACGGCGTCATGGCCGCCAGCTTTGCGCAGATGGCGTCCCAGTCGAACCATAGTGATGGCTCCATGGGATCTGGAAATCCCGATAGGCCCGCCTGATGTGACATCAACTGTTCGATTGTGATCGAAGCTTTTCCAGCGTCTGCGAAATCTGGCCATACGGAGGCGACGGTCTGGCCATAGTCCAGCTTTCCCTGGTCGACCAGACGCGCGATCAGCAGCGCAGCCAGCGCCTTGGTCGTCGAGAACACGGGCGTCAGCGTGCGGTCGTCAAAGGGCCGACTGCGGAGGCGGTCAGCATATCCCGCCCAAAGATCAAGGACTGTCTCCCCGTCTTCGACCAGGGTGAAGCGCGCGCCTAGCTCCTCGCCGGCTTCGAAATTCTCGGCGAAGCTGTCCTTCACAGCCGCGAAACGGGTGGGCGCGTAGCCCGCGATCTCGACCATCGAAACTCCCGCAGTCAGATCATTTCTATAACGAGCGGCTTGGTTTTCGCCCAGCCGGGCCTTCGTCAGCCGCTTTTTGCGTAACCCCGTGGCACCCCAGACGTGAACCGACCGCCACGGCCCACCACCGCTCGCCCCCGTCTTGTACCCAACCTTCGGCAATCCGTTTGGCTGGGCTGGCGGTCATGCCGATTCTGTCAAAAGCGCTCTATGCGTAATGGCGCGCTCGGCCGCACTAGCCGTTCGCCCAAGGCGACAATCGGAAGCTCCGGTGAGCGCCAATCCTGAGCGGCTTGAACAACCTCGCTGGCCGCACGCGCCGCGCGTTCGGCGGCGGCAAAAGGTGCCAGTCCCTCGACCAAGCCCGCGCCAAAACTTGCGGTCACCAGATCACCGGTTCCGTTTGGCGCATGTTTCAGCCGAGGATGAGCAAGCAGGACGGCTGTGTCGGCGTCAACAAGCAGGAGGCCCGTCTCATCATCGCCAGCCGGCGCCGAGGTTACCAGCGCGGGCTTTCCGAGACGGCGCGCGGCGGCGATAGCGGCGGCACCATCCCCGATCTTATCGCCCGAAAGGTGGCCCAACTCCCATAGGTTTGGCGTGATCCAATCGGCAAGCGGGATGAGCTGCGAACTTACGGCCTGGGCGACCTGCGGACTAACATAGAGACCCTTTGGCGTATCCCCGAGGATTGGATCAACGATGACCGTCGGCGCGCGCGCGGCGGCGGCCTTTATGCGGCGAAGGGCGCCTGCCGCGATGTCCACCTGCTCGGCGGAGGAGAAATGGCCGGTGATCACGAGATCGACCAACCCGAATAGGGCATCGGCTTCGACGTCGGCCAGCATCTGGGCGAAGAGCACAGGCGGCGTCGCCTGACCATGGGCACCCCTTGAGGGACTTCGACCCAACATGATCGTCGGAACAAGCACCGGATCGATGTGATGGGCGGCCAACACGTACTGCTGCGCCGCACCGCCGATCCGGCTGGCCGCGACAAAGGAAGAAAGAATGAGCGCCAAGGGCATGGCGCCATCCCTACAACCTTAGCTTTAGTAACGGTAGTGGTCTGGCTTAAACGGACCCGCGGTTGGCACGCCGATGTAATCGGCTTGATCCCTCGACAAGACCGTCAGCTTCGCACCCAGCTTGCCCAGGTGCAGCATGGCGACCTTTTCGTCGAGGTGCTTGGGCAGGGTGTAAACCTTGGTCTCGTACTTGCCGCCGTTGGTCCAAAGTTCGATCTGGGCCAGCGTCTGGTTGGTGAAGGACGCGCTCATCACGAAGCTCGGGTGGCCCGTCGCATTGCCGAGGTTCACCAGGCGGCCCTCGGAGAGCAGGATGATCTTCTTGCCGTCCGGGAACTCGATGTGGTGAACCTGATCCTTGATCTTATCCCACTTGAAATTCTTCAGACCGGCCACCTGAATTTCTGAGTCGAAGTGGCCGATGTTGCAGACGATGGCGTTGTTTTTCATCGCCCGCATGTGGTCAACGGTCAGAACGTCCTTATTGCCCGTGGCGGTGACGAAGATATCGGCCTTCGCGGCGACATCTTCCATCGTCTGCACCTCGTAGCCTTCCATCGCAGCCTGCAACGCGCAGATCGGGTCGATCTCGGTGACGATGACGCGGGCGCCACCGTTGCGGAGTGAGGCTGCCGAGCCTTTGCCCACGTCGCCATAGCCCAGCACCACGGCGACCTTGCCAGAGAGCATGACATCGGTGCCTCGGCGGATCGCGTCCACCAGGCTCTCGCGGCAGCCGTAGAGGTTGTCGAACTTCGACTTCGTGACACTGTCGTTGACGTTGATGGCGGGGAACGGCAGCTCGCCGCGCTCGGACATCTGATAGAGACGATGAACGCCCGTGGTGGTCTCTTCGGACACACCCTGAACCGCATCGCGGATGGCCGAATAGAAGCCGGGTTTTTCTTTGAGATAGCGCTTCATCGTCGCGAAGAGGGCTTCTTCTTCCTCATTCTGCGGATCGTTCAGGACGCTCGGATCCTTCTCGGCCTTCGGGCCAAGGACGCAGAGCAAGGTGGCGTCGCCGCCGTCGTCGAGGATCAGGTTCGGATAGCCTCCGTCCGACCATTCGAAAATCTTGTGCGCATAATCCCAGTACTCGAGCAGGGTCTCGCCCTTTGTCGCGAAAACCGGGGTGCCCTTGGCTGCGATCGCAGCGGCGGCGTGATCTTGGGTCGAAAAGATGTTGCAAGACGCCCAACGAACGTCTGCACCCAAAGCCTGTAGCGTCTCGATCAAGACGCCTGTCTGGATCGTCATGTGCAAGGAGCCTGCGATCCGGGCTCCTTTCAGAGGTTGATCTTTGCCGAATTCGGCACGCACAGCCATCAGGCCAGGCATCTCGGTTTCAGCGATGTCGAGTTCCTTGCGACCGAAATCGGCAAGCGTGATGTCCCTGACGATATAGTCGGTCATGTCAGTCCTCTGAGGGATCGGGGTTTGAATTTGGATGGCGGCTCTATAGCTGCCGGCGGGGTCACAATCAAGAAATCATATAAGGACTTCCTTATGTGACCATTAACCCCAGAACGGTTTGGTGCCTTCTAGCCGTTGCAGCGCCTTGGCGGCTTGGGCCAGGAGTTTGGGTTTCCCGGCCGCCTGCAGGCCGACCAGCTCTCCGGCCAGGAAGGCAGCCTCGGTCGACAGAGTAAGCGTCTTGATCATCGGCTCGGTGGTGGCCAGGTCGTTGAGCCACCCTAGGCGGTCCTGCAGGTCTTTTAGGGGACGCAGGTAGCGCGCTGCCCGTTTCTCGCCGAAGACGCCCGTCAAGGCCTCGGCAGCGTAACGCAGTTTCTTGACCTCTATGCGCAACTGGTGGCGCGCAGCGTCGTCGCCATCCCAAGCCTTGCGACCCTTGCTGCGGACCTTTTTCAAATGGCGACTGAGAGCGGATCTCGCGAACGGCTTGAGGGGGTCTGCCGCCTCCTTAGCAAATCGCCAGGTTCCGGTCTCCAGCCAGGCGGCCGCATCAATCATCAGGGCGCGAAAGCGATGAGAGGCCACGGCTTCGCAGGCCTGGGCCCATGCCGCGCTTCGCCCAGCGTCGAGCGCCTTGCGAAGCGCAACGATGCCCGACGCCGGATTGGCGGCCAATTCCACAGGCTTCAGGGTTTCTTCGGCGAAGACATCAAGGTTGCGCGCCGCCTCGCAGGCGCGACCAAGCCATTGCAGCTCAAACGCCAAGCGCTCCAATCCTTCGCCATCCAACACGGGCTTAAAGGTCGCCAGCGCGCTGCGCAGCCGGCGAACACCAACTCTTAGCTGATGAACAACTTCCGGCTGAGCCTCGAGACGAAGCGCGGCCGCACTGGCGGCGACCTGGCTGAGCGCTTGCCGGGCAATGGCCTGAAACGCCTGGTCGATCGTAAAATCGGCTGTGATCTCGGCCTTGCTGTTGCCCGCTGCATCCGGACCGCGCCCAGCGACCAAGGCCTGGCCTTGTGAAGCCTTGCTATCGAAGGCGAGGTAGATGGGGGCAGAGACCGACAATTCATGGGCCAAGGCGAAAAGCGCAGACGCTGGACCGGATTTCAGTTCAAGCTCGACTTCACAGATCGCTCGGCACTGATCGCCACCTGCCACCTCACCCTGGTCGAGCGCCAGTTCGATTTCGGCACCTCGGTAGCTCAAGGTCCGCTGACGGCGACTGACCCGGACGTTGAAGGCTGGCTTCAGCGTGGCACCGTGCGGCAGCATCGACGGCAAGGGCTCCAGCGCAGGATCCGGCGCAAGGCTCTCGATCGGCGCCTCGTACTCCTCTCGAACAAGGCCGCTTCCGCGCTTGAACGTCTGGGTGCGCCGCCCCTTGTGCTCGCGGACACGAAGGCTTGCCCCAGCCCTCTGCAGGAGAAGGTCTGGCGTGTCGAAATAGACGCTGATCAGCTCTCGGGTCTCGTCGTGTCCGGCAGGCGCAGCGGCCAGGACGACCGCAAAGTCTTCCGTCCGGCAGGAGAATTTCAGCTCGACTTCGTAACCCACAGCCTTCATCGCCCACCATCGATTGCCGTCTGCCCTGGCGACTCGCTATATCGGCGGCCTGCCGAAAAATTGGAGCCTGCCATGAACGCGCCCATCATCAATACCAGCGCGATCCGACCCGTTCCGGCCGAGCCGCGGCACGACTGGACGCTGGAAGAGGTGGAGGCGCTGTTCGAGGTCCCGTTCACTGATCTCGTCTTTCGCGCCGCCGTCGTCCATCGGCGATGGTTCGACCCGTGTGAACTCCAGCTCTCCCAACTGCTTTCCGTCAAGACGGGGGGGTGTCCTGAAAACTGCGGCTACTGCAGCCAGTCACAGCACTTCAAAACCGCGACGAAGGCCTCGAAGCTTATGGAGGCCGAGGCCGTGATCTCTGCTGCGGCTCAGGCCAAGGCCGCCGGGGCACAGCGATTTTGCATGGGCGCCGCCTGGCGTGATGTGAAGGACCGCGACTTGCCGAAGGTCGCTGCGATGATTTCTGGCGTGAAGGCGCTTGGCCTGGAAACCTGCGCGACGCTTGGGATGCTGACTCCAGATCAGGCCAAGGCCCTGAAAGCGGCTGGCCTCGACTTCTACAACCACAACCTCGACACCGGGCCGGATTACTATGACCAAGTGGTGACGACCCGCACCTATCAAGATCGGCTCGATACCCTTAAAGCCGTGCGCGACGCCGGCATGAGCACCTGCTGCGGCGGTATCGTGGGTATGGGCGAGACGCGCCGTGACCGCGCAGGCCTACTGCATCAGCTGGCGACTCTGCCGAGCCACCCGGAAAGCCTGCCGATTAATGACCTGATGCCGATCCCCGGCACACCATTGGGCGGCTCCCAGCCCGTCGACGGATTGGAGTTCGTCCGCATGATCGCGGTCGCGCGCCTGGTCTGCCCCAAGTCGATGGTGCGCATCGCGGCAGGCCGAGAGCATATGAGCCAAGAGCTCCAAGCGATGTGCTTTCTGGCTGGTGCCAACTCTATCTTCGTGGGCGCCCGCCTGTTGACGACCGACAACCCTGGCCGCAACGCCGACGAGGCCCTGCTTGCGAATTTAAAGATGCGACCCATGGCGATGACGCAGGTCAGCTAGCCGGGGCGAGCGCTCTGGGCGTCTTCAATCCGTAGGCTAGACACCGTCAGGGGTCGTGAACGCGGCGATGAGCTAGGACCAACTTCGTCGTGTGACGCAGACAGGCCTTAACATGGCCTGACGCATCGCCTCACAGGTCTGAGCGCGGCCTAGCCGAAACCTCCTGGGGGTTCTATTTCGGGGCTCCTGGGGGACGAATGGCGCAGCCGATCATAATCATAGATAGTCTGTCGAAGACCTACGCCGGGGGGTTCCAGGCGTTAAAGGACGTCAGCCTGACAATCGAAAAGGGCGAGATCTTCGCCCTGCTGGGACCAAACGGGGCGGGCAAGACCACACTCATCGGCGTGACCTGTGGCATCGTCAATCCAACGCTGGGACGGGTGTTGGCCGACGGCCACGACGTGGTGAAGGATTATCGCGCAGCCCGAAAGAAGATCGGCCTTGTGCCTCAGGAATTGTCCACCGACGCCTTTGAAACGGTCTGGGCCACCGTGAACTTCAGCCGGGGCCTTTTCGGCAAGCCCAAAAACAAGGACTACATCGAGAAAATCCTTCGCGATCTTTCGCTTTGGGACAAGAAAGACGCGAAGATCATGACTCTATCGGGCGGCATGAAACGCCGGGTTATGATCGCCAAAGCGCTCAGCCACGAACCCCAGATCCTCTTTCTTGACGAGCCCACGGCCGGCGTCGATGTCGAGCTTCGCCGTGATATGTGGGAGATGGTCCGCGGCCTTCGGCAAAGTGGCGTCACAATCATTTTGACCACCCACTACATCGAAGAAGCCGAGGAAATGGCCGACCGGATTGGGGTGATCTCGAAGGGCGAACTGATCCTGGTCGAGGATAAGGCTGAGCTGATGCGCAAACTCGGCAAAAAGCGGCTGACGCTGCACCTTCAGACGCCGTTAAAGGCCGTGCCGACGGGGCTTGGCGGCTACGACCTTGCGCTGGCCAACAACGGCGCAGATCTCGTCTACAGTTTCGACACTCAGGCCGAGACCACAGGGATCGCCGCATTGCTAAGGGGGCTTAGCGAGCGTGGTGTCGACTTCAAAGATCTACAAACCCAGCAGAGTTCTCTGGAGGAAATCTTTGTCAGCCTCGTAAGGGGCCAGGCATGAACACCTTCGCAATCCGCGCGATTTATCGATTCGAAATGGCGCGCACCTTCCGCACGATCGTCCAGTCGATCGCAGCGCCCGTCATCACCACTTCGCTCTATTTCATCGTCTTCGGCGCTGCGATCGGGTCTCGCATGAAGGCGGTCGACGGAATTGGCTATGGCGCCTTCATCGTACCTGGCTTGATCATGCTGTCGATCCTCACCGAAAGCATTTCCAACGGCTCCTTCGGCATCTACATGCCCAAATGGTCGGGCACGATCTACGAGATGCTGTCTGCCCCCGTTTCAGCTGGTGAAATCCTCTTAGGCTACGTCGGCGCAGCAGCCTCCAAGGCTGTCATGCTTGGACTGATCATCCTGGCGACCGCCCGGCTGTTCGTGCCGTTCGGGATCGTCCACCCGCTTTGGGCTGTGGCCTTCCTTGTGCTGACCTCCGTCACCTTTTCCCTCTTCGGGTTCATTCTTGGCATCTGGGCTGACAGTTTCGAGAAGCTGTCGATCGTACCCCTGATGGTGGTGACGCCGCTCACCTTCCTGGGCGGCAGCTTCTATTCAATCAACATGCTGCCCGCGTTCTGGAGCAAGGTCGCTCTGTTCAACCCGGTGGTCTACCTGGTCTCGGGATTTCGCTGGAGCTTCTATGGGGTCTCCGACGTCGGCGTCGCGATCAGCCTCAGCATGACGCTGGTCTTCATGTTGATCTGCCTTACGGCGGTCTGGTGGATATTCCGCACGGGCTGGCGGCTGAAGACCTAAACGCGGCGTGATGAGGCGAAGCTACCCATGAGCGGCAGCCGATACTGCGGCGCAGCGCTACTCATCCTCATCGAATTTCGCACTGACCAGCAGTTGCAGGGCCTCCACGACGGCTTCGGCGTCAGCACCTTCGGCTTCGATGTCGATGCAGCAGCCAGGTCCGGCAGCCAACATCATCAGGCCCATGATCGATCGGGCGTCCACCGTGTGGCCATCCTTGGAGACCCGCACCTCAGCGTCAAAGCCTGACGCCAGCTTTACGAATTTGGCGGAGGCACGGGCATGCAGCCCACGCTTGTTAACAATCTCGACCGTGCGAACTGCAGCGCCACTCACGTCTCGCCGGCCCCTACTTTTCGCCCGCCAGCACGTAGGAGGCGACAGATATGTATTTGCGGCCAGCCTCCTGAGCACAGGCCACGGCCTCCTCGAGGCTCTGGCGGGCGCGCACACTGGCAAGCTTAATCAGCATAGGCAGATTGAGGCCGGCGATCACTTCGGCCTTTGTCTGCTCCATAACGGAGATGGCGAGGTTCGATGGCGTGCCGCCAAACATGTCGGTGAGCAGGATCACACCGCTACCGGTGTCCACACGCCCACAAGCTGCCAGAATATCCTTGCGACGACGCTCCATATCGTCTTCGGGGCCAATACAGATGGCTTCCACCGCGGCCTGAGGCCCGACCACGTGCTCCATGGCGAAGACGAACTCCTCCGCCAGCCGCCCGTGCGTAACAATCACAAGCCCGATCATGCCCCGAGCCCGTTCAATGCCAACTCTTCCAAGGGTATCCCCACCCACCGCGGTCAAATTCCCATCCCGCGAAGGGGTGCTAAATACGCTTCTTGGCTGCCTCGTCAAAGTGGCTGAGCGCGCGACGAAGTCCCGCAGGCGCAGAAGCTTGCCAAAAATCAATTTTGAGGTGCGGGATCGCAATTCCAAGTAGAATTTTGTGCTCTGGTTTCGGGATACGCTCAGCGTCCCCGCTGCTGGCCATCAGCGCAACCTCCGCCAGCGCCAGGGCGGGAACGGGTATGACATCAAGTCCTCGGACTTCCAACCTCCCCGCCAAGGGCTCTGGTGCGCGGCCAAACAACCGTCCCTCCGAGACCCAGAGTATGACCCGATCGTCAGCGACCAGCCGGAAGCCCTCATCCAACATCCGAAGCGCCAGATCGCTTTTGCCGGCGCCAGAGGGGCCTTCGATCAAAATCCCGCGCCAGCGACCACCTTGCGGACCGCTATCTCGAGCGGCGACCAGACCTGCGTGGCAGATCACGCTTTCGCCTCGGGCAGGAAGAGCTGGAAGATCGCTCCAGCCACCTTGCCCTCCACAATCCGGTTCTGAGCTCTAATCGAGCCTCCATGCGCCTCGACAATCTGCCGGGCGATGGAGAGCCCCAGGCCAGAGTTGCCGCCAAACGCCGCCCCCTTGGGCCGTGAGGTGTAGAACCGCTCGAAGATCGTCTCCAGATTCTCCGGTGGAATACCGGGGCCGGAATCCGAAATCGTAGCGATTACCCGTCCAGCGCTCTTCTGCAGCACCACGACGATCTCGCTGCCAGGCGGACTGAAAGACCTAGCGTTGTCGATCAGGTTTCTGAACACTTGCCCAAGGGACCCTTCGCGGCCAACGACCATGGCCGGTTCGACACCCGTTGCCGTCTGGAGGACCACGCCGACGTCACCAGGTTTGGCGGCGGCCTGATAGGTCCCAACGATGTCAGCGACCAGACGCTCGAGGTCAATGTTCTTGGGTGCGTCGCGGGACAGTTCGGCGTCCAAACGCGAGGCGTTGGAGATGTCTGTCACCAAGCGGTCGAGCCGCTGCACGTCGTTCTTAAGAATACCAAGCAGGCGCTCGCGGGCCACTGGGTCGGTGATAATATCCAGCGTCTCGACGGCCGAGCGCAGAGAGGTCAGCGGATTCTTGATTTCATGAGCCACGTCGGCTGCAAAACTTTCGATCGCATCCATTCGCTCAGACAGCGCCTGGGTCATATCCTCAAGACTGCGCGTGAGGTCGCCGAGCTCATCGTCACGCTTGGCGAGATCAGGCAGGGAAATGGCGCGCGCGCCAGCCAGCCGCACCCGATCAGCAGCCCTGGCAAGCCGGCGCACAGGCTGGGCGATGAGTTGGGTCAACAAGACTGAAGACGACAACGTCACGGCAATGGCGATCAGGATGAAAGGGATCAACGTCATCCGTTCCCGGCCAATGATGGCGTCGACGTCGTTGGCCTCCAGCGTCAGCACGCCCAGCACGGCTCGCACGTGCTGAATGGGGATCGAGACCGAAACCACCCGCTTGCCATCCTCGCCCCGCCGCAGACCCGCAATATGCTGCCCACGCAACGCCTTCATCACCTCAGCTTGAAGGGCTGCCCGCGCCGCCATGGCCGGCGATCCGCGCGCAGGCTGGGTGAGGCCAAGCAAAACCCCTCTGCTGCCCCTCGGCTTCGCAGCTGGCAGGGTCCGCTGCTCCACCTGATCGGCCACCACCTCGCTATCGGCCATGGGCTGGCCTTGAGCGTCAAACAGCCGGGCGCGCTGGGTCTTTGGATTGGCTAGCATCTCCAAAGTGAGCCCGGCGTTGGGATCCAACGCCGGCGTCGGATCGCCGACGGTGGCGGCCTGATCGATGATCGCCGCCATCAACTCGCCTTGGGTGGTTAAGCTGTCGATCCGGGCGTTGACCAGCCCCTGGCGAATTTCGTTCAGCACCAAAGCGCCGACGATCAGCACCGCCAGCCCAAGCACGTTCAATGAGACGATAAGCCGACCAAGGCGCGTGCCTGGCAGCCAACGCAAGCGCGCGACCCTCCGTTCGGGGGAAACGCGCCCTCGTTCAGCTTTCGCGGTATCGGTAACCGACGCCATAGAGGGTTTCGATTGCGTCGAACTCTGGGGCAACGTCGCGGAACTTCTTGCGCATGCGCTTGATGTGGCTGTCGATGGTGCGATCATCGACATAAACCTGATCGTCGTAGGCTGCGTCCATCAAGTTGTCGCGGCTCTTCACGAAGCCTGGCCGTTGCGCCAGCGACTGCAGAAGCAGAAATTCGGTCACGGTCAGCTTCACCGGTTTGCCTTCCCACAGGCAATCATGACGCGCCGGATCGAGCGTGAGCTTGCCGCGCTTGATGGCGCGCGTGCCCTCAGCGCCTCCAGCCAGAGTTTGCGGCTCTTCACCTTCGATGCCCGCGCGGCGAAGCACGGCCTTCACACGTTCGATCAGCAGGCGCTGACTGAAAGGTTTGTGCATGTAGTCGTCAGCGCCGAGGTTGAACCCCAAGATCTCGTCGATCTCCTCGTCCTTCGAGGTCAGGATGATCACCGGCATGTCGGAGGTCCGCCGCAACCTGCGCAGCACCTCCATCCCATCCATGCGTGGCATCTTCACGTCCAGGATCGCCAGGTCTGGCGGCTCATTCTCCAGCGCCGCCAACCCGGCCGCACCGTCGTAGTAGGCCGTTACGGTGTGGCCGTGGCTCTCCAACGCAAGGCTGACCGATGTGACGATGTTTTCGTCATCGTCAACCAGAGTGATTTTGGCCATTGAGGGTTCGTCGTCTCCGTCAGCAATCGTCGCTGAATCTAGTCATCCTGCACCGTGGCCTCAATGGGGCAAGAACACGACAATCAATCGGACCTTAAAGCTTCGCACCTAGTCTATCGGTCCGTGAGGAGGGACCCTATGCCCGGCGGTGCCGTCCATTTCGAGATCTTTGTCCGTCGCCAACCAGACTCTGCATGGGCCCTGAAAGCGGCGACTGAGGACCGGTTGACGGCGCTCGATACGGCCAATGAGCTGGTCAAAAAGGGCCAAGTCGCCGCGGCCCGCGTCATGCGCGAAACCCTGCACCCGGAAACCGGTGAGTATCTTTCCCTTACCATCTTGAACATTGGGGTCCCAGAGCGCGCGAAGAAGGTCCGGGCTCCAGAACCAACCGAGCCGCTCTGCATCTCGCCGCAGGACCTCTACACCTGTCACGCTCGCGAACGGATCGGACGCCTGTTTGAAACTTGGCTCGCCCGCCAAGAGGCGACGCCGTTCGAACTGCTGCATCGGCCCGACCTCGTCGAACAACTGGAAGCCAGCGGCGTCGAGATCCAGCACGCGATCCAGATGATAGCCGTGCCGGAGGCGCACTCGCGGGGCACATCGATCGCGGCGATGACCGCCACATTCAAGAGCCTAGGCGCTCGGGCCATCGAGCGGCTGATGAGTGACGCCCGAAAGGGCCTCCCAACGGTCAGCCCCGCCACCTTCGCTGCGGTCGCAAACCAACTGGTCAAAGATCCCGATGGCGCCTATCGCTTGGGGTGCGCTGTGGCGGCCAGTCTAGCGCCGGCAGAAAGCTGGAGCGAGAAAGTCGGCCTGCTGCTCGACCTCGCCGACGGCGCCCCGGAAGAAGGCTCGGCGCGGAAGCTCGCGCTATCGGTCCTGGCCGATCCGCTTGAAGAGATCGTCGGCAACCAGCAGGGACTGGATAACGTGGTTGGGGGCAGCCTCGACCTGGGGGGGCGTTTGGCGGCCATGAGCCGCCTCGCCGCCGCCGATGTGGTCGATCAACTGGTGATGGCCAATCCAAGCGTCGCAAAGGTGATGCCGCAGCTGTCGGCGCGGGCTCAGCGGCTGGCCAAATGGCTAAACGGCGAGGCCTTCGTCAGTGTACGCGCCGCTATCGGCCAGCGCATCCTGCGAGACCTGTCGGGTCAAAGACGTCTGCGGCCCTCGGACCCGGTCAGCGAGATCGACGTCATCCGTGGCCTTGCAATGGCCTTGACCGCCGCCTCGGGCAAACTTCTCCCTCTGGACCAAGTCCAAGCCGCTTTCTCGGCGCGTTCGAAAATGCTGGTAACCCGCGATTTTGTGGAAGTTTACATCGGCGAAAACGCCAGCGTTCAGGAAGAAGCCCACGCGCTGATCTGGCTCACAGAGAACATCATCGGCGGAGGCAACAAGCGCGAAGCCGGTCGCTGGTTGAGTTCATTGATCTTCAGTCTGCGCTTCGAGAGGGAAAGCCGCGAAACCCTCCGTCCAGCCCCGCGCTTGGCGGAGTTGGCCAAGCTACAACGTGCCGTGGCCCGCTGCGGGCTCATCGAGGAATCCTACAAGCCGATCCAGGCCAAGCTGGGCGAGATCGGCGGGCTTGTCGAGGCTGACAGCAAATTCATCGTCAGGACGCTCAACGCGACGGCACCGGCCCTGAGCCGACTGACGGCACTGCTTAGGCTTGCGTGCGGAGAATCTGGGCCCTTGGGGCCTGTTGCTGACCGCGCACGAGCCGAGGCCATGAAATTCGCCCGCCTCGACGAAACCCGAGCCGAGCTGTCGGTCGCCCCAGATCAAGTCGACACGATCAGAGATCTCCTGCGGCATGCTGCCCTTGCCGTCTGAGAGTGGCGTTCCGTCCGAGATGGAAACGCCACTTCAAAAGCGGTCCCCTCGGGTTCTAGAGCCCCAGCACGGCCTTCAAGGCCTCAGCCACTCGCTCAACGTCTTCATCGGTCATGCCGGGATACAGCGGCAACGAAAGGCAGTGCGCGTACCAGGCTTCTGCGCCTGGTAAGTTGAGATCGCCGTAGCGCTCCCGATAGTAGGGCTGGCGGTGCACGGGGATGTAGTGAACCTGGGTTCCAACGCCGCGCTCTCGAAGTTCGTCCACGACCTGCCGTCGGCAGAGCCCAACCGCTTCGAAGTCTATCAGCACGCACATCAGGTGCAGCACCGGGTCACTCCACATCGGGCGTTGGGCAATCCTTAGCACGGGCTCCAGGGGCGCAAGCGCTGCCCCATAAGCCTTGGCCAATGCGCGCCGCCGCGCAGCGAAACGCGGCAGTTTTGCGAGCTGCGAAAGGCCGAGCGCGCACAAGATATCGGGCAAGCGATAGTTGAATCCCGGCTCGCCCATCTCGTACCACCAGGGCTCCGCGCCCATTGGCCGCAACATGCCGTGGCTGCGGAAGGTCCGCAGACGCTCGGCCAGAGCCGGGTTGCTGGTGGTGACCATACCACCCTCACCGGTGGCGATCGTCTTGACAGGATGAAAGGAGAACGTGGCCATGGCCGAGTGACGAACGTCGCCCACCCGCTCGGCCACATTTGCGAAGGTCATGTTTGTACCCAGCGCATGCGGCGCGTCTTCGACCAAGACGGCGCCCGCCTCGTTCGCCAGCGCCGCCAGGCCTGGCAGATTGACGGCGTCTCCGCGCAGATGAACCGGTAGGACAGCGCGCAGCTTGCGGCCACCCAGCCGCGTCAGGGCCTCGGCCAGGGTTTCCGGCGTCATAAGCCCACTCCCCGGATCGACGTCGGCAAAGACCACTTCGGCACCGACGTAGCGAGCGCAATTGGCTGTGGCCAGGAATGTGATCGAAGGCGCTATCACCACCTCGCCGGCCTGGACCTCCAATGCCAGCATGGCCAGGTGCAGGGCTGCGGTGCCATTTGAACAGGCCACCGCGTGGCGCGCGCCCACGGCCTCGGCAAAGGCGTCCTCGAACGCCTCCACAGTGGGGCCCGTCGTCAGGAAATCAGCCTTAAGCGCCTCGACGACGGCGGCAATATCGTCATCTTCGATGGTTTGGCGACCGTAGGGCAGGACCGGGCGGTACACCCTAGTCGTCCGCACGGCGCCGCCGGCGCGATGTCCCACCTTCCAGGAGCGCCAGAAGGCCTGGACCACTTAGCCATTCGTCGTTGGTATCGCTCGCATACGAAAAGCCTTCGGCTAACCGCTTGCCCTCAAATGAGGTGCGCGGATACTCAACGAACGCCGGCTCAATCGCGTAGCGATCGCCCAGATCTATGGTCGCCCGCGCATCGTCGGCTGAGATCATAATCTCATGCAGCTTCTCCCCTGGGCGAATGCCGACAACCTTGATCGGCAAACCGGGGGCCATCGCCTCGGCCAGGTCGGTCATTTTCATGGAAGGAATCTTCGGCACGAAGATCTCGCCCCCACGCATCATGTTCAGCGAAGAGAGCACGAAATCGACACCCTCGTTGAGCGTGATCCAAAACCGGGTCATCCGCGGGTCCGTGATGGGCAACTCAGATACGCCCTTAGCGATCAGTCTCTGGAACAGCGGTGCCACCGAACCGCGCGAGCCCACGACGTTGCCGTAGCGGACCACGGAAAATCTCGAACCGATATCGCCAGCCAGATTGTTGGCCGCGACAAAGGTCTTGTCCGAGGCAAGCTTGGTCGCACCATAAAGATTGATCGGATTGCAGGCCTTGTCGGTCGAAAGGGCGACAACCTTCTGGATCCGGTTGCTCAAACAGGCCCAGACAACGTTCTCAGCCCCCAGCACGTTGGTGTGGATGCATTCCGATGGATTGTATTCGGCGGCCGGCACCTGCTTCATCGCGGCGGCGTGAATGATGATGTCGACCCCGCGGCTCGCCAGGATAAGCCGCTCACGATCACGCACGTCGCCGAGAAAAAACCGCAGCGCCGAGGTCTTCTGTGGCTCGAACCGCTCGGCGAGGTCGGCCTGCATCTCGCTCTGCTTCAGCTCATCGCGCGAAAAGACGATGAGCTTGCGCGGATTGGCCTGGGCCAGGACCGTTTCGATAAAGCGGCGACCAAATGATCCGGTGCCGCCGGTTACGAGGATGACCTTGCCGTCAAGGTCGAGAGAGGTCGGCGCAAATCGGCCCAAGGCTTGCTCCAGGACACGGCGAATCGTCACAGTTGAAAGCTCTTGTCGCACTCTGGTGTAAAGAGAGCGCTAACCATAATCGCCATAGTTTGATCCCATGCGACGCCGAGATCTTCTGGCCACGTTCGTCTTGTCAGCAGCTGGCGCTCTGGCCGCTCGCCCCTTTGCCGCGCAGGCCGGCGAGGAAAAAAAGAAGAAATCCGGCGGCGAGGCCTACATCCCGATCAACCCCATCAACGGCACCACGAACAGGGGGGGCGGCCGTAGGGGCGTCTTGAGCGTCGACTGCGGCCTGCAGGTCGAAGACCCAAAGCTACGAGATTTCGTGGAGAAGTCGTTGCCAAGACTTCGGGCAGGCTACGTCCAGGCCGTCCAGACCTACGCGGCGAGTCTGCCCGTGGGCTCTGAACCCAATACAGAACTCATCGTCCAGTCCTTACAGCGCCAAACCGACCTCATCCTCAAGCGGCCCGGCGCGCGTTTATTGATCGGCGCTGTGGTGGCCAATTAATTCCATCAGATCGCCGAAAGGCCGTCTTGCCTGCTCCCGTCCTGATTTCGTCCCGCTCCCCAGTTCTCTTTTCTGGGCTCGCCTACCTCCCGCGCAGAAGATTTGGGCGGGGTGGGTCGACGGCGCCACATTGGAGTGCGGTCACGTCGATGAATTTCGCCAATTCGAGATCCAGCTCCGTGACACCGCCGGCGTCATGGGTGGTCAGGAGGATGTCGACCTTGTTGTACACATTGCTCCACTCCGGATGGTGGTCGCGCTTTTCGGCCTGCATGGCGACGCGGCTCATGAAGCCGAAGGCGCGGCTGAAATCGCCAAAGACGACCCGACGAACGATCGCGTCCCTTTGGCCGGGCGCGGCGCTCCAAACCGGCAGCTGGTCGAGGACCTCTGCGAGCGGAAGCTTCTTAGGCCGGTTCATGAGGCTCCTCAGCTGCGAAGGTCAGGCCCGTCGTCATGGCAAGCTCCGCCAAGGTCTGGTCCACGTTCACCACCTTAATCGCCGTCATGCCGAGTGCGGCGGCCGGCTTACAGTTGATGCCAAGGTCGTCGAGGTAGATGCAGTTCCCCGGTTCAACCGCCAACAAATCGCACATCATCAAGTAAATCCGCGGGTCTGGCTTTCGCACGCCCGCCTTCGAGCTTTCGATGATCGCGTCGAAGAGCGGCATGACCTGCGCCATGGCGCCGGCGGCCCTTTGGCCCTCGTCCTGTCCAGGTGAATGCATCGACACAACGTTGTTGGTGATGCAGCCGACTTTGAAATACGCCTTGCAGACCCTCAGCGCCGAAACCATCTGCGGCCGGAGCGTGCCCGAAAGCAGCGGGAGAACCGCGCTGCCGGGCACCGGATGCCCAAGCGTTGTAGATTCCGCCAGGAAAAGCTGGTCGAAGCGCGCGGCGTCGATCTCGTTGCGCTCGAAGAGGGCCCAGGCGTTCTCGTGGGGATTGGCCGAGTTGATCTGCCGGATCAGGTCCTTGGGCAGAGCGTTGTCGGCCTCAAATCGGTTGAAGGCTTCAAACGGCGAAGAGGTAAACACCCCGCCGAAATCCCAGATTACCGCCTCAACCGCCATATCGCGAAACTCCACTCAACCGTCAGGCACCGGACGCTAGAGAGGCGAGCCGGGACGTGCAAGTAAAGGCCATGCGCTTTGATCGCCTGCCCCGCCTGCTTCGCCTCAGCCTCTACGCCCTGGCCTGTTGCGTACTGCTGTACATGACGCTCGCCCCCGATAATCGCGTGCCAGGCTCAGGGCTCATTTGGGACAAGGCCGAGCATGCGATCTCTTGGGTGGTGCTGACAGGCGTGGGCCTGCTTTTGTCCACTCGCCGCCGCTGGGCGATCGGGATATTCGCCTTCGGGTTCGGTGCGATTGTTGAGCTTCTGCAGGCAACCATGGGCCTGGGTCGGGACGGCAACCTGCCTGACCTGGCGGCCGACATCGTAGGGATTGGCGTCGCCTATATTATCTGGGCGCTGATACGCCGCGCCGGCTGGGTGCGGTGAGCCTACGGCACAGGCCGTGGGAAGAGGCCGCAGACTTCCAGATCGGCCTCAAACCCATCGCGCCCAGCGCCTGGCTGGAGGGCGGTGAGACTGATCCCGCGGCCCGAAAAGACCGGCTGTTCGCAGATCATCTCGGCCTCGTCTGGGCGGAGGCAGAGGCCTCTCGGCCTGCGCAGGCCGAGGCGCTGGAGATGGTGGAGGCCGCACTTGGCCAAGTCGCGGCCGCATCCGGACTTCCGCCGCTCTACGCGGCGGCGCGTCTTGTTCCTGACGACCTGTGCCTGATGGAGAAACGGGACGGGCAGTGGCGGTTGACCGCGTTATCCCTTTCGGCCGGCAGCTTCTTCACGGCCGAAGAGGTGATCGGGCGAAACCTTGCGGAGCTACATGGCCCGGTAACAGGGTTTGCCGACCTATTCCTGGTCCGCGTTCAGAGAATCTTCGAGGGGCTGCGGCCGGGCCTGGTCCTGGAGCGGCGCAATTGGACGCTGCTGAATTCGGACGCGCTGCACACACCTTCTTCGTCCGCAATCCGGGCCCAGATCGATGAGATCAAGCCGTCACAGGCGGCTCATGTCCTTCACCTGCGCGTTGAGCGCCAAACCCTCGTGCGCCTTCCACGCACCGGCGGCGTGCTCTTTACGATCCGGGTGTGGCTGTCGCCCCTTTCAGATCTGGTCGCAGACCCCGAACGCTTCGCGGCCTTCGCGGCGGCTTGGCGCAATGCAACGCCGCAGCTGCGCGCCTATAAACGGCTCGACCTCTACGACGATCTGGTCGCGGGTTTGCTGGCCGGCGCTTAGCGGTGATGGAGAATGATCTCTGCACCCACGCGTTCCACCCGCACCGGCGCGAAGGCCTCCAGCCGGCGCAGCACATCGGGCTCATTATCCGTCACCAGAACGCCGGAAAACCGCAAGGCTGCGGCCTGGGCGTCAGCTGTACGCACGGGTGTCGCGAAGCGGCGAGAAAGATCGGCCGCCACATCGAGGAGCGGTTGATCGCGATAAATCAGCTGCCCATGGGTCCAGGCGAAGACCTGATCGGGGTCGGAGACCCTCAGGAAGGAACTCCTGTCACCGGTGGAATGCGTCAGCTCCTGGCCCACTGCGACGCGCCTGGGCGTAGCGTCTAAAGCGTTGGCCGGGCGGACTTCCACCACGCCCCTGCGGACGGTGAGATCGACCAGGTCAGCGCGATGGCGAAGGTTGAATTCGGTGCCGACGACACGCACCTGTTGATCGCCGACGCTGATCAGGAACGGACGCCGCGCATCATGGGTCACATCGAAAACCGCCTCGGCATCGGCCATCTGCACCCGTCGGGCATCCCGGCCGAGGCTGACAGTGATCTTCGAAGCCGCATTCATCTGGATGCGAGTGCCATCCGCGAGTGTGATGTCTTGGGTTCTGCCGGCAGGCGTTTGATAGGTTTGCGTCGCGATACCCGCCGACCAGACGCCAACGCCCACCGCCACAGCAACACTGGCCGCGATCGCGGAGATCGCTCCCATCCATACCCGTCGACGGACGGCGCGCGACGCGCGTCGGTGTCCCGGACGCTGGCGCGCAGCCGTTATGGGCCGCCCCTCCAGGTCTTTGGCGAGCGAGGCATACTCCAGATCGATCCAGAGGCCTTCAAGTCGCTCATAGGCTTGGGCGTGCTCCGAGGAGGCCTGCAGCCATAGCTCAAACGCCAGCCAGTCGTCCGCGGTCGCAACCTCGCCTTGGAGGCGTACAAACCAGCCAGCCGCCACCTCGGCGACCCGACCGTCGTTCAGGTTCTCGTTGGTCTCAATCATCAAGCCCATGCCCGCGGGCGGAGAACAGCCTGCCGTTGATAAAAAGACGCCACCGTTCGGTAAGCTCCTCCAAAGACCCTGTTTGGCCGTTCATGGCAGGCGCGCCAGCAGGTGCTTGAGAGCGATCATCATGTGTTTCTCGACCGCGCTCCTTGAGATGCCAATAGCGGCCGCCACCTCAGGGTGGCTGAGGCCTGCGAACTTGTGCATCCGGAAAACGCGCTGCGTCTGCGGACTGAGCTCTTTCAGCGCTTCCGTCAGCAGCGCCAGCCTCTGACGTGCGGCTATGGCCGTCTCGGCGCTGGGTTCCGCAGAGATCTCCTGGCTGCCGACACGCGTCGTCTCACTGTCCAACCATGCTCCGTCGCGGTTGGCTGACCGCCGCTCCCCGCGCAATCGGTCCAGCATAAGATTTGAACCAAGCCGATAAAGGTAGGCCGTCAGGTTCTGGATTTCGATCGAGGGCGCTAGGCCTGAGAGGCGAAGGTAGATGTCCTGGACCAGATCTTCCGCGGCCGCTGGCGAACGCAGACGCAGGGTGAAGAACCGGACAAGGTCCACCCGTCGCTCCAGATAGAGTTTGATCAGCGAAGATCTGCTGTCGTCAGCCAAGTCCGAGATTTCATCCGCCCTGGAGGTTACGACCAGGCGCCGACACCATGTTATGGCTCGCGGCGGGTGCCAATGGGGATCGGCTCTATGTGCGATCCCAAGCGATCAGGTGGTTTCCAGCCCCCGACATGGCAGGTATGAGGGCGCATGCGCGCGCCATCTGGGTCTCCTTTGGGTAACGAACCCCCCACCCCCGCATCCCAATTGGCCACATCGGTGCTGGAACTCGGCGTTGTCATTCCGACCTTCAAGGAGGCGCCCAATGTGGCGCCTCTGTTGGCCAAGTTGGAAGCGGCGCTGGCAGGTGTGGTCTGGCAGGCGATCTTCGTCGACGACGACAGCCCGGACGGCACAGCGGCGGCAGTGAAAGCCATCGCAGCCACCGACCCTCGTGTCATGTGCCTCCACCGAATTGGCCGCCGCGGCCTGGCCGGCGCGGTGATCGAAGGGGCGATGGCAAGCGCTGCGCCTTTCGTCGCGGTCATCGACGGCGACATGCAGCATGACGAAACCCTGCTGCCACAGATGCTGCGCGCCCTGCAGGAAGACCGCGCGGACATTGTCGTTGGCAGTCGCTACCTTGCGGTCAGCGGTTCGAACGCCTCAGCGCTTGGCGCCACCCGCGAAGCCGGCAGTCGGCTCGCTAACTGGCTGGGCAAGCGCGTCCTGCGGGCCGACGTGACCGACCCCATGAGCGGATTTTTCATGATCCGCCGCGAGCTCGTCGAGGCCGTTGCGCCGACGCTGGCGACCGCGGGCTTCAAGGTGCTTTTCGACATTCTGGCCTCCCAGAAGACCTCGCCGCGCTATCTGGAAATGCCCTACGAATTCCGTGCCCGCGTGGCCGGCGACAGCAAGCTCGACGAGGGCGTTGTCGTGCAATACCTGGGCTTGTTGATCGCCAAGCTCTCCCGCGATTTCATCTCGCCGCGGTTCATCATGTTTGCGTTGGTGGGAGCCAGCGGCGTGGTCATCCACCTGCTGATCCTGCGCTCGCTGCTGCACTTTGGTTTCGCCGCCGCCCAGCTGACGGCTGCCTTGGGCGCCATGACATCAAACTATCTGATCAATAACGCGGTGACCTATCGCGATCGCCGCAAGCGCGGCCTCAGTCTGCTGGCTGGCTACTTCAAATTCGTCATGCTCTGCAGTGTGCCATTGGCGGCCAATGTGGCGGTGGCCACCATGGTCTTCGAGCGCGGGCCCTCCTGGTGGGTGGCCGGCGTCGCCGGCGCTGTCGTGGCCGCGGTCTGGAACTACATCACGACATCACGAGCCGTCTGGTGAAGTCGGAGGCGAGCGGCTGGAACCGAGGTGTCCTGTTGCTGGCGCTGGGCTTCACCGCCTTTCGCCTGGTAGCGGCCGGGTCCATCCATCTGACCGAGGACGAGTCCTACTACCGGCTTTGGGCGATGCACCCGCAGCTAGGCTACCTCGACCACCCGCCCATGATCGCCTGGTGGATCGCCGCTGGGGAAACGATCTTTGGCGACACACCGTTGGGCGTGCGGCTGGTTCCATCGTTTGCCGCAGGCCTTACGACCTGGCTGATCGCCGATCTGGCGCGCCGCCTTGGCGCTAAACCTCATACCGCCTTTCGGGCCGCCCTTTGGTACAACGCCACCCTGACGGTTTGTCTGGGCGGCATGTTGGCCATCCCGGACGCACCGGCGAGCCTTTTCTGGATAATCACACTTTGGTCGCTCGCCCGGTTCTGGGACAGCAAGAACGCCGCCTGGTGGCTCGCCGCTGGAGCGGCCGCCGGGCTGGCGGTGATGTCCAAATATTCCGCGCTGTTTCTTGCGCCCGGGGTCCTACTTTGGCTGATGCTGGTTCCCGCAGGACGCGAAGAGCTGCGCAAACCGGGCCCCTGGATCGCAGCGGGAGTGGCAGGCCTGATCTTTTCGCCCAACGTCATTTGGAACGCTCAGAACCACTGGCTCACCTTCACCAAACAATTCGGACGCGTCGCGCCGCACGGGATCGGCCTGGGTCACCTGGCTGAGTTTCTGGGCGACCAAATCTTGGTCTTCACGCCGCTGATGGCGATCTATGCCACAATCGGGGTCTGGCAGGGCTGGCGTGAACGCGCTGAGCCCGGGGCAGTCCGTCTGATCTTGCCCGTGGCCACCTCGGCACCCTTCGCTTTCTACCTGCTGATCCATAGCTTGCACGACAGGGTCCAGGGACATTGGCCGGCGCCTCTCTTCGGGGCGCTGGCGATCAGCGCCGCAATGGTGGCGGAACGGTTCGGAAAAACCCCGCGGGGCCGTGTTCTGCGCGCAATGGCGCCCGCGGCGGGATACCTTATTGGAGCCGCCGCTTTCGCGGTCATGGCCTTGCCAACGCCGACATTCCTGGGACCGCTTGATCCCACCAAGCCGCTACGCGGCTGGCCCCAGTTCGCGCGAGATGTCGAGGCGCAGCGGGTGAGGACAGGGGCGAGATGGGTCGGGACCAATAGCTACGGCATGTTCGCTCAGCTAAATGACGAGCACGCCACGAGCGCACCCCTCTTGGAGCTCATCGAGCGCGATCGCTACTGGGCAGCAGACCCTGGCCGTCCAGACTTCACTCAGCCGGGCCTGGTCGTCGATCTTTCCCGCCGCCTCACGCCGCACGACATTGCGCGTTGTTTCACCCAGGTCGACTTCGTAGGCGAGATCCTGCGAGGCGGCGGTTTAAGTCACGACCAGCATTATTCCACCTACCTGGTCTCCGGGCCCCGACGCGACGTCTGGATCACTGGATGCCCTGCGCAGATCTCTCCTGGGGTCTGGCGTTAAAAGCGACGCGCCAAGCCCATGCCGATTGTCCGGGGGCGAAGTGGCGTGGCTTGGGTTGTGCGCGCCCGGCTGAAGGGATTGCCATAGGCGAAGGTGTTGCCCCGTTCGTCCGCGACATTGTCAACGCAGACCGTGGCTCGCCAGGCGTCCTCGACGAAAGCGCCGGCGATCCGGCCTGAGGCATAGCCGCCCATCGCGTTGCCAGTGCCGCCGTCGAACGTCAGAAAAGAACGTCCGACGTACGATAGCTGAACCGAGGCTTCGACATCGAGGCTGCCGAGACGCCAGCGATAGCGCACGTCGGCGGACCCCATGTCGTAGGGAACACCCGGAAGGCCAATGTCGCGGCGCGCCGGAAAGACATTGGCCGCACGCGTGATGCTTGGGTCCTCCAGCAGCGCATTGGCGCGCAGCTGCAGCCGGTCGTTCGGACGCCACGTCGCCTCGGCCTCCACCCCCGTATTGGACCCGTCGCCAATGTTGACCGTCATGGGCAGTCCCGACGCCAACCTCTGATCTGTCTGCAGGCCTCGCCAGTCGGCGTGGAACAAAGCGCCTCGGAGAACCAACTGATGATCGAACAGCGGTAAGCCGGCACCGAGTTCGTAACTCCAAAGGTGGTCAGGCGCGAATCGAGCGGCGACCACCTCTGGCGCGCCTCCGCCAGCCCCTGGAGGAATGTTAAAGCCGCCGGCGCGATAGCCCTCCTGAAGCTGCGCGTAGATCAGCAACTCGCGCGGTGCCGCGAAGCTCAGACGAAGCTTGGGCGCTAAACCGGAGTCGGTTAGCAGCTCATGGATTGGAGCGATTGGAGTTGCTGCGAGGCTGAAGTCGCGGGCCTGGGTTGTGACGCGGGTCTGGAACACGCGTGCGCCACCGGTCAGCGTCAGCTGAGGGGTAAAATCGTAGGCGAGCTATCCGTAGAGCGCGCCCTCCGTGAGTTGATCTTGGCGGCGATAAATTGAACGGGTAGGTCCTGGCGGTCTTACCGCCACCAATTGCGCGCCATCCCTTTCCTCGGCGTAGGAAATAAACGCGCCGGCCAGCCAGTGCAGCGGCCCGGAGCCGTTCGACGACAGGAGCCCTTCCGAAACAAAAAGGCGGATGTGCTTGGTCTCATCGAAGGCACCGCCCGTCAATGAGCCGTCTGCGGCGCGGAAGGCCCCGGTCGCGTCATATCGCGTGTCGAGAATATGGTCGATCAAGGCTGAGGAAACCTTCAGGTCGACGGCGGCGCCGATGTGAGAGGCGGTGACTCCGAACTCCGAAAAATCATTGTCGTGAGGCTCACGAACGCTGGCGTCGCGGGTCAGCGGGCCGTCGAGACCTTGTGTGTACTGGCTGTCGGCGGTTTCAATCACCTGATGGGTGATGCCGGCCTCAACGGTCCAGTCCTGTGGCAGCGCCGCCAGCCCTGAAATCCGCCCGCCTGCGCGGCGGCTGTCGTTCACGTCGCGCAGCCCAAGCACCGGATTGTTAATGTAGCCGCCACGCTCGTCGCCGTAGAGGACGGCCCGGATCGCTGCGTGACCATCCGCAAGGGGAAGATTGAACATACCCTCCAGGCCCGACGACGGCGCGCCGCGCTGGGTCGCCATCCCCTCTGCCGACAGCGAGCCGGAGGGCGCAGTGAAGTCAGGCTTAGCGGTAACAATCCTGACGATCCCGCCAATCGAACCGGAGCCATAGAGGGTTCCCTGGGGACCTCGCAGAACCTCAACCCGCCCGATGTCGGCCAGCCTGAGATCTGGATCGGGCGCATTGTAGGTGATCGGAACGTCGTCGAGGTAGAGGCCGACCGTCGACTGAGTCTTGCCTGTGAACGAGCCGTCGGAAAGGCCACGCAGGAAGATTTTGTTTCGCCCCGAATCCAGATTGGTAACCGCGACACCCACCAGTTGGGCAGCGACCGCATCGAAGCTCTTGCCCCCAAGTGCATCCAGGTCGTCGACCAACATGACACTGACCGCCGCAGCGCTTCGGCTCAGCAGCTCCCGGCGTTTTTCGGCCGTCACCACCAGCTCATCCAGCCGCGGCGCGGCGGCGCTGAGGATCTCGGCGCGCCTTGCCGAACCCGGCGTGGTCGGCATTGCCGATAGGCCAACGATCCGGAAGCTCCTGGCGTCGATCAACTCAAAGCCACATCCCGGCGGGAGGAGCGCACTCATCGCCTGAGACGGCGACATCGTCCCCGAAACGGCCCGCGACCAACCGCCGCAACCGCGCGTGGGCATACCGCCCACCGAAACGCCAGCTTGCACAGCGAAGCGAATAAGAGCCCCCTCCAACGGTTCCGTTGGCAGATGAAAGACACGCGCTTCAGCTGAGTTTTCAGCTCCGCTGGCCGGGCCAGCTCCGAACAGCGCCACGGCGCTGACCAAGGCTGCGGCAACGCGAAGCCTTGCACCGGCTACACGGAGGTGTGTATCGATCAACGGCGTCATCCCGGCGCGGGTCCCCCTGGTGGAAGCGACCAGATCAACGCGTAGAAGTCCACCAGCCTTGCTCGATCCCCTCAGCGAAACATCGATCCTTGACGCCGTTGAACGTGGCCGCGAGACCTGCCGCACGAGCTTTGCGCAAAGCCTTCAGACCGCCGCCATGGCGGAGGCGCCGTACCGACATTGGATGCTGCGCGATGTCTTGCCGACCGATATCGCCTCGGCGATGGATGATCTGCCTTTCATTGCGCCGCCTCTGGACGGCCTGTCTGGCTCCCGCGAAATTCACAACAACACGCGTCGCTATGTCGATGCCGCCGCCATAGCCGAGTTTCCGGCCTGTCGCAGCTTGGCGGAGGCCTTTCAACACCCTGACACCGTCGCGTTGATCGAAGAGACGACGGGCGCGCGCCTGGACGGCTGTTGTCTGCGGATCGAGTACGCCCAGGACACCGATGGCTTCTGGCTGAAGCCGCACACCGATCTTGGCGTCAAGAAATTCACGCTGCTCTACTATCTGTCGCCTGGCGGCCAGCCCGATCTTGGTACGGATATCTACACCGACGCCGAGACTCACTCCCACCGCGCGCCGTTCGATCTGGGCGCTGCTTTGGTGTTCGTGCCATCCGACAACACTTGGCATGGCTTCGAGCCACGCCCGATCCCGGTGGTGCGCAAGTCGTTGATCATCAACTACGTCACAGAAGCCTGGTTGGCGCGCGAGCAACTGGCCTATCCGAACAGGCCCGTAACAGGCCGCGCGGCTGACTGAGCGCGCGACGTCATGCGTCGGCCGGCAATGTGACGATCGCAGTCGCTCCGCTCGGCTGAGACGTCAGCTCAACATCCCCGCCGTGAGCGCGCGCCGTGGAGCGCGCTATCGGCAGGCCCAAACCGACACCGCCGCTGTCGAGATTGCGAGAGGCGTCGGTGCGATAAAATGGCTGAAAGACCCGCGACAGCTCGTCGGCCGAAAGGCCGGGGCCAGAGTCGGAAATTCTGACGACCGCTGAACCGCCATCCAGGCCCACGGTTATCCGGGCATCTCCGCCATACTTCAGCGCGTTGTCCACCAGGTTGGAGAACAACCTTTGCAAAGCAACCGGGTCGCCATTCACCGTCACGGGCGCGCAATCGCCGATTTCGACCTGGCCACCGACCAGGCTGGCGTCATCAGCCACGCACTCGATCAGCGAGAGTAGGTCGAGCCTTTCGCGCCGGCGAGGCGCGTTCTCATCGCGAATGAAGGCCAAAACGCCTCCGATCATCTTCTCCATCTGCTCGACATCGGACAACACCGCAGCCCTGAGGCCAGGCGGTGCCGCCTCAAGCTTGAAACGGATGCGGGCCAGCGGAGTGCGCAGATCGTGAGAGATTGCGCCCACCATCGCGGTCCGGTCGTTGATGTGGCGCTTTACGCGCGCCTGCATTTCGTTAAAGGCGCGGGCTGCGGTGCCGACCTCCGCTGGGCCCTTCAGGGTCATTTGCGGTGCGTGGGGATCTCGGCCCAAAGCCTCGGCAGCGTCCGCAAATCTTCGCAGCGGCGCCGAGATACGGCGCGAGAAGAGATAACCAGCCGAGCCCACAAGCAGAAACCCACCAAGGAGCCAGCCGGACGCCTGCATTTGCCAGGCCGACGGAAATGGCTCCGGCGTCGAATGGACCACAGTCCAGGTCCCATTGTCCTGTTCAAAGGCGGCAGAGAAGTCGCCGAAAATCGGAAGCTCGGAGCCTCCCCTAAGGCGACGCCAGCCCGTCCGAGGCCAAGGCGAGCGCGGTTCATCGATGTCGGGCGGGACCAGGATCGTCGTGGAGCCTTGAGCCGTCGTCGATGGCGGCGAATTGCGACGCGCCGGCGGGCCAGCTCGATCCATCTCAAACGCTGATGCGCCCATCGGCCCTCCGTGGTCGCGGCCGCGCGGCGGCGGAGCTCCGGTGATGATGCGGCGCAGGCGCCGGAGCGGTGAAGCGTTCTGCTCTTCCAGCCGCACGCGAGCCTCCGGCTCACCAAGCGCTCGGGCGAGCGCTGCCAAAGTCCGCTGATGCTCTTTGTGGGGGGCGACCAAATCAGGGGGTAGGGTTTTGGCGGTCGTTCGCTCCATAGGTCGTCCAAAGCGGGTCTTTAACGGCCCGCCCTGGATCGCGGCCGCGACGTCGGCGACTCGATAGACGGGGGGCCTCGGGGGCGGGATCAGCAGGATGACCCCAAAGCTGATCGCCTGAGACACCAGCAGGCTTACCGATAATAGTATGACGAGTTGCAGGCTAATCGGCGCCCGAGGCCACGGGCGGCGCCCGCGCGCCAGCTCGGCTTGGCTCACGCCCGCGTCACCTTGGCGTCGAATAGATACCCCGCGCCTCGGTAGGTCTTGATGATTTCGCCTTCGACGCAGGCGTGCAGCTTGCGGCGCAGCCGGCTGATCTGCACGTCGACGGCGCGATCGAAGACCTCTGTCTGCGAACCACGGGCCTGCTCAAGGAGCTGGTCGCGGGAAAGGATCCGTTGCGGGTTTTCCAAGAATACGCTCAGCAGGGAAAATTCTCCGCCGGTGAGTAGGATCGTCGGGCCGTTGGGTGCTCGCAGTTGGCGGCGCAGCGTGTCCACGACGAAGCCCTGGAAATGATAGGTCTTGCCCCGCCGGGGCGCGCCGCCGCGGACCTCATCTAGGCGACGGAACACTGCGCGCACCCGCGCCAGCAACTCGCGCGGACTACAAGGCTTGGGGAGATAGTCATCGGCGCCCAACTCCAGACCCAAGACCCGGTCCACCTCGTCGCCCATGGCGCTCACCATGACGATGGCTGGACCGCCGGTCTCAGATAATCGACGACATATCGACAGCCCATCCTCACCAGGCAACATGACGTCCAGCACGATCAGGTCGATAGGGGCCGCCGCCAGAGCCTGCTCCATACTCACCGCGTCTTTAGCGGCGTGGAGTTGATACCCATGCTCGGTGAGGTAGCCCACGACCTGCTCACGCAGCTCGCCGTCATCGTCGACAACCAGAATATGTCGGGCGGGCAGGGCGTTGGGCTGGCTGTTCATGGCCTCTCCTTCCGCACGATTGTGGCGCGCCGACAACGATGCCGCCACAATCTGCAAGAACACCTCGCGACTTAATCGCGAGGCATAGGGGTGCCCGGAGGCCGACCGTCCATCGGACCGCGCCCCGCCGCCCCAACCCCATGATGGTCCCCGCGCTTGCGCTCATCGCCACCGTGCATACGCTGCAAAGCGTCAAACACTTGGCGCTGGTCGGAACTCAGAGCCGCGTAGAAGGCTCGAACTGCCTCGGCGTGCCGCTGGTTCATAGCCGCACGTTGCGCCTCACGGCGGGCCATTTCGTCAAGCCGTTGCGGCGTTGTCTGGATCCCGGCCTGGCCTGACGAGCCCCTATTCTCAGGCGGCTTCATGGCCGGCTTGTGGGATTGCAAGAAGGCCGCCAGGGCCGGCTCCTGATCGGGACGCAGACGAAGGATCGTTCGCAGGTCTTGCGCGTGTTGGCCCTCGTGCGCCTCGCGCACAGCTTGCCTGTCGCCCGCGGCTTCTTGCTGGCGGTGGTGATCGTCCTGAGCCTGGGCGGCCGGAATGGCCACTGTGGTCGCGCCAATCGCGATCACGGCGGAAAGGACGCCGGCGCGTATCGTTCGTCTCATCTGGAATTCCTCGATTTTCGACGCAAACTGGATAGCACCGCTGGTCGCCAGAGAAATTTCGTCGCGTGAGACGTGCCCGAAACGAGGCGGTAACAGACGCCCGATGCGGCCGGAGCATTCTGTTGCTGTATGAGCCTGTTCAAGAGGTGTTGTGCCTCATCTTTTCCGTAAGCTGTTGGAGCCGAAGAGATTTGCATCTAAGCCACGAATGAGGTCTCAAAGGCGCGGCGGTTACCGTCCCCAGGGGCTTGCCATGCGGCGAAAGCTCGCAACTATCGTGGGAAATCGGCGCGTGGCGAACTGTTGCGGACTTCGATGCTGGGCTGAAACGTTCGAGACGTGGCGGAAGTGGCTAAGGGCGATATCTGTAGCCCTGGGTCATTGGCTGGACACAATCATGCTCGATCGATCGAACCGTCTTGAGGGATACGAGTAGATGACTGGGTATTTTTCGCCGGACGCCCCCCGGGACGCGGCCCAGAACACCCTGGGAGCGCCTGAGCCTCGGCGTGCGTTGAAGCGTTTTTTGCGTTTCGGACCCTCGATGGTCAGCCTTTCGGCGTTGATTTTGGCAGCGCCTGCACTGGCGCAGACCACACTGAGCAGCAGCACGACAACACCTCAGGTGACATCTAAGACGGGTGACCTGACGATCAACTCCGGTATTTCGGTGAAACCGACATCCGGGACCGCGGTGACCATCGACAGCAACAATGCTGTCACCAACGGCGGCATTCTCGAATTCCAGAACCTCAGCAATGTGACCGGCGTCGTAATCCAGGGCGGTCATACCGGGACATTCACCAACAACGGCACGATCCAGGTGGACGACACCACATCGCGATCCATCAACAAGTCCGGTATTCCAAGCGGGCCCCTAGATAACGGCACGAACCGTTACGCCATCCACATCATCGGGCCTGGCGACTTCACCGGCGACATTATCAACGCAACGACCGGAACCGGCATCCTGGTCAAGGGCGATACGTCCGCCGGCATTTTCGCGGAAACCAATCTCGTCGGCGCGCTCAACAACGGCGGCGCCCTCAGTGTGACCGGCAACAACAGCTTTGGCATTCAGACGACGGGCTCGGTGAGCGGGAAAGTAACACTCGGGGGCACCATCAGCGCCGTCGGGCAAGGCACGCAGGCGGTGAACCTTGGCGGCAATATCGGCGGACAGGTCCTGATCAACGGCACGGTCAGCGCGACCGGTTTTTCCTTCACCACCCGTAGCACCGATCCGAATTTCCTAAAGCAACTGACGGCGGAGAACCTCGCTCTGGGCGGGCCCGCCGTCACGATCGGCGGTAGCGTCGCCAATGGCGTCCTGGTCGATATCGCCAGTGTCGATTCAACGGGCGTCACACTGACATCTACCGGAACTGTCAGCGCCTTCGGCTCGGCGCCGGCGATCATCATCGGTGGCGCTGCAGGCAAGAATATAACCCTGGGAAACGTCGGCACGGGTCTCGACGCCTTTGGCCTTGAGATCAAAGGCAACGTAATTGGCAGCGGCGTCTACGACGGCATCGCAGCGAATGGCGTTCAGGTGGGCGTGGCGAACGGCGGGACCGTCGACACCACAGGCGGCATCCACGTCAACGGCACCGTCGGCGCCGCAGCCTATGCCGCCAGCGCCACAGCCCTTCACCTCAACGGCACGATCGCGCCAATTCTGCGCAACGACGGCACCATCAGCGCGACTTTGGGCTCGGACGCAGCGGGCACAACGGCCACCGCGCTGATCATTGAGGCGGGCTCCAAAACACCGTTCCTTCAGAACGCCAGCACGATCACGGCTTCGGCCGTCGGCCAGCAGGCCAACGTCGCGGCCATCGTCGACAAGTCCGGCACCTTGTCTCGCATTGAGAACATCGGAACAATCGGCGCAGCGCGCTCCCTGAGCGACCTTACTCAGCCGGTAACGGGCCACGCAACGGCGCTCGATCTGCATCTCAACACGACCGGCGTGAGTTTGCTCCAATACGAACCGACTGGCGGCGCGCTTACGCCCAGCATAACCGGTGCCGTAACATTGGGCTCAGGAAACAACACCGTGAATATCCTGGCCGGTACGCTGAAGGGCGACCTCGACCTGGGCTCAGGCGCGAGTTCCTTGACGATCTATAACGGGTCGACCGTCACAGGTGCTTTGAACGCGGCGGGTGGGACCGTGGCCCTGAACGTCGGGACCGGCACCCTTCAAATCAACAACGCAAGCCATCTCAATCTCACCAGCCTGACGCTGGGGGCCGCAAGTTCACTCATCCTGACCGCCGACCCTTCGGCTGGCGGCGCGACAAGCCTGAACGTCGCTGGCACAGCCACGATCGCCAATGGCGCCAAGATCGGCGTACGATTCAATGCGATTCAACTGGGGAGCGTCACCTACACCCTGATCCATGCCACGCAGCTCAATGCTGGAACGCTCAACAGCAACCTGCTGGGCAGTGTGCCCTACCTCTATAATTCCAGCCTGCAGACCAACGCTGCGGCCGGAACAGTATCGGCAACCGTATCTCTGAAGACGGCCGCGCAGCTTGCGCTGCCCACAAACACGGCCGGCGCCTACCAGGCGGTGATCAACAACATCGGTCGCGACAAAGGGCTCCAAGGCGCGCTCCTGATCCAAGACAACCGCGCAAGCCTGATCAATTTCTATAATCAGTTGCTGCCAAATCACTCCGGCAGCCTGTTCAACATCATGGCCGGTGGCGTGAGCGCTTTTGGGCGACCGCTCGATGACCGCCAAGATCCAGTGGGCGGTGGCTTCTGGATGCAGGAAACCAACGTCGGGGTATTTGCCAACGGCCAGACCGATGACCCCGGCTACAAAGGTTGGAGCCTTGGCGCGGTCGCCGGCTACGAGATCCCGAGAACCCCACTTGGCATTCTGGGCGTGACATTCGGTGCCAGCACCAACCAGGTTTATCAAGACGCGACTGACGCTGCAGAAAACCTCCACTCGATCCTGTTCGACGCTGGCGTTTATTGGCGGATGACGAAGGGAGGCTTCTCGGCGAACGCCCGGGTGGCCGGCGATTACGCCCGCGTAACCAGCGTTCGCGTTATCGAGGTGCTGGGCGGCGACGGACTTGCGGTCGGCCGCACCGCTGATGGCCGATGGAACGCGTTCGGCTTCAACGCCCGCGCCATGGCCAGCTACGAGGCCCATCTCGGTCGCAACATATATCTGCGGCCTGAGGTGAGCCTGGACTATGTCCGCCTCGCCGAGGGTTCCTATACCGAGACCGGAGGCGGCAATGGCATGGACCTCGCCGTAGGCGTGCGCACCAGCTCGCGGGCATCGGCCTTTGCTGGCGTTGCGGTTGGCGCGCTCTACGGCCCAGACCGCTCGTGGGGACCCGAAGCCCTTGTTGGCTACCGATCCGTTGCCAGTGAGACGCTGGGCGCAACGACGGCGAAGTTCGTTGGGGGCAGCGACCAGTTCACGCTCGGCGCTGACAATATTCCAGGCTCGGGCGCAGTCGCGCATCTGTCGGTGAAGGGCGAGAACGGCTCGGGCGGTTTTGCGATCGAAACAGGTGCCGAGGCTCGCAGCGGCCTGAACATCTACGACCTACGCGTGACAGGTCACCTTCAGTTCTAGGGACCTGAACAGCGACGGCTCGAAGGCCTCGCTCGTTCATCGCCGCAGCCTGGCGCGATTATCCTTGGGCCGAGGTCTGCGGTCAGAGCGTCCAGCGGCCTTCAAGCTGGGAAGGTCAGCCCCGCGAGGTGGAGCGTGAGCGGTAAGACATTGGCCTCTGGGACGACCTTAACCTCGTCTAGAACCGCCGCTCGAGGGAGGGCCTGATCGTCATCGACCCCGTGGCGGAATTTCCCTGGGCTAGAACCCGAGTGGCGCTGTGGATCGATGAAAAACGGCTGGGTTAAAAGGCAGACGTCCCGGCGGGCCTGGAGATCGCCCAGACGCCCTGGCGCGCCTCGTCGCCTTAGAGAGCGTCGGCAACCCGTTTGCTAAAGCTGGCATGACAACCGAGACGTGGCCTGGCCCGCGCTCCGCACAGCAGTGCTCTCGTATGAAGCCACAAGGCGTCTCTGATTTCAGACGAGCGTCGCCTCGCCGCCATAGCCAGACGCTATAATTCGACTGATCGCATCAAACAGGACCGGCATAGAAATCGGCTTTTCAATGATATCGTTTGCGCCAGCAGCCACGCAGTCTGCCCGCATATTCGCTGTGTTATCGGCTGTGATAACAATAATAGGCAAATCCGCCTTGGCGTCTCTTCTGGCCCGTATACGGCGGATAGCGGTCAAGCCGTCCATGCGCGGCATTCGCAAGTCCATCAAGACCAAGTCGAAATTATTTTCCTCGATCTTTGTAAGTCCGAGGCAGCCGTCTTCTGCCTCCTCCATCTCAATTCCGCCAGCTTTCAGCATTTCACCGACAACGCGTCGATTTACAGCATTGTCTTCGACAAATAAAAACTTCAACGCGCTTACTCCATAGCCTGAATTGCGCTCATGGATTAAATATCACGAAGTCTTACGATGAAGACCGTATTCATTAGCCGTCTCAAGGTCTCGGTTCATTGATTCAATGAATGCGGTTTGCAGTTGCGCGTTGAATGCGCTGGCTGAGATGGGTTTTCCAATCACAACGCCTGCGCCGTTCGCGTGCAGAGCCGCGACATCATCCGGCGACGGACTAGGCGCCAGCACAGCTATCAATCGCACGTCACACTTCGCCAACGCGGCCAGCGCCTCCATTGGCGGCGTTTGGTTGGTGGAAAGCCCAGCCAGATCAACGACAACAATGTCGAAAGCCCTCTTGGCGAGCAGATCCATGGCGAGAGAAGGTGCCGCGATCGTTTCAACGGCGCGGACCTTGCTGTCGAGCATAGCCCGCAGGATGCTCTGGGACAGCGGGTTCGGCTCGACAATGAGGATATCGACTTGCCGGAAATCGGTCGCGGCTTCAGGCACCGGCGCAGCAGGGGCCGTTTCAGCCTTGCCCCAAGGGACCCGCACAGTGAACGTCGAGCCCTGGCCCATCCGACTCTTGAGCGCGATCTCGCCGCCCATGGCCTCGGCGAGGCTCTTGCAGATCGAGAGCCCGAGGCCGGTCCCCGAATTGAGCCGGGTCAAGCTGCCGTCGACCTGGCCGAAGGACTCAAAGACACGGGTGGTGTCCTCTGCTGAGATCCCGATTCCCGTGTCTTCAACGCACAAGACCAAGGTCGCTGCATCACCATTGCGCTCAGTCTTTGCGGTTACGGACACCCTGCCTTGGTCGGTGAATTTGATCGCGTTAGAAACGAGGTTGGCCATTATTTGCCGCATCCGTGCGACATCCGCCACAATCATACGCGGGGCTGCACCGACATCGAGCTTAAGCTCAAGGCCCTTTTCTCGTGCCCGATCCATCCAAAGGTCGATCGTTTCTCCCAACAGGGCGTGAAGATCGAAGGTGGTCGGCTTGATCTCGAGCTTGCCATTTTCAATCTTGGCGACGTCAAGGATGTCGTTGATGAGATCACGCATGGTTTCGCCAGAAGAATGCACCAGTCGGATCTGTTCTTTCAGGACGGGATCGACAGACTGGTTCGCCAACATCACCTGGGTCATCCCTAGGATTCCGTTCAGGGGCGTGCGGATTTCATGACTGGTGGTGGCGAGGAATTCGCTGCGGGCCAGCAACGCCTTTTGCAGGGCCTCGTTGAGCGTTTCCAGAAGAACGTTAGCCTTTCGGGCCTGATCGCGGCCCCTGCGGATCCAGAAGAAGGCGCCTATCAATAGGCACATTAACCCACCGGCCGCAGCGAGCAGGATCATCTGGATTACATTGCGCGACCGCGCCAAAGCGATATCGCGCTTGAATTGGCCCGCTTTCAAGGCGTCGATGCGTTCGACTTGGTTGGCGTAATCGAACTGCGCGGACATCAGAGCCGAATTCGTCGAGCTCGCCAAGGCGTGGGCTTGGTCATCAAGCCGCTTTAAAGCGCTGAGATGGATAAGGGCGTCATGGTCATCGCCCAGCCGCAGATAGGTTTCGTAGGCGGTGGCGTGAAAATCCCGATAGGCCATTTCTGACTTGGCCAGATCAACGCCCTGGAACGTCCGCTCCAGCAGCGTTTTCGCGGTCAGGACCTGTCCCTGTTTCAAGGCCGCGCGGGCCGAGACACCCAGGAGGTAGGCTCGCTCCTTGGAGCCACTGTCGTTGCTGGTGGCGCGCAGCCCTGCCGCGACGCTGCGCGCGGCCTCCTGATAGGCACCCTCATCGACTTCGGTGGCCGCGAGATTGCTCAGAATGAAGGCCTGTAGCCTGGGGCTCTTCATCTTGACAGCGATGTCTAGTGCACGGCGGAATTGATCCTTAGCGGCCCGGTAATTTTTCTGCTCAGTGTAGGCCCTCGCCGTGTTGTTGTAAGCGGACAGCAGAAGCGCAGGGTCTTTAGGGAAAAGTTCTGCAGACTGCTGGTAATATCTCAGGACCCGCGCGTAATCGCCGGCATCCTGATAGATCGAGCCGATCTGCTGCAAAGCCTTCGCCTGACCGCGAGGCTGACTCACGCCGCCGAAGATCCGATAAGCGTTTTGGTAATCAGCCAAAGCTTCTTGAACCCGACCGTCGGCGACCATGAGGCCGCCCTCGGCCATCAGAAGGTCTGCATGAAGCTTAGAATTCGGTGTGGTCGTGATCGCTGCCTTGAAGGCCTCGTCCAGAACCGGCTGAGCGTCGCGCTTTCGATCCAAACGAACAAGCGCCTCGCCCTCAAGCCATTGGGCCGTCACGATCTCTATCGATCGTTGTTTCGAGGCGGGCTCGCGTTTGGCAAGGTTCAGGCCTTGCTGTGCGAAATCGAGGGCGATCTTCGGCTCGCCCATCATCGCGGACTTCGACGACGCGATCGCGAACTCGAAGGTGCCCGCTGCAAGGGGAGCCGAGGCCTCGGCGAGGGCGGATGAGGCGAGAAGCCAAGCGATGGCCACGATGGGCAGGGATAGTCTGGTCATATTCGCGCCTAAGTGCGGAAGACGACATAATCTGCCCGAGATTTATTAAGAATAAGCTCTCGCAGCTGATCCTCAGAATCAGAACCGAGTATATCACTGACAAATCGTGGTCTCGCCAGATCAGCATCTTGCGCTCGGGCAGCCTGGACTTAAGCCGCTTTGCGGCCGAGCTGCGCTAGACCAGCGCTGGACCCGGACAATCATGTCGCGCGAGCCGTTCTGGCCCGCTACTGGCGCTTGTAGCCCGTCGGCTCGACTTAGAACGCCAGGCGGTACTTGCCACCGACGGTATAGTTATAAGGGCGGCTGGAGCCCGGGTCGTCTACATTGGTCTCTGTGCGGACGAAGGCTGACACCTCCGCAGACTGCCTGGGAAGGATGCGCCCGTACATCATCTCGACAGCCCACGGTATGGGCCCATGGCTGGCGTCCACCGTTTGATTGATGACGCCCAGCTCTCCCGTCTGACGGTCAACGACGCCATAGGATCCGAAGTTGATTTGCCCGTGATAGACTTGAAGGGATTTCGACACTGAGACCCTCAGTCGATCTTCCTGGACAAAGACGCCGGCTTTGCTCAACGCGAGTTCCGCAGCTGAGCTATCAAGTCCTCCTGCCGTCGTGGTCAGCGTCTGATCCCTCGCGGTTGCGGTCTGGGCCAAGGTGCCCGTTGCCGTAAGCAAGAACCCGTCGCCCAAGGCCCAGTCGAAGCCAAGATTGAGCGCTGTCGTTGTTGCGCCGCCGCCGAGTTGATTGGGGTCGACCGATTGGAAGCCAAGCAATCCCGACTGCTCACGCAGGCGCATCAGAGCCGTGCGAACCGTGAACCGATCGTTCACGGCATAGTCCAGACCAAGGTGCTCTGCGTCGGCCTGGTAGACCTGTTTAGGGTTGTTGCTGATCCCGTAAAATGAAAGGTCGCGAGCATCTTGGCGCTCAGTCGCGCCGAAGCTGAACGTCACCCTGTCGACCGGAGTCACCCGCCAGTCGAAGAACACGCCGCCAGACGCGAGGCTGAGTACCGGATTGGCGCCGCCGCGGCGCGCGGCGATGTCGGATTTCTGTCCCGATCCATCGCTTCCGCCAAGCGCTGCGGCACCGTTACCGAGGCCGAACCTGAGGCTGCTGCGCGAGCCGACAAGGGCGAAGTCGAGATTCGTGTCCAGATCGGACGCCTTAAATCCGAGTGGAACCTCGCGCGGCGATAAAGCCACGCGCAGGTCCATTCCCATCACGCGCCCGACCGAGGCACTGGACGTCGTCAGGTCGGCGAACTGCGAAGTGTTCAGGTTGTTCCCCGTAAACTTCCCGCCGCCGGACACCCACGACTTCAAGTCGCTGGTCAGATAGGCTTGGTAGTTTCCTGAGCCACTGCTGCGCGGCGCGGCCTGCCCAACCAGGGTCGAGGCCAGCGGAATTTGGAAGTCCCGAACAGTGGCGCCAACCTTTTCCAGCGCCGTGATGGACAGTTTCGAAGCGTTCCAAGATGAAGGGCTGCTGGTCGAGACGTTGGTGACCACGCTGGCCAAGCTGATCGGAGTGGCACCGACCTTGCCGGCGACCACACTGAAATACTGCAGGCTCGCCCAATTCAGCGGGGATTGCGAGGCCTGAATATTGAGTTCACCAACGCCATAGACCGCGTCGGCCCCTGGATTAACGCCCAGGGGGGTCGCCGATTTGAGGATGATCTGGGCGGTCTCGTCCGGGTAGTTGGCAAGCCATGGCCACCGGGCCTGTAGCAGTCCAATCGCCGCCGACACCTGAGGCGCCGCAAGCGAGGTGCCGGTTTGACGGCTGATGTTTCCGGCCCCGTCGGTGATGAGAACCAGTTCCCCCGGCGCGACGATGAACCGGTACTTCAGCTTGTTGGCCTCCGCGCAGGTCTGCGAGTTGGCGGAGGTGTCCAAAAGGCAGGCCTCGCCGGGACGGTTCGAAAAGTTTGAGATCGCTCCATCGACGCCCACCGAACCCACGATGATGAGGTTGGGGTTTGTCGCGAAATTCCACGGCACGTTCGACCTCTGGGTCATCCCGTCGTTGCCGGCGGCGATGACCAGGTTGTGGCCCTTGGCCGCGCCGGAACTCAAAGCGGTGTTCCATCCTGGGCTGAGCGTCCACCCCGGTTCGCCGAGTGAGGCGTTCAGCACGCCGGTGGGCGCGCCCTGCTTCGCAAAGGTGCTGTTCGCGAGGAACTGGATTCCGGTCCCGACATCGTTCCAGTTGGTGGTGTTGGTGCTGTCGTAGGGATCGTAGACAATGACACGGCCCGATCCTTTCGGGAGGACGCCCATGATACCTGTCCCATCGAACGAGCCGATGATGAGGCTGCCGACCGCCGCACCATGCCCGTCGCCGAAGACATCGCTTCCGTATTGGAGCAGCGTCCCCTTGGCGTGCTTCGTAGAATTGCTGACGGTGAAGTCGAGCATCCCGATCGTGATCGGTTTGGACTGATCCCCCGAGGTGGCGATCCCTGCGAGCGCCGGGCTCCAGTGTGTCGCGCCCATCCGCCAGTCAACGTGACCGGTGCCGGAATAGCTCATCAGGCCATCATAGAGGTTCAGGAAAAACATTGCCTGGGCGGTGGGAGATACGTCGGCAAGGCTGCTTGTCTGAACAGTTCCGTCGGCTTTCAAGGCGATGCCTGACTGGGTCAAAGCCTTGAGCACCGGTTGAGGCGCAGCCTTTTTCGCGACTTGATCTTTCCCAAGCGCCTCGCCCCAGAATGTCGAAACGGGTGCCAGAATGGTGGTGTTGAGGAGCCCAGCGACGGTGGTGTAGTCGCCGCTGACTTTCGCGGCGGCCCAAGCCGACTGGACCTTGGTCCAGCTCGCCGATTCCTGGCGCCAGAAGCCTGCGATATGGGAATAATCTATAAACTCAGACGGATTGTGCGTGTACGGGTTCGCGTCCTCCGACCCCCAAAACGGATCGTACCCGGTGCCATATTTTGCAATGGTCTGAGACGTGGTGTCGACGACGAACGGATTGGTAGAGGACCAGAACGCACTCAAGTTTCCCCAGAACGGGCTGAGGTTGCCATAAAAGGCGCTGAGGTTGCCGTAAAACGGGCTGAGGTTGCCATAAAAGGCGCTGAGGTTGCCGTAGAATGGGCTGATGTTGCCGTAAAGCGGCTTGATCGTGTTACCTGTCGTCGACGTCTGCGCCAGCGCGTTGGACGCCTGCAAGGCCAAGACGGAGCAAGCCGCGAGTGCGACGGTGCGGAACGCAGATTTTCGACCTGTCAGCTTTTGATTTTTCACGCTCTGGCCTCGTTCGCATCTCATCTATCAATTCACAGTTTGCGACCTCATGGGTTTCGAAGGTCTTGATAAATGAAGTTAAGGCCTCCTTAGCCGTATTCGTTATTTGTAATTCTCGCATACGAGACTGTTTTGAAGGCCTATTATTTTTCGACATTTATTCGGCGAGACTGTCCTGGGCGGAGAAACTCAGAGTAAACCAGTCATCGCCAGCTCCTAAAGCGCGCTTGGCGCATGTAAGGGTTGCGAGAAAGCTTTCCATCGTCAGAGGAGATGGCCGTCCACTAGGCGGGCCAGAAAGACGGCGGGGGACCGAGCGTGGGTGATCGCCGAGCGGATGATCCCTGCCGCCGGCACGCGGCAAAGAATTTGACGCGCTGGGTATTGGGGTCGGTTTTGAGATCCTTGGTCAGGGGGCCGCTGAGATCCCCGCGAAGAGCGTGGCACTAACGTGTGCATTTACGGATGAGATTGGGGCAATCTCCGCCGCCGATTCAAAACCCTGGATTGCATGAAGAATTGCCTGGTGTTCACCCTGGGTGTGAGCTCAAGCCCGCCGGGAATTTGGATTGCAACGCGATCAGCTAACCTGCGCCTTAAATCCTGGGCCGGATGATCGCGCTGCAGGCGCGTCTAGCGACACGCGCTGATGGCCTAGACGGTTATACCCCCGGAAAGTGACGGCGCCGTCCACATTGCAGTCCGAACGCCGGTCGACGGCGGTGTCACCGCCGCCTGACCGCGCGCGACGGCGAAGTTTTGATCCGAGGGCGCGCCCTGTCCGAAAAGCGCCTTGCCCGCCGGGATGACGCGGTGAGATCCTGAACGACGCGTAGGGCGCAGGCGACCTGATCGGACAGGACGCGCAGCAAAACCAGGCGGGGACCTTAGGCCGGGTGAGGTTGCCGACGACGGAGACATTCATTTCGATCCATCCGGATCGCCGCCGCCCGGGGCAGAGGCTGGCCTTTCGGCTCGGGATTGGCACCATGCAGCCTATCCCTTTCCTCCATCAGGAAGGCAATAAGAACCTGGCGTCTGCGGCCGTCCTAACCCTCGAAAAGAAGTCTCTCCAACAAGGGCAGAGGTGCGCGCGATTGCGCTCTATCGGGGCCATAACACTCCCAAGTGCCAGTGCCCGCTTGGAGCGGCGACCCCGCCTTCGTATCCGGGAAAAAATCGCCTGGCCGTCTGATAGCCAACATAAGCCCTGCACAATGGACGTAGGAAATTCCCCGAGTCCCAATTCCGATTCCCGACTTAATATTCCTGAAAATAACTATTGGATCGAAGTTGGAGATTTTAGAGCTCAAAATAGACGTAATTGGAGCGCTTTATATTATCTAAGATATTCATCTCTTAGGATTGGCAATTTCTACGAATCTGAATTTATGGGTAAGTTTGATGTAGAATTTGGTCGTGATGTTTAGAAATACATTCTTGAAATCGCTGAATGCTGAAGATCGGGCAGCTTTTGCGCCACATCTTAAGGAGGTCGTCCTGGGCACGGGGCAACGGCTCTGCGAGGCTGGCGAACTGCCGCAGGCGGTCTATTTTTCCAGCAACGCGGTGGCCTCGGTCGTGACCTTGCTGCAGGACAACCGCGCGTTCGAGGTGTCATCCGTCGGATACGAAAGCGTCATTGGTCTGTTCCCCGCGCTGACAGGGCTACCGACGCAGACGCAGACGGTCGTGCAGCTCGCCGGGACCGGGTTCCGGCTGCCGATGGCGGTATTTCGCCAGCGCCTGGACGAAAGTTCCAGGCTGATGAGCCGCGTGCTTGCCTACCTGCAAATCAGCAGCTCACCGGCAGAGCGGTCCATTGTCTGCAACGCGGTGCACCACCTGCCGAACCGGCTCGCGCGTTGGCTGTTGGTCACCCATGACCGCGTTGACGTGCCGGTGATGGCCCTGACCCAGGATTACATGTGCGTGATGGTGGGCGCGCTGCGCAGCTCCGTCAGCCTGGCTGCCAGTGGGTTCAAGAGCGACGGGCTCATCACCTACAGTCGCGGTCGGGTAACAATCCTCGATCGTGCCGGCCTCGAGCGACGCGCCTGCGAGTGCTACCGAGGTGATATGGCGGACCTTGGCAAGCTCCTCCACGGAACTGAGACCAAAGCCTGACGCGCTGGCCCCGGGTTGATGCCCGGTTTTGAGCGCTCAGCGCTCTAGGCGCGCAGTCCCGGGATATCAAAGCAAGCCAGCCCGCGTTTTGTCGCCTCTGCATCACCTTCGATCTGCATCGCGTCAGACGACATCAAACCCGTCAATGTGGAAGACCCTGTCAGGACTTGGATCAAGTCGGCGTAGGCTACCGTTACCGTTGTCGAGGCGCCGATCCCGTCGGTCGCCACAGAAATTTCATTTCGGATGTGGAGCCCGGCTGGGCCGGCGTCTGAGAATTTGAAGCTGACGTGGTGGTCGATACCTCTTGCGCGGACTGGATCAAGGAGCACGCGTAAGAGGTGGAGGGTCTCACGTGGAGACAATTCGGACAGCTGCTGAGCGCGAAGCCGATGCTCGCGAAGCCGCGACAAATGGGTAGAGCCATCAAGGTCTCGAGCGCGGGTCAAACACCAGTTGCGGATGTTCATTGCTGTGGTGCGGCTGGCGATGTCACGCAGCACGCTGGCGAGCAGCATTCGGTCGGCATCCTCTGGGTCGGCCCGCGCAACGAGCCAAGAGGCTAACTCCAGCGCCCAACGCAGATCATTGGCAGCGCGCGCTTGGGTAACGCGGCTGCGAACCGCAAGCGCTCCGCCAAGTTCCGCCACGAGCCGATCGGCGCGAGCCGTCGGCTCCATTGGAAACAACCGCGCAGCGTCGCCGTCGAACCAACCCCGCACACCGGCAGCGATCTGGCGGACGTGATGCTCGGCGACACCATAAAACTCCGTCGTAAGGTAATCGTCGTCGACGGCCGCGGGCAGGACAACGCTGTGAGCGAGCTGGTCGGCTGTCAAACCACGGTTCATCCCGCGCACGGTTTGGTCCCATAGGAATTGGATCGTATCTCGATAGCGAGTCGTGCGGCGAGCGATCTCATCCTTGCCAGATAGCGGTGGGCCGTGCGCGCCCAGCATGTGCTCCGCCTGCAACCCGATCAGATGGTCAATCCCCTGCAACAGGATGTTTGGGTCGCGGTAGGCTTCACCGCGAACGGCGAAAACGTTGAAGAGGGTCGGCCAGACCAGATTCTGAATACTGACCTTGAATTCAGGGAACCAGAAAGTCACCGAATCGTCAGCGTCGGAGGGCGCACTCGTGACCTCGACGGTCAACCCTGCGAGGCTAAGATGCTCGCCACCTTGGAAAAAATCCGTTGGGACGATGTAGCCCGGCGTAAAGGGCGCGTGTCGAGGATCCCGGAAGAAGAGGCCAAGACCCTCATTGACAACGGCATCCGGCCCCTCCTTCGGAAGCCTAAGTCCGAACTGGTGAATCAGGCCAGCTGAATAGGCCGGGCCAATTTCACTTGTTACCCGAGCAAGGTTGGCGGGTATCCGCTGGTGGCCAAAAATAGGGACGCACGAACCGGCTTCGTCAAAGATGGCCTTGGTGCCGCCAACGTAGTGGAAGTGGGTGTAGAGCACAGCCACGACCGGCGCATGTGTGTGGAGGCGCAGCTCGCGCAAGGCCGATGCCATTTCCTCAACGCTCTCGCCAGTATCGATCGCAATGATTCCACCTGGCCCCTCCACAAAGGTCTGATTGGAAAGTCCATTGCCGACCAGCGTCCAGACACCGGGGCGCACCGAATAGAAACGCCTCGCCAGCCGCACGGAGTGGTCCAGGCTCTCGCGATGCGTCAACTGACCATTGGGTCCCTCGACGATCACGGATGGATCTGGATCGAAGCTTCGCATCTTTGAGTTTCCTTTGCGGAGCCAGGAGCGACAGACGGACTGTGCGCCTTTGGTCCCTGGGATCTTAAGACAGCCTTTGAACGGCCATTCGAGGCGCGTGTGCCGCCGTGCCGCCGCCCATTAATTGGCGCGTTATCGTTAGGTCGCACCGCTCTTGATCGCAATGGGATGCGCCATGGGCGAGGACTCAAATCTCCCGACTCCACGACCGTTGGGACTATCTGCCGCCGGGCTAGAAGACTGCGGCCGCATCAACGGCCTGGTCCGGGCCGCAGTCGTCCTTGGCCATGAGAATAAAGGCAGAAGCCTTTAGTATTTTGAAATTATTACGAAAATAGGTCGTTTGAGCCGCCCGTTCGTCTCAGGCTGCAACGATAATTTGATGGACGAGAATGTCGTTGGCACAGGCTCGAGCCTACGAGATGTCATCGCTCGCCCGCTTCCAAATCAGCGCATCAGCCTTGATACCCAAAGACCACTCGAAGCGGATCTCCATCTCGACGCAAGGGCGGAGTTTTGGGCGATTCTGGGCGCGACCGTGCGCCAGCTCGCGACCTCAACGCTGTTGGCCTGAAGCTCAGTGACCCGATCGACTATCCGAAAATCCCGCCCAGCCGTTTTGCGATGGACGGCTTGCTTTTTCGAGCCGTGTTCAGGCGCGGCGTCCTTGGCGCGTACTCAATGAGAATGCCGTATTCCGAAAGCCAGCGCGGCTGAGCGTTATACAGATTGGGCTCAATCGAAAGCTGGTAGTGCGGAATGTTGTGGATGAGGCGCTTTTCGATCACTGTGGCGATGACCTTGGAATCCGACTTGTCAATGAATTGAGCGCCGACTTCGTAGATAGCCAAGTTTGGTCCCCTTAAACCTTGTCACCTATAATCAGCCCGCCGACCAATCAAGCGTCAGGGGCCTGCGCACCCCAAAAGGCGGACGTCGCCGATCAACTTTGCCTTAGCCCGCATGTAGAGATCGGCGGAATCGATCTCGGTTGAGCGAAAGGCGATCCCCAAACCCTAGGCGGGTAATCGGCTAGCTGTACATCTTCAAGCCCAACCTCCCGCTCGTCATACCAAGGTTCGAGAACGAGCTGCCAGAGCCGCCGTTTCGCATCCTGCAACCCTGCAGGCTCACGGGGCTGACGGCCGACGGTGCAGCTCGAGACCATAGGCTGTGTTGCGGTGGAATCCCTTCCAGGCAATCCCAGGGCCACCCGGACTCAAAGCACCATAGCCCGTGACGCTCGCCGGCCAGGCGCCGTCAGCGCCGAGGACAACGTCGGAGTCGAGGTATGCCGCCCGGGTCTCATCGCCCTTTGCGTAGCGGTCGAGGAAGGCTGTGATCATGTGCAGACTGATCCCCTGTATCCGGTCCTTCCGCCAGACCGGATCCTCGAACCACTGGAAATCCCACAATTGGCTGCGCGCGCCGTCGGGCGCTTGTTCGAGGCCCAGCGCATGGCCCGCGTTCTGGTAGACCAGGAAATAACGCTGAGCATGGATCGCCTGATCGAATACCGGCGCGATACCGTCGCTGAACCCCACCGTCGTGTCGCGGCTTCCGCCGATCAGGAGAAGCGGCGCAGTGATCGCGGCAAGACCCTGAGCGCCCCAGGCGCCGAGCCGGATTCCGGCTGGCGAGATCGCGACGACGGCTATGACGCGCGGGACGGCCAGTTCGCCTGCGCGCGCCTGGCCTCGGGCGAAGGCCGCCAGGGGTCGGCCAGGCGGCAGGGCCACGGGTCCCCCGCTCGGGTCCAGGATGGCTCCCGCCGCGGTCAGAACCCCATAACCGCCCATGGAATAGCCGATCAGCACCGTGCGAGCCGGATCGGCGCTGGCCAGACCCGGAGCGTGCGCCAGGATTTTCTGGCTTAAAGCCTGGGCTGCAAAGGCGATATCGAGCGGCCGCTGCACCATCACCTCGGAGGCTAGAGCGCGATTGGAGATGTCTGGATCGTGATGCGCGATCGCAACCACGACATATCCTTTTGACGCCAGGTTCTCCGCAAGCCAGCTCAAAGCTTCAGGCTCGTTGCTGTAGCCGTGTGAGACGATAACGAGTGGAAAGCGCCCGGCGATCGCGGTCGCGCCGCGCACGGCGAAGCCCTTCGAGGAAAAGGACACAAACCCACGGGGTGGCTCGCCGGGCAAAGCATAGCGGTAGACGACGGCCTTCCCGTTGCTTCGAGCCTTCGCCGGGTACCAGATCATGGCCGATAGCCGACGCCCTATCACGTTGGAGGGCGCGGGCTTGGCCTGCGCCCTGGGCACCAAGGAGATCGACCTCAGACCGACGCTAAAGGATCCTGGACTGGAGAGCTCCGGCGCATCGGGCGAGGACCGGTTTGTGACCGGCTGAGCCGTGGCTGCGCCGGCCGCAAGCAAGGTCACCAGGACTAGAAGGCTCGTCAAGATTCTAGACATACCAAACACCCTGATGCCGCGTTGGGGAGATTGACCGGGTGCAAGGCTTGGCCCAGGGCGGCGAAAAATGATCAACTGTCGCCTCGCTTGCATCTGCCGGGAGAATCAGCCCCATGCCACCTCAGGCTACCGTCGTCCACGAACACCAGTGTGAACTCGAAGGTTGGGACGATCCCGCGCCCGGCCTTGTTCAGTGGCGCACCCTCATCAGTGGCGATCGAACCCCAACACAAGGTCTGACGCAGGGCATCGCGGAGGTGCGCGCCTCGTCGCTGACGCGGCCCAGGTTGCACCGGCACGCCCAGCCAGAGACCTACTATATCATCTCAGGCCAAGGCGTAATCAGCCTGGACGGGGAGGAGCGCGCGCTTGGGCCGGGCGATGCGGTGTTTATCCCGGGTGCCGCCTGGCACGCCGCCTGGTGTGTGGGCGAAGAACCCTTGCGGATCCTCTATAGTTTCGCAGCGGATTCGTTCGACCAGGTGATCTACGAGTTTGCCGATCTTGCCTGACTGCGCTTTGCGGGTTTTGCGGCTTGCGGCTCGCCGATGGCTACCCGTTGGTCGGCGATGATCGTGCGGCTGGCGGCCCAGAAATGATAGGCGGCCCAGAACCCGGTCGGGGCCAGGATCAGCAGAGCCATCCTGAGCGACTCGGCGTCTGCGCCTCGCGCGCCGGCGAAATGATCGCTAAGAGCGCCGACGGCCTGTGGAGCCACAATCAGATTCAGCACGTTTGCGGCCAGGACGGAGACGGCGATGAAGGTCGCGCGCATGCCAGCTGGGGCCAGGTTCTGGACCAAGGCCATGGCGGGGCCGACGTAGAAATAGAGGGCCGGGATGAACAGCCAGAACATCAGGCGCGCGAGCCCTAGATCGTGGGTATGGAAAGCAACGAATGAGGGGACTGTCGCCAGCGCGACGCCTGCTGCGAGAAGCCAACAGACCCTGCGAGGGTCAGCAACCGCGCGCAAAGACAGCAGCCATGCCGTGACCACGGTTGCCGCAGCGCCTGTAATCAGGTGGATCGGCCCCAAAAGAGCGCCGGCCTGGCCGACGTCCAGGTGATAGGCCCGTTGAAGGAATGTGGGCGCGAACCAGATAAGACCCCATCCCCAAAGGGCCGAGACGCCACCACCCATGATGACATGGATGCAGGCCTTCTGCCGCCACAGAAAGGCCATGGACTGGACGAAACTCTGTCGGTCTGGGGTGGCCTCGCGAAGAGGATCGAGCTGCCCGCGCCGAGGTTCCCTGATGGTTAGGAAGACCAGGACGCCCAGGATCAGCCCGGGCGCGCCGAGGACCAGAAACGCGGCTCGCCACCCGTAAAGTTTGGCCACATAGCCGGCCATGTCTGCGCCCATCCAGGCCCCCAGAGGCGCGCCAAGCGCGAAGATCGTCATGACCATCGGGCGACGATCCGCAGAGAAATTGTCGGCCAGGATTGAATTCGATGGTGGCGTTCCGCCGGCCTCGCCGATCCCGACCCCGATGCGGGCGAGCAGGAACTGCAGGTAGGTCTGCGACAAGCCGCAAAGCGCCGTCATACCCGACCAGATCAGGAGCGCAGCGGCTAGAATATTGCGCCGGTTGGTGCGATCAGCGAACCAGGATAGCGGCAGCCCCAGTGTCACGTAGAACACCGCCAGCGGGATCCCGGTCAGCAAGGCGATCCCGCCATCCGATAGATGCAGTTCCAGCCGCATGGGCTCCATCACGGTCGTCACGACATAGCGGTCGGCGATGTTGAGCGCGTAGGCCATGCAGGTTACGGCCAACACATAGCCGCCGACGACCGGACGTGTTGACGCGTGCGAAACGGCGGAAGTCTGGGTCACAGCGATGGTTCCAAGGTGTGGCACCGAGCATCCACGATCCGTCCAGTCAGGCCTAACCTAAACCAGGATTCAGCCCTTCTAGCCGGGCCCTTAGCTGGACGTAGGACGCGCCGAGCATCCATCGGAAAATCGCGCGCGGCAGATACCGCGCCAGAACGATGTCCTCCCACAGCCGGGTCGAGGGGTCGCCAAACCCCTGACGGCCCCTGTCCCGCATCTCGCTCACCAGCGCCTCGTTCAGCAGCCTCGGCAGCGGCGCCTCTTAGAGCCTCCACAGAAGGCCAACGTCGTGTGGAGCGTGGCGCCGGGAACCGCTGCAAGGTCATGCCACCTTCAGCAATTGCTTGCCGAAGTTCTCGCCCGTAAATAGGCGCGCCAGGGTTTTCGGCGCGTTCTCTAGGCCCTCTTGAACGTCCTCTTGGTAGCGCAGCCGCCCTTCACGAATCCAGGCTGCCAACCGGGCCCTGGCCCAGGCAAACTCGGCCATATAGTCGATCACGATCAGCCCCTCCATGCGCGCGCGCTTGAAGACGAGATTGAAGTAGTTCTCAGGCCCCGCGGGCATCTCGCCCAGCTCGTACCTTGAGATGCCGCCGCAGACGACCACACGAGCGTGCAGGGCTATGTACCCAAGCAGCTCGTTGAAGATGGATCCGCCGACATTATCCCAAAGGACATCGATTCCGCCCGGCGCCAGTTCGGCGATCCGGGAGGCAAGGTTTTCGGCCTTGTAGTCAATGGCCTCGTCGAACCCCAACTCTTCGACAAGCCAACGGCATTTTCGCTCGCCCCCAGCCACGCCGATCACCCGGCAGCCGGCAAGCTTACCGATCTGGCCCGCGATCGACCCTGTCGCGCCGCCGGCGCCCGTCACCACCAAAGTGTCGCCCACAAAAGGCAGGCCGATTTTGTTCAGGCCGAAGAATGCGGTCATGCCGGTGGTTCCTAGCACCCCGAGATTGGCGGTCAGCAAATCATCGTCGGCGACCTTGGTAAGCTCCCGGCCGGAGCGGGTCGCGTAGTCCTGCCAACCGAGCAGTCCCGTCACCATGTCACCGGGAACCAGGCCTGGCACGTTCGAGGATATGACCTCTCCAACGCCCGATCCGCGCATGACATCCCCGATCTCAGTCGGCGCCATGTATCCGCCGAGGTTCTCCATCCAGCCCTTCTGCGCCGGGTCGAACGACAGATAGCGCGTGCGGACCAGCGCCTCGCCTGGACCTGGTCCGACGACGCCGCCCTCGGTCCACCTGAAATCATTTTCCAGGATCGGGCGACCCCGCGGGCGGTCATTGATCAGCCACTGGCGGTTGATAAGAGACATTGGCGGCCCCGAACGGAAATGGATATTCAGCGAAGGATAATGTCAGCCCGGCGCTTCATCCCAAAGCACGGTCTGCAAGGATTCGCCCTGGTCGTACCTGGCCTGTATGCGCCGCATGGTCTCCAGGGCGGGCGCACTCTGAAATAGTCTCTGGCCGATGCGCTGATCGTTTTCCAGCGCCGCGGGTAGGCTCAGGTCCTCGCCCTCCCGAAGCATCTGCTTGGCTCCCGAGACGGCCGGACCCGGTCGTCCGGCCAGCCTGCATCCCCATTCTGTGGCCGTCTGCAGGGCGTGCCCTCGGGGCACAACAAGGTTTATGCCGCCAAGCTCATAAAGACGCTCCGCCGTCATGGGCAGGCCCAAGAGGATCATTTCGGCCGTGACAGTGGGGCCGATGAGCCGTCGAAGTCGTGAGGCACCGCCGATGCCGGGCCCGATGCCCATAATGACCTCTGGCTGGCTGAACCGGACACCCGCCTCGGCTATCCGCAGATCGCAGGCCCATCCCAATTCGCAGCCACCTCCTGAGGTGTCCCCGGAAATCGCGGCAATACTGATGACGTCGGTTTCGGATAACTCCTGCGATGCGCGGAACCAGCCGGAGGGATCACCATCCGACGGCCCGCCGCGCATAAGGGCGCGAAGATCGCCAAGGTGTGCGTGGTTGAGCCAGGTCCCCTCGACACCGCTGGCGAGGATCAACACGCGCGCGCCAGCGGCTCTCGCGGCTGACAGGGCGTCGGCGAGCTGACCGATCGCCCTGAATGTAACATTGTGGTTGGGCGTCGAGGTGTCGGTCAGCGTTATCGTCGCAACGCTAGGGGCAGGCCAAGATGTCTGGACCAGAGCCGTCATATCGCACCTCCCGACTATTTCGACGCGACGCTAGTCCCAAGCCGGCCATCGCGCCAATCAGGACCAGGCCTCAGCGACGCCTAAAGTCAGCGGTCTTCCGGACCCGCTAGGCGCTTGGTGGCGAAAACGGGAGACACGCGGTCGCGGTCTTCTAGCCCGACCGGAGACTTTCCCAACGGCCTTAAGGCAAGAGTAGGCCTTGCAGGCCGCTTCACCCACAGGCTGCGGATTATCGCTTTGATTGGACGCGATCTATTCGGTGATCCTCGTCAGGAATTTCGTGGGAAGGCTCGCACCCATATGCTCTCCGATACGGGAAACCGTTTTGATCCTTACCTTTTGGCAATCGGGTGAGTGAAAACGTTCGCTTGGCGGCTGTAACACCGTCGCCATCACCCAAGGGCAACCCCCGGCGCGGACCTTCAACTCACCGGGGGTACGACGGCCCGCAACTTCCGTACTTCGATCGCCAGTTGGGATTAGCCCGCTGGCACCTCTCTGCCAATAACTCGCTCGCGGCGGTCGTCGATGCTTCTTCGTCCCGCCATTTTAGAGATCGGAAAACATGATGGCGACCCTTTACGAGCGAATTGGTGGAGCTGCTGCAGTAAAGGCTGCCGTCGACATCTTTTACGGGAAGGTCTTGGCCGATACGCGAATCGCCCATTTCTTCGATGGTGTCGATCTCGCCGGTCAGGCATCAAAACAGCGGGCCTTCTTGGTCATGGCCTTCGGCGGACCCAACACCTATGCCGGTGCCGATATGCGTAGCGCCCATGCTAGGTTGGTTGATCGCGGATTAGACGATAGCCACTTCAACGCCGTGGTCGAGAACCTCGCCGCGACGCTCTCGGAATTGGGCGTGGGGGCTGACGATATTTCCGAAGTTGCAGCCATTGCCGAGACTGTACGTAGCGATGTGCTCGGGCGCGGAAACTGACATTTTTGGACCGCTCGCTCAGTCAGGGGTGAATTGAGCTAACAACGTCGGCCGCAAAAGTGGCCGCCGCCGCGTGGCGTCGCCTTATCAGCCAGGGCGGGCTGATGGCCTGCGTCCGACTGCAGGCCCTCCACGGACTTCGGATTTAGGGCAATCCCTGGACCGGTTCGGCGCGACTTTAAGACATTCCCCGCGGGTGTTTCGGGGGTAAGCGGGCTTCCGGGAGGTCGCCAACGGACCACTCTACCATCGCGCAGCATGTCCATATAAACGACCTCTGATTAAATCGGATGAGGTTTCCCGAGGATAGTTCCGCTTGGACCTCGGTGGTCGCGGTCAGTGTGCTTTGCACGGCATGTACAATTGCTGGGGGACAGGGGAAGCCGCCCCCGCAGGCTGTTCACCGAGCAGCCGACGCGGCGGCCAATATTCCCCCGGGCGTCAGGGCCTGCGGCGTGAGTGGGATGTTCGACCTGCGGATCCAGCCAACCGATGCCAAGGACGGAACGACCCTTAACTCAGAGCGTGACGACCGAGACCAGCGCAACCTAACGATCGTGATCTCCTGTGATGTGACGGAGCGCTTACGGGCCAAGTACGGCACGTCACCCCAGACATTCTCCCGGGTAAAGCACATTAAAGTCACGGGCCTCGCGCGACGCGCTACTGGCCTCAGTGGATTGTCGACCTTAGGGCGCCTGCGGCGCGCGGCCGCCTCCACATGCGGCTGGAGACTTTCGCGGCCTCCCTTCTGGGAGGGGTCATCGGCGCAGTCGTAGTCCTGGCTGGACTGTCGGCAATCCGGTCGCAAGAGACGCTAGCTTGGTTTGACGCCCACCCTGGCGCGGCAGGCTGGTTTCAGGCGTTCGGCACCATTATCGCAGTCCTTGTCGCCATCGGCGTGCCGGCGTGGAACGCAGCACAGGCCCGGAACCGCCTCCGGATGACGGCTTATCAGATCGCCGTGGAAGCGTTTGAGGAGGTGGCGAGCTACCTTCATCGTATCAGTGAGCGCCAACCTGCCTGGACTGCGTCGGAGGACCCCGACACGCAGCTCGCCCGCATCGCCGGCGCGCTTGAGGGATTTCCCACATCCGAATTGGCCGTGCTCGGCGGCCTGCGGAGCTTCATCGCGGTCGGAGTTTTGGTGCGGCGCTCTCAGGAGATGCTCTCAGCGCTCGTGACAGCTTACGCGACCGGCGGGCGCAAGAAGTCCATCTACACGCGGCAGGACGTCGAGTTTCTCCTGGAGGACCTGGGGATCATGGTCGAAGGGCTTCGCAAGGATCTTGGCCTGCCCCGCCCGAAGCCGCGGACATAGCTGCCTTTCGAGAGGTCCGGTTTCGGGCATCGAGCCAATGTCCGCTTTCGACCCATAGCGGACGTTACGGTAGCGGCCGAAGGCCACGGGGAATGGTTGGGGCAGGTCTAAGCACGTGCCGCTCTGCCAACGCCTCGACAATTCCGTCGACCTGCGCTTCCACGGGTTGATCGATTTTCACGACGATTGGATGTTCCACGACACCGGGAGCTTGCAGCGCTGCAAGCTGGCTGGAAAGCAGGCTCGGCGGCATGAAGTGGCCACCCCGCCCGTTGAGTCGCTGGGCGATCAGATCTTCGGGGCCATCAAGATGGACGAGAATGACCTCGTCGCGGCCCCCAACGACGGCGCTGCGATAGGTGCGTTTCACAGCCGAGCAGGAGATCACGCCGCAACGTCCTGCGGCGAGCTGATCGGAAATCCAGGCCTCTACCTTTGCGAGCCAGGGGGCCCGGTCGGCGTCGTCTAGGGGCACGCCTGCGGTCATCTTCGCGATGTTGCGGGACGGGTGGAATTCGTCCCCTTCCTGGAACGTCCACCCCAGTCGTTTGGCGAGCGCTTCGCCTATCGTGGTCTTTCCCGTGCCGGAAACGCCCATCATGACAAGGACAAAGGGCCTGTCAGCCGACATGGACGAAGCGTTGGGTGTCACGGCCGGCCCGTTCACTGAGGCTACGACGCCTGGATTTCAGAGATCTCGCGAATCTGATCGATGACGAGGGTGTTGCGCACGGAATCCATGGCGTCGACGAGGATACTGGCGGCGTCACCGCCAATGGCTGAGAGGAATGCATCGAGTTGAAAGGCATAGGTCGGTCGGTCCGTGTAGGTGCGAACCTGGGCGCTCCCATCCACCTCAAGCGTGACCTGGTGCGGGCGGTGCGGGGAAAGTGGGTTCTGGACCGTGATACGGCCTGCGGTCCCAATTGCGGTGAGCGCCGTGCGATGCGGCTGGTCCATGGCGCAGTAGATTTCGGCGGTGAGGCCGTCGCCGAAATCCAGCTCCGCGCGTGTGCCTAGGTCGACGCCTGAACCCGCCAGGTCGCTTTGGGCGCGCACCACCAGGGGTTCACGTCCCGCGAGGGTTCGACACCAATGAACACAGTAGACGCCCAGGTCCATCAAGGCGCCGCCTCCCAGCTCCCGCTGGTGCCGTATCTGCCCTGGCGCATCGGCAATCTCGGCCGTGAAGAAGGCCTCTATCCGCTGGAGCTCGCCGATCCGACCGCTTTGAATGATCGCGAGCACATCGATAAAAAGCGGATGGTAGCGGCAATGCACCGCCTCCATCAGGACGCAACCGCTGGCCCGCGCGGCCGCAGCCATCTCCTCGGCTTCGTCGCGCGACATGGCGAAGGGCTTTTCGCACAAAACGTGCTTGCCTGCCTTCAAGGCCGCAATAGTGAGCTGGGCGTGAAGGGCTGGCGGCAATGCGTTGTAGATCGCATCGACTTCACAGCTTTCCACCAGCGAAATGTAGTCCGGCATCACCATGGGTATTCCGTTCGCTGCGGCAAATAGCCGGGCGCGGGCCGGATCGCGGGCGGCAATGGCGACGACCTCGACACCGGGCGTGACGCGGGCCGGATCAATCAGCGCATGCGGCGCGATCCGGGCCGCGCCAAGGATCCCGAACCGAACGGGCATCACTTAGCGACCCCGTCCCAGATCGCGCGCGCCATCGACTTTAGGGCCAGGGCTTCCGCCCAACGGTCAGAGATCTCCCCACCCGCGGCATCGGTGATGGCGTAACTCGGCGGGCCGAGCTCGGACATGAACGTGAGCTCGGCGTTCGGCGGGCTCCGTGTGGCCCAGCTTTGGAAACCCTCTGACCACCAGGCCTGGAACTGTTCGACCCACGGCTGGTGCTGCTTCGCCATTATCGAGACCTGCACTTGGTGCGAGCTACAGACCCGACCATGGAATGCGGCGCAACGGGCTAAGATCCGCGACATCCGCGCCAGCTCCGCCTCTGGAACCGGCATTGGGAATTCATGCACCAGAGGATAGTGGGACAGGTCGCCCGTCAGCTGCAGGTCCGGCATCTCGTCGAGGACACGCAGGGTGAAAAGCAGATCATTGGTCAGCCGCCCGCGATGGGTTTCGTAGTAGACGGGCAAATCGCAGGTCTGCGCGGCCTCCTGCATTTCCGCCAGAAGAGCGACAGCGTCGCGCACCCGATCGCGTTTCTCAAGAATCTGGACGTTCACATGATGGGCGCCACGGCTCTGGGCGAACTCCAGGCTGTGGGCAAGGTCTGAGCCCGAGCGCACGAAGGCGCTGGCTTCCCAGGTCCCGCCGCGTGCCGCAACGCCGTCGGCCACGGCCTGCGCCCGTTCGCGCCTTCCCAGGCTGACGCCCACCCCGTTGAATCCGGCGGCAAATATGCGATCCAAGGCGCCATCCAGGTCCTGCTCCAGGTCAATGCCTGGGGTGTTCTCCATCGCCCAGATCGCCTGATAGACAAGTAGCCGTCGCATGGGCGGACTTAGGCCTTGGCGGGACGTCTCGCGGCGAACGCCGCAATACGATCGCGCATGTCCGGTCCGCGGCCTTCAGTCCGATAGACCTCCTGCGCCAGGCCGGCGCTGAGCGGCAGGCCGTCGGTCTGCAACAAAAGGCGCTTGTTCGCGCGGTGACTGAACCAGGACTGCGCCAGGATATCGGCGACCAGCCGGTCCACGTACTCGTCAAGCGCCGCGTCCTCGACACAGGCGTCAGCCAGACCCATCGCTTCGGCTTCGCGGCCTGTGTAGGTGCGGCAGGTGAACATCATCTCGCGGGCTTTGGAGGGGCCAACCCTGCGCGGTAGGCGCTGGCTTAGGCCCCAAATCGGCGTAAGCGCCCACTTGGCGTGGGTGTCGGCGAACCGGGCCGACTCGCCCGCCACGATCAAATCGCCGGACAGAGCCAGTTCCAGGCCGCCCGTGTAGCACACCCCGTGCACCACCACGATCAACGGCTGTTGCAGCATCGCCAGGCGCTCAATGGTGTCAGCCTGGAAATGCGGCTTGGGTGGGTTCTCTCCGCTGGAGATGTCAGCCAGGTCGTGGCCTGCCGAGAAGCAGCGTCCCTCGCCCCGAAGCACCACCGCGCCGATCGTGTCGGCCTCCTTGTCCAACGCTTCAACATGGGCCCGCAACTCGGCGAACAGATCGACAGTCAGAGCGTTCATCTTCTCCGGGCGATTGAGGCGCAGAATTGCGCCTCCCTCGCGATCCTCGCGGGTGACCAACTGGCTCATTGGGTGACGCCCTCGCATGATGAAAATGGTTCAATCGGAAATGGATCATCCGTCGTCAGCGGACCGGCGGTGAGCGCAGCCCGCACGCCGGGGTCATTGCGGAAATCATCAGGAAGCAGTCCAGGCGTGGCCAGTACCGCCGCAAGGTTCCGCGCCGCTTGCAGGTCAACAGCGCAGGGGTCGCGGACGAGCCCGCGGCGCGCCACTTCCAGCCAGCTGCGCACCAGGCAGGCCAGGCGCCAATGCGGCCGGCCTGCGCGCAGATTCGCCCGCAATGGCCCAAACACCCGCTGGGCGAGCTTTGCAGAACCGTCCTCACCGATTTGCCTGAGAGCGTGACGCACATTGGGATTGGCCAGTCTGGGCTGAGTGACGCGCCAGTAGGCCTCAATAGGCAGTTCCGGGAAGGCGGCGGCGATCTCAACCCTGATGAGCTCGTCAACAAAGGCGGCGATCTTGCGATCGGCGAACGCCTCGTGGGCGAATTCGAAACCTCGCAAAAGTCCCAAGTAGGCGAGTGCGGAATTGGCCGTGTTCAGTACGTGAAGCTTCAGTCTCTGTGAGTGGGCGACGTCGTCGACCAACTCCACACCCACCGTTTCCCAGGCCGGACGGGGACCTGCGAAACTGTCCTCAATCACCCATTGGGTGAAAGGTTCGCGCTGAACACAGGCTTCGTCGGTTCGGCCGAGCGCCGCCGACACGCGCTCCTGCAGACTGGCGTCCGACGCCGGCGTGATGCTGTCCACCATGCAATTTGGAAATCGGGTCGTTTCGTCGATCCAGCAGGCAAGCGTTGGGTCAATCCGGTCTGCGAAGGCCAGCAACAGGTCGCGCAAGGTCGCGCCATTTGCCATCAGGTTGTCGCAGCTCAGCACTGTCAGCCCGCCGCCCCCGGCCTGTCGCCGGCCTGCAAGACCCCGCGCCAGCCAGCCCAGGGTCGAGCGGGGCGCGCCCGCGCTCACCAAGTCTGAGGCAATTTCGGGATCGGCGATGTCGAGGCCTCCGTCCACGGCCCGGCCATAGCCCTTTTCGGTGACCGTCAGGGTGACGACGTGAGTGGTGGGGGCGGCGAGCGCATCCAGCAAGCGTGCGGGTTCTCTCGGAGCGGCCAATGCGCCGCGCAGCGCCCCGACTACCCGGTAGCGCCGTGCGTCCTGAAGTGTCTCGATGGTGTAGAGGCCTTCCTGGCGGTTTACGGCTTCCGCGACCTGCGTGCCGTGCAGGGCGACGCCAAGGATTCCCCAGTCTCCACCCGCCGCGGCGATAGCGTCGTCGGTGTAGAACGCCTGGTGAGCGCGATGGAACGCGCCCAGTCCAAAATGGACGATGCCCACGCCCAAGCGCGATGGATTGAACCCGGGCCGAGCGACGGCGACGGGCAAGGTTGGTAGCGCGGTCAGGTTGAGGGGGCCTTGGATAAGCGTGTCCATCGCGAGCGCTCAGCCCCCGGCCCGGGCAGCGCAACCCCAGCCTACGGCCGCCAACAGGGGGACGCGAGCCTCCGCCGTGAGGGCGTGCGGGCTCTTGGCTATGCCAGCGCGAACCCGCCCGGCGATCCCCTGGACGATGCAGGCCAGGCGGAAGAGGGTGAAGGCCATCAACCAGTCAAGGTCGATGTCGCCATCCCGGCCGGTCAAGGCCGCGTACTGGGTGATCACATCCTCCTGGCTGGGAATGCCGAGCGCCACAGGGTCCATTCCGCGGAAGCCGGCCCGTTCGCTGGCGGGCAGAATCCAGGCCATCAGGAACCAAGCCAGGTCGGCAAGGGGATCGCCCACAGTCGAGAGTTCCCAGTCCAGAACTGCGCGGACTTCCGACGTCGTGGGGTGAAGCACCATGTTGTCGAGACGGTAGTCACCGTGCACGATCGCTCGGCGTCCCGCCGCGGGCCTGCGGACAGGTAGCCAGGCGATGAGGCGCTCCATGTCAGGAATGACCGTCGTCTCGGCGCTCCGGTACTGCCGCGTCCAGCGCGCAATCTGGCGCTCGAAGTAGTCGCCGGGGCGTCCGAAGTCAGTCAGTCCGATGGTGTCGACGTCCAAGTTGTGCAGCGCAGCCAGGACGGCGACCTGGGCCTCGACCACCATGCGGCGCTCTGCGGGCTCAAGATCTGGCAGAGAAAGGTCCCAAAGCACCCGGCCCTCGACCATCTCCATCACATAGAAGGCTGAGCCCATGACTTCGCGATCCTCGCACAGCGCGTATACCATTGGCGCGGGAATGCCTGCCGCGCCGACCGCCGCCAGCACCCTAAACTCGCGCTCGACGGCATGCGCCGACGGGAGCAGGTCGCCCGGCGGTTTCCGGCGCAGGACATATTCCCTGCCGGGCGTCGTCAGCCGGTAAGTGGGGTTGGACTGGCCGCCCTTGAACTGGGAGACCTCCAGCGGGCCGACAAAGCCTTCGACGTGAGTGTCCAGCCAGGCCGCCAGCCGCATGACGTCCAGGCCGTGGCTGGGGTCCACAGCCTGGACGCCCGCGAAGTCGCGGTCTCCGGCCCTATCGAAGGCGCCGCTCACCGGTCACCTGCTTTCCGGTGTGAGGCTGGCAGGGCGAAGGCAACGTACTTGGCCGCGGTTGGGACCTTGTCGTTCTTGCCTCCGCCAACCGCGACGACCACGAATTGGCGGCCACCGACCATGTAGGTCGCTGGTGTGGCGATGGCGGAGGCGTCGAGGGTCGTTTGCCAGAGCAACTTGCCGGTGCGCTTGTCGAAAGCACGGAAGCGATTGTCGAAGATGGTCGCGCCGATAAACAACAGGCCGCCGGCCGTCACCACTGAGCCGCCGTAGTTCTCCGTGCCTATGCCCTCAAGCCCTTTGGCGGCTAGTTCCGGGTAGTCGCCGAACGGAATGCGCCAGGTATATTCGCCAGTGTCCAGGTTGAGCGCGCTTAGCGTCCCCCACGGCGGCGCCACCGCGGGATAGCCATCGGGATCCAGGAAACGTTGGTAGCCATTGATGGTGAAGCGCCGTCCCAGGTCCGGGTCAGGCTTTAGGTCCTCAGGCCTTGGCAGGGCCTCATCGCTATTCTGCACGACGTAGCGCGCTAGCGCCGTCATCAGCTCGCTGCCCAGGTTGCGGAAGCTTGGCATGCGACCGCCGCCGTAGAGCAACAGGCGGGTGACATCATAGACCCCCATCCTGTCCTTCAGGTCGACCAGCGATGGGAACTGGGGTGGATTGCCCTTCAGGTCTGCGCCGTGGCAGCTGGAACATTCGCGCAGATAGAGGCCGCGGCGGCTCAATGCAGCGGTTTCCGGCGCGTTCTCTTTGAGCTGAAGGATGTAGGCGACGTCGTTGGCGTTGATGTAGGCGAGGTGGGTTTGTGGATCGTAGGACGTTCCACCGTATTCGCCGCCGCCGTCGAAACCCGGGAACAGGACGGTACCCTCGCGACTGCCGGGTGTGAACTGGCCGGTGCTGCGCAGATTGCGGAAGCGGGCCAGGACAGCGTCGTGCGCCTGTGGCGTGCGTTGTGTGAGCTCGGCCTCCGTAAGGCGCTGACGTGCGAAGGGCGCCGGCGACAACGGCATCGGCTGGCGAATAGCCGCCTGCTCGCCGGGGATGTCCGAGGTCGCCACGGAGCGCTCCTCCAATGGAAACAGTGACTTGCCGGTCAACCGGTCCAGCACGTAGACAACGCCGGTCTTGGTGATCTGCACCAGGGCCGCCACCGACTTGCCGTCGCGACGCAGGGTGACCAGTGTCGGCGGCGCCGGCAGGTCGCGATCCCAGATGTCGTGTCTCACGGTCTGGAAATGCCAGATCCTGCGTCCGGTCGCGGCGTCCAGCGCCAGGATGCTGTTGGCAAAGAGATTGTCGCCCAGCCGGTCGGCCCCGTAGAAGTCGCGGTCCCCGGCCCCGGCCGAACCGGTCGAAGCGAAGACGATCCCGTGCGCAGGATCGAGCGCCAGCCCGGCCCAGGCATTGGCGCCGTTCACCCGTTTCCAGGCATCCGGCGGCCAGGTCTCGTAGCCAGCCTCGCCGGGCCGCGGAATGGTGTGGAACGTCCAGCGTATGGCGCCGGTGCGCGCGTCATAGGCGCGAATATGGCCCGGCGCCTGGCCCGAGCCACCTTCGATCAAGAGACCCTTATAGACGATCCCGGGACTCGGATTGCTGATCGACAACTCAGCGGGATCGCGGTCCAGGCCTTCACGCATGTCGACCCGACCAGCCTTGCCAAACTCCAGGGCCGGTCGGCCGGAGCGGGCATCGAGGCCATAGATATACTGGCCGACATTGGCGAAAATCCGCGCCTCGTGACCGTCGCTCCAAAAGGTCACTCCACGCGAGCGTTGCTTGCTCCGCACCGCAGCGCCCTCGTGGGGATCGAAGCGCCACTTGACGGCGCCGCTGGCCGCATCAAGCGCGATGACCTCCAGGGTCGGCCCGAGCACATACATCGTCCCGTTTACGACGATCGGGTTGGCCTCGAGTTCGGAGGCGGGGCCCGCACCACCTGCGTCGAAGCTCCAGGCGACCTTTAGTTTGGCGACGTTGCCGCGGTTGATCTGGATCAGCGGCGAATAGTGGGTCCCCTGCGGATCGCCGTTGTAGACGGGCCAGTCTGGCGCGGCGGCGGCTGGAAATGCGCCGAGCACCACCGCCGCCAACCAGGCCGTGGCGCCGCCCCGCATCGAGCTAGGCCTCGCCCGCATTCATCTGCCCCGCGCGCGCCAGATCTTGGCGCAGGCTCCGTGCGCCAAGGAAATAGTGCAAAGACCCCCAAAACCCGAAGCAGAAGGTCGCCAGGATGGCCCAGCGCGTGCCCTGGGCCGCTGCCGCCGTGCAGGTGGTCGCGAGACCGGCGGCCAGCGGCGAGCCCCGGGCCAGGCATGTATCCATATAGGCGCCCAGACCGTGGGCCGCGAAGAGCCGCGCGGTGACGATGTCGCTGACCTTGCCGGTGAAGTAGGGGCCGAAACTCAGCGCCAGAAGGTTCAGACAGAAGAGCAGGATGGCCGCGGCGGTCGCGCGCATGCGCGGACTGACCAAGTTGTGCATGACCGCAAAGGTGGGGGCGAGCGAGGTGCTGCCAAACACGCCTGCGAGCAGCAGAAACACGATGGCCACTTCCAAAGATGAGGTCGAATAGGCCACCAGGTAGAGCGGCGTGGCGATCAGCGATCCCACAGCGGGGATCAAGGCGTAGTGGCGGCGGTCGCGTTTGATCGCCCAATCGATCAGGTAACCACTCAGCACCGTGCCCAGGCCGGTGGAAATGCCGGTGGTGAGGCCGACCACCAGGCCGACCTGCGCTAGGCTCAGTCCGAACTGGCGGATCAGGTAGAGCGCAGCGAACGCCGTCGAGCCATAGCCCACGATGTGCTTCAGCATCAGCCCCCAGGCCAGGTGGCGCATAGAGGCGTTACGGAACATATGCCCCGCCACCTCTCGGATCGAGGGCGTCGGACCCTGGACCGCCGCCGCTATGGGCGAAGGCTGGTCCGACTGGCCACGTACCGGTTCGCGAAGCACAAGTCGCATGACAAGGGCCAAGATCAGGCCGGGCATGCCAACCATGTAGAATGCAACCCGCCAACCCCAGTGCTGGGCGACCGCCCCCACCACAATGGCTCCGATCATGCTGCCGAACGGAACACCGAACGTGTAGACAGAGAGCGCCGAGGCGCGCCGATCAGGCGGGTAGTAGTCGGTGATCAGGGAGTGGGTGGCCGGCGCGCAACCGGCCTCGCCGATCCCGACGCCGAAGCGGCAAAAGACCAATTGGACGAAGTTGGCGGCAAGCCCCGTCACGAGGGTCATCACCGACCAGAGGGTCAGGCAGATTGTGAGGATATTGACCCGGTTGTAGCGCTCGGCCAGCCGGGCGATCGGCAAGCCGAGGATGGCATAGAAGGCTGCGAAAGCCAGGCCCTGGAGGAGGCCCAAGCTGGCGTCGCTGACCCGGAACTCAAGCTTTATGGACTGGCTGACTATCGACAGGATGTTCCGGTCGATTACGTTTGATGTGTAGACCAGCATCAAAAGTATTAGCGCCCAGCGACGATAGCTTTCCGAAAATCGGTCCGCCAGGGCGCCGGCGTCGGAGGTTGTCTCGGCGGCCACCGTCAATGGACGTTCCCGGCATTCTGCGATGATGCCGTCGTGGTGATGTCTGGGTGCACCGCGCCGATGTCGCGTGCGCAGGCGTAGGCCGCGTCGATCAGAGGCTGCAGCCGGGCGTCGGAATCGGCCTTCATCAGCATTCGGTTCATCGCGTAGGCCACGACCATCCGCGCATCCAGATCGACCAGAACCGCAGATCCGCCCCAGCCGCCGCCTTGAAGGATTCGTCGACCAGGGATGACTTTGTAGCCGCGCCCGAACCAGACCGGCCGATGCACAACGAGATCGACGCCGCCGTGAGTCTCAAGTGTGAGAGCGGCTTCGCAGCTTTCCGGCGACATCCGCCTTACGCCGTCCAGCTCCCCTCCGCAGGCCATGAGTGACTGGACCCGGGCGATTGAGCGCGCGTTGCCTGTGCCGTTGCTGGCAGGAATCTCGGCGCGCCGCCAGCGCTCCGAACGCGACCACTCCGCCCGCTCGTACGGATTTCGAAACACCCGTAGTCCCATCCCGGTGGCCGTGTCGCCTGACACAGACGGCGGCGGTACAAGGATTGCGAGGTCGGCGTCGCGGGCAGGTGGCAGGCCGAAGTGGAAGTCGGCGCCCAGTGGCGCGGCTACGGCGTCCGCAAAGAACCGGCCTGGACTTTGCTGGGTGATCCGGCGGATCACCTCGCCGATCAAGAAGCCATGGGTGACGGCGTGGTACCCCGAGGCCGTTCCGGGCTCCCACCATGGCGCCTGGGCGGCGAGCAGAGTTGTGACCTTCTCCCAGTCGTAAAGGTCCTCCTCAACAATTGGGGCGTCCCAGCCGGGGAGACCCGAAGTGTGTCCCAGGATATGGCGCACGAGGACGTCCGCCTTGCCCGCGGCAGCGAACTCCGGCCAATAGCGGGCGACAGGTGCGTCCAATGAGAGTTCGCCGCGGTCAGCCAGCAGCATGGCGCTAAGTCCCATCATCGTCTTGCTTGTCGAATAGACGTTGACGATTGTGTCCTTCGTCCAGGGCGCTGTCCGCGCTGCGTCGAGATGGCCGCCCCACAGATCGACGACAGGCTGGCCGTCGATCGTGACGCAGAACGAGGCTCCCAGGTCAGCACCGGTCTGCAGATTGGCCGCGAAAGCGTCCCTGACCGGTCCAAAACCATCCGAGCAAAATCCGTCGAACACGGCGGGAAAAGCCTCGGCGTTCATGACTTGGCCTGCGGCGGCCAGAGTCGGGGATTGAGCTGGCCGACGGCAAGGCCGCCAACGGGCCTGCTGTCGAGCCAGGTGCGGTGGTCAAACTTTTGGCCTGGACCCGGCTCTGTGATGCGCGCGCCGTCGGCGTACCAGATGACCGTCATCACCAACCGAAAAAGGTCGGTGTCATTCGACCCGGCGCGGTGAAGGGTCCACCCCTTGTGGAACGTCGCGTCGCCGGCGGTCATCGCTCCGTAGGTCTCCAGCGGGAAGCCGCGTTCCTCCACCAAGGCCTGGAAAGAGGCCTCGGACTCGTCTCCGATCAGCCAGGGGCCCAGGTTGCCTTGCTTGTGGCTACCGCTGGCGAAGGTCATCGATCCGACCCGGGCTGGAATGTCCACCAGCGGCATCCACATGGTCACCGTGTCCTGGGTGTCCAGAGGCCAGTAGCCTTGGTCCTGATGCCATGGCGTGTGGCCCCCGCCGGGTTCCTTGCAAAGGGCTTGATCGTGGTAGAGCCGCACGCTCTGGACCCCCAGCAGGTCGGCGGCGGCCTTGGCTAGACGTGGGGCGAAGACCAGGGCTTTCACTTGGTCGTCGAAGCGCCAGAGGTTGTGCACCTGAAGGAAGGCCTTGCCGTAGGTCTTACGCTCCTCCAGCGGTGCGACGCCCTCCGCGTGTTTTCGGACCGCAGCCTCGACGGAGGGGCGAAAAGATTCGACCTCAGCTAGGCTAGCCAGGCCGCGAACCATGGCATGGCCCTTCTCCGCCAGGCTGCGGATGGCTTCCGGTGCGATGGTCCGTGTTTCAGACATGTCCGGTGCGGCGGCGGTGGGCCGCGGGGCGGCAAGGGTCATTGGATGATAGGGACGCGGTCGGACTTGGGCCGTTCCTTGCCCACCACGGGCGGCAGTTCCATGGCCATGCTGCCCGAGAAGCCATCCATCCGCATGATGCCATCGGCGATCTCGAAAAAGGCGTTGGTGTCGAACAAGCCTGGGTGTTCGGCACCGTATTTCTCGTCCAGCTTCTCCAGCATGTCGCGCCAGTTCTCACGGCCGTAGGAGGGCCATTTCACCTCCCGCTCCATGTAGGAGATGTCGATGAAGTAGCGCTTGAAGTTCTCTCCGCCTGGCTTGGCGCGACGTCCATGAACCAGGGCGGAATGCACGAACACGACGCTGCCCGGCGGTAGGTCATCGATCACTACAGTGCCTGGCAGGTCGTCGGTGCCGGCAAACTTCAGCGCGTTGCGCGCCATCACCGAATGATGACTGCCTGGCCACAGGATCAGGTCGCCGACAGTGCCGTCGAGGCCATTGAGGTAGTGCAGCACGTGCAGCTGCAGGTGATTGCGATTGGTCTGCGGGATTTGCTCGTAGTCGTGGTGCCAGTGGATCGGCGGCTGCTCGGCCAGGTGCAGGGCTGAGTGGCTTTTCTGGAACACGAAGCCGTTGTCGCCCATCAGGGCCGCCGTAATGGCGAGTGTCCGCGGCTCCACCACGAGGTCGCTAAGCGCGTCGTACTTGTACAGGCCGGTGCCGTCGAACTTGCGCTCAACTTCGACATAGCGGTCGATGTCGTCGGCGACAGCACGCACCTCTTGCGGAGACAGAAACGCCTTGCGGACAAAATATCCCAGCGTTTCGAACTGCTCTTTTTCGGCTTCCGTAATGGCCATGGCCTCACTCTCCTCGATCACCGCTCTGTTCTGCATTTAGAAGCGTGGCCCGTCGTGACGGGCCACGCCTTGGGCTTACATCTTCACATCAAGCACGATGCCCACCGTGCGGAAGGCGCCGCCGTTAGCATCGGGGACATTGGAATAACCCCCTGTGTTCAACGTGGTCGGGATGAACCCGGCGACATAGTACTGGTTGAGTAGGTTGCGGCCGAACACGCCGACCCGCCAGCGATCATCTTTGGCCGAGATGCCGATGTTTGCATTCAGCAGGCCGTAGGGCTCGAAGATCGTGTTGGGATCGCCCACATAGCCGACCGCCTTGCTGCGCCAGGCCCAGTTGGCCTGGGCGTCAAGGTCCAGCTTGGCATTGATCTCATGCCGGTACTGAGCAGTCAGGTTGTAGGTGAACTTCGGTGAATTGACCGGCGACAAGCCCTTGGCGTCGAACAGGCGTGCCGTAAACACGCCCAGGGAGTTGTTCATGCCTACGCAGGTGCCAACGTTGCAGAACAACTGGTAGTCGGTGAAGTAAGTATCGACATAGGCGGCATTGCCGCTGATCCGCAGATTGTCAGAGACCTTAAAGCTAAATTCGCCTTCGACGCCGCGGCTCTCCATTCCGCCGGCGTTGGAGAGGATGAAGCCGAATGGAATTATGGTGGTGTCATAGGTCTGGGTCTGGAAGCTCTTGTAGTGAGTCTTGAAGGCATCGACGTTGAGGGTCAGCCGGTCATCCAACAGCCGGGACTTTACGCCCACCTCGAACGCGAGATTTGTCTCGGGCCGGACAGGCGTGGCGGCGCCGGTGACATTGTTGACTGCAGGGCCCTTATAGCCACGGGCTACCGAGGCGTAACCCATGATATTGCTGGTAAAATCGTATTGCAGTCCGGCCTTGCCCAGCCAATCAGAGTGATTGATCACGCGCAGATTTAGCGGGCTGAGAAAGGTAGCCGGCTGGCAGACCCCGGTTGTGACATAGGCCGTCTGGCAGACCCCGGCGACGCGGGTCACGTACTCCAGTGAAGAAACGTGGTCCTTGGTCTCCCGGGCGCCGGCAAAGGCTTTCAGCTTGTCGGTGAAGTGCAGATCGACGTTGGCATAGACCGCATAGCTGCGATTGTCGGTCTTGTAGTTCAGTCGACCGCGATTGCTGCTGACGGTGATCCCACCGGCCCAGATCGGCGAATTATAGGGCGCGAGGTCCAGGGTGCCCCACTGGTCTTGGGTCGCGCGATTGTGAACGTCGATGTAGTAGAGGCCGACGATATATTCGAGGAAGTGGCCAGTCGGCGAGCTGATACGGAATTCCTGCGTCGTCTGATCAGAACTCTGGGTAGCCAAGTTCGTGTTGAACCGGGGCAGATCAGAGGAATCGAGTTCCAACTGAGCTGACAGATTCAGCGCACGATAGGCGGTGATCGAGGTCAGGGTGATGTCGCCCAGCATGTAGCTGAGGTTGGCTGCGACGCCGCGCAGGTGGATATTCTGGTAGTTCGGCCCATCGAGGGCCACGTCCAGATTCTTAGGGCCCGGTACGATGCCATAGAAAGCCAGTCGGTCGCGCAGCACACTGGGGCCAGCCGCGAGTGAGCGTACCGACCAGATGCTGGCGTTGTTGTTTTTCACCCGCTGCGAGTCAGCGCTCAGCAACGCCTTGAATCGATCGTTCGGCGTCCACAGCAGTTTGGCATTGATCGTACTTTCGTCGTCTTCGTAGATTTTCGTGTTATTGTAGAGATTATTCAGAAAGCCATCACGATGCTTTACAGCGCCGGTAACGCGTCCGGTCAGATCTTCGGTGAACGGTATATTCAACGTCGCGTTGCCGATGACCTCGTTGCGCGAGCCATAGGACAAGTGGCCGGTGGCTTGGTACTCGCCAGCGACAGGCCGAGCGGTGTTTACCGAGATCAGCCCCGCCGACGCGTTGCGGCCGAACAAGGTGCCCTGCGGCCCGCGCAGCACTTCCACCTGGGCTACGTCGGCGAGAGTGGCCAGGTTGGGCGATCGGGCCATCGCCTGGGCCACGTCGTCGATCACCAGGCCCACGGAGCTTTCGATGGCGTAGTCGAAAGCCTGAGTGCCCACGCCGCGGATTTTGTAGTCAGGGGACGAGCCCGGGCGGAAGTTGACCCCAGCCGCCAGGTATTGAATGTCCGACAGGCTGGTGAACGACGAGCGCTGGAGCTCCTTGGCGCCGATGGCGGTGATCGCCAGGGGCACCGACTGCAGATCCTCGGCCCGCAGCTGGGCGGTGACTACCACTTCTTCGACTTCTTTGACGGCCTCGGCGGCGGCGTGGGCGTTCCCGCCGGCCGCCGCGAAGCCCAGGGCCAAGGCCGTGGCGCAGACACTGGTTAGCAGGGCTCGCGCCGGCCGTCGGCCGCCTGAATCCTGGCCGCGGAGCCGAAGATTTTGGTTAGTCATCGCCTATTTCCCCCTAAACTCATGGCGCATGCTGTCGCGCGCCTGTTTGTTGTGGGCCCCAATCGCCGTGCCTGTTTGGGGCCCGATTGTTCAGTTCACTTGCTTGTCGAGACCCTTCCAGTAGCGTTCGCGAAGCGTGCGCTTCAGCACCTTTCCGGAGCCGTTGCGCGGAAGTTCGTCGATGAATTCCAATGACTTCGGCGACTTGAAACCAAGGCGCTCCCGAGCCCAAGCCATCAGCTCTGAGACATGCGGCTCGGCGCCCGGACAGGCCACCACGATCGCTTTGACGGCCTCGCCCCAACGGTCGTCCGGCACTCCGATGACTGCGGCTTCAGCGACCTGCGGATGCTCCAGAAGCGCGGCCTCAACCTCGGCCGAATAGATGTTCTCGCCGCCGGAGATCACCACGTCTTTCAGCCGGTCACGGATGTAGAGATATCCGTCGGCGTCCAGGGCCCCGATATCTCCCGTGTGCAGGAAGCCGTCGGCATCAATGGCTGCGCGGGTGGCGGCCGTGTCGTTCCAGTAGCCCGCCATGATCGAGGCCGAGCGAACCAGGATCTCACCGTCTTCGCCGGGGCCTAGCCGGTGGCCCTCAGGACTGACAATCGCAAGTTCTACGCCTGGCAGGGCGCGGCCAGTCGAACCCAGCCGCGGTCCCTTTGTGGCGAGATGGTCCTCGGGGCTGAGCGCGACGACGCCGCCACAGCTTTCGGTCATCCCGTAGAGCTGGACGAACCCACAGCGAATGACCGCCATGCTTTCGCGAAGCAGCTGCGCAGGCATGGGGGAGGCGCCATAGAACAGCACCTTCAACCGGGAAAAATCGACCCCAGCGGTGCGGGGATCGTCCAGCAACTGCCGAAGCGCATTGGGCACGATGAACATCCGGCTCACGCCGCATCGGCTGATAAGGTCCAGAAGACCATCGACGCTGAACTCAGGCGCCACGACGACCTTGGCTCCTGCGGTCAGCGAGAGCACGCCCATCCGCGAACCGCCGATGTGACCGAGCGGCATGGAAACCAGTGTGACGTCGTCGGTGGAAGCAATGTCCCAGGCAACCCCCGCCGCGCGGCGCAGGCGCTGCGGCTCCAGGAAGGCCCGGTGGGTCAGCATCGCGCCCTTGGGCCGCCCAGTGGTCCCGGAGGTGTAGAGCTGCAGCACGACGTCGTCCGCCAATACGGATTGATCGGCGTCAGTTGGATGGGAGCTGATCCAGGCTCGAAGTCCTGGACCTGCGCTATCCGCCACGGCGATGATCGGCCGCTCAGTCGCTTGTGTCCCTAGCGCCTGCGCTAGCCGTTCGGCAAAGCCAGCACCCGCGAAGATCGCCTTTGCTCCGGCGTTTTCAACGATTTGCGCAGCTTCCGTCGCCGACAGGCGCCAGTTCACTGGCACCACCACCACGCCTAGCCGCGCGGCGCCGAACAGCAGGGTAAAGAAGTCGTCGCTATTGCGGGCGTAGTAGATCACGCGATCACCACGTCGGAGGCCCAAGTCTGCCAGACCTGCGGCTACCCCGCGTGACAGCTCATCGAGTTGGCCAAAGGTTGTGCGTCGGCCTTGGAACTCCAGAGCCTCCTGGTTGGGTGCCGATCTGGCCCAATGGGACAGGACTTCGACGAGCGTCTCTGCGGAAGCCATTGCTGTGCTCGGCCGGCCGGTCGGAATCGGCGAGATCATCGGAAGCGACTGTTCCACGTCCCTCTCCGCGACTGCGCCCGAGCCCAACACCGATGATGGTCCCTTCCTATTGACGACGACGGTACGGCTGCATGAGATGCAAATTCCAATACCGAAGAACCCCAAATTGATATCTGTGGTGTATCGTGGAACTCAGGCAGCTCCGACATTTCCTCGCCGTCGCCCGGCACCAGAACTTTCGCCGTGCGGCAGAGGCAATGCACATGGCCCAGCCGCCGCTGTCGGTCTCGATCCGCAAGCTTGAGGAGGAGCTTCACCTGAAGCTCTTTGATCGGCATCCGCGAGGGGCGGTTTTGACGCCGGCCGGCGAACTCGCGTGGCGTCTCGCGCAAGAAATCGATGACCGAGCCAAAGCCCTGCGGACATTGGCTGAGGACCTGGGCGAGGGCCATAGAGGCCAGCTAAGCGTGGCCTTCGTGACCTCCGCAACCTTTTCGCTCGTGCCCTTGGTGGTTCCGGCGTTCAGGCGACGGTTCCCCACCGTGGAACTAAGACTGAAGGAGGCGACCACGCATGATGTGCTCGAGGGGCTGCGCAAGGGCGAACTTGATATCGGCCTGATCCGAACCCCGATCTATGATGGGGAGGGCGTGACACTGACCCCGCTGAGCCGCGAGACCCTGATGTTGGCCGTGTCCCCCGGGCATCCCTTGGCCGGTTCGAGCTCAGTGCGGCTGGAAGATCTTGCGGACGAGCCTTTCATCTTGTTCGACCGCGCCTCGAACCTGAGAGTCTACATTGTGGTCTGCTGCGAGGCCGCCGGCTTTCTTCCCCGGGTCGCCGAGGAGGTCACCCACGTGCACACCATGATTGCTCTGGTCGAGAGCGGGATGGGCGTGGGGCTGCTGGCGTCGAACGGACCGCACGGACGCCTAGATACGGTTCGTTTCATTCCTGTGACGCTCGCCGGAAAAGCCATCGCCACCGGCTTGGCGCTCGCAGCGCGGGCGGAGGAGAACAATGTGCTCGCCCACAACTTCGCCAGCGTCGCCCGGGAATTCGCAGGCCCCGAGGAGCCGGTGTCGCAAGCCTAGCCGTTGGACAGTTCAAAAGCCGGCCTCGTCCTGAATTTACTCCGCGGGGTGAACTGGATCAGCAAACCGGCGTACGCACCGACTAAGCGCAGAACGAACGCACGCTTGGGACCGCCTCAATGTCCGCTTTCCCCCCATAGCGGACCTTGGGAGGGTCCGCTTTCGGGAACCGTCAAACCGGACGTGGGCCGCGTTTCCGACTGGCCCAGCGGTCACGCTCCGATCCGGTCATCTGTCGCGGACGAAACAGCCCCCTATTGCTGGGCCTTACTCTCGCCGTTGGTCCGGCAAGGATTGTCGACATCTGCAAAGACAGACTCGGACGCGCCGCGATTGTGGCGAAGAGTTCCTCGGCCATCCCGACCTTCGGGCGCTAGTGAGACCTCATACCGAGAGCGGCTGTCAGACCACCTCATGATAACGGCCTCGACGGTGCCACCTCCGGGGCCGGACCACGGGTCGGTTCGCGTGACGATGGTAGGCTGACACCGGCTCGCAACGGCCGCTCTGACACGATCAACCCACTCATTGTCCGCATCAATGGACCGGCTGATTGAGATCAGGCGCCCTCGGCAAAATGCCATCGTCGCGAAGATATCGGCATCCTTCACAAGCGCGGCTGAACCCGCCGCTTCCCGTCCGAAAAACTTGAGGCTGAACCCCATTGGCGCTGCCGCCTCGACCTGGGCGGCCGTCATTCCGGTCCTCAGGCCTGCGAGGGTCGCGGCCCGTACTTTCGCGCCCGCGCCGGCGGCCAGGATCGCAACCGCCACCATCATTACCGTTCGTCGCATCCCTTGGCCTAGTTGCAGATCAGCGTGGCTCCGATGGTGTTGCAGGTCGTCGTCTTGCCGTTCGGCCCGTTGATGATGGTCGTGTTGCCAATCCGATTGGACGTAGAGCCATCCGACCCGACCACCGTATTTCCGATGCGGTTGTAGGTCGTGGACTGGCCATTGGAACCGCTCACGATGGTGGAGTTCCCAATGTGATTGACCGTCGTCCCGTCCGATCCAACCGTGGTGCTGCCGATCTTGTTGTAGGTGGTGCCATCCGAACCAATCACCGTCGATCCGATCTGGTTGTAGGTCACGCCCGGTTTGACTGGGTAGGTCTGAGCCGATGCCGCTGAGACGAGTGACAGCGCGAGCGCCGCGCCAATAAGAACGCCGACTGGCCTGACCCCCTTGAAGTGATCCATCCCTTATGTTGGTCCGAGGACCATTTGGATGGATGGAACGATGGCAAGGAAGCACCACAAGCCCGAAGAGATCGTCGCCAAGCTGCGGCAGGTTGATGTCCTGACGGCGC